>JAXLWC010000053.1:0-40704 GCA_046328675.1 Anaerolineae bacterium
AAGCGATCCGCCACACGCCGCGCCAGTTGTGCCGCCGCGCGGTTGATTTCCAGCGCGCGTTCCTGCAAGCCGTATTCCTTCAGCGTCAGGCGGTTGCTGCGGAAGGTATCGGTTTCCACCGCTTCGCTGCCCACCGCCAGGAACGACGCATGAATCGCCTCGATCACATCCGGGCGCGTGATAACCAGGTAATCGTTCATGCCGTTGTACTGTTCGCCGCCAAAGTCCTCGGCTTTCAGGTTGTAGCGCTGAATGCTCGTACCCATCGCGCCGTCAAAAATCACAATATGGTCAGCAATCGCGTCCAGATAACGGCGGTTGCTGTAGGTGAGCGTTTTTGTATTTTCGGTCATAGCTGCGTTACCTCTTTCTTCCGTCGAAGAATTCATAGCTCAGGACGGTCTGATGGCCTTCATGTGCGCTCCAGCGAGCGAGTTTTTGGGCGTCCTTGTTGTTCCAAATACTAGTTTCACCGTAATAAATGGAAAGCGTGATCTTTTCGCCGCACGTTTTACACTCAAACACGAACTGCACGCGCGGGTATTTTCCAGTGGGAGCCTTAGGCATCTTCGCCTCTCAATCAGTTTCCAGCCGCCGCAGGTTCAAAACCCATCAGCAGCTAATGCCGCATCCATCGGTAACAACCCCCATCGAGACTCTGTATTTCTCCCCTTCCCTCGAAATCGGGGGTTGGGGGGTTAGGGGTTGACCTTCCCATACCGAGTTAATTTCTTTAGCCCCTTTAGTGGGCTTCCCGCTTCCCGTCTAGCCCGCACCTTTAGCTGCGGGCGCATGAATCACACCTATAATCATCCAGCATAACGGCTCACTCATCACTCATCACGTCCCCTACCGCCACGTATACAGCGCCAGCAGCAGCGCAATCACCGACAGCACCACCGCCGCGTGCCGCAGCGTTTTCACGCTCTCTTCCATTATCACAAGCTGCTTGTCCGTATCCTCTTCAATCTTCGGCCCTATCACCAGATCAGCGATAATCTTCAGCAGCGTCGGCAGGCGCTTGCGCTTCACCGTCCGATCCTTCACCCGCGTAATCGGGCGATAAATCCACTCAATCGGCATATGCATTATCCACGTCACCGGCAGCGACCACACCAGACATCCTGCCGACAGCAGAATGAACGGCGGCGCAATTTCCGCCTTGATAAACGAGTCGATAGCCAGCAGCACCAGCAGCGTCCACACAAACACCAGCGTCGCCTTCACATAGCGCAGCACCACACGCCGCAGATACATCACATGCCGTACCAGCGACATCTCCGTTTTGGCCACCTCTTCCACCAGCGAACGATCCACCGCGCGCATAATCGCGAACGCCGCGTTAAAGTGCCGGATGTCGTCGTCGCTCACGTCAGGACCTACCAGCCCCTCGCGCCGCAGCACATGCGGGTCACGGATCGCTTCGATAGCGTCCAGCTCCGGGTCCTGCTCAAAACTGGTGAAGTACTCCGTGCGTTTCCCGCTGCTGAAGGGCAGCAGAAAATCAATGCTCGACTGCTGATACTGGTAGCGCAGCATCTCCCGCTTGACGTTGGGCGACTCGTCCGGCGAAAAAGCCACTGCCGTAAACGCGAACGAGGGATTCTGCACCGACTCAGGAAAACCCGGCGTATGAATGCCAAAGTAGAAGTCGATAATGTCCTTAAACAGCAGATACAGCGCGCGCAGCGGGATAAACAGCAGCAGGTAAAACACCAGCCCCAGCGAGATATACAGCCCCAGCCCGATCAGCAGCCCTTCGCTGCCCAGAATCGGCAGGAAGTTCCGCAGCATCGTTTGGATTAAGCCGCTCACCGCATCCTTAAAGAACACCGGAATCAGCACCATCAGCCCTGCGCCGCTGATCAGCGCCGTCGCGATGCGGTGCAGCGTCCCCAGCCGCACTTCGCAGCGTTGGATGTAGGCGCGCATGGCGCTGCGCTCGGCTTCGGAGAAGTGTTGGACAGCTTCGTTTTCGGAAGTTGTGGTTCGTCTGCGCTGATCTTGCGTGGTCATATGCTGCTTACTCGATATAGGTGGATGCCAAGGATAAATGTGTTTTACAGGCGAATGACGGCCTCTGCCGCCAGCCAGAATAACCGTTCACGAACATCGGCGCGGCGGTGCCAGTCGCGGTGATCCCACGCCTCCCCGCTGATGTCATCGCCGCCGTACAAAAGCTGCCCAAAACTTACGCCGCGAAACTGGGCCACCGCGAAGAACGCTGCCGCTTCCATTTCGACGGTGATACAGCCCTCCGCCTTACGTCGCGCGATGCGGGCCGGCGTCTCGCGGTAAAGCCCATCCGTCGTCCACGTCTTGCCCACGATGTACGGCACGCCGTGTTCTTCCAGCGTCTCGACAATCGCTTTAACCCCTTCGGGACTGCCGCTGACTTCCCGCGCGGGCGGCAGATAATGATACGACGTGCCCTCGTCACGCACTGCGCTGTCCGGCACCACCACATGCCCCACCGCGATTTCACGGTTCAGCACGCCAGCGCCCCCACACGCCACAAACTTGCGCACGCCCAGCGCGATCAACTCGTCCATGAAACCTGCCGACAGCGGCGCACCCACCCCCGGATGCACCACCGCGATACGCTCACCGTTAACGTGCAGCGCGTACACCGGGTTCTTGCCGATTTCGCTGCCCAGGTCGGTGACTTTCTCCGCGCCTTCGCACACCTGCGCAATCACCTTCTGGAAAAAGCACATCACGCAGCGTTCAGGCATCGTGTCCAGCGGCTTCAGCACCTGCGACGGTTCAATCAGTGCCGTTGGCGTCGGGTCATATTCAAGTATCGGATAATCCATCTTGTACGCTCTTTGAATTGCGCTAGTTACGAAGTTATCGTCTTCATCTTTTGTTAAAGGCTCTCTGGGTTCGTAAGCTCACGGACGCCGCATAACCTTCAAATTCGGTAGTGGTGTGAAACGCGACACTATATGTCTCCCCTTCCCTCGAAATCGAGTTTACAAGGGTAGGGTTTTAACGCTTCACCGCAAAATCGCCGCCTTCGCAACGCCTTCTCACGGCAACCACTCGTCCACCCGAACCTGTATTTCGCCCCTCTCCCGCCGTGAACCTCCCCTTACGCTCAAATTCATGCACGGGAGAGGGGTGAGGTCTGCGCGAACGTTTGCCCACCTGCCTTTTGTCTTTGTCTTGGACTAACAGCTAATGACTAAAGACTAAAGACTTCCTAGGGGTGAGGTCTGCGCGAACGTTCGCCCACCTGCCTTTTCGCTTCATAAAATACCCATGATAACTTTTAACTTTAAACAAAAAACGCCCTTCCAGCAGTATGAAAGGGCGCGAGACATCATCTTTGTATCGTTCCCTCATCGTTGCAGTCTGTTCCTGCCGGATTTAGCACCTTCCCGACGCTTCGGGGGTTGCTGTGGGTTCTTCGAGCCGTTCTCTTCCCCACTCTGGATGAGATTTAGCAAACATCCTAGCACTACTGTTCAGAGGTGTCAAGTGCCGCACGTGCCCCACTCCCGTTTAAGATTTCCCTACGCTTACCTTTTGCCTATTGCAATAATCAGCAGTTTATTGTTAAATTAATGTTAAATCATCTAACACTTAGTTAAACAAAGAAGGTGCAAAAACAAGGATGAACACTGCGATTGCGCGTCGCATTGTCGAAGAGACGACTCAACTCACTGAACTTGTCGCCGTTTTTCAGGCACGCTACGGTAAAACCTATCGCCTGAAACCCGGCAGCCCTGCCGAAGCCTGGACGCTTCACCGCCAAATCCTTGACCAGCAGCGCGCGATTGCCGGATTGCTGGACGCCGATGTCATTGAACAGCCTGTGTACAAACACATTCGCTGGTGGCAGCAGCAGGAAGCGATGGACACCGGGGTCACCCAGGATTTGTTTTTCGAGGCCTATCAACTCGTGACGCGCTGCGCTTTTACCGAAGCCAACGCCCATGACCTGCGCCGATCACCGGGAATCGCTTGCTCGCAGGCGGTCATCGCTGGGATGCTCCATCCCGTTGCCTTACAAGACCCCAAAAGGAATATTTATGCGGCTTAAAGCCAAGCCAGCCTTCAACTGAAAACAGCGCACATCTGCAACCAGAGTGCGCTGTTTTTATTTAGGTTCTCTTCTTCTGCTGTCTTAGCCGACAGTCTTCGGCGGCGTCACCGTCTTGCTGACTTCATGCTCCTCCCACGTATGCTGGCAGGCGCGGCACTTGTAGTTAAAAACGTGGACTTTAGGAATATGGCGATATTTATATTCTTCCCAGATGGCTTGAATGACAAATAAGGGGCCAACCACAAATCCAAGGATATAACCCACTACAGGCGAGACATACGTAAAGGCCATCGTATCCGGCGAGGTCGCCACCATCAGCGCGCTAAAAATCATAAAGGCACCGATAATGCCGCCGTATCCCGAAGGATGCTTAAGCTCTTTACCTGTGCTTTGCTCAATCACCGCTTCACGCAGCGCAACCTTGTGTTCACCACAGTTAGGGCAGGCCGTCTTTTCAACGATGGGTTTACCGCGCGCGATGAG
Organism: Anaerolineae bacterium; assembly: GCA_046328675.1. Classification (GTDB taxonomy): domain Bacteria; phylum Chloroflexota; class Anaerolineae; order Aggregatilineales; family Phototrophicaceae; genus JACAER01. The sequence continues at coordinate 4,535 of JAXLWC010000053.1, forward strand.
CACGCCGATGGGACCAACCAGCCAGCCTATGGCACATAACGTAGAGATCAGCGTGAGCATTGCCCAGGTTTTTTGCCCACGCCGCCGCAGATAGACCCAGCACATGCCGGGTACGACGAGGAATGCCAGTAAGACGATGATGACCATGACGAAATCGTCCACAATCTACCTCCGTTTAACCGACTGAAAGCGCTAACCTTCAGCGTACACCGGAAGCATCCCGCCAACTAGTGATGGATGTCACAAACCTTAACACGACCTGAGTTCAGCGCACCTTTCCTTCGTGAACCAGCGCATCAATCTCAGCATCGCTGTAACCAGCCTCCAGCAGCACCGCGCGCGTATCCGCCCCATACCCCGGCACCGTCCCGCGTTCCACCCGTTCGTCGCCCACGCGCAGCGGCGTACGCATCCACGCCCCGTTTTCATCCACGCCCGCCATATCCCGCGCTTTGACCTGCGCATCATTTGCCAGCGCATCAGGGGCCGCAACCAGCGCGAAGCAGCATTCCGCGTCGTACAGCAGTTCCTGCCACTCCTGCGCCGTGCGCCGCGCGAAGATTTCCGCCACCTCCGCTTTGAGATAACGCTGGCGTTCGGGCAGGACGTAGTCAGGTATCAAATCGGGACGATCCACCGTCGCGCAGAAGTTCGACCAGAACTTCGGCTCCAGCGCCCCCAGCGAAACGTAGCGGCCATCGCGTGCCTGGTAAACGTTGTAACACGCCAGCCCGCCGGTCAGCGCGCTTTCGCCCGCGCCGCTGCCCAGCGCCAGCGCGTCCGACCAGACATACGACGCAAACAGCAGAAGCGCCCTCAAACAGCGACGCCTCCACGAAACTGCCGCTGCCTTCGCGTTCCCGCTTGAATAACGCCGCCGAGATCCCCGCGACAGCGCTATACGAACCGCCAATATCCGCCATTTGCCCGCCGGAAGGCTGCGGCGTTTGCATCGCTCCAGTGATGCCAGCCAGCGAGACATAATTCAGGTCATGGCCTTCGCGCTGCGCATACGGCCCATCCTGACCGTAGCCCGACATGGCGCAGTAGACCAGACATTAACGCCTTTCAGCGTCTCATCAACCACAGCCCAAACGCTCCAGCACGCCGGGACGATAGCTTTCGACCAGCACGTCCGCCTGTTCGACCAGCTTCTTCAGCACATCAGCGCCGCGCTTGAGGTTGATAATCATGCTGCGTTTATTGCGGTTGCTCAGCGTGAAGAAACTGGGGGTCAGCAGCCGCGCGTAATCGCCTCGTGGCTCTCAACCTTAATCACCTCCGCGCCGAGGTCAGCCAGCATCAGGGTACACAGCGCGCCGGGCAGCAGCCGTGTCAGGTCTAAAACGCGGATACCGGAAAGGGGATGCGACATCCGAAAATTCTCCTTGTTAGTGTATTCTAATCATAGCGAAGATAATTAGGGTACCCAGGTGAATAAGTTGACAACTGTTGAAGTATTAGCTTCATACGTAAAATCTCTGTTACCCCATTATCAACATCGTAAACACAACTTCTCTGCGACCAGCTAATCATAAAAATCACAAATGAAAACAATTTGTCTGCCGTCAAGCAACTACAGCGGCGTGCAGTTACAGCTGCAAATGCAATCAACGGCTGCTTCTCCATCAGGTTGATTACACAAATATCTCCGTTATCGCAGGTGAAAAAATATGCGAACCATCAGGAGACCATTAGACAACCGATGTCATTCGCTGTATGGGTTATCAGAAGCGGAAAATTGTTGCTATCCACATGGATACGAAGATTTGGCTTACGCGTGATGAGTAACTTGACATGAAAATCAGCCATCGTCATCAGGCGACCACGCGAGCAGAATTGATCTCCAAATTGTCAACGAGATAGATCGTGACGTATTTGTTGCCAAATTAACGATGTGCAACAATCTTAAGTTGCTTTGTTCAGGGGCGTCAACAAAAGCAATATGATTGCCTGTGGATGACCAGCTATATGTTTGGATAGTATTGCTCAATGTCAGCGGGTGCAAAATGACCATCGGCGTCATAACATACAGCGATTCAAATTGTTTAGAGTTGAACCACTTAGAAATGTGATTTGACGACCATCCGGTGACCACCGCGCCATATGATTATTGGCCTCTGGTTGCGCTAATAATTGTATTTGACCTGTCTCTATATCAACGATGTGGATTCATCACCCTGTTCCGTAAAGCTGAAAAAAGGTGCCTGCCGTGGGTGACCATCTTGGTTCGCAATCACCATACCTATCGGGCATAATCGGTCTCCGATTAGTACCAGCTAATATCCGAGATAACGATGTCAGCGGTATTGCTGTCCAAATAGGCAAAATCGGCTCTCCAATAGGGGAAGGTTGAACTTTAAAGAAATATGGGGGGATAGAAAGGAAACAAAACCAAAATCGAGGTCAATCAACAATAATCCCTGAAATACGATTGTGCCATTAGTAAGGGACAGTGCTGTAATAACCCAACGACCTGCGAACCAATAATCAGCCCCAAACAGAATGCCATCACCCACAAAATATTACGTGCAACAATCCGAGTCATAGAGTCTTCTCAAAGCCTGGCTGGATTATTCATTTCAGCGCTCTATAGCAGCCGTGTCAGGTCTAAAACGCGGATACCGGAAAGGGGATGCGACATCAACGAGTCTCCTCAGAAAGTAAATTTTCGCTATTTTAGCGCCGAAGACAACGAAACCAATACTAAAGACTATGTCTGCTTCCGTTTAATGCGTTACAATCGGAAATATTCACATTGTACCCATGCTGTTTGTTCGGTATTACTGGCGTGCATCCTCTGCGGCCTCACATATTCACACGCCATTTTTATTCGTTGGTTTTACTGGTAAAAGGGATACTGCTCACATGAAGAAGACCGTGTTTGTTTTAACATTGGTACTGCTGTTAGTTACGTTCTCTACAGCCCACTCTCAGGATGCCAACTCGCTCATTCCCGAACTTGCCGCCGAACTGAACCTGTGGCGGCTGGAGCTTGGCTTAAGCCCTTTAGTCTACAACCCCACCTTAGAGTCGATGGCGGCGCTGCAAGCCGATTATCTGCTCAGCCTCAGCGACATCCCGGAAGAAGGCGAAATCCACCGTGACGCCGCAGGACGTTACGCCCGCGAACGTTCGCAGCTAGACCCCATCAACTGGCCGACCTACGGCAACCCGCAGTTCATCTCCCTGACCGAAATTGCCGCCATTGGCAGCATTCGTTCGGCCATTCGTTTCTGGCATGAATCCGACATCCATAACCGCAGCGTCATCAACCCCAACTACCGCGAAATGGGCATCGCCGCGCGCAGTATGGATAACCTCAACGGCGACACCATGTTCATTGTAGAGCTGGCAGGTCGTCCCGATGTGCTCACCGCGCTGGCCGACCCCGAAGCTCAGCAGCTCTACCTGAGCACCGAAACCAACGAGTGGACAGGCGACTGGATTGCCGCCCCTACCGAATACCGCCTGCTCGATGCAGAACGCCAGTCCATCGGCGATTGGACGCCCTGGGCCTTGATCGTGCCGCTGCCTGCCGACCTGGACGATACCTTCTACGTCGAGTTTCGCGATGCCAATGATCGCACCACCGAAGCCGAAGTCCAACTCCACCCCCGCTGGTCAGTCTACGACGTGGAAGTTGAAGCTACCGAAGAAAGCCCCACGCGCGCACCCAGCAGCGGCGGTTTAGTCTTCGCCACCAACACGCCCATAGGCACCCCAGCGGCGGTACAGCCCACCACCATCTCGCCCACCGCGACTCCGCTGCCCGTCGCCAGCGCCACCCCGACGCCCACCCCCGTCAGCGTCGTGCTGATGTATACCAACCGCCTGTTCACGCTCATTCCCGCCAGCGGCCCCGTCAACATCAGCGACCTCACCTTTACCAACGGCACACTCAGCTTTGCCGCCTCCGATTGGGAATCGGTGCAGTCCGACCTGAATCTGTCTGCGCTGCCGGCCAACAACTGCCTGCAAATCTGGCAGCGTGACGCGGGCGAATTCTCCCCGCCGCCGCAGTGCAGTTACGTGCGCAGCATCGTCTTCCTGGCGCAGGATCATATGTTCTGGACGCAGGGATCATTTGATGTCGTGCTCGAAGGCGAAACCCTGACCACCTGCCAGACCGACGCCGGACAGTGCTCCGTCATTCTGCCGCGCCGCGATCAGGGCTAAGGCAGCCACATCATCGACACCAGACGCACGTTCATCTCGCCAATGAGGTGACGTGCGTCTGTGCCGTCGGCACGCATCAGCGTAATGCTCCAGCGCCCTTCTGCATTCGCCATAAAAGCCATCTCTTTCCCATCCGGCGACCACATCGGATAAAACTCGTTGGCGCTGCTTTGCGACAGATTGCGCAGTTGGCTGCCATCCGCGTTCATCAGATACACATCACGGTTGCCGCTGCGGTTGGAAATAAAGATGATCTGCGTGCCATCCGCTGACCACGACGGCATTGTATTGAAACTGAGCGTGTCGTCGGTGACCCGCGTGACGCCGCTGATGCTGTGTTCGTCCAGGGCTGCCACATACAGTTGGGCGAAGTTCAGCGTTTCAACGGCAAACACAATGTGTCTGCCGTCCGCTGCCCACACGGGAATCGAATGCACATCCGTATCGTGGCTGAAGTCCCAGATGTCTCCGCTGCGGCTGTCCACCACACAGGCCATACGGATTTCCGGGCTGCCATAGCGAAAGATGATGCCCCGACTGTCCGGCAGCCACTGCGGCAGCGTGAGAATATTCGGGCAGTCCTCGCTGGCTAATCGGCGCCGCTCGCTGCCGTCGGCATTCATCACGTACAGCACATTCTGACTGCCGTCGATGGCGATGAACGCGACCTGTTGCCCATCCGGCGACCACACCGGATAATGATCGCGCGCGCCCTCCGGCGAAAGCTGCTGCGTCACCAGACCATCCATGCGAAAAACCGCCGACGCGTCGCTGCTGACCCGCTGCGAGTACACCAACTGCCCGTCGCGGGCAAACGACAGCGTGCGGTCTACGCCCGTCACCAGCGGCAGCACCAGCTCGCGCCTGACATCCAGAATGTAGATCGTAGCCGTCGAGTCGTCTTCCAGCGCCACAAACGCCAACTGTGCCCCTTCTGGCACGAGGCCGCCGCCCAGCCGCGCAGCCATCGCCAGCAGCAGACACATCCCCCACAGCACGAGTCCCACAGGCACAATACGTTTCATGGCAGCCACACCGGATACGCGCTGGCGACACCCGTAAACGATAGACGCCGTTCGCCAGTACCATCTGCGCCTACCACATAGATTTGCGCTTCAAACAGGGTCGGGCCGGACTGAAAAGCGATGCGCGTGCTGTCCCCCGACCACACGGGCGAACTGACATAAGCCTGATGATAGCTGACGCGCCGCACCTGCTGCTCCGGCAGATCAATCACATAGATGTCGCTGTTCCCTGCTTCGCCGGACATGTAGGCGATGTGTCTGCCGTCCGGCGACCACGCGGGGAGCACATCGCTTGCCGGACTCTGCGTCAGGTTACGCAGCTCGCCGCCATCAGCGTTCATCAGAAACAGCTCGGAAAACTGATTGTCGCGCCTGCCGTTAAACACAAGTTGGGTGCCGTCCGGCGACCACACTGGCTGTACGGCCCACAGGTTGTCAGCGGTCACTCTTTGAAACGCGCCGCTGTCGATGTCCAGCACATAGATTCCCGGCGCGCTGATATTGTCTTCGGCCACGCTGAACGCCAGCCGCGTCCCATCGGCTGACCACGCCAGATCGCTGATAGCACGAAACGAACGTTCGGCCATCAGGTTGCGCAGCGTGATTCCATCGCTGATATAAATGCGTTCGTCAAGGTGATAGCTGTCGTTGTTCTCGGCGGCGACCAGCGCCAGCCGTGTCCCATCCGCTGACCACACGGCGTCCAGCCAGCCGCTGATTTCTGTGTGATCGGGGATAACCACAGCGTGCGCCATCTGATACAGGTCGCTGGCGACGACGGTGTCCCCCTGCTGCATGAAGGCGATCAGTCCTTCGCGCGAAGGCAGATACGTGTCGGGGAAGCGCTGGTTGAGGTTTATATTCAGCCCGCGTTCCACATCCGCCACGACCACCCCCGGATGGCCGAACTCCCGGTAACGCACAGTGAAGCCCAGTTGATGACTCGTCAGCCTCCCACCCACCATACACGCACACATCACCAGCGCCGTACACATCCCCCAGACCATCCCCATCGTGAGTACCAGCCGCCGCATGGGTTATCGCAGCCCTTCCCGGAACGCCTGTGCGCGCCGCAGGTACCCTTCCGCCGAGCGCTGATTGGAGGCGATTTCCTCTGCGCTTAATTCGCGCACGACCTTCGCCGGGCTGCCCATGATGAGCGTGCCCGCCGCGAACACCTTGCCCTGCGTCAGCAGCGAACTTGCGCCTACGATGCAGTTTTCGCCCACCGTCACGCCGTTGAGCAGCACCGCCCCCATGCCAATCACCGTGTTCGCCCCCACTGTCGCGCCGTGAACAATCGCGCGGTGCCCGATAGTCGCCCCCGTGCCGATGCGCAGCGGGAAACCGGGATCAACATGCAGGATACAGCCATCCTGAATGTTCGTGCCTGCGCCAACGTGAATCGGCTCGCTATCCCCGCGCAGCACTGCGTTAAACCACACGCTGACATCTTCTTCCAGCGTGACATCGCCCACAATCACCGCGCCCTGCGCCACAAATACGCTGCGGTGAATCTGCTGTGGACGAAATAGCGTGTTAAAAGTAATCATAGCCGTCATATCTCTTTTGGCAGAGTGTACCATGACTTTACATCCCCGTGACATGCCCCGCGACGAGTGGCGAGTGTCGCGGATAGTAGGGACGTTCAACTGAACGTCCACGTAACTGAACGTCCATGACCCTGAACGTCCACGTAACTGAACGTCCACGTAACTGAACGTCCATGACCCTGAACGTCCATGACCCTGAACGTCCATGACCCTGAATCTCCCCACTCCCCCAACGCGGTTTGATGACAATTCCCCGCCGTCCTGTTATCATTTTCGCCATACTTAACCTGAAAATAATGGGCTGAAAAACGAGAGTTGGCTATGAGTGTAGTTTGTCTGGGCGAATTATTGATTGACTTTGTAGCGCTGGAAAGCGGTGTAACCGTCGGCGAAGCATCCGGGTTCATCAAGGCACCGGGCGGCGCACCCGCCAACGTAGCGGTTGCCGTACAGAAACAGGACATCCCGCCGCCTTTATGGGACAGGTCGGCGATGACCCCTTCGGCCATTTTCTGGCAGGCGTGCTGCAAAACAACGGCGTCGACATCAGCGGCATCACCTACTCCACGCAGGCACGCACCGCCTTAGCCTTCGTCTCATTGCAGCTCAGCGGTGAACGCAGCTTCATGTTCTATCGCCATCCCAGCGCCGATATGCTCATGCGTCCCGAAGACCTAAAGCTCGATGTCATGCAGAATAAGCGCATCTTCCACTTTGGTTCCATCAGCATGATTAACGAACCGAGTCGTTCCGCCACGCTGGCCGCCGCGCGTCACGCGCTCGCTAGCCGCATGTTCGTCTCGTATGATCCCAATCTGCGCCTTGCCCTCTGGGAAAACGCCGACGCCGCCAGAGCCGGCATGTTGGTGGGCTTCGACTACGCCAACTTTGTCAAAGTCAGCGAGGAAGAAGTCGAGTTTCTAACGGGCAGCAGCGACATCACCCCCCTGTGGCGCGACAGCATCCAACTGCTGGCCGTCACGCGCGGCGAAAAAGGCGTTACCCTCTACACCCGCAGCGGGCAGGTGGACGTGCCCGGTTTCAAAGTCAACGCCGTAGACACGACGGGCGCGGGCGATTCGTTTGTCGCCGCCATGCTCATCGGCATCCTGGAAAACCCCGACTACATGGACAAACTGGGGGCTATCGCTCGCTTCGCCAACGCCGTCGGCGCGCTCACCACCACGCAGAAAGGCGCGATTCCCTCGCTGCCTACCCGCGCCGCCGCTGAAGCCTTTGCCCAGGCACTGAGCTAGGCCACACATATCCCAGCCAGATTTCAGATAGGGCAATCGCCTATAGGCTTCGCAAGTGCGGAATTTCGCGGATATTTTTCGTGTACGGACGTTCAATTGAACGTCTGCGTATCCTTGAATCTTCACTACTCCTGGAGCTTACACGGCCCGGCGCACCGTCAGCAGCGTGTTGAACACCTTTATGCACTTTGTTAAGCTTATAGTAATCCCCAGATTCTCATTACGAATGTCAATTGTGGGAAAGCGCTCACGGGCATAAAATTTCAGAAGAAGTCTTATCGTCACGTAACGTTGCGTCGTTTGTACCCTTTATTGTGAATGGATTGGGCAGTGATAACCAATGGTATCAAATTCGTCGTTCTCCTTTAAAGGACAACAATTAGGGCACTATTTCATTCTGGATATGATCGACAAAGGCGGGATGGCCTTGGTCTACAAGGCGCTCGACCAGCGCACCGAAGAACTTGTCGCCATCAAGCTGCTCTACCCTTACCTTCTCACAGACTCCGACTCTGTCCTCCGTTTCCAGCGTGAAGCCAAAATCATCAAGGGACTCGACCATCCCCATATCGTAGCCATGCGCGATTTTGGCGAGATTGATGGACACTTCTTCCTGGCAATGCGCTACATGGCAGGCGGCAGTCTAAACAAATACTGCAAAGCCTCGCTGCCGCTTGACCTCAAAACCTCGCTGCGCGTCCTCAAACAAATCGCCAGCGCCCTCGATTATGCCCACGAACGCAACGTCATTCATCGCGATATGAAGCTGGAAAATGTGCTGCTGGATGAAAACGGCGACAGCGCCTTGAGCGATTTTGGCATCGCTCATATTGAAGGCGGCACCCGTTACACCCAGACAGGCCAGATTACAGGCACGCCGCAGTACATGGCCCCCGAACAGGCAATGGGCCACGTCAACCTCGATTATCGCGTCGATTTGTATGCATTTGCCGTGATGGCCTTCCGCATGGCCACCGGCTTATTTCCCTTTCGCGCCGCCGATCCTATCGTCGTTCTCAACCAGCAGATTAACCAGTTAGCCCCTTCCGGCAGCGCCATCAACACCAACCTGCCGCGCGCAATGGACTACGTCTTCTGGCGCGGCCTGGCGAAAAGTCCTGACGAGCGTTACACCTCTGCCAGCGAATTCGTCGAAGAATTTGAGCAGGCGCTTTCGGCTCCCATCGTGACGCCGCGCAGCGTTGTCCTCCCCTCAGAGTTACAGCACGCCGCCCCAGCCGCAAAAACACGCGAATCCTCGCGCACGCTGGCGCTGGACATGGGAGAGAATGTCGAACGCAAGAAAAAAGGACGCGGTCTCCTCTGGGCCGCGCTCATGTTGTGTATCTTATGTGGTCTGCTAGCGATGGGCGCGCTCTACGGGCAGTGGTTCGGCCAGCAGCCACAACAAACCGCTGCCACCAGCAGCAATCGCGGTGCCCAGTTACAGGCCGGCAGCGCGCAGCTTGGCAGTGGTGAGGAAAATGTCACGGCAGAGAGCACGGTGGATCGCGCCGCTGTCATGACCCACACCCCGCTGCCAGCCCTCACGGTCACCGCTGACTATACGGCGCAAGTGACCGCTACCCGCACACCTTCACCCGTGTTAACCCGTACACCTTCGCGCACGCCTGCCAATACCCCAACGCGCGTTCCATCAAGCACCGCCTCCTCGCTGAATCTGCCGCTGGCGACCAACACACCTGCGGCCACCGCCAGCCACGACGAGGCAACGCCCGTGCCCACGACCCGCGTTCCGGCAACGTCCGTCCCGCCCACGTCCGTCCCGACATCGGTGCCCACGACCCGCGTGCCGCCTACATCAGTGCCGCCTACATCAGTACCGCCCACATCAGTACCCCCGACCTCGATACCGCCCACAGCCGTCCCCCCGACGCCTGTTCCGCCTGACCCGCCCACAGCCGTCCCCCCGACACCTGTTCCGCCTGACCCGCCCACAGCTGTACCTACTGATCCCGGCAACGGCAATGGTGGTGGCAACGGCAATGGTGGCGGCAATGGCAACGGTGGCGGTAACGGTGGTGGCAACGGCGGCGGCAACGGTGGCGGTAACGGTGGCGGTAACGGCAATGGCAGCGGCGGCTAAAGCCAGCAGCTAAACACCGTGCAGCCTTTTGCCGCACGCCAGCGTTCTCAGACAGCGACCTTATGCTTGCCCTTCAACAGCCTGATAACTGTGTCAGGCTGTTTCTGTCCAGCACGGCGCGGCCTCTCAAAACTTCACAAAATTTTCAGATGCTCATATCTTTAGAAGTGTTACAATTAGGTAATATTCGGGATGGAATGGTGACTTTACTGTGAATAATCTTGTACTGGAAACGAACCAGCTTGGCCCTTATCTTATCCTTGAAATGCTGGACAAAGGCGGCATGTCACTGGTCTATAAAGCCCGCGACCAGCGCGACAACGGCCTCGTCGCCCTCAAGCTGCTGCACCCCTACCTCATCAACGATCCCGACACGCTCAAGCGTTTTCAGCGCGAAGCCCGCCTCATCACCGATTTCGATCATCCTCATATCGTCACCCTGCGCGATTTTGGCGAAATTGACGGCTACTTTTACCTGGCGATGCGCTACATGGCAGGCGGCAATCTCGTGCGCCACTTCCCGATGACCGCGCGCTTCGACCTCGAAAAAACGCTTAAGGTCTTAAAACAGGTTGCCAGCGCTCTCGATTACGCCCACGCCCGCAGCGTCGTTCACCGTGACTTGAAGCTCGAAAATATCCTGATGGATGAAAACGGCGATTGCGCCCTCAGTGATTTTGGCATCGCTCACGTCATCGACGGCACGCGCTACACCGCCACCGGCCAGCTTACAGGCACTCCCAACTACATGTCGCCCGAACAGGCGCGCGGCAGGTCAGACATCGACTATCGCGCCGATTTGTACGCGTTTGCGGTACTGGCCTATCGGATAGCAACAGGCACCTTCCCCTTCCGCGCCGATGACCCGCTGGTGATTCTGCATCAGCACATCAACGACCTGCCCCCAACGCCCAGCACGTTAAACCCGCTGCTGCCGCGTGAACTCGATTATGTCCTGTGGCGCGGTCTGGCCAAAGCCCCGGAACATCGTTACACATCTGCCAGCGAATTTGTCACCGCCTTTGAGCAAGCCTTTGCCGCCCCTGTACAGACGCCCAGCGGATTCAGCGACAACGAGGAACAGCTCAAAACGCGCGAGTCCATGCCCACCTCGGTCATGCAGCTTGCCGAAGTCGTGGACGCGCCTTCTAACAGACGCCGCGCAGGATTAGTAGCCTTATTGTTATTTATCCTCGTGTTGGGCATGGGGCTGGTAGCCACACGCATCTTCACCCTTGCCAACTTCGCCATGCCCTGGAATGTTGCGCTTACGCCATCCCCAACGCTCAACAGCGGCGGGGCCGCAGATGGACTTCAAGCCTCATCAGACGTAATCAACTCTGTCACGGCCACAGCGTTTGTCACTGCCGCCAACACATCCACACTGCTGCCCATCGTCTTTGTCACCAACACGCTGCGCCCAACGCAAACGCCGCAGCCGTCCACATCAACGCCCATCAGCACACGCACACCGCTCCCCAGTTCTACGGCCATGCCAACCTCAAGCGTTGTACCGCCCACATCGGTGCCGCCTACGTCCGTGCCCACGTCCGTGCCGCCCACATCCGTGCCACCTACATCGGTACCGCCTACGTCCATCCGTGCCACCCACATCGGTCCCGCCTACGTCCGTGCCGCCCACGTCCATACCGCCCACATCCGTACCGCCGACTGCCGTACCGCCTACGTCCGTGCCGCCGACATCCGTGCCACCGACTGCCGCGCCGCCGCCGACACAGGAGCCGCTGCTGCCCATCATCCCGACCATCATCCAGATTATCCCGACGCTCCTGCCGCCGCTGTTCCCCTAGAAGTATTGAGAACATGCGCAAAACTTCACAAAAAGTTCAAATTTGCACGCAGCCTTCGATGCTAGAATAAGACAACGCTTGTCATAGTATCGATAAAACACATTGAAGAAATTTGAGTTCGCCAACAGTCAATTTGGGCACTATCAGGTCCACGAGATGCTGGATAAAGGGGGCATGGCCCTCGTTTACCGCGCCCTCGACCAGCGCGACAACAGCATCGTCGCCCTGAAAGTGCTCTATCCCTACCTGCTGACGGATAACGACGCCCTCAAGCGTTTCCAGCGTGAGGCCGCCATCGTCCAGAGTCTCGACCATCCGCACATCGTCGCCCTGCGCGACTTTGGCGAGATTGACAGCCACTTCTATCTGGCGATGCGCTACATGGCAGGCGGCAGTCTCCACAGGATGTATCTTTCGACCTCCATCTTCGACCTCGATTACACCCTCAAAATTCTCAAACAAATCGCCAGCGCCCTTGACTATGCCCATGCGCGCGGCGTGATTCACCGCGACATGAAGCTGGAAAATATCCTGCTGGACGAAAACGGCGATGCAGCCCTCAGCGACTTCGGCATCGCCCGCGTGGTCGGCGGAACCCGTTACACCATCACCGGCCAAATCGCAGGCACGCCGCAGTACATGTCGCCGGAGCAGGCACAGGGCAAACGCGACATCGATCACCGCGTCGATGTCTATTCGTTAGCCGTCATGGCCTATCGTATGACCACAGGCTCCTTCCCCTTTTACGGCGACGACGCGTTAGCGATTCTCAACCAGCACGTCAGCGAAATGCCGCCCTCAGCCAGCGCCATCAACACCACGCTGCCGCGTAACGTGGATTACGTCCTCTGGCAGGGTCTGGCGAAAAATCCGGCTGACCGCTTCGCCTCCGCAGGTGAATTCGTCTGCGCCTTTGAACGATCATTTTCCAGCCCTGCCCATACGCACATCGACATCAAATCCACGCAGGAGATGGCGCTTGTATCGTCCAGCACAATGGTCGCCTCTATGACCGCCGTCGTAAACCCTGCGCCGCCCCCGCGTAAAGCACGCAAGCCGCGCTGGTTATGGGCAGCCTTAACCCTCCTGGCGCTCTGTGTCCTCTCCATCTCGGCCCTGGCTTATCAGCAGTTTGCCGCGCCTGTTGCCCCCGAAACATCAGCGCCCGTCGCAGACAATAACGCGCTGAACCCGGAAACCAGCCCGACGCCGCGCACCCGCGCCACCAGCACACCGGACGCCACCACGACACCGCGCCCCACCAGCATACCAGCCACCTTTACACCCAGCAGCATTCCGCCCAGCAGTACCCCGCTGCCGCCCACGCCCGTTCCCGCCTCACCGACGCCGGAACCGCCCACACAGCAGCCCATCATCTCCGATGTCGTGCCAACGGTGGAGAACATCGTGCCGGGGCTGCTGCCCTAACAACAAAAACGCCCGACATGTTACGTCGGGCGCAAAAGGCTAAACAGATGCATGAGGGCGCTGGCCCTCTTTTTGTTTCTATTAGAAGTTCGCAGTCGAGTTCAAATTTCCCTATCACTCGTAAAGGCGAACCTACGTGTTCGCCCGTCACTGCCTAAGACCTATCTATTTGATGTTCTTAATCAAATCATCCACATGCTTTTCCAGTTCTTCAAGGATCACCAGCAGATGCGCGCGCTGCGAGTTCGGGTCTTTCGCCAGCTTGTGCGCCTCGCGCGTCAGGTTCTGCACATCGTGCGCCATCCGCGTCAGTTCGATAGCCGCGAACGGATCAACCAGTTCCTTGGCCTTGCCATTAGCCACAGGCACTGCTTTTTTCGCCCTCCCGTTGCTCTTGGCAGGCGTCTTCGGCGCAAATTTAGCCTTGTCCAGACCCAGCGTTTCCAGCGCAGCAAAGGCAAAGCGCATCGTCATGTACGGCCCTCTGTCCATGCGCACGCTGGGCCGCTTCAGGATAGCGATGCGATGCTCTCCGGCATTCTCGATGCGTTCCTCATAGCTCTGCGACTGGAACATGCTCTTACGCTTCCGGCGGAACTTAGCGGTAAAGGTCTTGTCCTTGTGGGCGATAAATTTGTCGGGGGTTAACTCCGCTTGTTCTAACAGCGCCAGCGCATTCTTGCGCGAAATTTTCGTATAGCGGCTGTGGTCAATCTCAATCATGGCTAACGGCACGGGCCACTGCCTGCCCGCCTGCTCCTTCCGCAGAGTATTCCGGTACTATATCTATCTGATATTGTAAGGGAATGTATCCAGAAAACCGTTTCGGGAGTGTACGAATGTCGTTAGGAAAAAATTACCAACAAAAGGGGAGGCTTATGTGGCACGCCCCACGCGGCGGGGGATTGCGTTAGGGCATAGGAAGGGAAAACGCTGCCACATAAACCTTCATAGTCATAGACGCCGCCGCCCCACCAACCGTTCCATATTCGGTAGCTCCGCCCCCACGCAGCCCGCACCCGCGCCGCGTAACTTCTAGCTCCGTTTTTAATGGTGTGGGCCACATTTGCCGCAGCGCCACGTCTTTCTCAACATATTCTCACGGCAACCACTCGTCCACTCGAACCCGTTTTAAGCCCTTCTCCCCCGCGAAGCGAGTGGGAGAAGGGTTGGGGATGAGGGGTAAACTCCCTTTACTTAAACGCTCACAGGGTTACCGCTGTTCCAGATGCGCCGCCGCGAACTGCCCCCAGATGCTGGATGGATAGCTCGCCCACAGGTCAAAGTACGCCTGCCGCGCATTATTGCGGTCAAACAGCAGGTCATAGCCCAGCGCGCGCACATACAGCGCTTCCGCCGACAGCGGCGCACCACCGCCGCCTATCCGCACATTCTCCAGCAGCGCCAGCGCCCCGGAAATATCGCCGTTCACCAGCATCCGGTTCATCACCTCTGCCGGAACCCCAATCTGCGAGGGCGGCGGCGCGGCAGTTTCATAACCCGCTGGCGGCGCATCCAGCGCTTCCGCCGTATAAAACTCGCGTGTAGTCGGCGCGAACGCCCACCAGTTGGCCCCCGCCAGGCTGAAATGAACCGCCGTGCGCGGCGCACGTCCCGCTTCGGTATATTCCGCAGATTCCAGCACCTGTAACCCGCGTTCTTCCAGTTGATCGACCACCGCACCATCACGCCGCAGCGGTTGTTCGCTGAAAACGCGCGCCAGCACGCCGTTCACATCACACGCGCCGTAGGCCGACGCCTGCTGCATCGCCGCGCACACATCCAGCACCGAATTCGTCCCATCCGAGGCGGCAGCAATCAGCGTTTGCGCCTGCGTCATCAGCCAGTCATCGGCGTTGGCCAGCCCCATAAACTGCTGCGCCTGATCTATCGCAATATCGCGTGAGCCTTCCAGCATGTACAGCATCGACAGCACCATGCCCGCGCGGTTGGTGCCGGGGTCGCCAAACGGAAACTGTGCCAGCGCACCTTGCAGGCGGGTGATCGCTTCACGCGGCGGCAGGCTGAACAGCGGTTCCGTCTGGTACAGCGCGCACGCCAGGCTGTTCTGCTGCACATAGCCCAGATTGTTGACATCGCTGACGGCATAGCGGAACAGATTACTCATCCACGTCCACGTTACGGTGATTTCGCTGATGCAGCCCCACGCAGGCGACTCCAGACGATAATCTGCCGCCGACAAATGCAGCCCTTCGTCAGGGAAACTCAGCAGCCGCCCGAAGCGAATGTCGTGCGCTGGCTCGGAAAGGCTGACCACCTGTCCGCCGCGCACACCATAGATCAGCATCTGCACAGCGTTGACATTGTCGCTGCTCGTCGTCAGCACCACCAGTTCGTCAATGCCATCGCCCGTCACGTCGCCCACGCGCTCCAGCCGGATACTCTGCGTGGCATACAGCGGCGCAGCCGGAAACGAGGGGCTGCTCTCGTAGAGGTGATACACACCCACCGCATCGCGCGAGGCCATCGTATAATCCTCATACGCCACGCCCCGGCCAATGCTGTGAATCACCGCGTCCTGCTGTGCGTCGCCATCAAAGTCAGCCGGAAAGATTTCAATCGTAAACAAGTCGGAACTCATCGCCCCGCGTGTGCTGAAATCGGGCTGGCTGGCGTTCAACTGGGCCTCAATGAAGGGCCGCGCAATCGTGCGCATATCGACGCTGCCGCGCGGTGCGTTCAGCATCGCCTCCAGCAGGCGCGCGCGTTCGGCGCTGTCGTGCGGCGCACCGGGAAAACGCTGTGCCAGTTCGTACAACGTCAGGCGTATCACGCTGCCAGCGCTGGCATCCCCGGCCATCAGGCGGTTCAGCCCATCGTACACCAGCGCCAACAGATCGCTCTCCTGCCATCCCCGCAGCGCGTACTGATCGGAGGCCGCCACAGGCAGCGCCAGCGTAGGCTGCGGCGTGTTGGTCACAAAAGTAGGAATCGGCTGCTGTGCCGTCGTGGGCATCGCCACCGCTGACAGCAGCATCCCCGTAAGCCAGAGTGTAACGAAAAGAAGCAAAAAACGGATACGCATCAAGCGCCTCCTTATTAACGAATCGCGCTGCTGGACAGCGTGGCCAACAGGGATGGCGCACAGCAGAAGAAGGCGAAAATCAGCACGATAAACAGAATGCCGCTGATGATTTCTGCCGCGCAGCCTTTGAAGATGCCAAAACGATAAACTTTGCCGATGAGATGCGCAATCCACACCCCTACGCCCAGTTGATAAATCCCGTTCAGATTCGTGCCAAGCTCGTTCAGGTCGCGAATCTGGCTGGGGGAGGCCGTCGCCGACGACACGCCCACATAGATCGCGTAGCCCACGACAATCACAATCCACAGGATGTTAGTCACAATATACGTCGGCACGATGCCGTGAATCAGCGTCGTGAGGTTGCCGTCGCCGCCGAGGATGCTCACCGCGGAGAAGTGCATAATAAACGTCTGCACCAGCAGCACAATGCCCATAATCAGGCCAAAAATAATCGAAGCAATCACCAACTGTAATTGTAACTGCGGCAGGGCATCCAGCAGTTCTTCAGTGCCCGCAGGCAGCGCCGTGCTTCCGCCCGAAAACAGCGACGCGTTAATCAGGAACTGCACCCCTTGCAGCGCGAACAGCACAATCGCCGTCAACCCACCAGCCCACACCAGCGAATACAACGCCAGGTCAATCAGCGCATCGCCCCAGCCGACTTCCTTCACACCGTCCACCACATTGTCGTCACGTTTGGGCTTTTCCTTGCGCGCGGCGGGTGCGCCGCTGGTCGCCAGCATGGCCATCGCTTCATCGCCATCCATGCCCGTAATCGTCGCCGCCAGGCTCGTGGTATAGGCATCCCGCCGCAGCTTGGGGTTAATCGCCAGCGCTTTCGCCAGCAAATCTGACGCCTTCTTATCCTGTCCCCGCACATGCCAGTCCAGCGCCTGTTCCACCAGTTCCTTAGCGCGGTTCTCGTCCCGTTCCGACACTTCGACGATAGGCGGCAGGAAAGACGCCGCTTCGCCCTTGTTAGGCTCGGCGTAAAGCGACTGCGGTTCAGCCGGCACTATCTCCTGCGCCTCGGTTTCACGCTTCAGGTAACGTCCGGCCTTCAGGGCCAGTTCGCGAATCTCTGGATTAGGATCGGTCTTATAAACGCGCGCCAGATGAGGTAAAGCGGCGCGGTCACCAGACTTGCCCAGCGCGATCACAGCTTTTTTGCGACGTTCAGCGTCAGGGCTGTCCAGTTGGTTGACATATGGGTCGATCATGATGAGTCCTTTGACAGTTGATGACCCCTTTATTATAGCCAATCAGGACAAAAGTACCCCTTACGTTTTAGAAAGGTGGGGAACCGTAGGCTGTCCGGCGAGCGCTCATCACCCGGCGCGGCAAATCCGCGTAGCGCTTCAACCCGGGCCGCCGCTTATGCCTGGCCTGCTGTCGCCTTGTCCGGCCTTATGATTTACTTACTGTCGCTTGGCGTCCGCTGCGCCTTTTAGCTTGCCCCTACACCCGCCGCCAGATGTCGCTGCATCGCGCTTTCGATGATGTCGGCCAGTGTGTGCTTGGCCGCTTCACCCGTCATCGCTGTCCCCAGCGTGAGTTCTTCGTACAGTCGATTGAGCGCGCTTTCCTTCAACTGTCGATCTTTCACCGACAGCTTGGCAATATGCTCACGCCAGCACAAATCACGCAGAGTCTCCATCAGTTGGCGATAATCGCCGCTGTTGAGCTTATTCTCAATGACTTGCTGACGTATACGAGGGTCGTCTTCGAGGGTATGTGGGGAATCTTTCATGATCGCTTCAAAAATAGCGGTGTCACGCAGGGGCAGCCTCAGTCCAGCTTGCTCTACGCGGTCTTTGGGGATCATCAATTCACCGCGATTATGAATGAGCGAGATGCAGAAGTACTGTCGCTCACTGCCTTTGTAACTCATCGTACGCACATCGGAAACCGTACCCACCCCATACTTCGGGTGTACAATCACATCACCTTTTTGGAACACGGGCAATCCTAACTGCTCAGGCAAGTGTCATGCCATATATTTCCATTATACTCCCTATTTCTTGCAGGCTATGTTACGGTAGACAAATCTATCCTGTGTTATGCTCAGGAAAACTGAGGAGCTAAACCGATGAACAAGATGACTCCCGACGAATATCGCCACTTTCTGCTGGACACGGCCCGCACCGCCAAGCTCGCAACCGTCCGCGAAGATGGACGCCCGCATGTCGCGCCCATCTGGTTCGACCTCGACGGCGACACCATCGTATTCACCACCTGGCACACCACCGTCAAAGCCGCCAACCTGCGCCGTGATCCGCGTGTCAGCCTGTGCATTGACGACGACAAACCGCCGTTTTCCTATGTCATCATCGAAGGCATCGCCACCTTTGCCCAGCCAACCCCCGCCGAACTGCTGCACTGGTCAACACGCCTCGCCCGCCGCTACATGGGCGACGCCCTGGCCGACTCCTACGGCAAGCGCAACGGCGTCGAAGGCGAACTGCTGCTGCGGGTGACGCCCACACGCATCCTCGCGGAAAAAAATATTTCGGATTAAGACATCAAACACTTTTGTTATGCTGACAAACTGCGCGCGATAGGCTTCCCTTCATGCCCTATAATGAAGGTATGAATGCTGCATTCTTTCTTAAAGGAGAATTTTATGGCTCGCATCCATGAATCCATTGACATCAACGCCAGCGCTGACGCCATCAAGCGCCTGCTGGTCACCCCTGCCGAAATCGTCAGGTGGTACGAGGGTGTTGATAGTGTCAACCCATCCGGCAGCTATCCGTCAGTCGGTTCTACCATTGACGGAGCGATGAAAGTGCTAGCGGTAGAAATCAAAGCCAAACAAACCGTTCTCGAAAACACCCCCACCATGCTGCGTTATCAGCTTGAAGGCATGGCCAGCGGCACCCAGACCTGGACCATCACCCAATCGGGCGGCGCATCCAAACTGGAAATTGAAACCGAGTTCCATCTGATCGGCGGCGCGGTAGGCAAACTGGCCGAACCCGCCGTCGTCGCCATGTTAGGCAACAACGCCCGCAAGTCCCTGGAAAACATTAAGAGAATGGCCGAAGGCAAATAAGCATAGTGTGACGCATCCGTACAGTGACAAATAGCATAGTTTGTTGTGAAATATGTCACTATA
This sequence comes from Anaerolineae bacterium, assembly GCA_046328675.1. Classification (GTDB taxonomy): domain Bacteria; phylum Chloroflexota; class Anaerolineae; order Aggregatilineales; family Phototrophicaceae; genus JACAER01. Next base: position 24,058 of record JAXLWC010000053.1, read on the forward strand.
GCCATACGGATGCCCATGATATATTGATACTAACAACGGGGAAAAAAATTCATAGGTGTAAAAGTCACCACCCCCCCGAACAGCAGTAGCTCCGATCATCATCCCAGATCGGGGCGGCGTACCAACCGCATGAACCGCCGTGGCTCGCTCGAGTTACGGCGGTTTACCCTTTTTAGGACCTGACGCTTATTTCCTATCGCACGCTTTACGCCTGCTGCATCTTGAGCATCTCCGCCGTAACCTGTGCCCAGCCCAGCCCATTCTTCAGAAAATCCTTCACCCCCTCGCCGCCTGTGATGCGCAGCCACATCGGCCCGCTGTCCGGCGTCACCTCCAGCGTGAAGTCGAAGAACGGGCAGCACAGCCGTTCCCCGCTGATAAACGCGGCGATTTTCAGGCAGGTGGCCGAATCCGCCGCGAATCGGAAGGCGAAACCGTCCGCCACTTCCACCACTTCCTGCCGCAGTTGCGTGAGCAGTTCCTGCGACAGCCGCACATGATGCTGGCGTTGTTCCGCCTCCATCACCGTGAGATCACACACCAATGACATGCTTTACATCCTCTGCTGTTTTGCGCTAGTCTTAGGCTACAACTTCAAGTGAACTTTAAGTCAAGGGGGGCGCATCATGGAATATTTAACCGTCGGTGAAGTCGCGCGGCGTGTCGGCCTGCGCACCTCAGCGCTGCGTTATTACGAGAGCGTGGGCTTAATCGCACCACCGAAACGGGTCAGCGGCCAGCGGCGCTACGAGGTCAGCGTGCTCAAGACTCTGTCGCTCATTCAAACGGCGCAGCAGGCCGGCTTTACCATTGCCGAGATTCACGCGCTGTTCCACGAATTCCCCACAGAAGCGCCGCCCTCCGAGCGCCTCCGCACGCTGGCCGAGCACAAGATGACCGAAATGGACGCGCTCATTGCCCGCGCGCAGAAAATGAAGCGCCTGCTGCAACTGATGCTGCTGTGCGAGTGCGCCAGCCTCGACGAATGCGCCACACGCTTAGAGGCAAGACGATAGTTGCCGCGACTGGGGAGTTTCGCAGATATTTTGCGTGTAGGGACGTTCAACTGAACGTCCATGTAACCTTGAATCTCACCACTCCTATAGTTCTCAAATCAAAACGGTCCGCACACTTGTACCTGCAAGTTGTTGAGGTAGGTTGAGACTATACGTCCCGCGAACGGGGTACGACGACGGCAAGGGGTGGAAAATTGATCTCCTACAGGACAGTTTGAGACGCACACTTCTTGCCTTTCTCCCCTTTTTCCTTCCTCGCGCAGTGCCGCCAGCCCTGCCCCACACTTCATGTCATTTGTCATCAAAATCTCATTAGAAAAATCACAACACAGCGGTACATTTTTCATAAAGCCTGTGTTAAAATACATATATTGCAGACGAAAAACTATTTTATCATAGGGGTGTAAATCATGGTTGCTGTACCACAAGCACAACCACAAACACAGAAACAAACACCACGCTGGCTCACGCAGGAATGGCTGGAGCCGCGTCTTGTGGTCATAACCCTGCTGGCGCTGCTGGCAAGCATTGCTTCTGAAAATCTCGGCGTGCCGCGCTGGCTGCATCTCACCTTTGACATCATTTCTTACGCGGCGGGCGGCTTCTACGGCACCAAAAAAGCCCTGCACAGCCTGACCGAACGCCGCATCGACGTGGACATGCTGATGATTCTGGCAGCGCTGGGGGCGGCGGCCATTGACCAGTGGCACGAAGGCGCGATCCTGCTGTTCCTGTTCTCACTCAGCAACGTGCTTCAGGACTACGCCATCGGGCGCAGCCGTCAGGCCATTCGCAGCCTCTTCAAGCTGTACCCACAGGAAGCACGCGTGCGCCGTGATGGCAAAATCGCCACGATCAAAGTCAGCGACATTCGCATTGGCGAAGTCGTGCTCATCGAACCCGGTGAACGTATCCCGGTAGACGGCCTCGTCCACGCCGGACGCTCGGCAGTCGATCAGGCACCGATCACGGGCGAGTCCATGCCTGTGGAAAAGAATCCCGGTGACAAGGTCTTTGCGGGCACACTCAACGGCCAGGGCACGCTCGACGTGCAGGCCACAGCCGCCGCCAAAGATACGACGCTGGCCCGCATCATCAAGATGGTCGAGGAAGCCCAGGACAGCAAAGCGCCTACCGAACGCTTCCTGGAAAAGTTCGAGGAATACTACGCGCTGGTGATTATCGGCGCGACGCTCCTGTTCATCTTCATCCCGCCTGCGCTGGGGCTGGTCGATTTCCAGTCGAACTTCTACCGCGCGATGGTGCTGATGACGGTAGCCTCACCCTGCGCCCTGGTCATCAGTACGCCAGCCTCGTTTATCAGCGCGATTGCTTCTGCGGCGCGCGGCGGCGTGCTGTTTAAGGGCGGCGCCTATCTGGAACAGTTGGCATCCATCAAAGCCATTGCCTTCGACAAAACGGGCACGCTGACCAAAGGCCGGCCAGAGGTGACTGATGTCGTGTCCTGCTGTGAAATCGGCGACGACGAACTGCTGCGCCTGATCGCCTCCATTGAGTCGCGCTCGGAACACCCGCTGGCTAAGGCCATTGTCGATTACGCACAGGCACACGGCCTCACGCTCGAAGAAGTCGAAGACTTTCAGGCGATGCCCGGCATGGGTGTGCGTGCCCGCGTTGAGGGCGAAATCATCCACATCGGCAGCCCGCGCTACATCAACTCGACGGAATTCTCGCCGCACCGCCTGACGGAAGCCCGCGAAAAGTTTGAAGCGGAAGGCAAGACGGTGATTCTGGCGCGGCGCGAGAACGCTGTTCCCTGCCCGCCTGATCGCAACTGCGACGACTGCCAGCTCAGCGGGCGCGGCGGCTGGATGGGCCTGGTAGCGATTTCCGACGCCATGCGCCCCGAAGCCAAAGACGCCATCGCCAACCTGAAGCAGATGGGCGTGAAAGTCGCCATGCTCACAGGCGATCATCTGGCGGTAGCGAAGAACATCGCCGCGCAGGTGGGCGTTGATCACGTTCATGCCGATCTGCTGCCAGAGGACAAGGTCGGGGTCATCAAGCACTTACAGCAGGACATTGGCGCGGTAGCGATGGTCGGGGACGGCGTCAACGATGCTCCCGGTCTGGCAACAGCAGAAATCGGCATCGCGATGGGCGCGGCGGGCACCGATGTCGCGCTGGAAACCGCCGACCTCGTGCTGATGGGCGACAAGCTGGAACTGATTGCCTACGCCATTAACCTGAGCAAGAAGGCCCGGCGCGTGGTCTGGCAGAACATCAGCTTCTCGCTGTTCGTGATTGTCATGCTGATTTTCAGCGCCTTCGCCATCAACCTGCCGCTGCCTTTAGGCGTCTTCGGCCACGAAGGCAGCACCGTGATTGTGGTCATGAACGGCCTTATCAGCCTGCTCATCGTGCCGGAGATTCAGCGGCGCAGAACCGCGAACATTCACTAGCCGTTAGCTAACGTAAATATGAAACGCTCAGGCAAAATGGGTCTGGGCGTTTTTGATTCACAGGCTATGGGGTCGGCGTGTCCGTGCAGTTACAGCGCGTGTCGATGGTAAACGTCCATGTTTCGCTGCTGCCGCCGGAACCGCTGAGTCTTGAAGCGGACACCGACCAGTAGTAAACGCCATCGGGCAAAACGACGGGGGTTTGCTCCGCATCCGTCAGCAGCAGATGAATGTCATTATCGCGGCTGTACACGGTGACACTGTACACAAACGGGCCGCCGCGTGTTGCAAAGTCGAACGTGGGCAGTGTGCCGCTGTGCAGCGTGGCGCAGTTGGGCGGGTAATGCAGCGTGATGACAAATGGCAGGTTGACGCTGGTCGCGCTGGGCGTAGCGCCAGGCGTGCGCGTGGCGCGCGTGGCGCTCAAGGTCGGCGTCCGCGTGCTTTCGCTTGCACAGGGCGCGTGCTGAATAGTCGGCAGCGGCGTCGCCGTCAGCAGCAGGGCCGCCTGCGTCAGCGCGGACTGCCATGTCAGCATCAGCCCCACCAACAGCACAGCACAACCTACGATGATTTTCAGAGATCGGCTTTTGCGCATGATGATGGCTCCTTAAACATGCATTGCCGATTCTTATCTAATCACCTTCGCGCTGTGCTGTAAACAGGAATGCGGTACGGGCCTTGAGCCAAAAACAAAATGTAGGGACTCATCATCCCTACATCAGCCTTATATCGTTTGTTCTTCCTCGTCGGCCAGCGCGTCCTCGATCTTGCGCTTGAGTTCCGGGTTGATGTCTGCCGAAGGCCCGCGATCCAGCCGTGAGCTTGAAATACGCTTGGCTTTTGACGACACATCCGCCAGTGGGCTGCTGAAGCCGCCGCTGCGGTTGCGCATCAGTAAGTAAGCGCCCGCCGCGATCATCGCCCCCGGCACGGCGATGCTGCCCAGCCAGCCGAGGCTGCCGAAGATGAACAGTTCAAACAGCGCGCCGAGTCCGACCAGTCCCGCCAGCCCCCACGTAATGAACCCGCGTGCGACCTTCGCCAGATTGTTATCGCCTGTGCGGTTCGACATGAAGTTGAACGCCATGCCCAGGAACACCGGATACAGCGTCCACATATACGCCCAGCTTTCCCAATGCCCTGTCAGGTTCTGATACAGCAGAATCGCGCCCGTGCCCGTAATCATCGCGCCCGGTACCGCCAGTCCCGATGACTTTTTATCGCCCATCGCCGCGCCCGCCAGAAACGCCAGCCCCGGCACGATGATGAAGAACGGCCATAACGTAGACATCAGCGCGCCCATGTCGAAGATTTGCCCCGCGAGGAACAGCAAACCGAGTCCGATGAGTACGCCGCCGCCTACTAAACGTCCGTTATCCTGTGGAGTGTTATTCGCCATTTGAAAGTTCCTTTGTTTATTGCGTATGCTTTACAACACCTATAACGTTGCGGCGATGTAAAAAGTTTCAAAACCGCCCAACAAAGGTCGCTGCCTCACCGTACTTCAGAGGGATAGACACGCCCAGCTTGTAATGCTAGGTTTAATGTTGGTGATCATTGCACAGCCTGTCGCCGCTCCCTGCTTCAGGGGTCGGCGCAGCCCTCAGCCGTGCAGCGTCCCCCATCATCCATCTCAGGGAGAGTCTATGATTCGCAATCGTTTGCTGCTCATTGTCCTCATCTTGTTATTGAATGCCTGCGCCAGCACTCCGCCAGCCACCCCAACGCCCACGCCAGTCCCAACGCTCACGCTCACCGCCCAACTGCATCTTGATGAGGTCTCCTGCGATGCCTTCAACGCCGACGACACGCTCATTCTCTCGCAGTATCACGGCATCTACGACGCGGCCACAGGCCAACAGCGTATAGCCGCCGACGCGCTGTTTGACCTCAGCCCCGACAATCAGTACGTCGCCATTGACAGGCACGGCGTGTATGAACTGAGCACAGGTCAAATGCTGTTTGCGCTGCCGTTGAACACAGGCGAGTTTTCATTTATCCCCACCTTCAGCCCCGATGGCACCAAAGTCGTGGCCTACGACGGCGTGTACGCGCTACCTTCCGGGGAGCGCGTGTTAAGCTGGACAATGGAAAACACCCACGCCTTCTTCAGCCCGGACAGCCGCTACGTGGTGCTGCTGGGTGACGGCGTCTACGATCTGCAAACAGGCGAGCGTTTCTTCGCCACTGCGCCGGAATATGACCTGTACAGCCCGCAGAATACCTTTACCCGCGATGGCTCTCGTCTGATACTGAAGGACGATGGCGTGTACGACATGAGCAGCGGCGACAGGCTGTTCCAGATCACCATGCGCTCAGTGCCGACGAAACTATGCTGGGTGTCTCCTTCGGCGGCCTGTTCTACACGCAGACGGGCGAGCCTGTGCTGGCTGCGCAGGCGGGTTACACGCTGCCCGTACTGAATCCTGACCAGACGTTGGTGGCCATTAGCGATGAGGATATTCTCACCGAATCGGATGGGCTGCTCTCGGAGCGGTCTACGACATCGCCACAGGCCAGCAGCGCTTCACCTACGAGTCCTCTACGCCGAATTCTCGCCAACGGGTCGTTATCTCATCGCCGCCGCCGATGGCGTTTATGACGTAACCAGCGGCCAACGGCTCTACGAGCTTGGTCAGGATGAACGCTTGACTGTGCAGCCGGGCGCGGATCGTTATCTGCAAGGGGTCAGGGGTCTATGATCTGGCAGCCCGCGAACTGCTTTATCCCATCAGCAGCGAAATGCCTTGCCGTACCTCGCCCGATGGCAGGCTGCTGTTTCTGGTGACGGCATCCACGACGCTGTGCAATGGCGCGCTGCTAACGTCGGGCACCTTCACTCAAGGGACATACAGCGCGGATTATTCGCTGGCCGCCGTCAACACATCGAACGGCTGCGATGTCTACCGCGTCGCCCCGGCGTCCTGGATGCACATCGGCTGCATTTTGGGAACGGGATAGGTTTCAGGGATAAGTCTTGAACGCCTTCCCGTTCCGCATCGTTAACGCCTTCTCCTGGCAAACGTCACACTTTCCGAAATTGTTCCCCCTCTCCTCCGCCCACAATCGTTCCCACACAGTCAAAATTCTGGCGGGGAGAGGGGGCTAGCTTTCGGGGTAGGTTTTTAACGCTCCACCTCAAACCCACCTTCAAAACGTCGCCTTCTTTACGCCTGCTCACGGCAACCACCTGTCACGGCGAACCCGTTTTAAGCCCCTCTCCCGTGCCACACATGTCTGCCTTCCCAAACATCCCTGCACGGGAGAGGGGTTGGGGTGAGGTCAACGCGCCCATTCGCCCACCTGTCTTTTGTCTTGGTCTTGGACTAACAGCTAATGACTAAAGACTAACGACTGACTAGGGGTGAGGTCAACGCGCACGTTCATCTCCCCGCCTCTGTCTTTTTCGACTAACGACTAACGACTTACCTTGGCGTCCTTGGCGACTTGGCGGTTCTAATGAATTTTCATCGCCCCGTGTAATCCCCTTCGTCTTCGCCTTCCTTGGAGTATTTCCATCACACCCAATTGAGGAGCTTACACACTGTACACGTTCGCCATCCCGTGATTTCATCGAGTCATAACAGGCTGAACGAGGTCTCATGACTATGGTCACTCCTGATGTGGAAGCGCAACTGCGCCAGGGCTTTAAATACTTGAATCGGCTGATGGTGTTCATGTGGCGGCTGGGGTTAGGCAAGCTGGTTAACATGTCCCCCACCGTCGGCGGGCGCATCATGGTGCTGACGCACACCGGGCGCAAATCCGGCCTAAAGCGCCGCACGCCCGTCAATTACGCCGAGGTCGATGGCGAACTCTACTGCACTGCCGGCTTCGGCGCTGGCAGCGACTGGTATCGTAACATCCTCGCCCATCCCGAAGTCGAAATCTGGCTGCCGGACGGCTGGTACAGCGCCACCGCCGAGGACATCAGCGACGCGCAAAACCGTCTATTCCTGCTGCGGCAGGTGTTGATTGCCAGCGCCTTTGCTGCGCGTGCGGTGGGTCTCAACCCGGTCACCATGACGGGCGACGAACTCGACGCCTCCACCTCCACCTACAAACTCATCCACATCCGGCGCGGCGCGGCACTGACAGGTGACGATGGGCCGGGTGATCTGTCGTGGATGCTGCCGCTGGCGGGCATTCTGCTGCTGCCGCTGCTGCTGCCGCGCCGTCGCAAGCATCATTAAACCGCCGACTTCAAAAAAAGTCGCAAAAAATCTCTCCCGCGCGCATCCCGCTTTGAACCTGATGGGACATAAGGCCCTCCTGTCTACTGTTCAAAACAGTATTACAATGGGTCTATCTGCAAAATAGGAAGTTGGGATGCGTCCTATGCCTGAAAATATTCGTCAGAAGTCAGAGCAGAAACAGCAGCGCCACAACACCGCACCCACCCCTGAACTTGAAAACCTGAATGAGCAGGGCCTCAGCGAACCCAGCCTAGGCCCCGCGCAAGCCATCAGCCTGTTGCAGCGGCAGACGGAACGCGGCGTCGGCCCCCGTGCTGTACAGGCCGCGCGCCAGCTTTCGCCGCTGATGGGCAACCGTGCCTTGCAGCGGATCGTCGGCGATGAAACCGCCGAAGAAACCGAAACGCTGCCCGCCCCGGCGCAAACCGACGATGTGATGCCCGCCGAAATGCGCGAGTTCCTCGGGCGCGGCGTCATGCCCAACGAGGCCGGGCGCGATGTCGTCGGCGCGGGCGGTATTGGCGGCTTCAACGCCAAATTCGACCCCGGCCAGCGCGCGCTGATCGCCACCATCAACATCGGCATCACCTTCCTCAACGGCATGAAGATTAACGCTGCGGGCATGGCCGAAGCCGACCTCGACAGTCTGGGGACGACCAACATCTTCGAGGCAGGCACGCGCACCAATCTGGTGAACCAGGCGGCGACAATTAACGCGCTGGAACCCACCGCCGAAGGCCGCGCCAACGAAGTCAACAACTTCTGGCGCTGGAGCGATGGCGAAAGCGCTCCCTGGATGGATCGTTACAAACAAACGGTACAGGACGCCTGGGGCGCGCGTCACTTCTTCGTCAACAATCGCTTCCCGCAGTTATTCTCCAATGTGCGCGTCAACGTCAGCGTGCATGAAGGCGACCAGCCCGGCGACCACTGCAAAGCCAAGATTATTAAAACGCGTCCCGGCGGCACTGTCAGCGCGGGCGTCACATCCGGCAGCCCCACAGACGCCAGCGACCAGACGCTGACCATGTCCAGCGAAGGCCTCAACCCCAATCCCGACAACCTGCTGCGTAAACAGGTCTACTTCCCGCACAACAATTCGCGCGTCGAAGACGCCGAAGGGGATCGCCCCGGCAGCGGTGTCCCGGCCACAACCTACCTCCAGCAGTTCATCACCACCTACGCGGCGGCTGACCCTGCTGGCGGGCAAACCGTGCGCCTCGTCGGGCACGCCAGTTCCTCAGGCTCCGACACTTACAATCAGACTCTTTCTGAGACTCGTTCGGCCAACGTCGAAAAGTTCCTCAAGGACAATAACCTGCCCGGCAACACCGAACGCACGCAGGACACCGGCGAAGGCGAAACGGGCGCGATTGAGGATGCCGAATGGCGCCGTGTCGATTTGATTGTCGGCTCCGGCGAAGCCCAGGTCACGGCCACTCACGAGTTCGGGCACATCGTCGGCCTCGGCGATGAGTACGCCACGCCCGCGGGCGGCATGATCGGCAACCCGCTGGCCCCCGTTCCGGTGGGCACCGCCGCCGCGCACAGCGGCATGGCCGACGCGATGGGCGATGATGTGGGTGGCGTGATGCGTGAGAATAATGATAACATCATGTCCCTGGGCAACACCGTGCGCCCGCAGCACTACGCGACGTTCCACAATGCGCTGCAAATTGTGACCGGAGAAGATTGGCACTACGGCGGCGAAGGCGATGCACCTACCGTACTTCCCGGTACGCCTGTTCCCGGCGGTGGTGTCATCGTATAGGAGACACAATGGCAGAGATCATTGTCAGCTACTTTGTACAGCACATGAGAGGCGATGCCTACGGCCAGCGCATATGGGATAACGGACAGGTCGAAAACTACATCACCCGCCGTCCCGTCAAGGCCAGCGATGGCAGCTATCGCAGCGAGGCGGTGACGCCCGGCTGGTATCCCATCGCGCAGCTTAGCCACGTACAGCTTATCGCCTTGCAGCAGGCCATCAGCTATTCCAACCTGCCCAACCTGCCGGAGCACATTCCACCGGACCCCGCGCTGAAGGAAAACACAGGTGAAAAGGCGCAGTGGCAGGTACACGGGTCTGCCGGACTCAGGACGATTACCATCGACCACTGGGCACCCGTCGGCGAGGTACAGGGGCCGCTGCGCTGGCTCGTCGAACGCATGGGACAAATCGTCATCACCGCGCAGTCCGGTTCGGCGGCAGTGCCCTAATTCAAGCGCCAGCCTCACAGCGCTGTGTGCAGATGCCTACCTTCATGTCGGCTTGTGCTCTGCCAGAAATGCGCGCACGGCGGCGGCCAGTTCTTGCGTTTTGCCGCGTTCAACTGCCGCCTCCCAGCCCGCCTCGTTAAGCTGCTGCATGGCGGCTTCCTTTGTCGCGTTCACCTTGCGCTCAATTTCGGCGTTGATGCCGCTTTGCGCCAGCACCGTGCCCACGATTTCGGCGGCACGTTCGGCCTGCCCCTCCACAGCCAGCAGGCGCGCGATGCCCACCATCACGTCCAGCGTCGTCGTCGAAGCGCCGATTTCCTCGCCGATGTGCAGCGCTTCCCTGAAATGCTGGCGCGCTTCGCCATAATTACCCAGCAGCACCGCGATGTAGCCGAGGTTATCATGCACGGCGGCCACGCCCCACTTGTGGTTGATTTCGCGCAGCAGCGGCAGCGCCTCAAGGTACAAATCGCGCGCCTGCGGGAACTCGCTCTGGTTCTTATGCACTTCGCCCATGTTGTTCAGCGCGCGCGCGATGGCGAAACGATCTCCCAGCGCCCGCGCCCGTTCCAGACTCTGCTGATGCAGTTGTAAGGCGCGCTCGTAGTTGCCCATCAGATTGGCGGTGATAGCCAGGTTATTGTAAGCCTGTGCCTGTGTCGCCAGGTCGCCCAGTGCTGTCGCCAGCGTGATCGCTTCCTCGATGTACGCGGTGGATTGTTCGTAGTGCGCGTAGTACACCGCGATTCTGCCGAGCCGCGTCAGCACTTCGGCGGTGCGCAGGCGGTAGCCGATGGCCCGCGCCACCGTCAGGCTTTCGTTGTAGTAGGCTTCCCCTGGCGGGTAATCGCCCTTGTTGACCGAGATTTGCCCCAGCCAGCTTAAACTGTCGGCGATGCGGCGGCGGTCATCAATCTTGCGCGCCAGTTCCAACCCACTGCCCAACGCTTCCAACGCCTGCCCATAATCCCCCAGCAGCAGATACGCCTGTCCCACCGACACCAGAATGCGCGCCTGCTGCTCATCCCCGCTGACATGCTGCGCCGCACGCCGGAAGTACGTCAGTGCATCGCTGGCAAAACTCAGCGCCAGGCATTGTTCGCCCGCCCGCATCGAATAATGCGCCTCTTTGACGTAATCCTCCGCCAGCCCCCAGTGACGCACCAGACGCAGCGTGTATTCCGGCGCTTCGGCATAGATCGCTTCCAGCGCTTCGGCCACGAGGCGGTGCAGTTGTTTCGCCATCTCCGGCGACAGGTCAGCCAGCAGTTGTTCGCGCAGCTTGTCATGCACGAAACGCCAATCGCCTGTGTCGTCTACTTCCAGCACGGCGGCGTCGCTGCATTCGCTCAGCCACGCGCTCAGGTTCGTGGGCAGCGTCGCCGGGTACAAGGTGCCAACCGCGCCCTTTTTGACCACCGCTTCCAGCACATGCAGTTCGATTTCGCGTCCGGCGACGGCGGCGATTTGCAGCAGCGCATACGCCCGCGCCGAGACACGTTCCAGACGGCGGCGCACGACACGCTCAATCCCGCCCGCGAACACCTGCATCGGCAGGGTGCGCTGCCCGATCTGTTCCAGCCCGCCCGCGTCTTCGGCCAGCACGCGCACCACCTCGACCAGAAAGAAGCTGTTGCCTTCGGTCTGCTGCTGCAGGAAGCTGACCAGATCATCGCGTCGCCCCGCTTCTCCCAGCATCGACTCGGCCAGTTCGGCGGTATTTTCACGCGTCAGCCGCGCCAGCCGCAGCACCTGCGCGCCCGCCAGCGTTTGCGGCAGAACGGGCATATCGTCATCGCGATAGCTGGCCACCACCATCAGGTGATGAACAGGCAGCAGCGGCAGCAGTGTCTTCAGCACATCCAGGCTTTCGCGCACCCAGTGTAAGTCTTCCAGCAGAATCAGCGCGGGCTGTGGCAGCCGCAGCAAAATATTCACCAGATGGCTGATGAGCCGCTGCTGTGCCGCCGGGCCGTCCAGTTCCGGCGCGTCGGCCACCTCCTTGCCTAGCAGTTGCCCGATGTCCGGCACGATTTCCTTGAGGACACGGACATCTTCGTCGCTCACTTGGGCATACAACAGCAGACGCCGCGCCATATCACGCCACAGTTGATAGCTCAAGCCGCCTTCGCTGATGCCCTGCCCGCGCAGCACCAGCGCGCCGCGCACCATCGCCATGATGCGCAGTTCGTCCAGCAGGCGCGACTTGCCCACGCCGCTTTCGCCGCCAATCAGCCACACGCTGCCCCAGCCTTCGATGGCTTTATCCAGCGCGGCGGACAGTGTGTTCATCTCCTGTTCGCGTCCCACGAAGCGCGCCGCTTGCAGGAAACTTTCGCGCGCGGCGGCGCTTTCCTGCGGCAGGCCCAACGCCGCCAGCGTAGCGCTGACCGACGGATAGCGATCCTCCGGCTTTTTGGAGAGTAATCGCCCGATCACCTGAAGCACAGGCTCATCGACAGCCAGCGAGTCAAGGTCAGGCAGCGCGGTCAGCAGTTGGTTAATCAGGTCTTCCACGCTGTTATAGGCGAATGGGTAATGACCGCTGAACATCTCATAGGCCATCACGCCCACCGCGTACAAATCTGAGGCGCTGCTCGCGGGCTGTCCTATCAGCACTTCCGGCGCGACATAAGCCAGCGTCCCCGCGAGGCTCCCCTCACGCGCGGCCTGCGCCTCAATCGCCAGCCCGAAGTCCAGCACCTTGAGCGTGCCGTCCTGGGTGACGAGCACATTCCCCGGCTTTAAGTCGCGGTGTAGGATGCCGCGCCTGTGCAGATAGCTCAGCGCCAGCAGGGTTTGCGCCAGCAGTTCCAGTTTTACGTCCGGGGGTTGTTCGACAGCGTAGGTCACGAGGTCTTGCGGCGACTCCAGCAGTTCCATCGTGAAGTACGGCTGATTGTCCTCAAAGCCGTAGTCGATGACGCTGATAACGTGCGGATGCCGCAGCGAAGCCAGCAGCTTAAATTCCTGCGCCAGCGCCATGCGTAAATCGATGCTGCTGCCGGACACCAGTGTCGTAAACTCCAGTTCTTCCTGCCGCACCGTGACCAGCTTCAGCGCAACCTTCTGCCCCGTGAGGCGATCCAGCGCGCCATACACCACACCCATGCCGCCCTCGCCCAGCTTCTCCCGGAGAAGGTATCGATTGGCAATGATCGTTCCCAGCATGGATTGTCTCCATTACTTACAGCCTACGCGTGCGCCGTAATTGTCCCCACGAACCGGAGAACACGCAAGACAGTTATTTTTTCTCTTTATCTTTGCGCCTTTGCGCCTTTGCGGTTCAAACCTCTTTTCGTTCTGCCATCTCATCCCTTCGGCATCCCTACGCAGTTCCCATATTCCTTGTCATCTTTGCGCCTTTGCGCCTTTGCGGTTCAAACCTCTTTTCGTTCTGCCATCTCATCCCTTCGTCATCACTAGGCGCTTCCCATATTCCTTGTCATCTTGGCGCTCTTGGCGTCTTGGCGGTTCAAACCTCTTTTCGTTCTGCCATCTCATCCCTTCGTCATGACTACGCAGTTCCCATATTCCTTGTCATCTTTGCGCCTTTGCGCCTTTGCGGTTCAAACCTATCTTCGTTCTACCATCTCATCCCTTCGTCATCACTGGCGATACGGGGGGTAAATCGTCCCGACTGCTGCCAATTGCCAACATCTGCCACATGCGGAATAATGAACCACCACGACGCCAGACCCCAATCAAAGGCTGCACCCACATGTATGACTTTATAGCTTTCCCTGTGTTGGAAACCCCGCGCCTGCTGCTGCGTGAACTGACGGAATACGACGCGGAAGATGTGCTGCGCATTCGCGGAGACGCCGAGGTGACGAAGTACAATTCGGGGATGCCCATTTCCAACCGCGCCGAAGCCAGAGTGCTGATTGACAGCATCGCCAGCGACTTCCGTCAGCAGCTTTCCCTGCGCTGGGGGCTGGTGCTCAAAAGTAACGGCGTCGTCGTGGGCTTGTGCGGTTACAACTATTGGGATCGCGCCAACCGCCGCGCATCGGTGGGCTATGACCTGGCGCGTGCTTATTGGGGGCGCGGCCTCATGCCGGAAGCCCTGCGCCGCATCGTCCAGTTTGGTTTTGACGAAATGAAACTCAACCGTGTCGAGGCTGACTGCACTTCCTTGAACACCGCCTCTGCCCGCGTGCTCGAAAAAGTCGGCTTCAAGAGCGAAGGGATGCAGCGCGAACAGTATTTCGAGTACGGACAGTTCTTTGACCTGCTGCTGTTCGGCCTGCTCCGCCGCGATTGGACAGGATAAGTTTTACAGGGGTGGGTTTTTACGTTTTGTAGGTGCCATGCACTTAAATTCGCCCCCCTCTTAAGCCAAATTCAAAGTTTGCTGCTCCCCAACAGCACGTTTGGAAGTCCCTCTCCTCCGCCCAGACCAGTTTCCTTACAGTCGAGCTTATGGCGGGGAGAGGGGTTGGGGTTTACAAGGGTAGGTTTTTAACGCTTCACCTCAAACTCAGCGCAAAACCGCAGCCTTCTCAACGCATTCTCACAGCAACCACTCGTCCCCCCGAACCTGTATTTCGCCCCTCTCCATGTGACGAACCTCCCCTCACGCTCAAATCCCAAACATGGAGAGGGGTTGGGGTGAGGCCAAACGCGAACGTTCGCCCACCTGTCTTTTGTCTTGGTCTTGGACTAACAGCTAATGACTAACGACTAACGACTGACTAGGGTGAGGCCAAACGCGCCGATTCGCCTACCCATCTTCTCGCTGCACAAAATATCTACCCCGAAAAGCTGGGGGGGTAGGGGTTCACCTCCCCTTACCGAGTCAAGTCTGTGTAAGCTGCTCTGTTTATCTCATCACAAGGAGTCTCTATGTCCACATTTCGTACCGCGCTCAACAACCTTGCCGCGCTGACCGTCGCCAGCGTCCAGCACAACTACGACATCGACGAAGCGCCCGATGCCCTGACGCGCGCACAGCTTCCGGCGCTGCTCGTGCTGCCCGTCAACATTCCCGACGTGCGCATGTTCAAGGAACGCGGCGACGGCTTTCAGGCGGTAGCCTTTGCCAACGGCGCGCGCACCATCACCTACGCCGTTACCCATCTGCTGCTGGTCGCCCCTGCCACCAGCGGCAGCAGCAGCCGTCGCCATCTGCCCACGCTTGTCAGCCTCATCGACAGCTACTTCGCCGCGCTGAAAGCTGATTTGACGCTCGGCGGGGCGCTGCTGGAGCCTGCGGAAGTCGGCGTCGAGGTTGGCATCTTCGCGCATGGCGACACCAAATACTACGGCTGCGCCCTGCGTCACACCTGGAAAATGGAGGTTTAACCCACCGGAAAGGATGACCTATGACCATCACTTACACCACTGCGGTTGATCTGAACGACGACGGCGACTACGTGGACGCCAGCGAAGCCTTAAGCACAGATGTCGTCATGCTGCACTGGCGTTTGGGCATGGCTGCGCCCTACGACAGCCTTGGCGCGCCTTCGCAGGCCCAGATTACGCTGCGCAACACCACGCAGAAGTATTCGCCGGAAACCGTCGCGGCCCTGGCACTGCTTCCCGGCAAACGCCTGCGCATCACCAGCTTTGACGGCACCATCACGCGCACGCACTTCACGGGCATCATTGAACGCGTGGAGCCGCTGGCGGGGACGCTGGGCAAACGCAGCGCCGTCATTCACGCGGTTGGCCCGGAGAAACAGCTTACAAGTGCCGAAGTACGCCTCGCGCCGCAGCTTAATGTGCGCTCGGATGTGGCCGTCAACGCTGTGCTGGCTGCTGTCCCGCTGCGCCGCGCCATCCTCAAAGGCTGTGCCGTACTGGATGTCGTCGGTTATGCCGAACTTGGCACCAACACCACACTGGCAGATGCCTATCCCAACACGCTGGATGTCGGCAAATCGACGTTCACCTATGTCGGCGACACCTGGGCGGGTGGCATTGCGGCGGATGATGCGCTGCGTCAGCTTGTCGAAAGTGAACGCGGGCGTTTCTTTTTTAATCGGCAGGGCGACGCGGTGTTCATCAACCGCCACTACACCCTGCTTGCCACAACCTCATCAGCCACCTTCGACGACAGCGCCGATGAGCTGGAATACGCTTACGGCGGCGATCTAGCGAACCGCGTCACGGTCAGCATTACGCCGCGCAGCATCGGCGCAGCCGCGACAACGCTGTGGCGCGTCGATTCGGCGCAGCGCGTCAATGCCCTCAGCCGCCGCGAAATCATCGCCCGTTATCGCGACGCCGATAAACGTTCGGTGGGGGCGTTGGCCGTGATTGCGCCGCTTCCCGGCGTGGATTTCGTTGCCAACACCGCCGCAGATGGCACTGGCACGGATGTCACCGCCTACATTGAAGTGGTGCTGCTGCGCGCTGATTTTTCCGCCGCGACGCTGGAGGTACGCAACAGTCTCAGTGCGGTGATTTACCTGCTGCCGGGGACGCAGCTTCGCGGCACGCCGCTGGTTCGCGATGACCCGCTGCTCCTGCAACAGACCGATTGGACGAGCGTGACTTTTCACGGCTTGCGTGCGCTGCGTTTCGATTTGCCTGCGCTGTCTTCCGCTGACGAAGCGGAGCAGGTCGTCAACTTTGAACTCGCACGCCGCACATCGCCGCGCGGTACCCTGCGCCGCATTCACCTTAGCACGATCAAACATGCCGCCGCCATCCTTGCGCGCACACTGTTTGACCGTATCACCGTCAGCGACACCCAGACCGGACACAGCGCCGACTATTTCATCATCGCCGAAGAACACACCGTCGATCTGGGCGGCACGCGCCATCGCACGACCTGGC
>JAXLWC010000054.1:0-39239 GCA_046328675.1 Anaerolineae bacterium
GTGAGTTTACAATTTCCGGCACAGCATCAAGGAATTCTTGCAGGCTTGTTTCAGCCTTTACTGTACTGAAACAAAACACCAACGCCAGCGTGATGATGACAACATATTTCCACATAGGCTACCCTCTATCTTTAGTCTAGCGCCGCAGAGCAGGTTACTCCCATACGTTTACCCCACGTTTACCCGCCTCTGTACATTCCCCCCATTCTGTGCTACCCTAAACATGTTCGACAGGAGGCACTATGCAATTCACATTTTATACCTCCATCACCCCCCACCGGACGCATCGAGTCGTCCGCTCTTCTCTTGGATAGGGCGATTTAAGCGCGCCCCGCCCCTTCAAAACAAATTATCAGCACACAGTTTTCAGTTTTCAGTTCAATACGGCTGAAGATTTTTGATGTTGTCCGGCATGAGACAGCACCGGTGTATCTGGTACAATTTCGCGTGATATTTTCACGAAGGGGAACAACAAAGTAGCCATGAGCGACAAATACAACCCACAGGATATTGAGAAAAAGTGGCAGCAGCAATGGGATGCTGACCAACTGTATCGCTCCAAAGTCGATTGGAGCAAACCCAAGCACTACGCCCTGACCATGCTGCCCTATCCCAGCGGCGACCTGCACATCGGTCACTGGTTCGCCATGACCCCCAGCGATGCCCGCGCCCGTTACATGCGCATGAAGGGCTTCAACGTGCTCTTCCCGATGGGCTTCGACGCCTTCGGCCTGCCCGCTGAACAGGCGGCCATTTCGCGCGGCATTCACCCGGCCAAGTGGACCTACGCCAACATCGAACGGATGCGTGGACAACTGCGCAGCATGGGCACGATGTTCGACTGGGAACGTGAAGCGATCAGCGCCGACCCGCAGTACTACAAGTGGACGGAATGGTTCTTCAAGAAGTTCTACGAGAACGATCTGGCCTTTCGCGGCGAGGCGATGGTCAACTGGTCGGACGCGCTGCAAACCGTGCTGGCCAACGAGCAGGTCATCGACGGCAAGGACGAGCGCTTGGGCCAGCCTGTCATCCAGAAGAAGATGACGCAGTGGTTCTTCCGCTACACGCGCTACGCCGAGGAAATGCTGAATTTCGAGCGCATCGACTGGCCCGAACCTGTCAAAATCATGCAGACCAACTGGATCGGCAAGAGCGAAGGCGGCCACGTCACCTTCCAGACCGAGGGCGGCGACAGCATCACCGTTTACACCACGCGTCCCGATACGCTGTGGGGTGCGACGTTCATGGTCTTAGCGCCGGAACACGCGCTGGTCTCTAAGCTGACCACGCCGCAGCAGCAAGCCGCTGTTGAGGCCTACATCGCACAGGCGGCGAAAGCCACGGAAATCGAGCGCCAGTCGGAAACGCGCGAGAAGACAGGCGTGTTCACGGGAGCTTATGCCATCAATCCGGTGACTAACACGCGCATTCCCATCTGGATTGCCGACTACGTGCTGATTACCTACGGCAGCGGCGCGATCATGGCCGTGCCTTACGGCGACCAGCGTGACTTTGAGTTCGCGCGCAAGTACGGGCTGAAGATCATCGCCGTCGTTAAACCGGAGGGCGCGGACGAAGTGCCCGATCCTGACACGATGGCCGAAGCCTACGCAGGCCCCGGCACGATGGTCAACAGCGGCCCCATCAACGGCACGATTCACAACGGCGCGAAGGGGCGCAAGAGTCCGGCGATTGCGGCGGCGATTGACTATTTGCAGCAGCAGGGCGTCGGCAAGCAAGCCATCAACTACCGCCTGCGCGACTGGCTGATTTCGCGCCAGCGTTATTGGGGGTCACCGATTCCCATGATCTTCCGTCAGGACGGCGGCGTGGAAGCGGTGCGCGAAGATCAACTGCCTGTCGAACTGCCGACGGACGTGAAGATTACGGGCGTGGGCAATCCGCTGAAGCAGCATGAGCAGTTCGTCAATACCTTTGACAGCGACGAAAATCCGGCCATCCGTGAAACCGATACGATGGACACCTTCATGTGCTCGTCGTGGTACTGGTATCGCTACCTGTCGCCGCAGCGCGCCGAGTCGCCCTTCGACCCCGAAGAAGCGGCTTACTGGCTGCCCGTCGATACCTACACGGGCGGCGCGGAACACGCCACGATGCACCTGCTGTATGCGCGCTGGTTCGCCAAGGCCATGCGTGATCTGGGCATGTTCGACGACGCGGCAAAGGTCGCCAAGGCGCACGGGCGCGACATTGGTGACCTGGGCGAACCGATGCTGTAACTGCGTAATCAGGGGCAGATTTTGGGCGAGGAACGTCCGGGCCATACTATCATGGCGACGGGCACGACCAAACAGGGCAAGCTGTTCGCCAGCAAGGTCGAAGTCGTGGCGATGGGTGCGGCCAGCGTCAGCGAGACGACGGTCATGGGCGAAATCATGAAGCGCGTCGAGAACGTGCTGCATGTCAATGTCGGCGGCGGCGACCTGCGCGTGGTCGAAGTCCTGCCCGACGCTGAAATCAAAATCCCCGATGTGCCGGGGCCGAACAACGTCAACCAGTTAAAGCACCATCTGGAAATCCAGCGTATGTCCAAGAGCAAGGGCAACGTGGTCAACCCCGATGATCTGGTGAAGCAGTACGGCGCGGACACGGTGCGCGCGTACCTGATGTTCGGCTTCGAGTGGTCGCAGGGCGGCCCCTGGAACAGCAAGAATATTCAGGGCGTCGTGCGCTGGCTGAACGAGGTCTGGGACATGGTGTACGCCGGACCCAGCGGCGCCTCGAACCCGCAGGTGGAGCGCACGGTGGAGCGCGCGGTGCATCAGGCGATTGCCAACGTGGCGCGTTCGATGGAAGGCTTCAGTTTCAATACGGCGGTGGCCGAATTGAAATCTGATGAAGCTGAAGAACACACCTGAAGGATGCCATCAAGTCCGGCGGCGTGGGACAGGCTGTGTGGAACGACGCCATTCGTTCTATGCTGCCGCTGATGGCACCGATTACACCGGGCACGTCGCTGAAGAACTGTGGGCCGCCATCGGCCAACCCTACAGCATCCACCAGCAGCGTTATCCGGCCTATGATCCGGCCAAGGCGGCAGCGGAAGAAACCGTGCTGGTCGTGCAGATCGGCAGCAAGGTGGTGGCGCGCATCGAGGTACCTGTAGACATCAGCGAAGACGAGGCCAAGCGGCTGGCGCTGGAGAGCGAAGGCGCGCGCCGCGTGCTGAACGGCAGCGAAGCGAAGAAGGTCATCTTCGTCGCTGGACGCGTCACGCCCGGACGCCCACCGGAACCGAAGGTCAACATCGTCGTCTAGCATTGAGCGATGAGCAAGGCGTTGTGCCGGGTGGTTCTCGCGAGTATAGGTGTTCTATAGCCTCAACCTTTAGCTTGAGGCTAACTGGCATACTGAAGGGCTGGGTACTGCGGCAGACCCAGTTCCTTTAGTGAGCTTACGCCACCTCATAGCCCGCACCTTTAGCTGCGGGCGGCAACCACCCACACAAAATCATCCGGCGTGACGCCTCAGTCACCAATCGTAGCTCACAGAGTTGGATGTACAATGAAGGGGAAAGGTGCCGCGCCTTTCCTCTTTTTATTGTGAGGATACCGTGAAGCGAAAACGTACAAAGCGAGATCGGCTGTTATACATATTTGTGCTCTTGATCGCATTGTTTCCGTTGGGTTCGCTTATGCTGTATGTTTTAGGGTTCAATCTGGCTTCGTAGGGTTTTTGATTTTGCCGCTGCTTCGTGTTGGGTCTTGGGGCGCTGGCGTCGCCTTACAATATTGGATTGAACATCGACATGATATTCGTGATGACAGGCATTATGCCCTCCGTGACGACGGCGAAATCATCGAAATCATCGACGACCAAAAGCCCAAACGCGGCGGCGATCTGACGGGAGAATGAGGCGAAGACGAGGAGTTTATACCGACGTGTGGGAGGAACAGCCTATTGGTTTTCTACAGCCGTTGGGTTTACGATTATCAGTTATCGCCACATCATCAAGGCGGAGATTAACCTAACTGTTATTGGAGCCAGCGTACTTTTTGCCATCAGTATAACGGTCGCTTATTTTTACTTTCAGCCGAGTTTCGACAATCAAATTACTTGGTGCACAAAATCAAGGAACATAGGAAATCACGTTTTATGTTCACCAACGATGGCGAAAATCATCGAAATCGCCGCCGACCAAAAGCCCAAGCGTGATGAACGATGAAACGAAAACCACAACTTGAAAATACCTCATCGCAGCAGGGGCTGTGATCGGGGGGCTATCAATCCTCGTTCTGATATGGTTTCTCTCTCAGAGCAGCGAGACCGCCGGGCTGTTGGCCTATGTGATGGTCGGCTCAGCTCGCCTGTTTCCTTGCCTGCCACGATGGCTGCGCTTGCCTATTATGGCATCGCGTCACTGCGGAGGCCTGAGCGCAAAAAGCAGCTTCATTATGTCCTCGGCGACGACGGCGAAATCATCGAAATCGCCGACGACCAAAAGCCCAAACGCGGCGGCGACACCTCCTCCTAACCCCCTTACTTGCGCAGGTTTTTAACACTTCGCCTCAAAACCCGCGTCTTCTTTACGCCTGCTCACGGCAACCACTCGTCCACCCGAACCTGTATTTCGCCCCTCTCCCGCCGCGTACATCCCCTTACGTTCAACTTGATGCACGGGGAGAGGGGTTGGGGTGAGGTCTGCACGAACGTTCGTCCACTCCGCAGCCCACTCCTAACCCCAAAACTCCCGCTTGACTTAGAGTGCTCGAAGGCGTAGACTCACAGTATCAAGTTCGATGGTGAGTTACGCAAGGAGCAGTAACAATGGAACCGCGTACATTAGGACGTTCCAAGATTCAGGTATCGCCGCTGGGCATGGGCTGTTGGGCCATCGGCGGCCTCTGGCGGTTTCTCGATATTCAGGCAGGCTGGGGCGAAGTCGATGACGACGAATCCGTGCGCACCGTACAGTACGCGCTGGATCACGGCATCAACTTCTTCGACACCGCCGCCAACTACGGCACCGGACACAGTGAGCGCATCGTAGGAAAGGCGCTGGCAGGCAAACGTGACCGCGCGGTGATCGCCACCAAGTTCGGCTTCAACGTCAGCGAAGCAGACAAACATGTCACGCATCACGCCCACCCCGACGACGTGGTGAAGAACGTGCGCGCCGAATGCGAAGCCAGCCTGCGCCGCCTCAACACCGATTACATCGACCTCTATCAACTGCACGTCTGGGACTATCCGCTGGAAAAGGCCGCAGCCGTCCGCGACGAACTGGAAGCGCTGGTCACGGCAGGCAAAATCCGCTGCTACGGCTGGAGCACCGACCTCGGTGGAATCCGCGCGCCTGTTTGCCGAGGGTGAACACGCCGCCGTCCAGCATGACTCCGGCGATGTGCTGGCGTTGTGCGCGCAGCTAAACTCGCCAGCGTCAACCGCAGCCCGCTGGCACGCGGCGCGCTCACGGGCAAGTACAGCAAAGCGACGGTCTTCCCCGAAAATGATGTGCGCCGCGATCCCTGGTCGATGGAAACCTTCTTCGCGCCGACGTTCGACAAGCTGGACGCGCTGCGTGACATCCTCACCAGCGGCGGGCGCTCGCTGACGCAGGGCGCGCTGGCCTGGATTTGGCGCGCAGCGAAAGACCGTGCCCATTCCCGGCATTCCCCGCACCGCTGCTCAGGCAGCCGAAAACGCGGGCGCGATGCACTTCGGCCCTCTCAGCGCCGCGCAGATGCAGCAGATAGACTCACTGCTGCGCGTGCCCAGCGCATAGCACAGCATTTCGCTTTCATGAGTCTCGCGTGAGCTTCAAAACTTAACGTGAGGTTCCTTTGCCGCAGATGTTTGACCGTCACACAGCCCAAAAGCAACCCTTCAGTGGGTTTCCACCCAGCCACCCGTTTTGAACGGGTGGCGTCCCCGACGCGAGTCTTTCCCTTACCGGACAGCCGCTTTATACGGTACAAATTCCCGTGTACAGTTAGAGTGTGGTTGTAACGAATAATTACGCATTTGATATCTGATGAAAATGTTGTTTCAAGGTTGTTTTCGACAGGCACACGCCGTTTTTGTGTCTACTTCAGTAGACGTGATGTCCTGGCAGCCAGATGGCTTTAGCCTCAGGCGGCTCAAAACAGCGGAATTGATGATCACAACCACTCTCTTAGGGCTTACCCCCGCTTGCGTCGCATCTCGCCTGCGTCCTGCAGGATGATTTCGCCCTCGTCGTCCACCGCCAGCCGCTGACTCGCCGCGCGCTTGGCTTTTTCCAGCTTGGTACTGTAAACCGCGTGCAGATAGGCGCTGCGCACATCGCTGTCCTCGCCGGAACGCCGCCCCCAGATGGTGACCAGCAGCAGCACGAAGCCCAGCACACCCGCGCCGACAAACGGTGCCGTGCGCAGCATCTCCACGAAGTCGTTGGTCAGGTAGCCGCCCATCATCGTGCTGAGCAGCCCCGCCCCGATAAACCCCTGCCACACCGCCTGATACCCCGCAATCGTCCCCAGCGTCCAGCGCAGCGGCACGGCACGCACGGCGGCTTCCCGCGCCAGCTCGTCGTGCAGGTCTACCATCTCCTCCAGCGTCAGATCGTAGGCCGCGCTCATCGCCAGCAGTTCTTCCTGAATCACCTGTTCACGTCTGCTTTTGGAAAGCCCGGAACGGCGGTACGCGTAGACACCGTGCGCCACCAGCGCCAGCCCCCAAAAGTACAGCCCCCAGTAGCTGCCGTCCGGGATGTAGGCGTAGCTGGTGAGGTTGGAGAACGCCGCGATGACGCTGACGACGCTGAACAGAATCGCATGGGCGCTGAGCCGGATGGGGTGGCTCAACCGCCGCTCGACGCGCCGCAGGGCTTCGTCATACAATGGATTGTGCATAAACGTTCCCGTATTGAACTATTTCCTTTGTGTCGTATACGTAGCGCCGCGCGCCGAAGTTGCATTGCCTTATTCCGCGCAAACGCTCTCTGTGGCATAATACTACTTAACATGAGCGTGCTAAAATTCTATTTCGATACCCACATCCCTAAAGCAGTCGCCCTTCAACTTCGCCAACGAGGAATTGAGACTGTACGCTGTGAAGAGGTTGATTTGGCGGAAGCCGATGACGTTGAACATCTGGAATATGCGACATCTCATGGACTAACGCTTGTATCCCATGACTTAGATTTCTTGGACTTGCATTCACAATGGTCATTTCAAGGGCTGCGGCACACAGGTATTGTTTTGTTTCATCGCCAGTTTCAGGGGAACGTTGGGAAGTTAGTTCGGGATTTATTGGAATGGCATAGCCTTATTGCTGAGGGTGCGGGAACTGTGGAAACTGACGTTTACAATCGCCTGATTGAGATTAAGAGGTAGTCGAATGGTACAGCAGGTAAACTATCCGCCGCGCACGCATATTGAAATCCGCGATGGACAGGCGCGAATCGCCGGACGCACGTTGAAAGTCAAAATGGTCATCAGCCGCCTGCTGCACGGCACGGACACGACGATTGAAGATGTCATGGATCAATATCAACTCAGTCGTGCTGAAGTGCTGGCATGTCGCTTATTATTATGATTATCAGGATGCCATTGAACGCCATTTTTTCACTTGAAGAGCAGGAAGAGGCTGTGCATCAGGCAGCAATTCCCCTCGATGAACTGATCGCCCGTTTACGCCAGCGGCAGGATAACGCCTCCAGCTAACATCACCAGCATTCACCCATCTCGAAATTGCGCAGCGTCTTCTGCGTGACGAACAGCTTGCGCCTGACATTCGCCGCGCGCTTCAGGACAATCGGAGCGCCTACCTGCTCGGCAGCATCGCGGCGGACGCCCGCGCGGGCGACGGCGGCGAACGCTCCGACACGCACTTCTATTATTATGACCAGCCCATCACCAGCCCGCCCTGGCGTCTGATGATGGAACAGTACCCGACGCTGCACCACGCCAGCAGCAGCGCGCAGCGCGCTTTTCTCGCGGGTTACGTAGCCCATCTGGCGGTGGATGAACTGTGGACGATGGACATGCTGCGCCAGCACATCGCCTTCAGCGCCTGGAGCGCATCACGCCATCAGCGCTTCTACGTGCTGAACCTGATGCTGATTACGATGGACGAGCGCGACCTGTCGCGGCTGGAATCGTGGATTGCCGACAGCCTGAACGCCGCCCAGCCGCACGACTGGCTGCCGTTCCTCGATGACCCGACCCTGGTCAAATGGCGCGAGCTGATCTACGTGCAGATTGAGCCAGGCGGCGTCAGCATTACCTTAAACAACGTGGTCGGTGGGCGCGTGGGCGAAAAGCCCGAAGAAATCCGCGCCGACCTCGACTCGCCGGAAACCATGCAGCGCCTCGTGGGACAACGTACCGCGCGCGCCATCCTCACGAACATCGAAGCACGTATGTATGTCTACGCCCGCGACCAGTTGGCATCCTACTGGCGGGAGTATTAGGATGCGCAATCGCGTTTCTAAGTCTATTTACATCCTGTGTATCCTGCTGATGACAGCGCTCAGAGTATCTGCCCGGAGCGAGGCGCAGCAGATGTTTCTCGATGAAGCTGTACATGACCTTGAATGGAGTCCCGATGGCAGTCTGTTAGCGGTAGCCGTTGACAGCGGCGTCAGGATTTACGACGGTGAAATGCAGCCGCTGGCGCATCTGCAAGCGAATTTAGGCGCTGTTTCTCAAATTTCGTGGCAGCCGCAGCAGGGCAGCCAAATCGCCGTCATAGGCTTCAATGGCGTGTCTGTGGAGATTTGGGATAGGGACACAACGACAGAAACATTCAGCCTATCTCTGAGCTTTGTGCTAGAGACTGAATACATTTCAGCCATCGCCTGGAGTCCTGACGGCGAAAAACTCGCGATTCTCGTCAATGATTTTGAGTTTGGTAATCCTGATCCGCTTGGCTATATCGAGATATGGAATGCGAGTACGTGGACACTTGGGACGACCATAAGCCATCGCTTACGTTATGCTCCACCTATGTTAGTCTGGGATCCAACCAGCACCATGATTGCGAGTGGCTCAAGTGCCTGTTATGACCCTGACCAATGTTCCGCTGGGCCAACCCTTGAAACATTCGATATTGTAAGCGGTGAACGGGCGCAAAATACAAATCTTGGAGCCTATCCACCACAATCTTTAGTTTGGGCACCAGGTGCAGACATCGCTGTCAGTACTTTCAACGTTGAGGTGTACGCTGCGTCGGGTGAACGCTTATATCAGTCTGAGCCTTATAATGGACTTCGCGTTCAACTCGACTGGAGTGGTGATGGATCGTTGCTGGCGGCGTTAGATGCCTACGGACATCTGGCGATTATCAACCCCTTTACCGCTGAAGTTTTGACCAACTCAACCGCAATTCGGGATGTGGTCGCCATAGATTGGAATGGGACTACTAATGCCTTGGCGATAGGCAGCGCGAACGGGGTTATTGAGATGATGGAGATGTCGATAATTCTGGAATCTACTTCCACCATGACTTCTTTAAATGAGCGCTGAGAGTCTGTTTTGGATATGAAATGTCACATAAGAAATTAACCCTTATCGCTCCATTTCTCTGCTTGCAAGGAAAGGAGGGAAATGCGGAGACGTTCACCGCATTTAAGCCTCTCTCCGCTTGCGGGGAGAGGTTTGGAGAGGGGTTCATTACGCAAGAGAACATTTCTCAAACACGCTCTGACTACTGACTACCGACTACCGACTACCGAAAGCTGCCTTATGCTCTACCAGGCTGTACTCTTTGACATGGACGGCGTGCTGATCGACACCCACCGCGCCGTTACCGATTTCTGGCTCACCCTCGCCGCCGAGTATCAGGTGCAGCTCAGCGCCGATGACTTCACGCGCCACATTTACGGCGTGCCCGGCACCCACACGCTCGATCTGCTGTTCCCTATGATTCAGGGCGAAGCGCGCGCGGCCATCTTCCACCGCATGAACCACTACGAAGCCAATCAGCAGTACATCCCTGTCGCCGGGGTGCTGGCCGTGCTGGCGGCGCTCAAACAGCATGGCATTCCGGCGGCGCTCGTGACCAGCGGTGACCGCCACAAAGTCACCGAAGTCTCGCGCCAGTTGGGGCTGGAAGACGCGTTCAAAGGCGTGGTCACGGTGGAGGACATCGAACGCGGCAAACTACCCCGACCCCTATCTCAAGGGCGCGGCCCTCGTCGGCGTCTGGCGCAGTGCTGCGTCGTCTTCAGTTCGCTCCAGCGGCGTACAGCAGGCGTGGCAGCGGGTGCGTTGGTGGTCAGCATCGGCACAGGCAGCGCCTTACGCGAAGTCGGCGCGGCTCATCTCATCCCTGATTTCGATGCTATAAAGTTTAAGCCGCTGGACGACAGCACACTGGAAATGCGCTTCAGCAGCGAATGGTGTCTGCTGTAGCCGCTAAAGTATGATGCCCATTTATGGAGCCTGAGCCGCGTCTTGGAGATACGACCAAATTCACGTATCGGCTGCGGTTCAGCGGCGCATAATCAAGGAAAGGCAAACTTGAAAAACCGATTAGTCGCTGCCGTCCTGTTCTGCATACTGCTTGCACAACCTTCGCACGCCCAGCAAACCCCATCGTTTACCACCACCTTACACCTCGAAGTTCCAATCGACATTTGCGCAGACACAAATCCCTGTTAATACCATCGCCCGCCTATCGCGCGATCAAGCCAGCCTCTACGTCTATAATCAAAGCAATCAGGACATGTTCGTCTTTCCTGAAGATGGGGCCATGCGGCAGTACGATTTGACAGCGCTGTTTGCGTATACTCCGGAGACTTTGATTTCATGCCCTACACACAGGATGAACTGATTATTCTCGGCAGCGGGCACCTGTTTCGTTACAATCTGGCAACAGGTGACCGATCCGATTTAGTTAATGGCTTAGCGCTTGTAGTGAGCGGGTACCGCCAATTTACGGTTTCACGGCATTTGGTACTGGTGAAACGCTGTTGATATGTGGTGATGGCGCGCAAGGTGTCGAGCCTGTTCCGGCAGGTATCGACCGTCGCTGGTACAATTTCTCCGCATTTGATTTGCAGACGCAAACCGCTACTCAGATTGGAGCGATGGCTGGCGCGTATGGGAGAGTTCCCTGGTTAGGTGCCCGTGCCGGGATGGACGATTATGCGTACATTCAGAGTTCCCTGCCTATCGAAGGAATACTACCGCCTTTCCAGGAACGAGATTCTACAAGGGAGTATATCGCGCGGCGTGAGCTTACAGACGAGACGTGGGAAATCATCACCTTTCCGCGACAACTTGAGCCTGACGAGGAGTCCGATGCTCGCCATGCTGGCTGCTGTCGACCCAGATTCCAACATGTATTTCTATGCCTGCTGGTTTAATCGTGCACCAAACTCTGCAATTCGCCTATTTTTCAAGTGACACCAGCCGGCGAAATCGTATGGATGCTGAATGACGGCGATTTCTCTGGATATGCCCAACTGCTCGGCGTGACCTCATCAGGCGGCGCTATTATTTCTGGAGAGGATTTATAATGCTGAGGTGCTGTATCGCCTGCAAGAATATCATGTGTTTTCTGACCAATAGATGAGGCACTAACCGCTTTTGACATGCGTAGACTGATTTACATCGCGCGCACGCCCAACGTCCAAATCGTCCAGAACTGCGAAGCCTTCGCCGCGCTGGACATGGACGTGGAGTTGTGGACGCCTACCGACACCTTCCCCGACGACTACGGCGCGCAGGAAACCTTTCTCGTGCGCCCACTCTACGGCGTGATGTTCACGCTGGCCGCTGCTGACCGCGCTGACGACACAGGCGCAGGTCTACTACAGCCGCGATGCCTTCATCCTGCTGCTGCTGAGCCTGTTTAAGCCGCGCCGCACGCTGGCTTACGAAGTCCACCGCGTCGCCGAACGCGCCAAATGGGTGCAGCGCCTGACGGTGCGCCGTGTGGGAACGGTCTTCGCCGTGACGCCTGCCCTGCGCGACGAGATGGCACGCATCCGGGGGCCAAACGCGCCTTCGTGGCGCTCAACGGCGTCAAACGCACCCGCTTCGACAATGTGCCCTCGCGTATCGAGGCGCGCCGTTCGCTCGGCGCGCTGGCGCGGGGATGCCTTTATCGTCGGCTGCATTGGCGTGGACGGTGTGAATACCCTCATGGCGGCGCTGGCGTTGGCCTGGGCACAGCCGGGGGGCTTTCAGGCGTCGTTAGCGCTTATCGGCGTGCCGGAGGTAGCAGTGCTGCGCCAGGAATGGCTCAAGCTGGGGCTGTCGCCGGAATTGTTTCTCAGCGTCGGCACGGTGCCCGTCAGCGACATTCCCCTGCACCTCAGCGCCTGTGATGTCTGCGTGCTGCCGCTGCCGCGTACCGAACACAACACCTTCTACGCCTCGCCGCTGCGCCTGTTTGAATACATGGCCTCGCGCCGCGCCCTGATTGCCTCGGACTTGCCCGCGTGGGACTCCGTGCTGACCGATGGCGAACACGCCCTGCTGGTCGGCGCGTCCGATGCGCGCGAACTGGCCGAAGCGCTCACGCGGCTCTACGGCGACCCGCTGCTGCGGCAAACGTTGGCCGACAGCGCCCACACCCATGTCATGCAGCACTACGCCTGGGACGTGCGCGCCGAAGCCATCCTTAAAAAACTGTTCCCCAAGAAGCCGTCTGATAATTCAAAAACAGCATAGCTGGGATCATCAGTTTGCCCCCTTTTTCTTCGGGTTCTCCGTTGTACTCAACGCGGCCTCTGCTCTGAACATCCTACCTCAGCGCTCTCCGTTGTACTCAACGCGCTGTCTCGCTGATTCAATTCTTTGTCTCTACTCTCGGTGTTCTCGGCGTCTCGGTGGTTCAATGTTTTTATTACGCTTGGCGTCCTTTGCGCCTTGGCGGTTCCAATGTATTTTCGAGCGCTTCACTCCCGCATTTCACCGCTCACCCGCCTTGAGCAAAATTTGGCAATTTTTGTGAAATGTTTCATAATATATATCCATCTACTGAGAGGATCGCGATGGATAAAGTCTCGACCCACATTACCTGTGAACAGTTAGCCGACCAACAGATTGTCGCCTACGAGGTTGCCGCGATTGATGTCCAGTCCCTTCAGGATTGGAGTCAGCACATCGTCGCCACGTTGTCCACCTGGACGGGTAATGAGTACCTCGCACTGCACGACCTCTCACGCGGCGTCAGCATTCCCCTGCTGGTGCTCACCCACTTCAATATCCTTGACCCCGGCTTAACCAAAGCCGGACAGGCTCAGGTCGAACAGATTCTCAGCCAGAAACCCAACCTCTACATTCGCTTAGCCGTCGTCCTGCCCCTGACAACATCCGGCAGGTTGGCCCGCGTGCGCGCACGCCACAGCGCCGAGGTCGACCATATTGAAAGCATCGTGTTTTACAATCGTGAAGTCGCCCTCAAATGGCTCAAGGGCTTCATCCCCAACCCCTAGCCTGCCCTTATGCCGTCGTGCTGTCCGGCCTCACCAGCGGAATCTCAATCGTGACCTGCGTGCCGCGATTCAATTCACTTTCCAGCCGCACGCTGCCCCCCAGAAAATTGACATAATCCTGCACGATTTTCAGCCCTAGCCCGATGCCCGGCAGTTCATCGTTATTGCTCGCCCGGTAAAATGGCTCGAACACCTGCTGAAGTTCATCCGGTGGGATGCCAATCCCCTTGTCCGTGATCTGCGCCACAAGCTTATTCTCCCGCACCCAGATTTCCAGCGTCACCTGCTCGCTGGAAGATTTCAGCGCGTTGGTCAGCACCTGCGACAGAATTTCTTCCAGTAGCACATCATCAATCGTAATCTCCTCCACCAGATCATGCGTGGACACTTCGATGCGATTCGCCGTGTTGACCAGTCGTAACGCCGTCCGTATGGCGCGGCGGCACATTTCATCCACATCCACAACATGCGGCGACGGCTGCAAATGGCGTTGGGCCAGCGTCAGGATCGCCGCGATTTCGTCCAGCAGCTTCCCGATGCGCCAGAACTGCTCATTGATTTTGTCCACACGATTCTGCCGCTGCTGCTCCGTCAATCGGTCATTGTGATACGTCAGAATATGCGTCGAAGTCTGGATCACCGCCAGCGGCGTGCGGATTTCATGATGAATGCGATCCAGAATGTGATTCTTGGTCGTCGCCAGGCTCCGTTCCTGTTCCAGAATGTACTGCAAGCGTTCTTTTTCCAGTCGCTCCGCCTCGGTACGCTCCATCTCCGCCAGCTTCTGCTCCGCATTTTCAGAACGCAGCCGCTGCATCTCCGCTTCAGTCTGTAACTGCTGTATCCGATGAATCGCGCTTAAAATATCATGCCGCATCCGCGAATTTTCATTAACCAGCACCGTCTTCGCCTGATGGAACTCCAGCGAATACTCCAGCGCCGTCTTATAATCCCCCATCTCCCGGTACATCTCCACCATATCTGACAGGGTCAGCGTCAGCGCCTGCTGGTTATTCGTCTGTTTGGCTAAGGCCAGCGCCTGCTGGTAGGCTTCAATCGCTTCGGGAAACGCCCGCCGTGACAGGTACAAACGCGCGCGCGCCGCCGTCAGGATCGTCTGCTGCATATTCCCATTCTGCTGGCAAAAATCTTCCAGCCGTGCCAGCGTCTCCTGTGCCGCATCCAGCTCATTCAGCAGACACTTACAGGAAACCATCGACGCCAGCGCATACATTTTCACATCGACAACATCGTGTGTCTCAGCCTGAGCCAGCGCCTCGTTATAATAGTCGAGCGCCCGCTGATAATCCGCCATACGATGATACGCCACGCCGATATTCTGAATCACCAACGCCTTCAGCCCCGGCGACAGGCTTTCGTCGGACTGCCGCAGTTGTTCCTCATACATCTTGATCGCTTTGTCATACGCTTCAGTCTCCAGATACACAAAAGCGATGCTGCGCAGCGCCAGTTCCATCAGCGGCTGATGATGCTGTTCCACAGCAATCTCATGCTGCTTCATAAAGTATTCCAGCGCCTCGTTATAGTCTCCAATATAGCCGTGCAGCGCCCCCAGCGCGTTAAAGCCGTACCCTTCTTCCAGCCGCAGTTGATGCGTCTGCGCAATAGTCAGCGCGTTCTGCGCCGGGACTACCGCCTCCGGGTAGCGCCCCATCCGCGTATAGGCATACGACATCTCGTACTGGCTCTTGCTCGCTGCCGCCCAATCCTCTGCTTCCACAGCCAGCGCGTAGAGTTGTTCCGCAGCCCGTACTGCGGCCTGCGGATTGCTAAGCTTCAACTCATCCAGTATTTGCAGCAGTTGCCTGATAGATAGCGGTGACCGAGTCTCATTCATAGTTATGTTTTATCGTTATTCCGAGCATTGTACACTATACATTAAAACTTTGATCATAGCTTCCGTAACACAAACATATAGTAGTTTAACAATCATTCATGATTGCGTAAAGATATGTAGTTAAGTACAAGCGACTTGTGAGGGAACTTCCTAACAAAATAGGCACACCGTCTATATCCATCCCCTTCAATATCTCACAAAAATCAGGCATCATAAGAAGGGGTACAGTTCACCTGTACACGCCTCGCGGCACCGCCATCTGTAGCATCTGTAGCATCTGTAGCATCTGTAGTACACCGAAGGAATCACCCTCTTGTCGAAACTGTTGTCCTCCTTTCCCCGCGCCTTCTGGGTGCTGCTTGTGCTGTATTTCTTCAATCGTATTGCCTCCTCCTTCATCTGGCCTTTCATCAGCCTCTTTGCCGTCGAGCAAACTGGCGAACCGCTGGCCCATGTCACGCCGCTGCTCTCGCTGCAAGCCGTCACCAGCCTCTTAGGCACGTCGGTCATTAGCGCCTTGATGGATCGTTTCGGACGTAAAAAGGCCATGATTCTGGGGATGGTCGTCTACGCGGGTGTGCTGCTGGGCATGAGTGGTTCAACACATCTCTGGCAGTGGGCGCTTTTGATTGTGCTCTACGGCATCTCGCAGCCCATGTTCATGGTCGGCGCGAACGCGATGGTGGCAGACCTCGTCGTCGAGGAAAAGCGTACCGACGCCTACGCCATCCTCCGCACCATCGCCAACGTGACGATTGCCATCGGGCCAGCCATCTCCGGCCTGCTGATTACCCATTCGCCGCTGTTGGCCTACTACACCACCGCCGCCATCAGCCTGCTGCTCGTGGTTCCCTCATACCTTTTCCTGCAAGAGACGCTGGCACGCCCCGGCGACAGCAGCCCGCAGTCCGGCGCGGGCTTCACGGCCATTCTGCGCGACACCCGTTTCGTCGTCTTCTGCGGCGTCTACGCGGTGCTGGAAATCGGTATCGCGATGGTGTTCAGTCTGCTTGGGGTCTACGTCAAGGAGAACTTTAACATTCTGGAGAATGAATACGGCCTGCTGCTGAGTGTCAATGCGCTGATGGTTGTGTTCTTCCAGTACGCCATGACGCGCCTGACGAAACGTTTCCCACCGTTCACGGTGCTGGCAGTAGGCGCCTTGTTTTACATGGCGGGGCTGTTAACCTTCGGCACATCCTCGCTGCTGCTGCACTTCGCGCTGGGCATGGCAGTCCTGACCACCGGGGAATTGCTGGTCGCACCCACCGCCACCGCACAGGTCGCCAACATGGCACCGCCCGACAAACGCGCGCGTTACATGGGTATCTATTCGCTGCTGTATTCCATCGGCGCTGGCATCGGCCCCTCGATTGGCGGCGTCCTCAGCGGCAGCATCGCCCCGTCTGCCATCTGGTACGGCGCGGCGCTGGCAACCCTGCTGGCGGCGGTTGGCTTCGCGCTCATGCCGCGTCTGTGGCGCACCAAACAGCCCGTCGAAGAAGACATCGCCGTCGTGGAAATCTCCTGACCTGTATTTGGCTGGCGACTCAAGTGTGAGGCTGGGTTGTTCTAACGAATTGGAGTGGTTTTCGCCTCAAGCTAAAAGTTGCGGCGAACTGGCAAGCCTGTAAGCACGTTCAAGATGCTGAATGTATCACGCGCTGCCGCAGACCTGGTTTAACGCTTCACCTCAGACCCACCGCAAAACCGCAGTGCTCTCAACGCCTTCTCACGGCAACCACTCGTCCACCCGAACCCGTTTTAAGCCCTCTCCGTGAGTCGAGCCTGCACTACACTCAAATCCCCAACATGGGTAAGCGAAGCGACGGTGGGGTGAGGCCAAACGCGCCCGCTTGCCTACCCGCCTTTGTCTTCGTCTTAGACTATCGCTATCGACTTACTAGGGCGCGCCCGCTTGCCTACCCGCCTTTTGCCTTTGTCTAACAGCTAACGACTAACAGCTAACGACTTTCTTGGGCTGAGGCCAAACGCGCCCGCTTGCCTACCCGCCTTTTGTCTTCGTCTTAGACTAACAGCTATCGACTAACAGCTAATGACTATTGACTATCGACTATCGACTTTTCGACACACTATTCCCACGTCACATGAATAATCGTTTCTTCCCCGCCCAAATCGCCGCGCGCCATATCCTTGTCGTATTCCACACGGAACTGCGTACCCTTGGGCAGCAAACGCCGGGCCAGGCCGTAAATCGACCCGTACCAGCCATCATCCGGCAGCGGCGTAACCATGCTGATCCTGAGATGTTTCTCTTTCACCTTCTCCGCGCGCACAAAGCCCAAATCCGCGCCTCGAAACTGTCCCATATACGTCATCGGCATCGCGTAGATAGCAAACTGCTCAAACGGCATCTTTTCCACCTCTGGCGGCAGCGGCAGCACGCGCGTCGCTTCCATGCCAATGCTCACCAGGTTATACAGCGAATTCGGGTTGTGAGCCACGTCCCACAGGAACGCTACAATTTTGTCAGCCGGATACCATTTATCGGGCTGTACATGCTCCTCAATCCCATGCTTCTGAAGGAGCGGGCGCGTATCTTCTACACGCATATGATTCAGGTACGGCAAAATACTTTGCCCGGTTAACTCCGCATTCGTCAGGTCAAAGCTTCGCATTGTGCTCCTCCATACTTACCAGCGCAGCCATATATTACAATCATACAGTCCTAAATTAAGAAAGGCTTAAGATTTTGGCGCGCAAGCTCCTGATCTTCATCAACTTTTCACAAAGAATTGGGAATTTTCTATACCATCAATCAATGATATAACGTTCATTGAGCAGCTGAAGACTCGCCATACCGTCGTGCTGTGTTCGCCCAATGGTCATAGGATTGCACGCGCGGGCGAGATACGATCAAGTGGCAAAGTGTTAGGAGCATACCATGCAAGTCGCAAACAAAATTATAGTCGTCACCGGCGGCGGCAGCGGCATTGGCCGCGCGCTGGTCCTCAAGCTCATCAGCGAAGGCGCGCGCGTCGCTGCGGTAGACCTGAACGAAAATTCCCTGCGTGAAACCGTCGCGCTGGTGAATCAGCCGGACAAACTCAGCACGCACATTCTGAACATCAGTGACCGCCAGGCCGTCGAAGCCCTCCCACAGCAGGTCATCGACAAGCACGGCGCGGTGGATGGCCTCATCAACAACGCGGGCATTATTCAGCCTTTCGTGCGCCTCAACGATCTGGCCTTTGACGCTATCGAGCGCGTGCTGAACGTTAATCTCTACGGCGTAATTTACATGACCAAGGCTTTTCTGCCGCATCTGCTCCAGCGTCCCAGCGCCCACATTGTCAACGTGTCCAGCATGGGCGGCTTCTTTCCCGTGCCCGGCCAGACCTTATATGGCGCGTCAAAAGCGGCGGTCAAGCTGTTGACGGAAGGGCTGTATTCGGAGCTGCTCGGCACCAGCGTCCGCGTCACCGTCGTCTTTCCCGGCGCGGTAGCCACCAACATCACCCAGAACTCCGGCATCAACATGCCAGCCAGCAGCAGCACCGAATCGTCGCAGAATTTCCCCACCACTGCGCCGGAACGTGCGGCGGAGATCATTGTCGATGGCATGAAACGTGACCAGTTTCAGGTCTACGTGGGCAACGACTCGAAGATGATGAACGTGCTCTATCGCCTGAATCCCGGATACGCGACGCGCTTTATGTATGATCGGATGAAGGCCCTGCTGCCCAAATAGCCGCCGCAGCGCCGCACACGCCATCACGTCGGGCGGCGGCGCGACCATAGCGAGATGCGCGGGGATGCGCGCGTCCCTCAACCATGTGTGGAATTAGGTTTGCCCTATTCTGTCCATCTGTCTGTTTCCCTCTTTACAAACTATTGGTGCTAGTGAACTCAGGAACTAGTCGAAAGTCGTCCAGTTGCCCTCGTGAGTACGGTGTTTTCTCCCTTCTCTCCCGAAGTCGGGCGTAAGCGAAGCGACAGGGTTGGGGATTTACAAGGGTAGGTTTTTAACGCTCCATCAGACAGCCACCTTCAAAACGTCGCCTTCTCAACACCTGCTCACGGCAACCACTCGTCCACCCGAACCTGTATTTCGCCCCTCTCCCGCCGCGTACATCCCCCTACGTTCAACTTGATGCACGGGAGAGGGGTTGGGGTGAGGTCTGCACGAACGTTCAACCGTCTGTCTTTTCACTCCCTTAATTACCTACCCTTGTAAAGGGTTGGGGATGAGGTCAACACGCCCGCTTGCCTACTCCGCCTTTTGTCTTCGTCTTAGACTAACAGCTAACAGCTAACAGCTAACGACTAACAGCTAACGACTTTCTCTTGGGCTGAGGCCAAACGCCCATTCTGGCTCAAGCCTGTCTTTTCGCTGGTAAGTCCTAGCTGTGGTTTATTTCCCTGGCAAGAATGATCCTCTTCGCGCCCTCTACCCCGTGCTGGCAAATTCACGCGTGAGTGCTATTATCAACTCATATCCGCCATATTTACGGGCGTCCTGCTTAGTTAACTAATGGTGCTAAAGTGAACTCAGGAGCTTGTCGAAAGCCGTTCAGTTGCCCCTCGTGCGCTGCATTAGCTCTCTTCTCCCCTGAATTCCGGGAGAAGGGTTGGGGATGAGGTAAACGAGCACCAAAGGTTGTATACAACGCCCTTACATGATTCACTAGTTTTTGAGACTTCAAAAAGGATTTATCAATGGCATTCCTTGACCTTCCCTTAGACCAACTGCGCACCTACCTGCCGCCGCGCACCGAACCTGCCGACTTTGACAACTTCTGCAGCAAACCCTGTCCGAGGCGCGCAGTTTCCTGCTCAACGCCCGCTTCGAGCCTGTCGATGCAGCCCGCACGCTGGAAACCTTCGATGTCACCTACAACGGTTACGGCGGTCAGCCCATCAAAGGCTGGCTGATCTTGCCGCGCCAGCGCACAGGTAAAATCCCCTGTGTCGTGGAATATATCGGCTACGGCGGCGGGCGTAACTTCACCGACTGGCTGCTGGTGGGCCAGTAGCGCTGGCTTGCCCATCTGGTGATGGACACGCGGCGTCAGCAGCAGCGATGGCCACAGCAAGCACTGACCGAACCTGCCGATACCACCGTGATCATCCCGCTTCATGACGCGCGGCGTGCTTTCGCCCTACAGCTACTACTATCGCCGCGTCTTTACTGACGCCGTGCGCGCCATCGATGCGGCGCTGACGCTGGAAATGGTCGATCCTGCTTCGCGTCGCCGTCACGGGCAGTCAGGCGGCGGCATCACCTCGCGGCGGCAGGCCTATCACCTGTCGTCAAGGTCGCCATGCCCGACGTGCCTCTCTCTGCCACTACCGCCGCGCCACCGAAATCACTGACGGCTACCCTCATCAGGAAATCGTGCGTTTCCTGCTGGTGCATCGCGATAAAGTGGTGCACCGTCTTTGATACGCTGTCATATTTCGATGGCGTGAACCGCGTGCGCTAATGCGCAGGCCTCGTTCTGCCTATCTGATGGACAAATCGCCCGCCCTCGACGGTCTTCGCCGCCTACAATCACTACAAGGGCGATGGCGTGACATCCGCATCTGGCATTACAACCATCACGAAGGCGGCGCCAGCTATCAGACCGTCGAAAAGGTCAAATATCTGGCAGCGTCTGGGGATGAAACTCGATACGCTGCTGTCAATTCTCGCTGTCGGCGGAATAGTTGCCGTACTGGGTCTGGTTGGAGGCGACCAACTATTTCTCCAACTTCAAGGTCGATGCGACGAGCCAAAGTTGAACTATATGGTATGAACCTGCTGCTGACTCTGTTCCTGCTCGGCAGTTATCTCTTGGCGATTGCCGTCGCCATAGGTGCAGCCTACAACTTTCGTGGGCAGGATACCTTGCCGGCTGTCCCTGTACCGTGTTAGCCTTATCAGCGCCTTTGAGGAGCACCCGCGCGACCAGAAGTAGAACCATGATGCGTTGAATGTTGAGTTTGATTTACGCCATTGACGGCGTTGCCTATCATACAAGTGGCTGAAGCACTGCTCAATGAAAAGACGCGCTACTGGGAAGTCGGGGACACCATCCCCGTCTACTACTACCCGATGTTTCCAGCATCACCATTGTTATCCCCGGTTGACAGTCAGGTCATTTATATGGCAGCGGGTTTGGTGTCGATTTTCTACTCATCGTGTTTCTGGAGATGTCTCTTCCTCACCTGATACATAGCTTGACCTCTCGGTTCAAAAGATAAATTAATGCGTATACGTTCGCTGCTCACTCACCACCTGACCATCGCCTTCGCCCTGTTCACCTTCCTCTGGTTGCTGTTCTTCTGGCGGCTGTGGACGCCAACAGCGGCGGATCGCGCTCTTTCGTACGCGGCGATTTCTCGCTGCACTACTTCTCGTTCAGCGCCTATCAGGTGGAGCGTTTGCAGCAGGGCCAAATCCCGCTGTGGAATCCCTACAACTACGGCGGGGACCCTTTCGCCGCCAATGTCCAGTGGGTCACATGGTATCCGCCGCGCTGGATCGCCGCCGCGCTGGCAGGGTTCTCCGGCGGCTGGCGCATCGAGTCCCTGCAATTTGAGGTGGCCGCACATTATTGGCTGGTCAACTGGATGACCTATCTGTTCCTCTGCGCGCTGGTCAAACGCAAAAGCGCCGCGCTCGCGGGCAGCCTGCTCTTCACCTACGGCGGCTACCTCACGGGTTATCCCATGCTGCAAGTCAGCGTCATCGAAAGCGTAGCCTGGCTGCCGCTGCTCATGCTTGGCGTCCACAAATCCATCACCGCCGCATCGCCTTTCCCACTGAAATCGGGGTGGGGTTATCGCCGCCCTCGCCATCGGCTTATCCTTCCTCGCCGGGCATCCCCAGACCACGCCGCAAATGATTTACCGTGCGCTGGCCTATCTGCTCGTCGCGGCAGGATGAACGGCGTGTCGTGGTGGGGCATTCTCTGGCGCTGTGCTGATGGTCGGGTTGGGTGGCGCGCTGGCGGCGCAGCAGCTGCTCTCGCGCTGGAATTCATCCGCCTTCGTCGCGCTCCGGCTTAAGCTATGCCGACAAGGCCAACGGTTTCGCCCTGTCCGATGTGCTGCAAATGGCCGTGCCCACGCTGTTCGGCACCTGGTCGCCGCTGTACATCGGCGCGTCCGGCCTGATGTTAGCCGTCGGCGCGCTTCTGCGCCGTGAGCGTCAGCACGCGTTCTGGCTCGGCGTGGTAGTCGTCTGCCTGCTGCTGGCTGGCCATAACACCGTGCTTACGACCTGTTTTACGTTCGTGCCCGGCGTCAACACCTTCGCCAGCAGGAACGCGTTGCCGCGCTGGCAGTCTTCGCCCTCGCGGTGCTGGCGACCTATCAGCTTGATTGGCTCTTAGATGAGGGTAGGGGCATGGCGCGTCATGCCCTCAGATTCAGCCGCCTCGTCCGCACTTACGCGCTGCTGCTGGCGGGCGCGTTCGCCGTCGTCGCGCTGCTGGGACTCTCCGAAGGCACCTTTATCGCCGCCGATGTCACCATCAACGCGCTGGCCTTCGCCGCCCTCATGGCATCCCTGTTCGCCGCTCAAGGCTACCCCTTTTTCAGCAGCGCCCCACCCACCAGCGTAGTTCCCCCTCTACACAGCCGCGCACATCTGTCACCAGCTTCATGCTCCTGCTGGGGAGAGGGGGTTAGGGGGTGAGGTCATGCTCATCGCCCTCATCGTCCTTGACCTGTTCACCATCGGCACGCTACCACCAACTTCGTCCCTGACGTGCCCGCCAACCGGCAAGCGCCGCCGACGCGTTTTTGAAACGCTCGCCCCGCTGGACATCCCCGCGCTGCTTGATGGCGCAGGCGGCATTCAGGGGCGTGGCACCTACTCTACATCCTCGACATCTACGGCACAGGCCCCTTCTCGCTGCAAGCGCTGGACGACCTGCGCACCATCCCCGTCGAACGTTTCTGGGAGGTGCTGGCCGTGCGTTATGTCACTGCCATCGACGAGCCGCCAACCGACATCGTCGCCATGAATCTGCTGGCTTATGGGCAGAACTACGACGGCGCGGAGTACAAGCTGTTTGAAATCCTCGACCCGCGTCCTTTTGCCTGGCTGGTCTACGATGTGCGTGTGGCCGAGAACAACCCCATCTTCGCGCGCCAGATCATGAGCGACTCCGCGTGTTAACCTGCGCGAAATCGCCGTGACGACCTGCTCGCTGCCCTTTGACTTATCCGGCGTGCGCCCGCCCGACGCTGCCGTGACCGGCTTCACGATGGTCACGCCCGAACGCTTGGAGATGACCGTCAGCACCAGCCAGCCCGCGCTGCTCACCTTAGCGCTGGCCAACTATCCCGGCTGGCGCGCGACAGTGAACGGCGTGGACGTGCCGCTGATCGACACCTACGCCGGACTCATCGGCGTGCCCATCAGCGCAGGTCAAGCACACAGCACGTCGTCGTCGAATTCCGCTCCCCTGCTGCTGTACGCGGAGCAGGATTTTCGCTGCTCGCACTGGTGTTGGGTAGTAGAAGGAATATGGAGGCGGATATATACAAAAAGTAATGGAAATGCATGAAACATTTGTGCAATTTCCATTCTTCTTCCAGAATATAGCTTCTCAGTACATAACCGTTACTAACGCACTACTATTGGTGTTGTAGGTACTCTGTTTTGAATACTGATAGAATAGATAAATACTTCCGAATAAATTAAAATAAATATCGGTTGTTAGCTAATTAGTTTCAAAATCGATCTTGATTTTCTCTGAGTGGCATAAAATGAATCAATCATTTCCAGTAAATGTTCGATTTCAGCTCGTGGACACATTATGTACGGTCTTCTATTGGAAAAACTCACTGAAGCAATTTTTGGGAAGTATGGGTATTCCCAAACCAATATTAGAAAAAACCTACTTCATACTGGACGGAGGAAATACCAAACGCAACGCGGTTAATTTCCTAATTGATCAATTATTGAGTCTCTGATAACCAAGGTTGGGACCCTTCGCCAAATGCTACGAAGAATTAGGTGATTGGACAAGTTTTGGTTCAGCGGAAAATCCAGAGCAGGCAAAAGATTCTGTCCAGAAGTTGAAAACTAATACACGATCATGATGATGCCAAAAACCAAAGATGATTTCATCGACGTGCAGAAGCACGGAAAAAAGAATATGAGAAGCGTCAATTAGCGGGGATCTGGCTAGAAGAACAAGAAAAATTGCGAAATAGATTCAATACACCTATTTTTTCATCAAACAGATCTGCAAAGCGCGTATTATGAATTTCAGGATTTTCTCCACGATTTATTCAAGTTTGATAGTCTAAATCCTGAAAAAACCGTTTGCAGTTCAAGGAGAACAAATTGATGGTGCATTTGAATTTGAAACTGAACATTATCTTGCTGAAGCCAAATGGGTAAAAGAAAAGATTTCGCCAGCAGATATTTCATGGTTTGAGACTAAGGTGAAGCGACGCTTAGCAGGTGTAAGAGGGTTAACATCGCTATAAATGGGTTTACAGACGAAGCAATAAGAACGGCTGATGACCTAAATGTATTATCTTGATGGATGGCGAAGATTTAGTTTGTGCTTTAGATCCAGCCTATGCGACATGCATGCCTACTTTACAGTCTTTGCTTAGATACAAAATTACGTGTTTTGGCGCGCAAAGGTATATCTTTCGCTTCTGCTCGAGATATACCGACAATGGCAATATTATCTAATTGTACTTTACCTCCATACTTCCTATAACATACAATGCCCACCCGAACCTGCTCGCTTCCTCTCCGCCGCGAACCTTCCCCTTACGCTCAACTTATTGCACGGGGAGGGGTTGGGGTGAGGTTCTGGCGCCCATTCGCCCACCCGTCTCTTGCCTTTGTCTTGGACTAACAGCTAAGGCACCGTCCAGATCGTGACATGGCTGCCAAAAGCAATCGCAATCGCCTGTCCATCAGGAGACCACGCCGCGCTGTTCACCGAGTCATCCCCTGTCGGAGAGGTTGCGATGTTCACCGCCGTACCACGCTCCATGCTCCACACATCCACGCTGCTGCCGTGCGTATCGTACGTGAACAAACGTAGGTCAACGGGCGACCATCCCACATTGAGCGCATGATGCACCGCGTTAGGATACGCCACCACATTCGCCCTACGGTCAAAAGTAATCGTATCCCAGATCATCAGCATTCCGTCCGTGCTGCTCAGCGTAACCCCTGCCAGATAGGCCGCATCATACGACAGCGACACATTCGACATCGTTGAGGGATAACGCTGCCCCGCGCTAAACGACAGCGATTCGCGCCACGAATCATTCACGTATACATGGATACTGTCGCCATTGGTCACCGCAAATCGGCTGCCATCAGCGGCCCATTGGATGTCATGGCTGTCCAACAAACGCAGATCACGCCGAAACACTCCGGTTGCCGCATCCCACACGCGCACGCCGTCATCCATCCCCACAGAGATCAGGTGTACACCATCAGGTGACCAGCGCACGCGGGCAAGGGGCAGCCGTCGATTGATGACCAGGAGATTGGCCCGCGTTGTTAAGTCCCATACTGTGATATAGCCATCTTCGCCGCTGGTAGCAATCCGTGTGCCGTCTGGCGACCAGCTTACAGCAGAGACGCTTCCCGCGTGTGTCGCAATCGTCGCCCACAGCGTGCCGGATTGCACATCCCAGATACGAACAACGTGATCCTCATTGGCCGTTGCCAGATAAAGTCCATCAGGTGACCAGGCCATATCGGTCACAAGATGCTCATGGGCAAAAGTGCGCCCTTCGCTGGGACTGATGGTCGCATCCGTCGAGACAGAACTATCGGGCGTGCTCGTAGGATAAAAAGCGATGGCGTCGCCTAAAATCGAGATGGAAGGCTGCGGCGTGCGCGTCGGTGGCACGCGCGTAGGACGCCGTGTGGGGCGTGCCGTCGGCGCAAACGCAGCGCCTTCCAGTGCGCAGCCGATCTGCGAAAAGCCTGGATGGCTGTAAGCAACCTGCCAATCGCTGTTGGCTTGTTGATACACCAAAAACGTCGAATACCAGTTCCCGTCGATATAAAGTCGATCAACCAGCGAAACACACCATGCGTCAGACACATCGCTGCGCCATGCCCCGATATTATTGGCATGGGCAAACTCATACATCACTTGTGAAAGTCCTGATATCGTGGGATAGTTCCTGATGTACTGCTCTAATGCCTGTCGAGCAGGCTGTGGAAACTGAGCCATACTGCTGAATATGGAGCTTACGCTATTCCGCGAGTTGTAGCCCCAGTAGACGATGAAACCCAAAAACGTCAACGCAATTGCTAACCATCGGCGGTTCCTGCCTTCCATCGCCCGCTCCTCTTACATCTGCATTCAACATTATGTGTCCAGTATAACGAATTCCTTTGATCTGGACGTGCATGTTTATTAACGTTTCACCTCAAACTCACCGCAAAACCGCCGCGCCCTCAACGCCTTCTCCCGGCCAACGCCCACCCACGCGAACCTGTCTTTAGCCCCTCTCCCGCGCCACCCACATCCCCAACCCGACACCCTTTGCGCTGTGGGAGAGGGGTTGGGGTGAGGTTCTGGCGCACGCTCCACTTCCCGTCTCTTGCCTTTGTCTTGGACGAATAGCTAACGACTAACGACTAACGACTTCCTTGAGGTGAGGTTATAGCGCTTGCTTCTCCTTTGCGCCTTTGCGCCTTTGCGGTTCCATCCTGCAATTCACACCTTCCCACCACTCCCCGCCACCCCTGTCGTTAGAAATTTCCAACATTTCTAACCTGCGCGCCCTGTGCCACCCATTCGATGCCCGGAATCGCGCGCGCGATCACTGCCGATCAATTCGCGCAGCGACTCTGTCAATTTCCGCACGCTCAACAATCAAATTGATCGCTTTAAATCGGCGGCGTTTGCCTTTTCCAACCGCTTCAAACCCGCCTCACCCCGTCGTCGCCACGCTCACCAGAAACGTCACCAGAATCGCCAGGCTGAACACAAACTCCAGCACATACCCCAGAATCATCACCCGCAGCGCCGCCGTGCCCCCACTCAGCGCCGCCCGCCACGTCCCCACCCGCGCAAACTCCACCACCACCACTGCCACAATCCCACCGAGTATCGACCCCAGAATCGGGATCGGAATCAGCGTCCCCAGCAGGCAGCCAATCGCGAACGCGATCAGCCCCAGGCACGACACCCCCTTGCCCTTCATGCCAAAGTACGGCAGCCACAGCCCCGAAGTCGAACCTGCCAGCATCCACAGCGTCATCACCACCGCCGCTGGCAGCGTCACCCGCTGAAAGCCCTCCAGCGCCGCAAACAGCAGCGCTATCGCCCATTGCAGCGCCGACGACGGCACCACCGGAACAAACGCCAGCGGCAGCGTCACTACCATCAACAACACCGTCAAAGGAATCCCAATCGCATCCATTTTTCCCTGCCCAACTTCGCTCAAATCAACACCATTATTACGCAAATCGCCCCGTTCAGGTCGCACCAACGCCCACGAATAAACATTTTACTTGTTGCATTATGAACCATCCTGTGCTATAGTGAACCTATCGTCAAATTAGAAAAAGGAGGTGATCAGTGGATAACAGTATGGTGGGGGTTCGCCTCTAACGCCACGACCTCTTTGAGGACGGATGCCTTTAAGGGGCGTTCCTCCGACCCGCTACTTTGCGTTAAACGACAGCCCGGACTTGTTCCGGGCTGTCAACGTTTATACCCCCGATTGCACTGCTTCTTCAAACTCGCTAAGATACATATCCTCCAAAAATGTGAACATTTCGGGCAAAGGAAATGCTGGATGCGTCTTTTTCTCAGTTATTCCCGTCAGGAGTTCTATTTCGCCGATTTGACCGCCACAGCCTTACAGGCCGCAGGCCACGATGTCTGGTTCGATGTCGAACGCCTTTCACCCGGTCTGGATTGGAAAGCGGGCATCGACCAGGGGCTGCGCGACTGTGAAGCCTTACTGATTATCGCCTCCAGCGCTTACTTTGCCTCAAAAA
Source organism: Anaerolineae bacterium (assembly GCA_046328675.1). Lineage (GTDB taxonomy): Bacteria > Chloroflexota > Anaerolineae > Aggregatilineales > Phototrophicaceae > JACAER01. The sequence continues at coordinate 28,216 of JAXLWC010000054.1, forward strand.
ACTGCCGCGATGAATGGGAAGGCGCAAAAGGCAAACCTGTCTTTGTGCTGGTCTTCGAGCCTGTGGCAATCCCTGATGATTTACAGCCTACCGCCATCATCAGCGGGCGCGGTGGCTTCCAGCATGTCATCAAGCGCCTGCGTGAATCGCTGGAATCGGGCAAAATGCACCGCGATCATCTTGCGCGTCCCCATTTTTATAATCGGCTCCCCGGCCCGATTGCCCTGTTGGGGATGTTAATGCTCCTGAACGCGCTGATTGCGGCGCTCGGTTTACTCGACACGGTGATGGCATTTCTAAACTCGGAAACCCTGACCGTGCAACTGCTGACCGGCCTGTTCCTGTACACAGTGCTCATCGTCTACATCCTCAGTGTAGGCTATGACCTGGTGCAGCGGCGCTTCACCCGCTTTCAACTCATGGCGTCGTTTATCGCCCCCTGGATTGTCCCGCTGCCCTACATCGCCAATGCCCAGGCCAACACCGTCAACACCAGCCTCTACTGTATTTGGATTCCGTTCAATATTATCTTGCTGCTCCTGCTCCTCAGCGAACGTCCCAAACTGGCGCTGTACCTGTGGATGATGCGCGGGAATGCCGAAGATGGGATGCGTGAGGACTACAAACTGCGTTTTGGTGTTCATCAACAGGATGATATGGAAGCGGCCTGGAAGCGTTCACCGATAGCCGCCTGGGTCAAATGGGCGCAGGAATTCAGCATTAGTGCAGCGCCCGCCCCCAAAAACGGGGCGTCGGTGAAGTATCGGATTCTCCACGCGCCTGCCGACGAGAGTATCGCGCAGCAGCTTGATCACACCATGCGTCATTTCGGCCACCTCCCTGCGGCAGAAGGCGAACAGGCAGCCCAGCAGTTTCTGATTGTCTCCAACCAGACGCCCGCCTCGCTGCTCGATAAAGCAGCAGACAGCGGAGAAGTCTACACGGTGGTTGTAGCCAGTTCGGTAAACATTGCTGAGGAATCCCTGCGTAAATTTCAGATGGTGGATTATCGCGGACGTGCCCAGTCTCAGTTGAATGCCATCGCCGCCTATTTTGCCAATCCAGAGGCTGGCCGGAGCGCTTACGGCCTGAACCAGCTTCCACGTCCGTTTAACTGGCTGGTAACGCCCACTTCCGTGAGAATCGTCGCGGCAGCGATGCGCATTAGCGGTGCCGTGTTTATTGCGCTGGCGCTGAACCTGACGCTGCTGATGCTGTTCCAGCCCGCCGCCGTGCCTAATCCGCTGCTCCCCGACCACAACGGGTTTACGTTCCTGTTGTATCTGCTGCTGGGTCTTTGCGGCGTCCCCCTGATTCGCCTCTCCGATGACCTGATGGATCGCCGTGTCCCGTCGCGCACCTTTAACATCCTCTGCGCGGGGTTAATCGCCGCCTGTATAGTGCTGGTCGTGGCCATCCTGACTCGTGCATCACCTATTCAGCTCCCTGTTGAAAGCACTGAGCAGTCTCTTGATCGGTGGGTGCAGTACGCGGGGTTGGTGCCCCTCATAATCATTGGTAGTGTCATCGCGCTGGCGCAGCGTTTCCGGCTGTGGCTGCCGCCGAAGGTAGAAACACTTCCTGCCAATGAACAGCTTGTGGTTCAGGGCGCGCCTTACATTATTCTCGGCCTGCGCGATATCGCGGTCATTGGCATATTTCTGGCACTGATCCTTTTCGGTACACATTGGTAAGGGAGCAGCGATGCGTCATTCAGATTGGTTCGCAACTTACAGCATTGTCGCCCGTGACCCGCAGACGCGCCAGCTTGGCGTAGCGGTACAGACGCACCAGATGAGCGTGGGCCGCAGTGTGCCCTGGCTGCTGCCGGGTGTCGGCGCGCTGGCCACACAATCGCTCACCAACGTTCATTTTGGCCCGATGGGGCTGGAAATGCTGCGTCAGGGAGTCGCTGCGCCGCAGGTCATTGCCGCGCTGGTGGCCTCTGATGCGGGGGCGAACCGCCGTCAGGTGGCCGTTGTGGATGTGCATGGTGGCGCTGCGGCCTGGACTGGCGACGGCTGCATTCCCGAAGCCGGACATTGGGCAGGTGATGGCTTCAGTGTGCAGGCCAACATGATGACGCGCCCAACGGTGATTGAAGCCATGCGTCACGCTTTTGAACACGCTGAGGGCGATTTAGCCCAGCGTATGCTGGCGGCGCTGCAAGCGGCGCAGGCGGAAGACGGGGACATTCGTGGGATGCAGTCGGCGGCGTTGATGGTTGTCCCCGGCGAAAACGAGGACGACACCCGGCGGCTGTATGATTTGCGCGTCGATGAACATGCGCAGCCCGTCGTCGAACTCGCTCGGCTGGTACGGCTGCGCGGCGCGGTGCTGCTGGAAAACGAGGCGGAAGCCGCCTTTGAGCGTGGTGATCGCCCACGCGCGCTTAGTCTATGGCAGCAGGCGCGCGAACGTGCGCCGGAGTTGGAAGAAATCGCCTACTGGCAGGCGGTGGCGCTGGCGGACGCCGGCGATGTGCCAGCGGCAGCAGCAATTTTACGCCCTGTGCTGGCCAACGACGCTCGCCGCGAACACTGGCTTGATTTGCTGCGACGGCTGGAAAAAGTGCGGCTCATCGAACGGCAAGGCGCGGCGGAAGAACTGATTCGCGCGTTATAGAACGCAGCCCTCCCGTGCCGCCAGCGCATAAGCCTTGAGTGCATCCGGCAGCGCAGGTTCACGCTCGAGATAGGCGTCAATGGCGCGCGTCACACGCTCAGGATAGCCGAACTTCCAATGTCCTAGACCATGCAGCGCCGCCTCCTGACAGGCCATCGACTTGAGGTGCAGCGTGCGCTCCATAATGTCCAGACACATGCTGTCGATGTCGTAGCGTATAAGATTGTTTGGCTGCGGAGAGAACCAGTCCATATCCCACCACATGTAGCAGATGCTGTTGAGTGGGCTGATGTTCGGGGGCATCACACTGTAGATGGTGTGCGACAGATGCGCTGTGCAGCGGCGTACGAAGTATTGCGCGTACAGGGTGTAAATGGCGCTGAAGGTTGGTTCTCGCGCTGTCCATAGGATCTGCCCATCAAATAGGCAGTGCATATGATTGGAGCAGGCATTACTGGCGAGAAACCACAGGCCATGTGCAATTTGCGCTTCAGAGTACTGGGCGGTTGCACTGTGCATGTTCCTGAACAGACGCGCCAGATACTCGAGCGTGCGCAGCGGGTTTTCACCTTCGTTCCACCAGTCGGCGTCAATGTCAAAGTGCCAATCCCGGTCATCTTCAGGATGGTCGAAAACATACGTTAGCCACTGTCCAAACGTGAGGTCTTTAAGCTCCACGCTGTACCTGAATCATCTCGTTCCACAGGTCTTTGAACTTGAGCCGTTCATGATAGTATTCGCGCAGTGATTCCAGCAGCTTGGGATGTGGCATAGCGTCAGGATGTTCGCGGACGATTTGCTGATAAGCGTCAATCAGGCTGAGGTGTTCTTCTTCGTGCAGCGCCGCCATCGTGAACGCAGCGGAACGGCTGATGCCCGCGCCGCAGGCAATCAGCACCGTGCTGCCCTGCGCCTTTTGTGCGCGCACGAACGCGATACCGCGCGCCAGTTGTTCGTGGGGCAGCGGCTGCCCATCCTCAACGTTCAGATACAGGGTGGCGATGTTGGGCTGGAGGACGTATTCGGCAAGTTGGAGCATCGCGCCGACGTGGTAACTGCGTAGGAGCGCCAGGGCTGTGGTGTCGCGATATTTGCCGATGAAGAGCCAGTCGCGTATACGAATCATTACAATTGTTTTAGACGTTATTCTACCACTTTCATAACCTCATTATAACGAGTTTATGTTGTTTGTAAACATAGTAATTTGAGCCTTAGATTAATAAAGCACGAAATCGCGGTTAAGGTTTGACTTCTGCCGCACAATCATCCACGCGACCAGATAATGCCCCAACTGTCTGTCAGGCTGTCTGTCTCGACATCGTAGGTAAAGACAACCGTATAAACATGGGGAGCCGGGTCGCCGCCGCCCACACACACAAAATCAAAGTCTGCTGTGATGCTTTCGCCTTCCAGAGCGCCAGTAGCGCTGGCTTCAGCGGGATAGATCGGCTGATTGTTTGCATCGACGCCACAAACGGACGCGCCCTCATCGGTATACTGCATTGCGTACTGGTTATCCCCGGCCAAGCTGATAACCAGATGCTGTTTGCTGCCGTCCAGGTCAGTGCTCGTCCATGATCCAGCGATGGTACCCCCCGGCGCTGCTTCCGTCACCTCCGCGTCTGGGTCGAGCGCCGACACATCCCCCAGCACGGAGCCGATAGCGGGCGCAATCTCCCGGAGCGCGTCGAACTGTTCAGTAGCAAAAGACTGCGCAGGCTGCGGCGTCCCGATGGCATGGCGCTCGCCATCCAGCTCAATACGGGTGTATTCGCCAGCGTTTACCACCTGAGTCGCCTGCTGTGCGCTGACTTGCGCGTGCCCGTCGAGAACATAAAGCGTCATGGCCTGATCGGGCTGAGCCTGCAAATACAGGGTTGAACCCAGTTGAATATCGACATCATTGATACGCACTTGCACAGGTTCACTCACATCAGGGGCTTGCAGCAGAATGCCGCTCTCCGGCGCTTCCGCACAGGGACTGTCCCCGATGCCGGAACGGAAGTAAAACGCCTGCATCGCTCCATACGGCGTGTAATCGTCCGCCACAACCCTCAGCGTTGAACTATCGCCGTCAATCGTCAGCAGCGGTGCCGAGAGCCATCCCTGCAAGTTGCCGACCAGCGCATAAACCCAATCCCCTGCCGCATTACGTCCGATGATCTCCAATGCACTGTTAGCGGGCACGCCGGTAATCACGGCGTCATTGGTTGAGGGACCCGCGCGCAGGTTCATCAAACTCGTGTTGGTGCCGGGCAGGCGCACGCTGGGCAGCGAAGCATCCTCAAGCTCGACATCACCGAACATCAGCAGGGTGACGTTTTGTCCGGGGAGCGTGTCCGGCAGGTTTGCCTGCACTCGCATCAAAGCGATGCCCCACACATCTGGCAGCAGCATCCCACTGGTTTGTAGGGAGACTACATCAGGCAGCGGCAGTATATCACCGGGTTGGCTGAAACTCAGGTCAGCATCATGAGTAGCGGCAGTCACGAGCGTATGCCCATAGCACAGTTGGTTCCGGGCGGTGCTGGCGCAGGCATCATCCAGCAGCGCAGCGGCCTCTAAAACCAGCGCTGGGCAGTTATCCTGTGCCAATACGGGGGTGACTGTTAAGGTGATGAGCAGGAGAAGGGTGGCGAGCTTTAGCATGACCTTACCTATCTGGCAAAATCACCACCACCTTTTGTAAGTCTAGCACACTTTCGCCTCAATGAGGCAGTTTCTGCTTTAGCTTCGTTTGCGGCTGAGCATCGTGGACATCTGCGGCGATGGCAGCCAGATGGTAAACGTCGAACCTTTGCCTTCGCCATCACTCATCACACTGATGCGTCCGCCATGCGCTTCCACAATCTCGCGTGTGATGGCTAAGCCCAAACCTGTGCCGCGTTCCGGCCCGCGCACCTTGTCCACCTGATAGAAACGCTCGAAGATACGCGGCAGGTCTTCAGGGGGAATGCCCACGCCTGTATCGCGCACCACCACTTCGACGCCATTGACCGCCAGATTAACGCGCGTGCCGACATAAACCCCGCCGCCAGCAGGCGTGTACTTGATGGCATTGCCAATCAGGTTGTTAAGCACCTGCGCCAGGCGGTCACCATCACCCGCGATAGGCGGCATCGGCGGCGTATCCAGATGCATTGTGATTTGTTTCTGCTGCGCGACCACTGAAAGCCGCTGCGCCACTGCCGACGTAACCTGGCTGATGTCGATGGCGGTGGATTTCATCGACAGCCGCCCCGCCTGAATGCGCGCCAGGTCGGTCAGTTCCACGACCATGCGGTTCATGCGCTCCGCTTCGTCATGGATGATAGACGCCGCGTGTTTGGGGTCACGCGCCGCGCCGTCCATAATCGCCTGTGAAAAGCCCTGAATCGAAGTCAGCGGCGTTTTCAGGTCATGCGATACGTTCGCCAGAAAGTCACGCTGAGCCTGCTGTGCCACACGCACTTCAGCGCTCATACGATTAACGCCTTCAGCAACCGCGCGCACTTCTGGCGGGCCAGCCACAGGCACCTGCATTTCCAGATTGCCAGCCGTAACGCGCCGCGTAGCATCCACCACACTTTGCAGCGGCTTAACAATGCTGCGGCTGATGAGCGCCGCCAGCGCGACTGCCACAATCCCGCCCACCAGTGCCGCCTGAATCAACGGGCGCACCAGCGAACTCCCGAATGTGCGCAGCGCATCCTGGAGCGACTGCGTCGGCTGCGGGTCGGCGATGAGCAGCGCCGTCTGCGTATTCAACAGCGGACGGCTGAACGAATACCCCGCGAACAGCCAGTAGTTGCCGTCCGTATTGCGCATCGCACCGACTAACGTTTCCAGCCGATTGGAGGCGTTCACCCCACGCGCCGTCAGTTCCGCGCCTGCCGCTAAATCCAGCTCCAGCCGCAGATGATCGCCCTCAAGGTAGGATTGCAGACTGTCGAAGATCACGGTGTCATTGCGCAGATTGACAATCATCACGCGCACTTCATTGGACACAGCATATTCGCTGAGGTACTGAAAATCGCCGCGCCGGAAGTCCGCCAGCAGTCGTTCCTGTTGGTCAGTGCTGCTGGTCGTAATATCCTGTACCAGACGGTACAGACGCTCGTAGGTCGGGTCACGCGGCGCAGGTTGTGCGTCCAGCAGCAGCAGCAGAGCCGCAGAGATGATGCCGAGGGTCAGAGCAAGCAGCAGAATGTGAGAAGCAAGCAGACGGTTACGCAGCGACATAGGGAAGCATCATGAATGAAATGAACAGTTTTTCTCTATCCTTCAGTGTAATCCAGATAGAAGAAGGTGTCTGTAAATTGAGTGTAAATTCAGGACATACAGCCCAACTACGCGGGGGTAGTGTCCCTCTAGGGGAAAAACAAAGCGGCAGGTCTTGCACCCGCCGCCTGGATAAGCGTTGTAGAGCATCAGCTCAGGCGCAGACGCTGAGACTGCACCTCGTTTATGGCCTCGATGGTATCTTGCAGCCCAGACACTTCGTCCTGAATTTCCAGACGCAGCCGTTGCGCGCGGGCGCTGTCCACTTCCTTGGTGCCCAGCAGCGACATCTGCGCGTAAACCGTCCCCAGTGAAGCCAGCGTGCTTTCCAGTTGAATTTCAGCCCGTTTAACGCTGTTGGCCGTTTGTTCAAGGTTGCTCTGCTGCTGCTGTAGTCGATCCAGCTTTTGCTGAAGATCAGACTTGACGGTCTCGTCCTTTTCCAGTTCCAGCCGCTTCTGCGTGTTGCGGATTTCGTGCGGCACACTCTTGAGGTCGCGCTCCACCAGATCATTGCCCTCAAAGGCGTCGATGTGCTGCGCGAGGTCATACATATGCTTGATCCACTCGCTGATGTCGTCTACAGTCTGCTGGAGCGAAATACGCATCGCGCCCTTGCTGCGCTTCACCAGTTCCAGCATATTGCGACGGTATTCCAGCGCATCACGCAGCCGCTGACGTGAAACATCGCTGTGAATCTGGCGGATGTCGAACTTGCTCTCAAACTCGCGGGCTACGGCCTGCTGTGCCGCTTCCTGATCGGTGAGGCCAGACACGACCAGCACGCCCTCAGCAATCGCCCCCAGTACCAGCCAGAACCAGTTCTGCCAGCCGGGAATCGCGATATTGGCGCCGATGCCAAAATACAGCACCAGTGTAATCAACAGCGTGACGGCTGTTTCCCAGCGAAACACCGCGCTCGATAAAACCGCACCAAAGGCGCGCTGACGAATCTTATTGCTTTCGGACATCATCCATGCTCCGAATCATACGAGAATTGAAGCGGGTTAGCAGGGACACCCTCACAGGCTGTCCCTCTGCTCCCTACCGCTGAGATAATGCTTACGAACCGCTGGAACTGCCTCCCGTATTCAGGCGGCGGCGGCGTTCTTCAAGCTGGCGATCAATCTCACCCCCACGCACCGCGTCTTCAATTTCAGACGAGACATTGCGCGTGGCGATTTCCAGGCGGGCGTCTTCTTCGTCCAGACGGCGGCGGATATTGTCGGCCAGGCCGCTGATCTGTTCATCGCCCACATTGGTAAGCTGATCGAGGCTCTTCACCGTCTTCAGCGTGACCTTCTTGGCTTCGGCCAGTTCAATCAGCGAACGCAGGTGTTCGCGTTCCTGCCGGATGGAGGTCAGGCGGCTTTCCAGCTTGAGACGCATATCCAGCATATTCTGATACTGCTTGTCCTGCGTCTGCCACTGTTCATAGTATTCCTGCGATAGCTGCTGCTTGGTGTTCAGTTCCGCCTGTGCGGCAGCAGCAAGATCATCCTTGCCCTTCACCAGCAGCGTGTCGATGTCACGATCCAGCTTTTCGGCGGCGGCGGCGAATTCCTCATACTTGCGCTTAAGCGTCTTTACCGTACCGCCAATGGTCGCAGCCGAATCTTCCAGCGCTTCCAGATTCTTTTCGACCTGACGAATATACTCATCCATGACCTGAACGGAGTTTGTCTCCAGGGCGCGATCTACCATGCCGTGCAGATTGGCGCTGATGAGGGTTTGGATTTTTTCCAGCAGGGAAGGAGCCATACGATTTTCTTCCTGACTCAATGGTTTAGCGAAAATGATTTAGGACAAGTATAACAATAACAGGGGTATTCAACACCCCTGATTGCGTGGGTTATCACCTATTATACGTGAAATGTGGCCATAAGTTTTACAGACGGGGAAATTCGCGCTCAGGAGGCAGGCGCTACAGGCAGGACAATGGTAAACGTACTGCCGACGCCCCGTTCACTTTGTAGGGTCACTTGCCCGCCGTGCAGGGCCACGACGCCGCGCACAATCGCCAACCCGGAGCCAGTTCCCTGGTCTTCAAAAATTTCTCGCTCTGCCTGATTAAACGTGTCCCAGATTTCATCAATGCTTTTCACCGGGACGCCGCGGCCTTCATCCTTCACCCAGATGTACACCCAATCCTTATCCGCGTGTGCGCCGACAATCACGGATTTGTCCGACTTGGAAAATTTCACCGCATTGTCGATAAGCTGCACCAGCGCTAAGTTCAGATACTCGCGGTCTGCAACAAACGGTGGAATAGCGCCGGTCACCTGTATCGTCAGCGTATGCTTAAGCTTAGGGTTACGCCGCGCATGTTCGCACGCCTCTTTCAGCAGCAGTTCCACATCCAGCAGCGGAGCCTTGCGCCAGTCAAAAATCTTGCGCGACTCCCCCATCTCCAGTTCAACCAGTGTGATGAAGTTCTCCACCAGACGGCGCAGGCGTTCAGCCCCGGCGCTGATGCCGTTGAGAAATGAACGCAGTTCATCGCGGTTCATATCCGCAACGTTGGGGTCTGTCAGCATGTCTGAATACGCCACCACCAGCGTCAGCGGCGTGCGGAACTCATGATTCAGAATCATCAGAATGTTCTTTTTGAGGTTGCTCATCGCGCCCGTATAAAATTCATGAATCGAGCGCTGCCGCTTCAATCGCGCTTCAATCGCGATGATTAAATCCTCGGCATCAAAGGGTTTGTTGAGATAATCATCCACCCCAAGACGCCTGCCCGCCTGCACATCCGTTTTTTCGGTCTTGGCCGTAAGAAACATGAAAGGCAGGCTCACCCAATTTGCGTTCTGCCGGACTTTGTTCAAAAACTCCAGCCCGTCCATCTCAGGCATCATGATGTCCGACACAATTAAGTCAGGCGGACGCGGCTCAGAGGTCAGGACGTTAAGTGCCAGTTTGCCATTCTCGGCAGTCAGAACGCGATAATCTTCTAACGCCAGAATGTCGCGGATACCGTTGAGCAGATGAGTATCATCTTCAACGATGAGGATAGTCGCCTTAGGCATCAGATAATTCCCGGATAAAAAGATTACTAAAATTGCCAGACATATTATCGCATATTTAGCAGCAGGGCTAGAACGAGGAATGGATGATTGCTGAGGTCATGCGTACTTTACAACATCACAGGCGGTTTGTTCACGCCCTTGAGCATCCGCGTGAACAAAGTGCCCGCTGTTCATCCTTATGGCTGCTCACTGCTGCCCAACGATTTTGACTCGAATTGTGCCAGCGCCTCCTGCAAGCGCTGCTGCCGCAGGGAAAGCGTCAGGTCGCCGCGTGTACGTTCCAGCACGCCGCGCACCGTATCCGTCCGCCGCCGCAAATCCCCCGTAATCGCATCGGGAAAGTCGAAGGTGACCAGGCTGTCGTAAATCGTGTCCATCCAGTCCAGCAGGCGTTCGGCTTCCGCGCTGTGGGCATCCTCACGCCGCAGAATGTCCAGGATGAAGCGCCGCAGTTCAGTTGCCGCTTCTGCCAGCCCGTTGATATACGCAGCGGCTTCGACATGCAGCTCTTCCATCGTCGGCAGCGGCTGTTCGCGCACAATAGCGTAAGTGGCAAAGGCTTCGACCACTTCCTTCAGCGCGTCCTGCGTGTAGCCCGCATGATACAAATCGGGATGCTCGGCCACCACCGCGCGCAGTTCGGCGGCAGCGCTGCGCAGCGTTTCCAGGCGGGCCGCAGCGGCATCCCACTCCTGACGGTGAATGGCACGGATGCACTCGGAACACTGCCGAATCAGTTCGCGGGAACGACTGAGGGCGGCATCGCGCGCTGCGTTTTTCGTAGCAAAGGCCCCGCGCACAGTCTCGGTGATTTTTTCGTAGTGATTGCTCATGATGGACTGCTTAGGATTATAGGATGAATCAAGATGCTAACATTCTCGCATGTTTGATGCGGCGGCGCTAGCGGCGGCTGTTCAGGAAAGGGGTCTGCTCATGGAGATGCTGGCGACATTGCGCACCGCCACCTGTGCGCTCAGTAGAGTTGAGGCGTGGTCCCACCAGTACGCGCAGCGAATGGGGAGTTTCGCGGATATTTTCATGTAGGGACGTTCAACTGAACGTCTACTAGGCGACCACACAGTTGATGATGGGGAGCGGTTCTTAGCGCAG
>JAXLWC010000055.1:0-37410 GCA_046328675.1 Anaerolineae bacterium
ACTACGCCCCAGCCGTGAATACGGTTGGATGGGTTACGTGCGGTAGCCACCAGACGCCCGTCTGCAATCGCTTCCAGTGCATTCGGCATCGCGTCCACGCCACCGACCACAACCTGCGCTCCCAGTCCAGCGTTGTCCACCACTTGACGAGCAGCCAATGCCATATCATCGTTATCGGCAAAGATACCCTTCAGGTCAGGGTGAGCGTTCAGAACCGCTTCGGTCAATGCAGCGGCAGTGCTGGGGTCCCAGTTGCCGGGTTGATCGTCAACGACCTGAATGTCTGGATACTGCGCCACGATGTTCAGGAAGCCCTGACCACGTGCCTGAGCGCCGGTGTGACCTGGCTGTCCACCAATGTGCGAAATCTTGCCTGAACCGCCCATCAGTTCAACCATCTTGGTAACGACAGACTCAGACATAAACACGCTGTCGGGGGCGATCAAGGTCAACACGCCCATGGTCTGCAACTGATCCAGCGGCGCGATAAGCGTATCCATATCAACAACTGGTGTACCAGCGGCAATCAACGCCTGAATCGGCTCAACCAGCACATCGATGCTGCCGGGCTGTACCGCGACAAAATCCCATGCTTCGGTGGCTACCTGGTCGAACTTGCCGCGCTGAATCGCAGCATCAAATTCACCGTCAAACCATGTAACTTCTACGCCCAGCAGGCTTGCCCAATACAGCGCGGCGTCCTGCCCTTGCGCGTTCCAACTGCCCGCCAGACCAGCGCTCGACATTGCGGCGCGGATTGGCTGATCTTGCGCGTGTACACGGCGATAGTCGATAAAGGCCAATAAATTTGCAAGGCTGAGTCCTGCGCCTAGAGTGATGCCACCCTTAAGCAGGTCACGACGGCTTAAACCACGTTTCATAGTCATTTCAATAGCTCCTAAATAAACCTAATTGGATTCAAAACGGTCTTCTAGTGATGCTGCCTAAACTTGATTTTAAACTGCCCCCTTTCACAAACGTTCTGACGATCTAGTGACAGGGACAAGTCAACGTCAACGTTCAACGATAACGCTTGACGTTTTCATAAAAACGAGCATAATTCTAATTAACGCTTATGTCAAGTGAAATTTGGCACCCTACTGTAGTGATAATGGAGAGTGGGTTCAACCAAGCAAAGTAATGCCTTTAAGAAAAAGTTCTTCTTAAAATATTAAAAGAAGTTTTGACCTATGGTTGTTACCCTAAAAGATATTGCAGATCGAGCTGGTGTTTCCACCACTACCGTCTCTCGCATCCTCAATGGACGTGAGGGGGGTATTCCCATTCGTGAAGAAACCCGCCAAAAAGTTCTGGCCATCGCCAACGAATTAGGTTACAAACCCAACATGATGGCCCGCGCGCTGCGTGGCAGCCGCAGTTCCCTCATTGGCGTCATCGCCCAAAACATCAGCAGCTTGTTCCACAGCCAGATACTGCGTGGCCTGAATGATACAGCCATCAAGCGTTCCTACCGGGTCTTTCTGGGCAATGTTCAGCGTCAGATCGACATCGCCATCAATTATGGTTCCATGTTTGAACAGTCCCACGCTGACGGCATCCTCATCATCGGCCAGCTTGAAGGCAGCCGCGAAACGCTCGATATCCTGACACAGCAGCATCGTTTTGTAGTCGGCGTCAGTGATCGTGTCACCAGTCACGGTTTTCCGGGTGTCTACGCGGACAGCGTTGTTGGTACGCACTTGGCCCTCGATCACCTCTGGAATCTGGGACATCGCCGTATCATCTGCGTCACGGATAACCGCATCAAGGACGGCGACCTGCGCGCTGAAGTCTACGAGCACTACATGCGCCAGAAGGGCCTTGAGCCGCACATTCGCGTGTTCACAACGCCCCGTGCGCTCCAGGCCAGTTATGAAACCGGACTCAGCATCTTGTCGCGCTATGATGAACTCAATCGCCCTACTGCGATCTTTGCGGCTACCGATGCGATTGCCATCGGCTTACTTCAGGCCGCCTTCCAGATGGGCATCAACGTACCTCGACAAATCTCGATTGTCGGCTTCGATGATATTGATTTTGCTGCGTTCACTATTCCGCCCCTGACCACCATTCGTCAGTCTGGTTTCGAGATGGGACAAATCGCGGCCAACCTGCTGATTGATATGATCGAGCATGACCAAAACAGCGCCAACGTAAAAGACATTGTCATGACTCCTACGCTCGTTGTACGTCAATCGACTGCTCCTCCCACACAGGACTAACGCCAGCAATAACCTTGTACTCAAATCTGAAAGGAGAATGAAAGCTGTGTCCCAAACGAAGCGCATTCTGGTGACCGGGGCGACGGGTAAAGTCGGCCAGGCATTCATCAAACATCTGCTCAGTCATCCCGCGTTCAATCATTTTGTCGTGCGCGCCTTGGTGCATAATCGAGGTTTGCAAGCCCACGAACGCCTGGAAGTGGTGCGCGGATCAATTGAACATCTTGATGTCGTTCAGAATGCGTTGACGGACGTAACCCATGTTCTGCATCTGGCCACTGTGAAGGAAACCCCTGCCCAGATCATGGATGTGGCCGTGAAGGGTTTGTTCTGGTTGCTGGATACCTGTCGTGTCAGCCCAGCCTTTCAGCAGTTCATCCTGATTGGCGGCGATGCAGGCATGGGACACTTTGTTTATCCGCATCCCATTCCTGTGACCGAAACGCAAAAACACTCCGCTTATCAGGGCTGCTACGCCTTGTCCAAAGTCTTGGAAGAGGTCATGTTGGAGCAGTATTACGTCCAATACGATTTCAACGGCTGCTGTCTGCGCGCGCCCTGGATTATGGAAAAGGATGACTTTAAATATCAGCTTTCATTTGGCGATGATGTTTTTGGCGGCCCGCGTTGGAAGGAATTTGTTTCACCACAGCAGGCCGAGGAATACGTTAGGACTCAAACTGTCCCTGTGATGCTTGACCCGCATGGCAACCCTGTGAAGCGCAACTTTGTCCACGTTGAAGACCTTGTGAGCGCGATTTTGTGCGCCATCGACGCCCCGCGGGCTTGCCAGCAGACGTTCAACATTTGCATGGATGAACCTGTCGATTATGGCGCGGTTGGTGCGTATCTGGCGAGGACACGGGGACTGCCAACTGTGAACATCCCAACGCCTTATTTTTCGACGTGGTTGGACAATGCCAAAGCTAAATTCCTCTTAGGTTGGCGTCCTGAATATGATCTGGCAAAAATGATTGACAGCGCCTGGGATTTCCAGCGGGCTGCGGATGATCCCCGTATCATCTGGTACCCCGGCTGAAGTGGGCTTGACAGTGTCTGATCGTGGGCTTGATTAGCGCTTCTTTTGGGTAAGGGCTTCAATCCGCTGGCGTATTTTTTCCGGGTCTGCGCCATAGCGTTCCAGCAGATCAACCCCTTCCGCAGAGGTGGTCAGCGTCAGCAGGATGTGTTCGGTTCCCGTGTAGTGACTGCCCCGACTCTCGGCGGTTTCCTGCGCCAGCGTCAGCGATTGTTCGATACTCAACAGCAGTACCTCGTCGCGGGCTTTCAACCCTCGCCGCAGTCTCATCTGCCGCAAGCCGCTTTTGAACAACAGGTTGGAAATTGGGCTGCGTTTTTCGCGCAGCAGCACCAGCAGTAGATGTCCCAATCCAACAGTCGGGTGATCAAGCGTCACAGAGAGCTGTTCCGCCGCGTTAATCACACGTCGCGAAAGTTCACTGAGACGCGCCGCACGCCGTGCCGCCTGTAGATTATATTCCGTCATGCCGTTGGTCAGCGCGCGCCGAATCTGACGCCGTACTTGCTCAGGGTCAACGTCCAGCCGCTTTAGCACATTATCAGCGCTTCCGGCATTTGTGCGCGTGATCCCCAGCAGCAAGTGTTCTGTCCCAATGTAATGGTTTCCCAGCCAGGTAGCCTCATCAGCCGCCAGCGCCAGCGTATTTTCCAGCGCTTCATTGTTGACAATTTCATCAGGCAGGGGTTTGACAGGCGTATAAAGGGTACGCAGATGCGGTTCCGCACGCTTAAAAGTGAGGTTGAGTTCTTGCAGCACTTGATAGGCGATGCTGCCTTCAGTCAGCATCAGCCCTCCCAGCAAGTGCCCGGTATCAACGGCGGCATGACGGTAGCGGGTGACAAGTAAACTCGCGTGGGTCAGGGCGCGGCGGGCATGATGACTATAGCGGCTGTAGCTGGTCATTCAGTACTCGCATCGTTCAACGATTGTAGCGCAACACTACTATGCGTATTATATTGCGCCATAGAAGCGAATGGCAACCTTCGGGCAGATGACCCATTGCCCGTTTGTAGTATAACTGCAAACTGTGTGAAGGAGTAAACGTGAGCACAAATTTCCGGTTTATGGTCTTGCTGACGGTACTGCTTTTGTCAGTGAGTCACGTTTATGCTCAGGAAGCCACCCCGGAAGCACCAGCGCCGCGCCGCCTGCTTTTTGTTTCTGAACGCGACGGCAACCGCGAAATCTATGTGGTCAACGACGATGGCACAGACTTGCAGAATTTGACCAACAACCCCGCTGAAGATGCCTATCCCGCGTGGTCACCGGATGGCAGTCGTATTGCGTTTCAGTCTGACCGTGATGGCAATTGGGACATCTATGTCATGGATGCCAATGGCGGCAATCTTCAAAACCGGACAAATACTCCAACCGATGAGCAGCGCCCCGTGTGGGACCCTTTTGCCGACATCCTTGACTATCAGACCAGTGGCTTCGCCGCACGAAATCCAACACCATCTCCCAACGGCTTCTGGCGTTCTCAACGTGAACTCATTGATGATTCGTGGCAGTTGACCGGATTTTTAGAGGTCGGCGCGACCATTGCGGAAGGTGACTCGATGTACCGTATCTTCACGCCTTCCGGCACCGATGTAGGGGCTTTCGTGTGGTCGCCCAACTCCGATCAGATTGCTTTTGAGCGTAACGGTGAAATCTATGCCATCGAGGTGGGGGATGATGTACGTCCCAGCCTGCTGCCGCGCAACCTCACCCTCAGCGAGGCCTACGACTCATCCCCCGCCTGGTCACCTGTTGGTAATCAGATTGCCTATGTCTCCAACTGGGAAATCTTCGTAATGGACTCATGGGATGGTCGCAGCGCCTATAACCTGTCGCAAAACCCCGCCTATGATATTTCTCCCGCCTGGTCACCAGATGCTCAGCAAGTTGCTTTTGCTTCGTTCCGCGATGACAACTGGGAAGTTTATGCCATGAACAGCGATGGCTGTAATGTGCGCCGCCTCACCAACGATAATGGCTGGGATGGTTTGCCGCAGTGGCAGCCGGATCGAGAACGATCAACGGCAGTAGACCCCAGTTCTCGCGTTGCTGCCACAGAAAGACCGCCAACCGCTGTTGTAACCACCCCTAATGCCAATCTGCGCGATGGCCCCGGCGAAAACTTTAATGTGATAGCCACCGCTTCACAGCGCGAGTGCCTGAGTGTAGTTGGCCGCAACGCCGACGGCTCGTGGCTGCAAATTCAACATGGCGACACAATGTTATGGGTATCGGCGAGTATCGTAGATATTGTAGGTGATGTAACGGATATTCAGGTAATTGAGCCATGACGAAGTTATGGATACTTTGTAGTGTCGTACTGTATGGGATTGGATTAAGTTCAACCCTTTATCTGGCATTTCAGCAAGTATTCCCAGTCTGTCCAACTGTTACCCCTGTCACCTTATCAATACAGCAAATCATGGATACTGCTGATGCCCGAATGGGCATTATCCATACTCCTACCTCAAGTCCTGCCCCTTATCCTACCCTTACCCCGCAAACTCCTATAGCTACAGCTCTATATCCTCTCACCTCCATCCCGCCAACAGGTGGTCCGCTTGATATTTCTGCTATTCGACAAACGGCTACTACATTGGCGCAAACATTTTCGAGAACATCGACTCCGACAGAACGCGGGTTTAATTTTTATCCTCCCACGAGTACACCGACACGAACAATAATTCCACCGACGCCCAATTCTGCTCAACGAGCAACGGGAGAAGCAATGCTTCATGCAATACAAATGACAGCAACGGCATTGACTCAGCAAATTAATCTGCCAGCTACTTATATCCCTCCATGTGCTACCGCTACCCTTCAACCCTAAACGATGGATGAAAATAGTTGAGAGGAAGTTACAATTTGGTAAATATTTCACAAAACCTGTAAAGATTTGCTTGAGACTTAACAGCGGTATCTTGACAAACAAATTGATTTTGACATATTCTGCGTATATGGTATCCGATATGACTAGGACTAAAGTCCTACCCACTTAGAAGAGATTTATAAGCACTATGTTGAGCCTGCAAATTCCCAAGCACATTTGGATTGAAATGTACGACAGCGAACGTGACGCCTGTGATGTCATCGTCGAAATGGAAGATGGCAACATTTACACAGCCGTCTTCGTGACACTGCCCTACCTGCGTCGACAAATGGAATTGAGCTTGGAGGTCTGCAAACAACTTCCTGATGCTCAACCCGTGCGTTACGCCGCGCTGGAAACACCCCACATCGTCGTGGAAAATCTTGATCGTGACACGATTGAGGACACTGTCGATAACCTGCTAACGCTCGAAAGTTTTGAAGCCTTGTTCACACAGGTTACTGAAGAAGTTCCTACTACTGATACTTCAGCAACCAGCACTACCACTGCTGAAATCAAGGCACTGGGCGTCGGCGGCACGCGCGCCACCCAGGAAATCGCCGCTGTAGTCATCTCCGACGTTCTCGTGGTTGAAGGGGACTAATTCCCAACATCCATCCTTCTCTCACACAATGACACGAGGACGCGCTATAATCGGGTTCTCGTGTTTTTATTTCGCAGTTAGCCGTTCACAGCCAGCGGTTGGCTGTACCCTAATGCGTATTGACTAGTAGCTAACAGCTAATCGCTAATAGTTGAGGAGTAATCATGTCTCGCTACGAAGAAAGCCAGTTGTATAAAATCCGGCATTCTTCCGCACACATTCTCGCGGAAGCCATGCTTGAGCGATTCCCGGAAGCCCATATTGCCATCGGCCCGCCGATTGAAGATGGCTTCTACTACGATTTTGAACTGCCGCGTTCCCCCACGGAAGAAGACTTGCAGTGGGTTGAGAACCGCATGAAGGAAATCATCCGTGAGGGCCATGCTTTCACGGGGCGCGAAGTGACGCCAGCCGAAGCCCTGGCCCAGTTCAAGGATCAGCCCTTCAAAGTGGAACTGATTAACGATCTGGTCGCTGGTCGTGTCGATGATAACGGCAACAAGATTGCCGAACCCGCCAGCAAAATCACGTTCTGGACGCAGGATACGTTCACAGACCTGTGTCGTGGCCCGCACGTCGACAACACAAAACAGATCAACCCGGATGCCATCAGTGTCACGTTTAAGCCGCCAGCGGGTGCTTACTGGCGTGGCGACGAAAATCGCCAGCAGTTGACGCGTATCTACGGCACGGCCTGGGAATCGCCGGAGCAGTTACAGGACTACCTCTATCGCCTTGAAGAAGCTAAGAAGCGTGATCATCGCATCATTGGTGAACGCCTGGGCATGTTCACGTTCAGCCCGCTGGTCGGCAAAGGCCTGCCGCTGTGGAAGCCCAACGGGGCCATCGTTCGTGATACGCTGGAACGTTGGCTGCGTCAGGTGCAAATCGACAACGGTTATCTGCCAGTGGTCACGCCGCATATCGGCAAGCTCGACTTGTACAAAACGTCGGGACACTACCCGTACTACAAGGACAGCCAGTATGCGCCTATTCAGGTCGATGACGAAGAATTCCTGCTGAAGCCCATGAACTGCCCGCATCACATCATGATCTACAAGAGTGAGATGCGTTCCTATCGTGACCTGCCGCAGCGTTACGCCGAGTTCGGCACAGTGTACCGTTACGAACAGTCGGGCGAGTTGACGGGGTTGACGCGTGTGCGCGGCTTCACGGTAGATGACGCGCACCTGTTCGTGACTCCAGACCAGCTTCTGGAGGAATTTGTGAAAGTCGTCAAGCTAACACAGTTCGTCTTTGACTCGCTCGGCTTTAAGGATTTCCGCGCGCGCGTGGGTACACGCGATGTAAAGAGCGACAAATTTACGGGAGACGGCGCGTTGTGGGAAAAGGCGACAAGTGCAATTGTCGAAGCCTGTAATCGTTTGAACATGCCGCACACCGTAGAAGAAGGCGAAGGCGCATTCTATGGTCCTAAGTTGGACTTTATCTTCCGTGATGTATTGAAGCGCGATTGGCAGTTAGGGACAGTGCAGGTCGATTATGTTTTACCTGAGCGCTTTGAGTTGGAGTATGTTGCTGAAGACAACAGCCGCCAGCGTCCCGTGATGATCCATCGCGCGCCGTTTGGCAGCCTGGAACGCTTCATCGGCATCCTGATTGAACACTTCAATGGGATATTCCCGGTGTGGTTGTCGCCTGTACAGGCCGTCGTCATCCCCATTGCAGACCGTCACGCAGAGTACGCCGATAGCGTGGTCAAACAACTGCGTGCGGCGGGGCTGCGTGCCGACGTTGACGCGGGCAAGTCGCGTATGCAGGCGAAAATCGTGACAAATCGCGAGAAGCACATCCCCTACATGCTGATCGTCGGGGATCGTGACCGCGACGCCGGGACAGTGAGTGTCCGCCTGCGCACGGACGAAGACATGGGCGCGCTGCCGTTGGCCGATTTTATCGCGCTGGCAAAACGCATGGCCGACAGCCAGAGCCAGGAACTGAAATAAGTGCTAGAGATGGACAGGGTGCAGTTCATTCGCGCCCTGTCCACTGAATGCTTGCCTTTGAATGTTACTTTGACTTCTGCGCCTTCCCCAGCACCACCTGCCCGGTTTGCCCGTTAATCAGCGCTGGTCGGTTATCCCCATCCTGCTCTGTCAGCGTCGCTACCCAGATCGGCAGCAGCACCAGTTGGAAGGTCATCTCCAGAAAGTTCACAACCTTGTCGCGCAGGTACACCTCGACTACATATTCGTTGCCGCGATGGTCACGCCGCACAGCATACTCAATCAGGTCATATTTGTCTTTGGAGATTTGCGCCAGCTTAGGATGTGCTTCGAGCGAAGCCCTGTCAAAGTCCACGCCGTACAATTCCGCCGGGTAATCCGCCAGCAGTTTGGGCGTATAAGCCACCATATCGCCAAGATCGAATTCACCGAGCTTGCCTGTCAGTTCCCGCGCTGGCGATTCCACTGCACAGTACAGTGCATTCTCAATCCAGTCGGCATATTTCTCGCGGCCCTTGCCATCGGAACGATTGCCCGAAACTTCCAGCGCCGCATCGAACACCCAGAACGGCAGATACACGCCATCTATCACCACACGCTCAACTTTGCGGTTGTCGAAGATGCCCTTGACGCGCTCCATGCCGCCTTTCAGCGAAGCTTTGAGTTCATTAGCTGCCTGCTCGCGCGTCACCGCAAAGGGAACGATGCCATCGGGCTGCTGAAACGATGCCACCGCGTCCTTCACAATCACCTGTGGCGAACCACAGAACGGACACTGCGCCGTCAGCTTGCGCGCCGGAACGGTTCGCTCCGCGCCGCACTCGTTACAGTGCAGCAGACGCTTCCCGATCACCCAGCGAACGGGCTGCGCCTTCCGCTTGACCAGCGCCATCGACAGGCCCGCAGCGCCGATAGTCTGCGAACCGCCTGATGGAATATCTTCTGTATGCCCACAGAACGGACATTTGATTTTTCCCGTGCGTTCCTCAACCGACATCCGTCCACCACACACAGGGCACAGGTTCGCCTGCACATTGGCGCTCACTTCATCAGTATGGCGGACTTCCTGCTCATTATGGTGATGCGTGCGCGATTCTTCCTCTGCCGTTAGCGCCCCCATCATCACCATCGCCATACGGAAAGCGTCTTCCTGCTTCGGCGTATATTCCAGAATCGTGTTGATGTGCTGCACCTTGACCAGCAAATCCTCGCTCAAACGGGCAAGCTGCAAGTGCGCGTCAATCAAATCGGGTTGTGAGTCCAGCGCACGCTGGAAGGCTTCCAGCGCTTTGGCGGTTTCTCCCTTTTTCAGCAGTTCCTCGCCGGTGGTATAAGCCGCCAGCGCCCGCGAATTCACCATGCCCGGAAACTTCACCCGCGTCCCTTTGAGACGATCTGGGTGAATATCGCTGCTCATATCAATGCCCGTAATCAGGGCAATTCTGTACGCGGTCCTGTCGATGGGGATGAAGTCACAATTCTTGCACAGTATTTTCCCGCTGACATTGTGCAGCACAAGCGGCTTTTTACAGCGCGGACAGGGGATTTGTGGCGCAGGCATAGGAAATCCCTATTTCTTTTCTTCTGGTGGTTTAATCGCACGAAAACTGCGATATAACGCTAAATCATAAACGATTTTCAGCCCTCCCGCGAGGAAAAATGGCACTCCTAAAAGCGACGATTGCAACAGGAAACCCGTAATCGCCGGGGCCATCGAACTGGAGGCGGTGCGCACAATCGAAGTGACCCCCGCCGCCGCCGAGCGTTCATCAGGCGCGACCACCGCCATGATGTACGATTGGCGGGTCGGCACATCCATCTGCGAAATGCTGAAGCGCAGCAGCAGTACCAGAATGGCCAGCGAAAGCGAGGGCATCAGCGGAACCAGCATCAGCAGGATATTGGATGGAATATGCGTCCATACCATCGTGTTGATAAGCCCAAAGCGGGCGGCAATCCTTCCTGCTGCCAGTGCCGACAGCCCCGCAAGCAGATTCGCGCCAAAGAAAATGCTGCCGATTACCGCGTCCTCAGCGCCAAAACGCACCCGAAACCAGTACACCAGCACGCTTTGCAGTACCAGCCCGCCAGCAAATGAATCCAACGCAAACAAGGCCGACAAACGCAGCACAATGCCCTGCGAACGATGCAGACCGAAACGACTGCCCAGCGTTTCTGTTTTCTGCGCTTCAGCCGCTGCTGATAAGCGTGTAAACATCACCGCCAGCAGCAGTCCCAAAACGGCGTACAGCGCCATAATGATGCGATAACTCTCCAGCGGCGAACGCCCTGCCGTCTGCAAAACACTTGCCAGCCCGCCTGCGAACAAGGCACCAATCGCCGTCGAAAATGAGCCAAAGAGGTTATACCAGGCGAATACGGCTGTTCGCTGTTCATTACTGCTCGTCTGCGGCAGGATGGCCTGCTCAATCGACAGAAACGGCCCTACCTCATTGCCGCTGGGGCTGAGAGTCCCAACAATGGCCGCCAGCGTCAGGATCAACAGATTGTCGCTCAGCGCCAGCGCAGCGCCAGCGAAAACCATCAAACCCGTCCCTAACAGCAGCATTTGTTTTCGGCCAACGCGATCTGCGATCAGGGTAATCGTCAGTGAAATAACTGCGTCTCCGATCAATGTCCAGGTAATGAAGCCGCCGATTTGCCCATCACTGAGGGCAAGCTGTGCCAGATACAGCGCCAGCACCACGGCAACCGTCCCGTAGGCAAACATACGCACCATGCGGGTGGCGAACAACAGGCGTCCATCATGGCTCAGTGTCCGCAGCACATGGGTCTCAGGCAGTTTAATGAAATCAAACATAACCAGCCCTCTATTTTAGTGATGTTATTTTCGCTAAGCTCGACTAATCATTGCGGGAGGAGTTTCAGCCAGAGAAAAACGATCAGACTTTCCGCGTATCAGCCCAATTTCAAAACACTCGAAAAATCATTAGGATAGTTTAAACTCACAGGAAAGCTCCTCTTGATACAAGTGTCGAGATGGGTAAAGTCCAGCTAAAAAGCTGCCTGATAATTCAAAACATAATGTTGAAATCATCGATTTACACCCATTTCTCTGCGTTCTCCATTGTACTCAACGCACTGTCTCACTGGTTCAATTTTCCTGCTGCTCTTTGCGCCTTTGCGCCTTTGCGGTTCAATCCGTATTTCTTTCTTGTGTGCGATCCCCTTCATCATCACTTGACGCTTCAATTCAGAATTTTTCGACACGCGCTAACCACAGGGTTATCTGGGCTTTTCCGCCTTGCCCAACACGGTTTCGCCTGTCTGTCCGTTAACCAGCGCCGGGCGCGTATCCCCATCACGCTCAAACAATGTCGCGATCCATACGGGCACCAAGACCAGTTGGTACAGCATGTGCCGGACAGATGTAAAAACCGTCGTTTCGATTTTGTCGCCATCCGGCAGATCATAGCGCTCTTTCATGAACTGTGAGATAGGACTGTGCGCCTGAATCGAAGCGCGGTCAAAATCAACGCTGTAAATCTCCGCAGGATATTTCGCCAGCAGACGTGGATCATAGGCCATCATCTGCCCCCAATCAAACGCCCCCAATTTTTGCGTCAGAATGGGCGGCGGATAGCTCACCGCACACACGGCGATATTGTACATAGCGTCGTTAAACGACTCACGCTGATAGGCGTTGACATCACGGTGATGCGTACGCTTGTCAATCGTCGTGCGCGTAATCTCAACGCTGCCGTCAAACAACCAGTACGGGATATACAATCCATCCAGATGCGCGTTCGAGATGCGATTATTATCGAAAATACCTTTGAAACGTTCGCTGGCACTTTTGAGTTTTGCCTGTATCACCAGACTGGCTTGTTCCCGTGTGAGCTTGAAGGGAATCAATCCATCAGGCTGCTGGAAGGAATTCAGCGCATCCTGCACAATGACCTGCGTCGAACCGCAGAATGGACAGGTATCGGATAATTTGCGCGCCGGAATCGTGCGTTCCGCGCCGCATTGGTTGCAGTGTAGTAGTCGGCTGCCAATGACCCACACCTTTGGTTTTGCTTTGCGTTCCAGTAAACCCGCCGTGAGCGAATCCACACGTTCAGCCTGTTTAGTCTCCACTTTATGGCCGCAAAAACGACACTCATGGATACCTGTACGTTCATTCAATGTCATCTGGCCGCTGCATATCGGGCACAGCAGGACTTGGGTCTTAAATTCTACAGGGCTGCTGACAAGTTGTGCTTGAGGCTCCTGATGATGGTGGGTGTTGTCTGCTTCTTTCTGTGTCAGCCGCCCATTGAGCACCATCAGATCACGCAGCGCATCAACGTGGTTCGGTTCGTAAGCCAGCACCGTCGTCAAATGGTCGCGTTTTTCTTTTTCGTCATCCACCAGCCGCGAAATCCACAGATGGGCATCAATAAAATCAGGCTGATAGTCTACTGCGCTGCGAAAGTACCGTAAGGCTTCTTCTTTGCGGCCTTGTTTTAACGCCCCATGTCCGCTGAGGAACATCCCTTCAACACGCGCTTCCAGCTTGCCGCGATAAGTAATCGCGGTAGCAGGCATTTTGTGGGGCATTCCTGCTTCTGCCTGCGCGGCCCGCCCAGCGTTATCATGCAGCGAAGGGACAAAACCACAGTGTCTACACTTAACTGTGGTCGTTGCCACGTCAAGCGTCATCAACTTGCCGCAGCTAGGACAAATCAGCGCAGGTTTCTTGCTCATACAACCATCCTAGGAGTCTGTCCAACATCTGTATTGTAGACGACTTCAACGCGGCATTGTATAAGCGTTTCCCATATCCAGGGAATTATCTTAAGCAGCTCCCACTCTGTGTTTAATAGTCTTACATTACACATGGAATTAAAGGTTCAATTGAACCTCAAATGCTTCGTATTGTATGTTATCCTGAGACAATACCGTCTCAAATTGCGGCGTACTGTATGTTAAACCAACGCAAACTTAACCTGAAAGCCCTCTATCCATATTTTGAGCGTGAGAAATTGATTTTCTCCCTCAGTCAATTGCAATTACGATCAACTATCGTTCGCTCAAAATGATCGCGCGATCAATTCGATCAACCACTCGATCATTTCTGAATCATGCCCATATTAACCAGGGGACTCGTAGGGGCTTTGCCTTTGTCCCCGGCTTTAAAAGGCAGCAATCTCCAGAATCAAAAATCCCCCAACCACTGTTGAGGGACTTTAAATGTTGCTTAACCAGCGCTCTACTTCATCGCGTCGTAGCCGGGGCCTTCAGCGAAGAATGCGTAGTTGTACTGAATATCCTGGGTCAGATCGACCACATCACCTGCCGCGTGCGTAACTTCGGTCTTCTGGTCGAAGGGGATACGCTTCTGGCCTTCTGCCAACGAGTAGGAAGCGGGTACTTCTTCTTCAATGAAGATGGCTTCGTAGGGGCATTCTGGAATGCAGGCACCGCAGTCGATGCAGGTGTCCGGGTCAATGAAGTACCACGGCCATTCGTTGGAGGGTTGTCCGGCAACGATGCACTCCACAGGGCAGACTTCCTGACAGGCACCGTCACGCAAACACAGGCTGGTGATAATATGGGTCATGATGGATTCTCCTCATGTTTAGGTTCTTTATCGAAGATATGGGTACTATAGCGCCTTTTAACACACATTTCTGGAACTTTTGTTGGATTTGAAAAATGTGTTTAACCCAAGTTTTTGAAAATTTACGCATTTGGATTATTAACTTAACCGAAGTTAAATTTAACCCAGCGTAATCGTCCAGCGCGTCACATACACAATCACTCCGCCGTCATGTACATAGATAGTAGGCAGAATCGCATCCTGCGCGCTCGTCAGCGTGAGCGCATTTCCCAGTGGATTGCCGTTGATGAATAACACAACACCGCCGTTGCCTCTGTCTCGCTCCAGACGCACGCTGACAATGACTGCGCTGACGGAACGCTGGCTGAGCACAGTCACCGCATCAGGATTATCAAATCCCGCCGAGCGCTGCCCAAGGTTAATCACATTGGTATCAACGACCTGCACCTCAAATCCGGCAGCGGCTGGCGGCTGGCTCAGGCTTTGCAGCAGCGCGCCGAAAATCACCTGCCCATCGACGACCAGTGGTGGATTATAGGATGCCAGCGAAAACTCCACTTCCATGCGGTAAATACGGGTCGCCGCGTTATTGCCATAATAGGTTTCGAGGAGGTCTTCCGGCAGTGTAATAGCGATGATCCCGTCGCCAACCGTGCCGCGTCCCAACCGCCAGTACTGGCTCCCATCATTGTCCGTGACCAATCCAAACTGTTCCGCGTCCCAGGGCAGCACATCAGCGGGCAGTGAGTTCAGCAGCGTCAGCACATTCTGTTCCCCCTGCAAACCCTGCGCGGGTAAAGTGGCGGTAGGGGTGCTGCTGGGCGTGGGCGTGATGGACGGCGTGTAGGTTAACGTCGGCGTGTCCGTTGCTGTAGGTGGAAGTTCCGTGCGTGTGGGTGTAGGCGTCGCTGAGATAGCTGGCGGCAGCCCTGTGACCGTTGCGACGCGTGGGGTAGGCGTATCGAAGACGGGCAGTGTCGCCTGGGTTGATACGAGATTCCCTTCTGCTTCGCTGGATTGTTCGGTTGCATCTTCAGTCGATAAGGGTTGCTGTGAGGCTTCGTTAGTGCGGCTTGCTGCGATGAGGATGGCACCGGCTGTATTGGTGGCATCAGAGTTTGCCTGCGCCTGTGCCGCTGCCTGTACACCCGTAAACGCGTTGTAAGCGATTGCCGCGACAACCAGCACGAACACGACGACAATGGGAATCAACAGCCATGTGCGCGCGGGCACACTCGCCAGACGCTCACGCAGTGAACCCGATAGTTCTTCGCCATCGATCATAGGCTTCGGGCGATAGTCTTCCGGGTCAATTGTTTCGTCTTCACGAATTTTAGGCGTGGGTTCACTGGTCGGCGGCGCGGGAAACTCCGGCGCGCGTTCTGTCGTCTCATACCACAGACGGTACAGGGGGTATGCCGGATGACGGTCAATGAACATCGCCTTAAACAGTTCGTTGAATTTGTTGAGCTTTTGGGTACGCCGTACTGTGCTGTCGCTGTAAACATTCAGGAACGCTTCGTAGGTTTCGTACCACTGACGCAGGGTTGCCGCGTGACGATCTCCCAGAACCTGCGCGGTCACTTCGGCTTGGCGTCGGTGCGCTTCGCGTACCACGTCCACAGGTTCAACCGGACGCCGTTCTACCGCCTGACGCATCTGCCGATTGATGTTGTACAGCTCTGCGGCGTGGCTTTGCAGCTCCATTAACCACGCGCGGTAAGTGGTCAGCGTCGTTTGCGCCGTCTGTTCAACCTCATTCACGCTGTTAATGGCATTTTCCAGCTTGATGCCTGCCGCCCGAAACTCGCCATCAGCCCAGTCGCGGATTACCCCTTCGAGTTCGCGCAGGCTTTGGATAGCGCCAGCTAATACGCGCGCCTGTGCTCCATCCTCCAACTGGCGGCGTGCTGTTTCCAGATTGGAAAATGCCTGTGCGTTGTGCATGTTGTTCAGCAGCGTGGTCGCCGCAATCACATCACGCCGCCGGGTCAGGTACTCGTCAAGCAGACGTGTCAGAGTGTGGCGTGGCCCGATTTCGCCCATCGAACGTGCGCCGACTTCTCGCCAGAATGCCGCATCATCCAATGCCCCGTCGTGGGCGTCCAATGCTCCTAACAGGATGCAGTTGGCAAACAGGATGCGCACTGAAGCGGTGCTGCTGCGGTTGTAGATTTCCACAATGCCCTTTTGCATGGCGCGCAGATAGGTTTCCTTGCTGGGCATTTGTGCCGCGAAGCTCTGACGGATGTCGTTTTCTTCCTCGGTATACAATTCCTCGATGTTGACCAGCGTAATCTGCGAAGTCTTGGTGCTGTTGATGCCGCCGCGTTCTGTCCAACTGTAGGTTGCCGTCGACAAATCCCGCAGCCGTTTTGCCGCAAAACGTTCGTTTTCGCTGCGTGCAATTTCATAAGCCTGCTGCCCCAGACGTTCCGCATCCTGCAAACGCCCGCGATCAAAAGCTTCCCAACCATCGGCCAGCGCGCGCCCCAGGCCGCCATGCAAAGCGTGCCGTTCGATATAGTGAGCGTTGCTGATAATCGTTCGCAGTTGATTGAGCCAGCCGGATAGCGTAGGACTGATGGTAGCAACTGCGTCCGCAGCCTGCGTCAGCGCCGTAACAGTGGCTAAACGATTGCCCTGTATGGCTTCCTCGGCATAAACGTTCCAGGCGCGTTCGGCAATTTCCAGCCCTCCGACCATACCTGTGAGCATCTCGTCAAACAGTCGGTCAACGAACGGCGCGAGGTCACGGCGCGATTCCTGTAACCAACCTTCAAGGTCGGAACCATCAGCCGCCGGAATATACGTCTGGTACGATTGCAGCAGTTCATATAATCCATCCAGCAGCCGTTCGATGGCATCCCACGCGGCATTCATTGGGTCAATTGCGCGGCAGCTATCCAGCGCTTGCAGGGCATCGCGTGGGCTGGAGGTTGCCTGCTTGCCAATCACATGCATATTATCTGCCAGAGCCATGGCCGCGATGGACGCTCGTTCCAAAGCGGATAGCGGAAGCTGTTCATCTGGCAGATTCTGACTGGCGTTGAAGGTTTCCAGCAGCGTCGAGAGTCCTGTGAGCTGATCGACAATTGCCCGATAACCATCACGCAGTTCAACCAGCACCGCGCTGTTCCCTGCCAGTTTGTCCAGAGAGGCCTGAATCTCAGTCAGCAGCGCGCGTGTTTCGGCAATACCGGGTTGTTTGGCCAGCGCCTTAAGCGCAATTTCTACACGATACAGGTTTGGACGCAGCAGTACTACGTCGGGCACATAAGCGCTGATACGTTCTGCGAGTAGTAAATGCAGGGGCCGCGCTTTATCATCGGCTTTTATCAGCAGAATGCGTGCCGCCTGCGCGAAGTCGCGGTCAAAAAGCAGGGTGATCGCGTCCTGTGCCGCCTGTGTCTGCGGGATATTCCGATGCTCATTGAGCAACGCGGCGCAGTCAGTCAGCAGATGAATCAGGGTCGTCATATCGCCGCGTGAACGAGGCAGCAGTTCCGCCAGCAGGTCAGCCGCGCGTTCCCAATTGGCGCTTTCCATGTAGATACGCACCGCATCGAGATCAGCCGCGACTTCCAGTTCGTTGAGTCGATCCAGCACATCTTCGCGGGCTTTGCGCGCGTTGAAGTTCACGGGGTCTTTCGCCAGCGCGGGTTCAAGGGTAGTCAACAGCCCACGCAAATCATCCTTGCTTAGCGTTCGGCGCAGACTACGCTCGTTTACCCGGCCAACGATAGCATCACGGTCACGCTCCAGCGGCTGGCGATAATCCGTCAATCGCGGCGTAGATCGACAATCGAACGGTAGCGCATCCGTAGATTCGGATGCAGCGCTCGACTGACAATCATTTGCAGCCGCGTGGAGATACGTTCGCTGTCACGCCGGAAATCACCGCAAACTCATCACCCGCGTTGCGTGGGACTTCGGGACGCCCCCCGCCTGTCAGGATGGTAACTGCAGTTCCCCGACCTGATAAATATCGCTCTGGCGGCTGGTGCCCTGCTGTGTGACCTCATCCCCTTCCAGAAAGACCGCGTTGCCCCAATCAATCACCTTGAGGCGATACAGGTCCCGATCCCAGAACAGGTGCTTGCCATCCACGTCGTTGTACACAATATCCTGCGCATGAGCCGCTTGCAGCAAATCCAGTAGCGCATCCACTATGGTAAGCACTTCCAGTTCCGGCAGACGCTCATCACGGGTCGCCTTTTCGCTCACCATGTTGGCAACAATTTCGCCCGTGCCGCGTTCAATGACAATGTACTGGTGCGACATGCCGCCGACAAAGAATTGTCCGCTGCCCAGCAGCGCCGTCAGCACAGGGTGTCCGGCGAGGCGCGTCAGAACTTTGCGCTCGTTGAGGATGCTGACCTCTTGTCCGGCGCGGATAGGCGGCGCATCGTTCGGCGCGGGGCGCTTGACGACCACGAGGCGCTCATTGTCGAGGGTGTCAACGGCACGCAGCGTTTCACCGGAGCGTCCGCGTGGATAAATGTAATCGTAGCGATAGCGGTTATCGAACAGGCTGTCAGCCATCTATAAAAACATTCCTGTAAATAAAACCTTACAAAGTCAATTGTACGCACAGATAAGCAGACATGGCAAGGTGACTCAGGTTGACGCGCGTCCGCTAACGGCGTATATTTTTCGTAGACGTGAGCAATGGGAGAACCACGCTATGAGCGATGGACAATACTTTCTCTACCTTGATACTGAAAGTGAACGCCGCCAACTGGTTGACGAAATTGTCAGGACGCGGCGTGCGGTACTGCAAATCGTAGATAATGTACCTGTAGCTCTGCGTTATGAGCCGCGTTATCATGGCTGGTCACTCGCGGCGATGCTGGCTCATCTGCATAATACTGATAATGTGTCTATGTTTTTGATTCAGGCGGCACTCCTCCATATCCGTATCCCCATTTCCAAGCGCTTGAATGATCGCATCAACGACACTGCCGCGCAGTTGTTTCGCCAGCGCTTGATCGAAACCACTGTGAAGGATATTCAGCGCAGCGAAAAACGCATCACTGACTTTATCATGCGATTGCCCATCAGCAAATTTACCTGTGAAGTTCATCATCCCGACCTTGACATCAACATGACAGTAGAGCGTGCCGTGCAAGCCCTGTTCTTGCATCACTGGCAGGCGCATCTCCAAACCATGCGTCAGGTCGAGGGGATTCAGAGCAATAAAGAGTAGACGACTGTGCGCATAGTTTTACAACGAGTTCAACGTGGCAGTGTGCGCGTAGAGGACAGTATCGTCGGCGCGGTTGAAAAAGGTTTTGTCGCCCTTGTCGGCATCACACATGGCGACACACAGGCCGAGGCAGAACTGCTGGCTAAAAAAACGGCGAACCTGCGCGTTTTTGAGGACGAAGCAGGCAAAATGAACCTCTCGGCACTGGATGTCGGCGCGGGCGTACTGGTGATTTCCCAATTCACGTTGTATGCTGATGCGCGTAAAGGACGCCGTCCCTCCTTCACGGACGCTGCCCTGCCGGATGTCGCCTCACCGCTGGTCGATTATTATGCTGAACGGCTGCGCGCAGAAGGCATCGCGCGTGTGGAAAAGGGTGTCTTCGGCGCGATGATGCTGGTGGAAATCCACAATGATGGGCCTGTGACGATAATTCTGGACAGCACCGATTTCAAATAAGGATATTTCATGGATTTAGCTTCTATTCGTGCGGTCACGCTCGATATGGATGGCGTGCTCTGGCGCGACGATACCCCCATGCCGGGGCTGCGTGAGTTCTTTGATTTCATTCGTGCCAACAACATCGCCTACACCTTAGCGACCAACAACAGCTACAAAACGCCTGCTGCCTACGTCGCCAAGCTGCTGAACATGGGCGTTATGGATGTAGACGAGGCGCTGGTGATTACGTCAGCAACGGCCACCGCCGATTACATGCGCCAGCATTATCCTGTCGCAACCAGGGTATATGTCGTCGGCGGGAATGGCTTGCGCGAGGCATTGGCCGACGCGGGCATGGAAGTGGTCGATGAAGGGGCGCGCGTGGTGGTGGCGGGTATCGACCCGCAGTTGACTTACGATAAGCTCAAACACGCCACCTTACAAATTCGCGCTGGGGCGGATTTCATCGGCACGAACCCCGACAAAACCTTCCCCACGCCTGAAGGCTTAGCGCCCGGCGCGGGTAGTGTGCTGGCGGCGATTGCAGCGGCCACAGATCGCCAGCCTATCGTTATCGGCAAGCCGGATACGCCTATGCTGGAAACCGCGCTGCGCATCATGGGTACATCGGCTGATCACACGCTGATGGTCGGGGATCGCCTCGATACCGACATCCTCGGCGGCCAGCGAACTGGCATGAAGACCGCCTTTGTGCTGACCGGAGTCTCGACGCGCGCGGACATCGCCTTGACCGGGATTGTGCCCGATGGCGTCTACGAACATTTACTGGATTTAACCCGCGCATGGCAGGCTTAACCCGTCGCACATTTCTGAAGCTGGCGGGGGCATCCTTCGCCAGCGTCCTGCTAGACCCGCGCTCGCCTTCCCCGCTGCGCCGCCGCTTTGAGGAAAATATCCGCACCGCCGTTGCTGAACGCGGCATCGGTGTTGATGTGCGCAAGCTGGATGCGAACAGTCGGGAATTGTTTCGTATCCAGGTCAATCCCTTCAACTACTACCCGGTGGCAAGCTGCTTCAAAGCCTTCGTCATCCTCTACTATTTCTGGAACACGCCGCAGGAGCAGTGGAATTACAGCGAGGGGTCTACGGCGTACAGCGTTGCCGTCTACAGCAACAACCCGGAGACTGGTGTGCTGCTGGCGGAAGTCGGGGACAGAGTCTCGGGCAGCGGCAACGCCATTGAGAAGTTTAACAACTTCACCACCTACGAAATGTTTCTGCCATTCGGCATGTATAGCTGGAACTGGGAAGGCAGCCCAACCGAGAACATGGTGGATGCGCGTTATGCCGCCCGTTCCTCCCGTGCTGTGCGTATTCCTGCGGGTGAGTTTTTGGTGGACAATGTCTGTTCTGCTGCGGAACTTGCCGACGGCTATTCGTTCCTCTCGCGAACTGACAACGACCTTATCGCCCATCCCTATTTCGCCGAGGTCTTGACTGCCACCCGCGAACTGCTGTCTATTTCCGCGCCGGATTATCAGTCGCCGATTGAGCGCACATTCCCCAACGGTTACACAGGCAAGGATGGTATTCTCCCCTCCGATCAACTTCCGCTAGGCCGTGTGGTCGATGACGCTGGATTGATACAGGTTGAGGATGGGCAGTACATTGTCAGCCTGATGTCTGCTGGCGAAAGCGAATCAAGCGTGCTGGAGGTGCTGGGCGTCATCTCTGCGGAGGTTGAGAATTACCAGAGTTACATGCGTTTCGTCCACTTCACGGAGTAAGCTGTAGGGCCTGGCAGCGCCAAGCCCTTTTTATGCCATATACCTTATAACGACTGCACGCTCAAATCCTTACCCGCGCGCAGTTCCTTCTCGTAGTTGCTGTACTGGCGCATGGGGTCAGGCCGCATCCCTGCACGCTCGTACAACTTCGTCGCACCAGTGAGACTTTGCGCGTCCACGCCTAAGCCAACCTTGCGCAGTCCCCGCTTGTAGAACTCACCAAAGCTGTGTTGCAGCAGCGCTAAGGCCATGCCCTGACGCCGCCATTCGCGCACCACACCCAGCGTATTGACCCAGCCCATCTTCGGATCATCGCTAGTGCGTGGCGCGCCCAAGGACACCCCGACGATTTTGTCGCCGTCCATCGCCAGGAATTGCAGCGATGGATCGAAATTCTCGTCGTTATCGGTGTAGTGCTTGAAGTCTTTTAGCTCATCTTCAAACGGCGTTTCCACAAAGCCCCAATGATCACGAAATGAATCGCGTATGGTCTGCAATACCGCACGATCATCATCGGGACGCACCATCGTTCGCACCGTGATTCCTTCGGGGAATTGTGCGGCGGCTGGTGGTTCATTCAGGTCAATCACCATGCGCAGATTATGCCGAATCAATGACATGCCATAGTCCTCGAACAATTTTGCCGCCGCCGTATTCAGGCTGATAACAAAGCACACCATAGTGATACGTGCATCTGCGGGTGCGTGAGGATGGCCTGTCGCGCGCGCTTCTGCCCAGTTCAGCAGGTAGATTTGCCCACCCCTCCTGTTTTTCGTATGCCGGATACCACGCCCAGCATTGCAGCGTTACGTGCGGTTCATGATCGTTCACCTCACTTAGTATCCGGCGATTTTGCCGTCTGCTGTGGTAACAATCTGTGTCCGTCTCGATGTTAAAGCCCGGCGCTGTCCATGAGCTTTGATACCTCGCCGTCGTGAATTTACTGCTGTTGCCGATGAGTTTTTCGCCTGCCGCGTTGAACAGCGCCACGATTTCCTCAAGGTCACTCATGGCTGCCGCGCGGGCATTGAAACCTGCTGGCAGCCATTTCTCAAGTTCGGTACTCTTCTCTTGTATCTGCATTGTTCATTCTCCTGCCAGAACCGTCCATTGGTTCATTAATTCGTCTAGCTGCGCCTGTGTCGTGGAATACTCATGACTCAGGCGCTGAATGTCATGGTTATCCTGTTTCTTGCCTGCAATCTGCAAGCCTTTCCCGATGCGCTGCAAGGCAATCTCCATCTGCGCGATTTGCAGTTCCAGTTTGGCCATCGATTCGCCCTGTTTACGCTGGTTGCCGTTCATACTGCGCTTGCCATTCGCCATAACCTTCTGTTCCTGTTTGGCGGCGGCACGGGCTTCTTTGGCTTTCTGGCGATCCGTTTCCCTCGCGGCAAGGAATTCCTGGTAATTCCCTTTGAACACCTGCAAATGTTCATTTTCCAGGCTCCAGATTTGCGTCGCCAGTCGGTCTACCAGATAGCGGTCATGCGAAACCAGCAGAATCGTGCCGTCGAAGTTTTCCAGCACCTCTTGCAGCACTTCCTGCGCGGGAATGTCCAGATGGTTCGTCGGTTCGTCCAGCAGCAGGAAATTCGCGCCTTGCAGCGCCAGAATCGCCATTGCCAGTTTCGCCCGTTCGCCGCCGCTTAACATGCTCACCTTCTTGAACACATCGTCCTTGCGGAATAAGAACATCGCCAGATGATTGCGCGCCTCGCCGGGCAGCATATTCTTGTGCCGAATCAGTTCGTCAATCACGCTGTTATCCAGCTGCATGTCGCCATGTGCCTGCGCGAAGTAGCCCACTCTCAGGCTGGAGCCGAGCATAGTACGCCCACCCAGCGCTTCCAGTTCGCCCATAATCGTCTTGAGGAACGTGGTTTTGCCCGTCCCGTTGGGACCGATGAGCGCCGCACATTCGCCGCGTGTCAGCGTAATGTCGTCCGCGCTGAACAGGAACTTCTCTGGATAGCCCACATCAAGGTTGCGCGTGCGCAGCACCAGATCGCCGCTGCGTAGAGTGGATTTCAGCCGCAGGTTGAGCTTTGGCGGGCGAATGTTAGGCGATTCAATTTCCTTGATGGCTTGCTCGGCTTCCATCACACCCAGCGGACGCACAGCCCCAACACCCAGTTGCAGCCAGCTTTTGCTCTCACGATACGCCATCAGCCCAACTTCCTGAATCGCGATCAAGTCACGGCTCAAGCGGCGCAGACGCCCAACTGCCAGCGCATTGGTTGAAGCGCGTACAATGTTGCGCTTGACGTAATCTATCTCTTTCGCCAGACGTTCCATCTCCTGCTGGTAAACTTCGTCCTGCCGTTCCCAACGCTCCTGACGCTGTTTCACATACGCGCTGTAGTTGCCGCGATAGGTTTCAATCCCCGTGCGGCTCATCTCCCAGATGGTGTTGACCACCGCATCCAGAAAATAACGGTCATGGCTGACGATCAGCAGCGCGCCGTTCCAGTTGCGCAGCGTCGTTTCCAGCCATTCCACCGCATCCACATCCAGATGATTCGTCGGTTCGTCCAGAATCAACAGGTCGGGACGCTCCAGCAGCAGACGGGCCAGCAGTGCGCGTGTCTTCTGTCCACCACTGAGTCGTGTCAGCGGCATCTCGTACAACTCTTTGGGGAAACCCAGACCTTCAAGCGTCTGCTGAATACGCAGCTCGTAGTCATAGCCGCCGATGTGCTCAAAAGCTTCCTGCACCGCGCCATATTCTTCCAGCAGCGCGTCGGAGTAGTCCTCGGCCATGCGTTCTTCCAGTTCACGCATTTTGGCTTCCATGTCCTGCACGCCTGCGAACACCGTCATCATTTCTTCGTAGACTGTATTCTCACGCTGGGCGAAAGCCTCCATCGCCTCCTGTCGCAGATAGCCGATGCGCGTGCCTTGCGCGACATGGACACTGCCGCTGCTGGCCTGCGCCAGCTTGCACAGAATCAACAGCAGCGAAGTCTTGCCGATGCCGTTAGGGCCGACAAGTCCAATTTTCGCGCCGTGTGGCACGCTGGCGCTGAGACCGCTGAAGACGGTGAATGCGCCGAATGATTGGCTGAGGTTGGTGATGTTTAAGATCGACATTGTTCAGTTCCTTAGCAGCGGCGAACCTTGTGTTCGTCCGTGAATTTCGTTTTGTTCGTCTATTGTTCGTCTAGATGTAGGGGTGAACTTGTGTGTTCACCCTTCGGAAAATCGGTTTATACCGTAAGCCAGATGCGTACATTCCTGCCCGCGCCAGACGCGAAATGTTTGTTCAGCAGTTTATACATACCCGTTTCTGGCTTGAAGCCGAATTTGCGGTTCACGCGCAGCATCGGCGCATTCTGCGAGTCGTTGTCTGTCAGCAGCGAACGCGCGCCGTTGGCGATGGCAAAGCGAACGGTCAGCAGCTTCAGCGCCTGCGCAAGACCCCGTCCGCGATAGGCGCTGTCCACGCCCGTAAACGCGCTGTAGGCGGTTTCACCGTTCATGGCGATAGCCCCCAAACCGACATACTGTTCGCCCTCAATCGCCAGAATCTGCCCGTCGGCGCGGAACCAATCGGCGTTCAACACCTGATGCTGGAAAATCTCAAACGCTGGAAAGGCTTCCTGATGATCCAGAGTCGGGTTATCCTGCGCGGTCTGGTTGTTCAGCGTATAAAGCTTGAACTGTGCTTCGGGAGTGTTGCCCTCTGCCGCCAGTGACGAGAAGCGAATGCCCATCGCTTCCACGCGCGCGATGCACTCCACGAACGGGGCTTCGTCAAACGCGGTCAAATCAAGGCGCGAGGCAAAGGCGTGCTTGTGGATGCGAAAGCCGCGTTTTTCGGCAAAACGCAGGCTGTTCGGGTCATTATCCAGCGATTCGGACGTGAGTTCGCGCGCGCCGTGTTCATAGGCCACCGCTTTGGCATTGTCGTACATCTGCGCGCCGATGCCCTGCCTGCGGTAGGCTTCGTCCACCGTCACCCACACATAGAAACTCTGGGTATGCACGTCTTTGGCGAAGCGCTGTATCTGGCTGTAGGCGATCACTTCGTTATCAGCATTGGTCGCTACCATGCGGCGGCGAATTTGTCCGCTGGGAGTGTTTTTATCCCAGCCCTGGATTTGTTTGGCGGTCACGGGTTCTACGCTGGCAGCACTGATAAGCGCCGCAGCGCGTTCATAATCGGTATCTGGATTTGCTTCACGAATAGTCAGAGTTGCGCTGTTCATCGTTTATTCCTTGTCGTGTGTTTCAAATTGTCTTGCTATACGTCAGACTGCGGTTCTTCGGTTCAAATCCTGCGGACGTGTATAATGCCATCGCCACAGGGTCACTTTCAATCGGCATAACGGTTGCCTCGCGTGCGCCAAGTGCCTTCACGCGTCGCAGCCCTTCCCACAATACGGCTTTCCCTAAGCCCATGCGCCGGAATTCGGGATTCGTGCCTACGGGTTCGTAATGTCCCAGCGCGTTTTCGGCGTCCAGCCACATCATCGCCGACGCAGCGAAACGACCATCCGGCGCAGCAGCAACTACGTCGAGTTCGGGGCGGTAATCCGGCGCTTGCATGAAGGCGCGATAACGCTCGGTTGACATGTAACTTTCAAAGCCGGGACGTGCCCACGACGCGCGGTGGACTTCAGCGCGCGCTTCAGCGTCTTCTTCGCCGCACACGCTGCGCACTGTGAAGCCATCAGGCACAGTAGGCTGTGGGATATCCTCCAGCGGATGCACCATGTAGACATAAACGGATTCTTCCGCGTCGAGTGCATAGTTGTGTTTGGCGAGCATATTTATCCACACCTCGTCATCCTGCCACAGAAAGCCAACAACCAGATGGTCTTTGCCGCGCTGCCGCTGTACTTCTGCCATGCGCGCCTCAGTCCACAGTAGCATCTGTTCACGCCGTTGGCCATTCCGTTCCGATGGATGGACAAAGACATCGAAGGTGTTGTAATGCGGTGACAGCAGCGACCAGCCCAACACTGCGCCGTTGTCATCTTCCCAGATGAACGCGGTTTCATTCATGGTGTTGTGGCGCGGCGTGATGTAATACGCCCACCAGTTCAAATCGCCGATGTGAATGTAACCGGAATGCCGCGAGGCTTTACGCCCTTCACGCAGCACATAGGTCATCTTTTTGAAATCTTCTATACCTGTATACGGTCTTGCGGTGATTGCCATCGCGCTAAATCCTTGCTGATCCAAAATAAAAAACGCCGCCGGGAAAGACCCGCGCGGCGTGAATGAGTAAATCCGAATGCCTCTAATTCATTGAAAAGAGTGTCGGAAATCAGGAATCATCATACGCACGAGTCAGCAACTGCTAAGCCCGGAAAACGGGGCTATAAGCAGCAGGTTATCGCCTGCTGTTTAGCCGATTGCAGTCGTGCGAAGAGACATCGTTTCTCCTTCAGCTATCCCATCAATGAATCACTGGCATGAAATGTCTATATTTCACCAGGATAATTCTATTCTAAATAGAAACTCCATAAGATGTCAATACGGTTCAATACGGGATGCTGCGGCGCGGACGCAGGTTCAACCGTCGGATGAAGCCGTTGCACAGGCGGAAGGCATCTTCTTTCGTTTGCGTCTCGGCAACCGTGTCAATCAGCAGATTGTGTTTAATGACCGTCGGCGCGTCGAAAAACCAGTACAGCCCCATCAGCGGCGATACGAATACACTGCCGCGATTCAGGTTATACATGTCGTAGTTGCCGAACTCGCCGCGCACCGCCGGAATGATACGCGTGGAAATATGGCTTTTGTGATGATCGGGCTGATCCCACACATAGCGGCAGGCGGATTCAAACTGCTGGAAGGCCGGCATTTGCGGTGTCAGCGCGCACGCGCCGAGGAACGCCCCGGCTTTGGTCAGGTCTGCCATGTTTTCCAGCGCATTATAGTGGCATACAGCTTCTTCGACTTCGGTGCCAAAGCCGATGCACGCCAGTATCTTGACGGGCACATCGAGGTTGCGCACTGCCGACAGCGATAAGGTGTCTTCTACCAGCGTCCCCGAACCGGATTCATCGCCGCGCATCAGCGAATCCACGCCGCCATCGACCAGGATAATCGCGTCGATCTTCAGCCGTTTTATCAGGTGTTCATAGGCCAGTGCTAAGGGGTGCCCACCTGTGTTGGCAAACATCCAGACGGTGACATCTTCGCCGCGCACCTGCTTAAACCACTGCACCAGATACGGTTCGGGCAGGTATTGCAGCGGGTGCTGTACATTGCCCTTTGCTCCTGCCAGCAGATCAAGAATCAGCGTTTCCATCTCACTGGCAATGGCTGCGAGTCGCAGGTCGGTGAAGCTGTAATTCGCCAGATGCACCGTTTTGCCCATCTCGCGCAGCGTGAAGTAAATCGGTAAGCCGCTGAAAATATCGAAGCCGCCGCCCGCGCCTGCGATCAGGATATTCTGGCTGTCGGCAAGTTTGTCGAAGATTGGAAGATTTAGCTGCACAAACGCTCCCAAAACGATTATGATGTACTCATTATATGAAATTTTCCGTCACCATGAAATTTCCGCTGCTGAACGCGGTATACTGATGCATAGCGGAAGGTTTGGGAGTATTTACAATGCCCGGTGAGACGGTAGTAGTCGTTTTCCCGTCGCGCAGCATCTTACTGAAAGCACTGGATTACATCACAGAACTGGACTACCTGAAAATTGAGGATGCGGTGATTGTCGCCAAAGCCACCAGCGGCGAAGTCGTCGTCCTCGATGGGGAAATCAGTGCCGACGAAACTGGCATTGCTGGCGGCACATTCGGCGCAGCCATCACGGCGCTTGGTTTGGTTCACCTCGGCGCGTTAGCCCTGCCCGGAATCGGCGCGATCATCGCGCTGGGCACAGGCGCACTCATCGGCGGTATCATCGGGCGTGCAACAGGGCGCTTTGCCACTTATCTGCGAGATGTCGGCTTTAAACACTATCAGGTCGAAGCGCTGGCATCTCAGTTACAGGAGGGGCATCCTGCGCTCGTCCTCGAATTATCCAGCAGTCATTCGGATATTCTGCCGCGCCTCAAACAGGAACTGAAGGCTTACAAAGCAGAATTGGTCGAACGCCTGCGCGAGACCTGGCACACCACAGCCGAGGATCAAACTCCATGATTGCTGAAATGATTGAACATTCCCTGTTCTTCGCCCCGGAAGCTGCAAGAGCAGACATTGTCCGAGCCTGTAAGGAAGCAGAAGAGTACCGCTTTGCGGCGATTTGCGTCAACAGTGTGTACGTCCCATTATGTGCTGAACTGCTGAAGGACACTGGCGTAGGCATTATCGCGGGCATCAGTTTTCCTTTCGGCGCGGTGCTCCCCGAAGTCAAAGCCTTTGAATCCGAACGCGCGCTGGCTGCGGGCGCGACAGAATTGGAACTGGTCTTTCACATCGGCGCGTTTAAGGATGACGACACCAGTGCCATCCATAGTGAACTGGCCTCGCTGGCTGCCGAATGTCAGTTGCGAGGCGCGCGCAGCACCCTGTCGCTGCCTCTGCCATACCTTGATGAACAGGAAACGGTAATTGCCTGCCGCATCGCCCAAAATGCAGGCATTGATTATGTAAAACTTTCGCCGGATGCGGTCAAGCTCAGGCAGGTACGTGAAATCCTTGATGGCAGTCCAATCATCAAGGTCTCTCACTGCCATGACTTAGCGCAGGCGCGCACCTTTGCTGAGATGGGCGTGGTACGCATCGAAACGACCAACGGCGTGCAAATCGCGCGTGAAGAAATCGCCAGTAGTTAATATTTTGGAGAACTTTATGTCCGAAACCCGCAACCCCGGAATACCCCTCGACCTCAGTTGGGTGCGTCAGGTACGCGTCAACCTCAGCGCCACCGAACGCCGCGCCGCCACGCTGACGACTCGTCGTTCCGTCAAAAAGGACTGGCAGGCGGCCTGGCTGCTGCGTGCCATCACCACGATTGACCTCACGACTCTGCAAGGCGATGACACGCCCGGCAACGTGGTGCGTTTGTGCGCCAAAGCCCGCAACCCTGTGCGCGCAGACATCCTCGAAGCACTGGGTGTCGCCGACAAACATATTCAGGTTGGCGCGGTCTGTGTCTATCACACGCGCGTTGCCGATGCGGTGCGCGCGCTGGAAGGCACGACGATTCCCGTTGCAGCAGTATCGACGGGTTTTCCCGCTGGCTTGAGTCCCTTCAAGCAGCGTATCGCCGAAATCAAAGAGTCGGTGGCGGCGGGCGCGAAGGAAATCGACATCGTGATTTCGCGCGAACATGTTCTCACGGGCAACTGGAACGCGCTTTACGACGAACTGTGCGAGATGCGCGCGGCCTGCGGGGACGCCCACATGAAAAGCATTTTGGCAACGGGCGATTTAGCCACGCTGCGCAACGTCGGCATGG
Organism: Anaerolineae bacterium; assembly: GCA_046328675.1. Classification (GTDB taxonomy): domain Bacteria; phylum Chloroflexota; class Anaerolineae; order Aggregatilineales; family Phototrophicaceae; genus JACAER01. Next base: position 30,037 of record JAXLWC010000055.1, read on the forward strand.
CCAGCGTCGTCGCTATGATGGCCGGCTCCGACTTCATCAAGACCAGCACGGGCAAGGAAGATGTCAATGCTACGCTGGAAGTCAGCCTTGTCGCTGACCGCGCACCATCCGTGACTACCTTGAGCGCACCAAATATCAGGTTGGCTTCAAACCCGCAGGCAGCATTCGCACCGCCAAACAAGCGCTCAACTGGCTCATCCTGATGAAAGAGAACTCGGCGACGACTGGCTCAAGCCGCATCTGTTCCCGCATCGGCGCAAGCGCGCTGCTCACCGACATCGAGCGTCAGCTCTCGCACGCCGTCACCGGGCGCTACGCCGCCAAGCATCACATGCCGATGGTGTAAGACCCCTCACCCCGCCCCCTCTCTCCCTTTCTTCGCGGAGGAGAGGGGAGAAGATGCGAGGAAAAGCTGTGCGTCTCAAAAATGAGGATTATTGGGATATTTCGCCAGAATTAGCTACCAAAATGCTTGAGGTCGCTCGTGTATTCCGCAAAGAACCAACTCCGAGCGAGGAAATTTTGTGGCAAGCGCTTCGCAGTAGACAATTGGCAGGACGCAAATTCAGACGGCAAGTGCCCATTGGTTCTTTTATTGTCGATTTCTTTTGTGCCAGTGAACGACTGGTTATTGAAATAGATGGGCTTATTCACGAATCGCAGCGTGAGAATGATAGATTACGTCAAGAAATGATCGAATCGTTAGAGATTCGATTTGTGCGAATTCCAGCTTATCGAGTAGAACATAATCTATCCGAAGCCTTGATAACTATTCAATCTGCTTTCAATAATCGATAACACTTCGATCCGCAAATTCCCCTCTCCCCCGCGAAGCGAGTGGGAGAGGGGCTAGGGGTGAGGGGCAATGAACCGCGAACTGCGCCATAAGTTGGAAATCAACATCATTCATCGGGGAGACGATTTGTCTTTAAGACATACCCGAATGAATGTGGGTGATCTGGAAAGTGCCTGTTATAGAGCGTATATGGACGCTTGGAAACAATTGCACGAATACTACAAAGAGAATAATGACTCGGAAATCTCTGTAATGCTGATTGACGAGATCACATCTCACTTCAGTGATCTGGACGGGATTTTGGCAACAACATCTCCACAACAGATATCCCTCGTTCGAGATGCTGTGAACGAATTTGAATGGATATTGAACTCGATTACCTTGACAGCCCATCGACAAATAAGAAAACCCCTTACGCAAGGAAAAAGTGATTAAGGAAACAATCTATGTCCCGCGTAGCCGAAATATTTGAAACCATGACCTACGGACCCGCCCCCGAATCGCCCGCCGCCGCCAATGCCTGGCTCGATGAATACAAGCGCAAGTTCGACCTGTTCATCAACAACCAGTGGCAGAAGCCCAAAGAGGGCAAATACTTCGCCACCAAGAATCCGGCGACAGGCGAAAAACTAGCCGACGTTGCTGATGCCAGCGCCACCGACGTGGACTCCGCTTACAACGCCGCGCGGGCTGCCGCCGAATCGTGGAGCAAGCTCAGCGGACATGCGCGTGCCCGCCACCTCTACGCCATCGCCCGCCACATCCAGAAACATCAGCGTTTGCTGGCGGTTATCGAATCGCTGGACAACGGCAAGCCCATCCGTGAATCGCGTGACCTCGATGTGCCGCTGGTCGCGCGCCATTTCTATCATCACGCAGGCTGGGCGCAGTTGATGGAACAGGAACTCCCCGGTTATCAGCCTGTGGGCGTCATCGGCCAGGTCATTCCCTGGAACTTCCCGCTGCTGATGCTGGCGTGGAAAATCGCCCCGGCGCTGGCGATGGGTAACACCGTCGTCCTCAAGCCCGCACCTTACACGCCGTTGAGTGCGCTGCTGTTTGCGCAAATTTGCGCCGAAGCAGGCTTACCCGCTGGTGTGGTTAATATCGTTACAGGCGGCGACAAAGCGGGCGCGGCGGTGGTCGAACATCCCGGCTTCGACAAAGTCGCCTTCACGGGTTCAACCAACGTTGGCCGTATTTTGCGGCGCGCCACCGCTGGCACAGGCAAACGCCTCTCGCTGGAACTCGGCGGCAAGTCGCCCTATATCGTCTTTGACGATGCCGATCAGGAAGCCGCCGTCGAAGGGCTGGTCGATGCTATCTGGTTCAATCAGGGGCAGGTGTGCTGCGCGGGTTCGCGTCTGCTGGTGCAGGAAGATATCGCGCCGCGTTTCCTCAACAAAGTCAAAGTACGCATGAGCAAACTGCGCGTCGGCGATCCAATGGACAAAGGTATCGACATCGGTGCGATTGTTGATCCTGTACAGTGGGAAACCATCGACGGTTGGGTAAAGAAGGGTTTAGCCGAAGGCGCGGAAGTGTTCCAGCCGGAATGCGAACTCCCCGCCAAAGGCTCGTTCTACCGTCCAACGCTGCTGACCAATGTTGGTTCTGCCTCATCGGTGGTGCAGGAAGAAATCTTCGGCCCGGTGCTCACGGCCATGACCTTCCGCACACCCAAAGAAGCCGTCGCCCTCGCCAACAACACCCGCTACGGTTTGGCGGCAAGCATCTGGACGGAAAATGTCAACCTCGCGCTGGACACCGCGCGCAAAGTCAAAGCAGGCAGTGTGTGGGTCAACTGCACCAACATGTTTGACGCGGCTTCCGGCTTTGGCGGCTATCGCGAAAGCGGCTTCGGGCGTGAAGGCGGCAAAGAAGGCTTGTACGAATATGTGCGTCCCGCATGGCAGGCACGCCCACGTCCTGAAGTTAAGGCATCAGCCAGCAGCACATGGGGCAAGAGCGTGCCGGGGCGTCCTGCGCCGCTGAACGGACACGCCAATGGCGACTCCAAAGAGGCTGTGCTGAAGATTGATCGCACCGCCAAGCTGTTCATCGGCGGCAAGCAGAAACGTCCTGATGGCAACTACAGCCGTGCCGTGCTGTCACCGGAGGGTAAGGTGGTCGGGCACATCGCTGATGGCAATTACAAGGACATCCGTGATGCAGTCGAAGCGGCGCACGCAGCGGCCAAATGGGCGGACAGTAATCCCCACACCCGCGCGCAAATTCTCTACTACATCGCTGAAAATCTGGAAGCGCGCATTGACGAGTTTGCCGAGCGCATTGTCGCCATGACTGGACGTTCCCGCGAAGGCGCGTTTACCGAAGTCGAAGACGCCGTATCACGCCTGTTCAGCTATGCGGCGTGGGCCGACAAGTATGGCGGCACGATTCAGGAAACAGGTTTGCGCGGCCTGACCATTGCCGTCAACGAGCCTGTGGGTGTCATCGGTATCGCCTGTCCCGATGAGTATCCGCTGCTGGCGTTTGTGGCCCTGGTCGCCCCTGCCATCGCGCGCGGCAATACCGTCGTCGTCATCCCTTCGGAAGCCCATCCCCTGAGCGCTACCGACCTCTATCAGGTCTTGGAAACCTCGGATGTGCCAGCAGGTGTGGTCAACATCATCACAGGTTCGCGCGATGCCCTGTCGAAGACGCTGGCCGAACACGACGACGTGGACGCGGTCTGGTACTTCGGCAGCGCGGAAGGCAGCCAGCAGGTTGAAAATCTGTCTGCCACCAACATGAAGCGCACCTGGGTCAGCTACGGCGAAGCCCGCGATTGGGTCAACACACATCAGGGCATGGGCGACGAGTTCCTGCGCGAGGCGACACAGGTCAAGAACATCTGGGTTCCCGCCGGGGAATAGCGCTTAGTAAAACAGCCGAGATACAGACCAAAATACAGCGTGTTTTCCCCTTTCTCCGCCGTAAGCGAAGCGACGGGGAAAGGGGTTAGGGGATAGGGGCTGGTTTGGTATCTTAACCAGTGGCTTTTCCAACACGCCGTGACTGTTTCTATTCAGCCAGTGGATCACTGAAGATGTCGCGCACCGACAGTTTAAAGCCCGGCAGGATGTCGCCCACCTCCAGTACATCATCGATACCAAACACTTGTACTTCTTTCCCCGGCACGTATGCATCAACGCTCTGCGCTTCCGGGTACACTTCCCACAACAGAATGCCCGCGCGGCGATACACGTTGCGTTTCGCGCGAATATCTTTTGCTTTATCCGTCGGGGAGACAATTTCGACAACCCACAGCGGCGGCACCGGATCGGGATATTCCTTGCTCATCGGGGTGGGTTTATAGGCAAAATCAGGCGCAACCACCTCACCCTGCACTTCATAAGCGCCACCCTCGCCGCTGGTATAACAGGGCAGCTTATGTTCATGACAAAATGCCCGCGCGGAAAAAGCGATGAGGTCTCGATACTCAGAATTGGAGGTGCGTCCCGGTGACACTTCGATAATCTCTCCATCAATCAATTCAAATAATCGGTCTTCGTTTTCTGGCTGTGCAATGAAGGCTCGGAAATCCTCAATCGTGTACAGATGCGCTGGTTGTTGTACGACCATCCTGCATACCTCACTGTTGGCTTGCCCTCATTATAGCCCGAATCAGAAACCTCATCCCCGTTTCGCCTTAACTGCCTTTTCTGGATTCACGCAGCACAAAAGCACGTAAATTAGCGTTTCGCTTGAACCTTTAATTCGAGATACAGCAGATTGAACTACCAGGGCGCAAAGGAAATATCCGCGCAGGCATCACGCGAACGTGCGCTGCGCCCTTTTTGTTGTAAAATGAAACTTATGAATGTGTAGGTGAGGGAGTCTATACCTGTGGCGCACGTCTTTATTTCGTACAGTCATCAAGACGACACTGAATTCTTTGAAAAACTAAAACTGCAAATCCAAAATGCAGGAATGGACTTTTGGACAGACGAGAAAATATCGCCTGGTCAGCAGTGGAGCAAGGCAATAGACGACTCTATAAAAAACGCTTTTGTCATCGTCGTCGTCATGACTCCTTTAGCAACAGCGTCTTCTTTTATCACTTATGAATGGTCATTTGCGCTGGGGCTTGGAAAAGTCGTTATTCCTGTAATGGCTGCAAAAGGAACAAAACCTCATCCGAAGCTGAGTGAACTCCAATATCTCGACTTTACGGATAGGCAGCATCAGCCTTGGCAAAAATTAATTAGCGCCTTAGAAGTGACGCAAGACTCTATTTCTGAGGCGGAAATCCCTGTCGGCAAATCAGAAAATCCCATTGTTAAACGCCTGACGAATAAGAAAATTGACCGTCGAAAGACTATAAAAACGATCGTCGATCTGGGTTATAAGGAAGCAATTCCAGACCTCATCAATATTTTGGAAGATACACACGAAAAATCAGAGATTCGTCAGGTAGCTGCAGAAGCGCTTGGTAAACTGCGGGCCTATGAAGCTATCCCTTCTTTGTTATTGATGCTGCGCAGCACCAACTTGAGAGGACGGAATCTTCATGCCGCGATTATCAGGGCTTTAGGAGAACTGAAGGCGGTAAGCGCGGTAACGGCTTTAACGGAATATATTCCTTTGGAGCTAAAGCACACTTCAATTCCAGACACCGAAAATGCGTTGTTAAAAGCGGTTCTGGACGCCTTGGTGAAAATCGGCACCCCCGAAGCCCTCGCCGCCGTCGAGGACTGGAAACGCCAGCAGCAAACCCCGCCCCCGCCAGCCTGACATAATCGCCTCTGACGGACATTCCAATGGCAGCAGCGCGGGGATAGCTACAACGTATAGCATCACTAAACCACATGGGCACCGAAAGCGCTGAACTTCCCCGACATCTGCCAGAACGAGTCCCGTTAGGGGACTTTTACCGCATTGCAGAGACTAGCCCGCGCCTTTAGCTGCGGGCCGATCCCTGAAATCAACGGCTTATAAATCAGCAGTTATGCGATTAGGTTCTGGCGAATATACGGTTTTTCCGACTAGCCCGCGCCTTTAGCTGCGGGCAGATGCATCACATCTGAAATCATCGCGAATTGCAGCAAAACAAAAAGGTCGAAAGCCTTTTGCCCTCAACCTTTTCTCAGTGTTCGCGGATTCTGCTCTGAAAATCCTCTCTTGGCGCTCTTGGCGTCTTGGCGGTTCCAATGTATTTTCGTTCTTGGGAGTGACCCCGTTTATGACAACGCGCTGGTTTGAACTTACTTCTCGTCGCGCAGGTGTGGGTACAACAGCACATCACGGATGGAACGCTGGTCAGTCATCATCATCACCAGACGGTCAACGCCCATGCCGTAGCCGCCGTTGGGCGGCATCCCGTAGCGCATCGCCCGCAGGTAGTCCTCATCCAGCGGGGTTTCGTCCTCATCACCCTTCTTATACAGCTTCGCCATATCGAGGAACCGTTGTTCCTGATCGCGTGGGTCATTCAGTTCGGTGAACGCGTTGCCCAGTTCCATCCCGCCCGCGTAGATTTCAAAGCGCTCCACATGGAAATCATCGTAAGCCACCCGCTTGGCGAACGGTGAAATGTCACGCGGGTAATCCATAATGAACGTCGGCTGCACCAGACGCTTTTCAACATATTCCCCGAACAGGAATTCCACCAGCTTGCCCCAGGGTTGGCCGGGCGCAGGCTTACCACCCATCGCCAGGATCGCCTGCTCCAGCGACTCAGCCGTCGGGTGATTCATATAGTCAATCTCGGCGTACTGCTTGATCGCGTCCCGCATGGTGACACGCGGGAAACTCGGCGCAAAGTCAATCTCATGCCCCTGATACGTAACCTTCAGGCTCCCGTTGACCTCGTTGGCGACATAACGCAGCATCCGTTCGATGAGGTCCATCACGCCAGTATAGTCAATGTATGCCTTATAAAACTCCAGCATCGTGAACTCAGGATTGTTCTTGTAGCTCACACCCTCATTACGGAAGTCGCGCCCGATCTCGTACACGGCGTCAAACCCGCCGACCAGCAGCCGCTTGAGATACAGTTCAAAGCTGATGCGTAGGTAAAGCTGCTGTTCCAGTTCGTTATGGAAAGTGGTGAACGGACGCGCCGCCGCCCCACCGTACAGCGTTTGCAGCACGGGCGTCTCTACTTCAAGGAAGCCCTGATCGTCAAGGAAACGGCGTAAAGCACGGATAGTATTAGCGCGCTTGACAAACACATCCCGCACACTGCGGTTCACGGCTAAATCGGCGTAACGCTGGCGGTAGCGGGTCTCAACATCGCTGAACTCACCAAACTCGATAACGCTGCCATCGTCCTGTACCTGCTGCTTGACCACTGGCAGCGGGCTTAAGGACTTGGCCAGCAGGCGGAATTCGGTCACCAGTACGCTGGCTTCGCCCGCCTTGGTGCGCATGGTTGTACCCTTCGCCTGCACAAAGTCATCAGTATCAATCAGCTTATCCTTGATAAGGTCATAAGTCTGTTCACCGAGGTCGTTGACGCGCAGAAACAATTGCACGCGTCCACTCTCGTCCTCAATGTGCATGAACGAGACCTTGCCTTTGAGGTTCACGCGGCGCACCCGCCCACAAACCATGACCGTTGGCGCTGGCGG
>JAXLWC010000056.1:0-37324 GCA_046328675.1 Anaerolineae bacterium
TTTCGACACAGCAGACGTTTATTCGCGCTGGATCGCGGGTAACAAAGGCGGCGAGTCGGAAACCATCGTCGGCAAATGGCTGAAAACCCGTTCGCGGCGCGAGGTGATACTGGCGACGAAAGTACGCGGACGCATGTGGGATGGCCCAAACGGCGAAGGGTTAAGCCGCGCACATATTCTGCAAGCCGTAGACGACAGCCTGCGCCGCCTGCAAACCGATTACATTGACCTCTACCAGACGCACGCTTTTGATCTCGAAACGCCGCTGGATGAAACTCTGGAGGCGCTGGACTCACTGGTCCGCAGCGGCAAGGTGCGCTACATCGGGCTGAGCAATTATCCGGCGTGGCTGCTGATGAAAGCGCTGTGGATCAGCGACGTGCGCCATCTGGCGCGCTTTGACTGCTTGCAGCCGCACTACAGCCTGCTCCATCGTCAGGAGTTTGAGCGCGAACTGGAAGCCGCGTGCGCCGATCAGGGCATCGGCGTGATTCCCTACAGCCCATTAGCGGCGGGTTTCCTGACAGGCAAGTACACGCGTGAGTACAAAAGCACCGACACGGCACGCAGCGAAAGCGGGCTTATCAAGCGGCTGATGGATAACGAGGCGGCATATGTGGCCTTGGAGGAAGTCAGCCACGTTGCCGATGCCCATCGCGTGCCGATGGCTCAGGTGGCGCTGGCGTGGATGTGGTCGCGTCCGGCGCTGACTTCGCCCATCATTGGCGCGCGAACGGTAGCACAGTTGCAGGAACTGATTGGCGCGGTAGACGTAAAACTGACGGACGATGAAGTAAGCAAGCTGAACGCGCTGACCGAAAAGTTCTAACACGTCGATTACACATCATTTACAGGTGTTCAAACTTCGCCAACATTTAACGCTTATCGTGAGAATATCGGCTTTAAATGGAAGTAAGGAGAGAGAACATGATGAACATCACTCGTAAACTGCTTTTGCTCGTGTCACTGGTCGCTGTTTTTGCCGTTTTCGCGCTGCCCGCCTTCGCCCAGAACCGGACGGTAACCGTGACGGAAGACCAGATCAATTCATCGTACCGCGTCACCAACAGCGCGCGCCGCAGCGTCAGCAACCTGCATGTTGACTTACAGTCGGGGCAGGCCGTCATCACAGCGACGGTCACGGTGCGCGGCGGGAATTCGTGGAACACCGTCACCACCCTGACGCCCAGCGTCAGCAGCAGCGGACGTGTCACCTGGACGGTGGCGTCAGTAACAGTGGATGGGCAGGCAGCGTCGCAGGACGTTGTGAATCAAATCAACAACTCGATTGCGTCATCCTGGCGCAGTTTTATTCGCAACCAGTACGGCACCGGGCGCGTGGCATCGGTCAGCATCAGTGACAGCGCTATCACCTTCACGCTGCGCTAAACACTATCTGCTGAGGATATAGAACGAACAAGGGGAGCCGAGTCCCCTTGTTTGATGTCTATTCGTTGAACAGTTCGCCGACGCTGCGCCCCTCATGCGCGCGGGCGATGACCTCCGCCAGCATCGGTGCGACGCTCAGCACCGTCATGTTGGGCAGCCGTTTCTCCGGCGGGACGGGCAGCGTATTGCTGACGATAATCTCTTTGAGGTCCAGACTGCGCAGCTTTTCTACCGCCTGCCCTGCCAGCAGTGCGTGGGTGAAGGAAACGTAGATGTCCTGCGCCCCTTCACGCCGCAGCGTATTGACCGCGTTGACGATACTGCCGCCTGTCAGCACCTCATCATCGACCAGCAGCACATTCTTGCCTGCCACCTCACCGATGATGGTCAGCGCTTCGGAACTGCCGCTGTTATCGCGCCGCCGTTTTTCCACAATCGCCAGCGGCACACCCAACCTCTCCGCCCAGTTGCGCCCTTTCTTGGCGAAACCCAGGTCTGCCGCCGCCACAGCCAGGTTTTCGACATTCTTGTTGCGCATGTAGTCACACAGCAGATGGAAAGCCGTGAGCGCGTCGCCCGGAATGTTAAAGAAGCCCTGAATCTGTCCGGCGTGCAGGTCGCACGTCACGTAACGGTCTGCGCCTGCCACTTCGATCATGTTGGCAATCATGCGCGCGGTGATGGGCACACGCGGCTGATCCTTCTTATCGGAACGAGCGTAAGCCATGTAAGGAAAAATCACGTTGATGCGCTTGGCCGAGTCACGCTTCAACGCGTCAATCATAATCAGCATTTCCATGAAGTTATCATGGATGGGCGAGGCCATCGTTTGCACAAGGTAAACATCCTTGCCGCGCACACTTTCGTTAAGGCGGATGAAGATGTTTTCATTGGCGAAGACGGTACGGGTATAACTTCCGGGACGAATTTTTAGGTAGGTCGCAATTTCATCACCAAGCGCTTTAGACGCCGAGCCGCAGAACAACTTTAAACCAGAGAACCGCTTATTATCAGTCTGTATTTCGATCACTTCTTGGGTCTTCGTATGGGTCGTGCCGGGGATGACCATAGGAGAAAAATGCCTCTTTCACTTTGGACATTAAGGGCTGGATACCCTCACCTTTTATTTTACCGCATAACCCAATTGGTGCTAACCCTGTGCATCCAACACTTTTTGCACGGCACTCTGCGGATCAAGCGTGCGCGCCTGAATGCTGTCGATGACCTGCGCCAGCGTTTCCTGTGGCACATGGGCCAGCAGACGCGCCATCAACGCCGCGCGCAGTCGTTCATACAACTCGATTTCAATGTGCTGTTTTTCCAGCGACTGCATGGTGTTGTTGTGCAGCAAATGCTGGTGATGCGCCTCAATAGTGTTGACGAGTTCCGCGATACCCGCGCCGTCGCTGGCAACAGTGCGCACAATCGGCGGTATCCACAGCTTTTCATCCCCCGCTGGTGGCAGTTCAACCGCCATCAAGCGCCCGTGATGGGCGATAAACTGGCTGCGCGCCGCCGGATGCCCCAGTTCAAGCATCGCCCGCAAACTGCTGATGGTGCTTTCCACGCCGGGCTTGTCGGCTTTGTTCACAACGAGGATGTCGGCAATCTCCAGAATGCCCGCCTTAATCGCCTGCACATCATCCCCTAAACCGGGAGCTTCGACGACCAGCGTCGTGTGCGCGGTACGGGCAATATCCACTTCGCTCTGCCCTGCCCCAACGGTCTCCACGAGGATAATGTCAAAACCAGCGGCGTCCATCACGCGGATCACATCGCGAGTAGCGCGTGCCAGTCCGCCGAGATTGCCGCGTGTCGCCATGCTGCGAATAAACACGCCTGCATCACCGGAGAGGTCGCGCATACGGATGCGGTCACCCATAATCGCGCCGCCGGAAAATGGGCTGGTGGGGTCAACCGCGACGATAGCGATGGTTTTGCCTGCCGCGCGATAGGCTTTCGCCAACACACTGACGAGTGTGCTTTTGCCTGTGCCCGGTGCGCCTGTGATGCCCACAATCTGCGCCCGCCCGGTATGCGGGAACAAGGCCGCCAGCAGTGGTTCTGCACCCTCGCGCTGGTTTTCAACGATAGTGAGCGAACGCGCAAGGGCACGTCGGCTGCCGCCGAGTACTTCCTGAAGCAAATCGTTCATGCGCTGCCTTTTGCCCGCAGCAGTTCATGGATACGGGTCACAATGGTTTCGGTGTTGGTGCCGGGGCCAAAGATGCCCTGCACGCCCATATCGTTTAAGGCGGGCTTATCATCGTCAGGGATGATGCCGCCGATAATCAACGGAACATCGTTCAGCCCGTTGGCGTTCATGACTTCGCGGATGCGCGGCACCAGCGCCATGTGTGCGCCGCTGAGAATGCTCAGGCCGACTATATCGACATCCTCCTGCAAAGCGGCTTCGGCAATCATTTCCGGCGTTTGCCGCAGCCCCGTATAAATCACTTCCATGCCTGCGTCACGCAGGGCGCGCGCGATGACTTTTGCGCCGCGATCATGCCCATCCAGACCGGGTTTGGCAATCAGCACGCGAATGGTATTGGTTGACATTTTTCTAACCTTGCAAAACTTTTACCAGGATTCTAATGGTTTCATTATAACTCGCGAGGCTGTCCAAACATAATCTTAACTTCTAAGGTGATAGCCCCATTGTAAAGGCTGTGATACAATAACTTAACACTGCTTATTCCAGAGTCGGCCTATGGCAACTGCATCAACTGCTGATAATACCCCTACGTTCAATCCATTTCTGGTGGGGCAATCGCGCACCGCTACCCAGCGTCTTATGCTTGGCGCAGCGCTGGGCATCACGGCCTTGTGCCTGCTGCTGCTGATTGCCTACCTATGGCTTGCGGTCAACTGGGCGATCAGTCCTTTCTTCGGCGCGACCTTTTCTCACACGATGGTGGTTGCCGCTGGAGAGCCTTCGGGCGATGAGGGCTGGATGGGCCTGGCTGCGGGCTTACAGCGGGGCGACCAACTGCTCGCCGTACACTATTGTCCTCCAGGCGGGGAATGCATCCAAACAGGCGATTGTACCGAAGATGTCTGTGATTCCGCTGACTGGTCGGCCAATCCTGCCAACTATACGGCAGCGCAAAACTTGTTCGACTACTTCATGGATCAGCGCAGCGCCGGTGATGAGGTGCAGGTATCGTTCCTGCGGGCAGCAGACGCCAGGGTTGAAAACCCCGGTGCGCTGTGTGAACCGCTGGAAGACAACAGCGCCATGCTGCGCTGCACCACCCAGTACGCCTTACAGCGTTTCCCCAACGGCGACTTTCTGGCCTTTTTCATCGTCCCGTACATCACTGCCTTTTTTGTGGCCGTCATTGGCCTGGTGATCCTCCGCCTGCGCCTTAACCAGCCCATCGCGATGCTCACCGCCTGCACTTTCATGCTGCTGGCCGTTTCCATCGCTGGCGTAAGCGATAACGGATTCACCCATCGCTTTGGCTGGGCATGGCTGATCGCCATTCCACTCGCGTCTAGTGGCTTTGCAACGCTGGCGCTGATCTTCCCCACCCGCATGACGGTCATCTATCGCCAACCGATGGCAGTTTACGTGCCGCTGGCTATCGGGATTTTGCTGGCAGCAATTTTCGTCTACCTCTACTTCTACCCCACCGACCTGATGAATGCCGGGGTCAGTGCCCAGGCCGCATCCATCACCATTCTGCTGGGTATGGGCATGTTCGCTCAGAGCGCCTTCCGCCAGCGCCGCAGCGCACAAACCACGATGATTCGTGACCAGAGCAATGCCATCTGGGTAGGCTTCGTGATGATGGTCGCGCCCGCCGCCCTGTGGATTGCGACGCGCGCAATTCAGGCCCTGCTGCCCAACACCTATCTGGAACTACCCTTCGGTGTGGAAACCGCCATGCCGTTTGCGCTGGCTCCCGTCTTGAGCATTACCTACGCCGTGCTCCAATATCGCAAGTGGGACACCGACAGGCTTATCAGTCAGGGTATTGCCTACGGCATTATGCTCGTAGCGCTGATTATGGGCTTCTTCCTGATGGTCTTCGGCGTCAGCCTCTTGACCAACAGTGTCGCCAAACCCACTGACCCGCTGCTGGTAGCCCTCACGATTTTTATCGTGTCCGTCGGTTTCCTGCCGATTCGCACCTACCTGCAAAAACGAATTGATGAGATTTACTTCCGCACACGGCGCAATTATCAGGAACAGATTGAACGCTTCGGCCAGAAGCTCACGCAGTTGGTAGACCTGCCGCGCATCAACAACGAATTCCGCTCACTGGTGGAAAGCACGTTGATGCCCAGCAATATCTTCATCTTCCTGCCGAACTTTGAAACCAAAGAATATGCCGCTTATGGCGATCCCAAGCCGGAAACAGATATTCACTTCACCGCAGACAGCGGCGTAATCACGCTGCTGCACCGCACCAGCGACCCTATCTACCTGGCACAGGGACAGCCCTGGAACGATGAACTCCGCAGCGAACGCGCGCGCTTTAACCTGCTCAAAACCGCCATCCTCGCGGGGCTGCCGGGTCAGGAACAGCTTAACGGCTTTGTCTCCATCGGCGCACCGCGCTCAGGCCAACGTGGCTACAACTTTGAAGAACTGCGTTTCATCTCCAGCCTGACCAGCCAGATGGCGGTAGCCGTCGAGCGTACTCAGGTCATCGCCTCGCTGCGCCGCCGTGTCAGCGAACTGGACGTGTTGAGCAAAGTCAGCCAGGCCGTCAACTTCACCATCGAATTCGACGCCCTGCTGGAACTCATCAGCGCCCAGACCAATAAGCTGATTGAAGCCTCCTACTTCTACATCGTGCTGCGCGATCAGGTAGCGAACCAGCTTTACTTCGCCTTCTTCGTCGAAGACGATGTGCGCTACGCCGAAAAGGAAAACAAGCGCTGGGCCATCGGACGCGACCTCTACAGTGAAATTGTCACCGGGGCCAAGGCCATGCGCGTGGACAACTACGCGCTGGCGTTGGCAGCCCGCAATGCGCCTGTGCTTTTCATGAGCGAAGATGTCAAAGCGTGGATGGGTGTGCCGCTGATCGCCGGGCCGCGTGTGCTGGGCGTTATCGCGCTGGGCACGGTGGAAAACGCCAAAACGTTTACCGAAGAACAACTGAAAATCTTTAGCGATATTGGCGCGCTGGCAGCGACTTCGCTCGACAAGGCGCGTCTGTTCGCCGAAACCGAAGTGCGCGCCCGCCAGCTTTCCGTGCTCAACGAAATCAGCCAGCGTTTGGTAGCAGCCGAGTTGAACGTCGAAAGACTGCTCGAACTGATTACCTCCAGCGCCGTAGACATTCTCGGCGGCGAAGCGGGTTCGCTGTTCCTCATGGCCGACGACGGCAGCGGCGACCTCGAATTTAAAGTCGTCATCGGCGGTTCAGGCAAGGAACTGCTCGGTTCGCGCGTGCCTGCCGGACGCGGCCTCGTCGGTGAAGTGGCGAAGAAGGGCAAGCCTGCCATCGTCAACGACACGCGGCAGGACCCGCGCTTCCAGGGCGAAGTGTCCAAAACTGGACAATTCCGCACGTCGTCCATTCTGGCCGTGCCGCTGATCGCCAAGAACAAAGTCATCGGCGTGCTGGAAGTGCTGAACCGCAAGGACGGCGGCGTGTACACCGAAGAAGACACCGCCCTGCTCTCGACCTTTGCAGGACAAGCGGCTGTGGCCATCGAAAACGCGCGGCTGTTCGAGGTGACCGACATCCAGTTGGGCAAGCGTATTCAGGAATTGGAAGCGCTTGAACGCATCGACGTGGAATTGAACCGTACTCTCGACCTCAAGAAGGTCGCAGAAATCGCGCTGCGCTGGGCCATTGCGCAGACGGGCGCGACGGCTGGCGTCATCGGCCAGATCGTGGGCGAACCCGCTGTCATGCAGATACTCGCCATGTACGGCTACCGCGACAGCGACCACCCCCAGGGCGCAGAGGGCAAAATCTGGCCGGTGGACAAAGGTATCGTCAGCCGCGTCATCCGTACTCGTCAGGCCGATCTTGCGACGGATACCTCCATCGACCCCGATTACATTCCCAGTCTCAGCGCCGCGCGCAGTCAGATTACGCTGCCGATGATGTCCGGCGGTGAGTTGAGTGCGCTGATGGTGCTGGAAAGTGACAAAAAAGAGCGCCTTTCCCTGCTGGACTTGCAGTTCGCGCAGCGCCTTGCTGAACACGCCAGCGTCGCGATGGAAAACGCGCGTCTGACCGCAGAACTTAACCTGACGCTGCAATCGAAGTCCGAGTTCATGGGCTTCGCCGCGCACGAACTGAAGAACCCGCTGACTTCTATCAAGGGCTTCGCCTCCATCAGCCCGCAGATGTTCGCCGCGATGCCCGACGAAAACAAGCAGGAAATCATCGGCGTCATCCGTCGTAACGCGGATCGTATGGAAACCATCATCAACGACCTGCGTGACGCCGCCAAGGCTGAAGCCGGACAGTTGAACATCCAGCTTGAAGCCATCAGCATCCGCAACGTGGTTGTAGAAACCCTGCGTCCGTTCTACCGCCAGCTTGAGGACAAGTTGCAGGAAGTCATCATCGAAGTGCCCGAAACCCTGCCGATGGTGTTGGGCGACCAGACGCGCTTGATTCAGGTGCTGACCAACCTCGTCAGCAACGCGCACAAGTACAGCCCGCCGGAAAGCACAATCACCATCAGCGCGAAAGTGATTGCCGACAACGACGCTCTCTTGCAGGAACGCAACAAAAATCGCAAGCAGAAAGTGAAATACAGCGGGCCGTATATGTACTGCACCGTTGCCGACACGGGCATCGGCCTCAGCGACGATGACTTGCGCCGTCTGTTCCGCGAACGTTACTTCCGCAGTGACGACAAACGCGCGCAGGATCAGCCGGGCACGGGTCTGGGCATGATGATTACGCAGACCATCATCCAACTGCATCACGGCGAAATCTGGGTGACGAGCCAGTTGGACGTGGGCACAACCTTCCACTTCATCGTGCCGCTGGCACCGGAACGCGAACTGGCCTCGGACTAAGCACTCGAATCGCCAAAACACGCAACGAACGGGAAGACTCAACTGCCAGAGTTGAGTCTTTTTTATTGCTTTGCGACCTACTCCCTGTGGTACACTCATGTTTATGGAGTTGTGAGTACAAATGAAGGAAGCTGCATGTTTTCTGTGAACCTGAAGGGTAAGGTCGCGCTGGTCACAGGCGCGGGACGCGGCATTGGCAAAGCGATCGCACAGGGACTCGCGGACTGTGGCGCTGTAGTCGCCGTCAACGATATTGACGCCAAAACGGCAGCGCTCACGGCCAGCATTCTCTCTGGTGAGGGCGCGGCCTACGTGGGTGATGTGAGCAGCGCCGCCGAAGTCGAGTCCATGATCGACAAGCTGATGGACGACTGGGGGCGGCTCGATATTCTGATTAACAACGCGGGCGTTGAACCGCATTCTTCGATTCTGGAGATGACCGACGAACAGTGGCGTGCGACGATTGATGTAAACCTGAGCGCGGCGTTTTATACCAGCCGTGCCGCAGGACGCATCATGCGTGAACGCGGCGAAGGGGTAATTCTCAACATCGCGTCCATCGCCGGACACAACATCCCGCTGCGCAATCGCTCCAGCTACGTCGCCAGCAAGGCAGGTCTCGTGGGCTTCACCCGCGAATGTGCGCGCGAGTTTGCCGCCTACGGTATTCGCGTCAATGCCGTGTGTCCCGGCGTGATCGAAACGGAAATGACACAGAACCTGCGCCAGAACACGGAACAAATGGCGAAGTGGCTGGCCGATATTCCACAGGGACGGCTGGGACAGCCCGATGATGTTGTGGGGCTGGTGCTGTTCCTCTGCTCGGATGCCTCGCGCTACCTGACGGGGCAGGCCATTAACGTCGATGGTGGAAAGGTCATGCTCTAAATGGCCGATGTTCTGCTGCTGCTTGATCAGATTCGCTCTATCGCCACCACAGGCTTGTACTACGCCAGCGACCCCTATAACAAGGCGCGCTATGAACAACTGCTGGAACTAGCCACCCACGAGTACGCGGAACTCACGGGCTTGAGCGCGGCGGACATTAGCCAGCGCTTCAAAAGCGAACTCGGCTACCAGACGCCCAAAGTCGGCGTGGACGCGGCAGTTTTCGACGCTGACGGGCGCATTCTGCTGGTCAAACGCAGTGACGACGGCAGTTGGTGCCTGCCCTGCGGTTGGGCGGAAATCGGCCTGACGCCGGAAGAAAACATCAAGCGCGAGGCGTGGGAAGAAACCGGGCTGGAAGTGGAAGTTAAAACGCTGATTGATGTGGTGTCGTTCGCGCCGCGCCCGTTAGGCCAACCGCACAGCGGCTACGGCATGATTTACTACTGTGAAGTCGTCGGCGGTACGCTTGCGCCGTCGCACGAAACACCGGAACTCGGTTACTTCGATTACGCGCAGATCACCAACTGGCACGACGACCACCGCCAGCGCGCCGAAATCGCCTATCGTTATTGGGAAACACACGTCAAGGTCAAAGATGCGTAAGCTGTTCATCCGACTGGAAGCGCTGCTCATCCTCGCTGCCTTCATCTTCGTGGTGCGCATGGCCAATGACGCGGGCACTGCGGCATTTGTCGCCCCGCTGCTGTGCCCCAACGGAGGAACCGTCGCCCGCGATGTGACCTCCATGCGCGGCGGCGGCATCGGTGTGAACTTTTCCTGTGTCTACGACGACACGACCTATGACGCCAATCTGCAATTCATCGTCTTCGGCGCGGCGCTTATCCTGCTTCCCATCGGCCTGCTGCTGTTCACCCTCAGGTCTAAACCTGCGCCAGTTCCTACGGAGTAAAGCATGTCGCTGCGTTTTCATGAGATTGCCGAAGCCGAACACCGCATTCAGAACCCCATCACGCAGGAACAACTGCTGCTCCTGGGCGAACTATGCAGCGTCAATGGCAGCACGCGCCTGCTGGACTTAGCCTGTGGCAAAGGCGAACTGCTGTGCCAGTGGGCGCTTAATTACGGCGTGATCGGGGTCGGAGTAGACATCAGCCACGTCTTTATTGACGCGGCACGCCATCGCGGCTTTGATCTGGCCGTATGGGACAAGGTATCTTGGGTGCAGGGTGACGCCGCCGACTACCCTGCCGAGCACCATCAGTTTGACATCGTAAGCTGTCTCGGCGCGACATGGATTGGCGGTGGGCTGCTGGGAACGCTCGAACTGATGCGGGTAGCGCTGCATGATGCTGGCGGCACGCTGATTGTAGGTGAACCCTATTGGAACGAACTGCCGCCTGCTGAAGCGTATGCAGCGTTGGAAGTCGAGCCGGATACGTTCGACACGCTGGAAGGCACACAGCAGCGCTTCAAAGCCGCAGGCGTGGAACTGGTTGATATGCTGCTGGCAACCCACGAAGGCTGGGACGGCTACATGGACAAGCAGTTCAAAACCACTGCCAAATGGCTCGATAACCACGCTTTTGATCCTGACGCCGACGCGCTGCATCTGTGGATTGAAGCTGCACGCGCCTCTTATGAAAAATACGGCAAACGCTACTTAGGCTGGGGTATCTTCGTGCTGCGCGCATAAAGGAAACGCACATGGCAAAAACCATTGAACTCTGGATTGAAGATCACAAACTCGTGGCGCTCGGATACAACGAGGACTACGCGGGCACACCGATTGTCTTCATTCACGGCATCACCAGCTCGGTTGACTTCTGGGAACCGCTGCTGCCGCAGGCGTTCAAGGGGCGCTACCGCTGGTATTCACTAACGCTCCCCGGCCACTACCCCGCCGTCATGCCGCCGCGCTTCCGCGAAGAAGATTTATCGGCGGAGATGATGGCCCGCGTGCTCTCCGAGGCGCTCTATCGACTGGCAGGCGATAAGCCCGTGATTGTCGTCGGGCATTCGACAGGCGGCTTTGCAGCCGTACACCTCGCGGCACAGGCACCGGGAATCGTCAAAGGCGTGGTCAGCGTCAGTGGATTCGCGCAGGGCACATGGATCGGCGCGCTGGGGCTGAACCAGAAGATTGCCGCGCTGCCAGTGGTGGGCAATGCCTTCTACAAACTGGGCTACTGGCTCATCGGCAGAAGCAAGGAAGTCTGGAAACAGTCGTGGGGAGTTTACACAGCCAGCAGCAGCGCCCTCGCACACAACCCGTTGTTCGATCAGGCGGTTGAAAACGGCTACCCGAACTTTACCCATCTCAATCTGGATGTGATGGCGATGTACTTCCGCCGGATGCCCCACATCGACATCAGCGCCGTGCTGCCGCAAATCCGCGTGCCGATGCTGGTCATCGTGGGTGACAAAGACCCGATTGTGCCCTCGTCTCAGTCGCAGTTGATTGCCCAGAAAGTACAGGGCAGCGAACTGGTGACGATAGCAGGCGCAGGGCATATCCCGATGCTGGAACACGCCGACGAGTTCAGCCGTGCGCTGCTGGGCTGGATTGATAACCATGCCTGATGAACCCCCACGTTATCACGTCGTTCTCTATCAGGTCATCAAAACACCACATGATACGCCTGTTGCCGCACGCATCGAGCGCTATGCTGAAGGGGAACAGCCTCAAACAGTATGGAGCACCCTGTCGGCTGTCGATACGCAGTTGAATTTCGTCTATGGCGCTGTTTTGCAGATTATAGGCAGCATCAATGACAACCTCACCGCCATTCTAACGGAGCTAGAGCGCGGCGGCTGGTACGTCGTCACAGAAGCCGAAAACGATCATCAGCACGACCCGCAAACCATTTATCGCAGCACGCATTTCGTTTTACTACGGCGAGGCATTGATGCCTGACGAACTGCTCAAGCTGAAGAATATTGGGCCGAAAACACGCGGCTGGATGCATGAAGTTGATGTGCATTCACGCGAGGATTTGGAACGACTCGGTTCGGTGGAAGTCTACCGCCGCATGAAGCAACTGCACCCCGACAAAGTCAGCCTGAATGCGCTGTGGGGCTTGGAAGCCGCGCTGCTGAATATGCACTACGCTTTGCTGCCGCAGGAAGTCAAAGATGAACTGCTGCGCCAGTTGCATGAGCACAATGCTTGACCATCCCAAAACCAACGACGACCTGATCTGGATTTCAGAACTGACGATTTCGACGCTGTTTCTGTTTCGTGACCAGCGTTTTCGCGGCTACTGCATCCTCAGCTTCAACGCCTGGGACGCGACCAACCTCGAAGCGCTCACCGATGTGGAATACAACCCCTGCGCTGATCGCGCACGGCGTCCAGGCTATCCGCGCGGCGCTGGACTCTGACCACATGAATTATGAACTGCTGCAACAGCAATCCGTATTTGCACTGGCACATCATACCTCGTTATAAACTGACCACGATGTACAGCCTATCTGGGAAGGTTACCCGCGCAACGAGCTAAGCTCAATCGCCACACGCTGCCCAACGCTGAATATGAAAACATCGTCAGCGCAATCCTGAACTTATTCGTCAGCATGAGTAGGGGCGGGGAGTGGGGAATTTCGCGGATATTTTTTCTGTAGGGACGTTCAATTGAACGTCCATGTAACCTTGAATCTCACCACTCCCTAGGATGGCATTGCGCCTCCAGGTACACGCTCATTTCTTGGCATATGAGCTGGGTGCCCTACAGTCGCAGTGCCTCCAGCGCGACCCAATCCCCTCGGAGTGCTGTGTTAGTCGGCGGCGCGCATACGGCAGAAGCTGCGTTTTGCGCAGTGCGGCTTCCACATCTTCCACCTCATCTTCCTGCATCCCGCTGAAGATGCCTTTGCTGTCAGCGCGCAGCACATCCCCAGATGCTGGTCACACATGGCGATGATCACTGGCGCAAGGATGTTGGCCAGCACAAGGTCAACTGGCGCGCGCTGTGCAGCACGGTCTCAAGGCTGCCCTGCATGACTTCAATCTGCTGCGCCGCCTGATTTTGTGCCGCATTTTCTCACGCGGGCGTATCGGCACCTCGCCGCCGCCTCGATGTCCAGCGCAAGGACTTCCGCCGCGCCCAGTTTTACCGCCGCAATCGACAGGATGCCGCTGCCACAGCCTAAGTCCAGCACCTTCATCCCCGGCCACCAGAGCTTCAGCGCGATCAGGCACAACTGCGTTGAGGGATGCGCCTCTGCCGAATGCCGCGCCGGAATGGACTTCAATCACCAGATCGTCGGGCTGAATCTCAATATTCTCAATCCACACCACCAGTCGCTTGCCCAGACGCACCGGGTGATAGCCGCTTTTCCACGCTGCCAACGGCTCCCCCACTTCCTTATAGTGGGGACTCGCCGCGTGCAGTTGCGCGAGTTCAGCTTCGAGGCGCGTCTGCGCAGCAGCAGCCTGTTCATCGGCGGGCAGATAACCGCGCACCACCGCCTGCGCAGCGGTGACACGCTGACAGCCGCAGCGCCGAAACACTTCCGCGAGAACTGCGGCCTCCCCTTCGACGCTCAGCGAAACTTCAATCCAGTGCATGGCATTTTTCCTGACCTATGAAACTAGCGGTGCTGCGAATTGTACACACGGTGTTCATGATCGGCATCCAGCATTATCAGAAGTCATCGGTGGGGGAGTTTCGCGGATATTTTTTTTGTAGGGACGTTCAATTGAACGTCCACTTAACCTTTCATCTCACCGCTCCCTATCAGAAAGCAGATGGGAACCGAATCACTACGGGTTCTGTTCATAGCGTAACTTCCACTGACTGCCGAAAGCGACGATGGCTTATGGACAAACTGCTGGTCGCCACACTGCGCATCCTCTGGACATCGATCTCACTGGTGGTGATTTTCCCGATCTGCAGTCCCGACGAACAAGCAGTCACGCCTACCCCAACGCCGACGCCTGATGTTTTGATGACGTAGTTGCCGCCGCCGCCGCCCACCGAAATCCGCATCAATGCCAATCGCTTCAACACGCCGTTCACCCTGGCAGATTTATCCCCCATCAGCGCCGACAATGTGCATGAACTGGCGCAGTTGTGGACGCTGGGCGGCTATCTGAACACCATCAACCACCTGCTGTTCAGCCTGGACGGCAGTCTGTTAGTCAGCAGCAGTAACGATCAGACGGTGCGCATCTGGGATATGCAGCAGGGCGCGCAAATCGCCGTCTTTGGCAGCCCGCCGACGGACACCAATCTATTCAACTACGCGGCGGCACCTGTCTTCACTGCCGATGGCACGCTGCTGGCGTTCGGGGATTACAGCAGCGGCGGCGTCACCCTGTGGGATGTGGCGGCGCATGAAGTCCGTGTCTTGTTGGCGGCACAGCACAACATGGCGCAGAAGCTGGTGTTCAGTCCTGATGGGCGTTGGCTGGCGACGGGTGCCTGTGGCGAAACGCAGGGGACAGAGATATTTACCTGTGTGGACAATGAAATTTTACTGTGGGACACGACGACAGGTGAGCTGATCGAGGAACTGCACGCTCCCATCGTGCAGCTTGGCATCGGCAGCCAGCAGTTCAGTCCTGATGGGCAGACGCTGGCATACCTCGGCAGCAATGCCCTCTGGCTGTGGGACGCGCAGACGCACAGCGCAAGCCTCGCGCCAATTGAGACCAACGACGCCTTCATGTCATTTGCCTTCAGCCCGGACAGCAGCCTCCTGGTCATCGCCGGAGCGAACGAAACCGTGCTGTGGGATACCACCAGTGAGCAGGTCATCGCGCGCTACAGTGTTCAGCGTTCATCCTATTTCTACGGCACGCCGTTCGCCTTCCATGAAAATCTGCTGGCGATTTCGGACTATGAGACGCGCATCCACCTCTGGGATATGAGTTCGCGCACGGAAATCGACACGCTGCTGCCGCCGTTGGAAGCAGGCGATGGCCTCCAGCAGCTTGTGTTTGACGCGGCAGGCACGCAGCTCGCCCTTCTGTCGCAGTACACGACGACCATCTGGAACCCTGGCACAGGCGACATCAGCAACATCATGTACTGTAGTGAGACGGGTGGCTATACGCTGCGGCAGGCGGCCTTCAGTCCCGATGGCACCCTGTTCGCCTGCCAGCATGAGGACAGCGACGTAACCTTCTGGCCGCTGGCTGACTTGTCCACGTACTACCGCGTCCACGCCGGACAATACTACTTCGCTGAAGGAGGCTCAGCGTATACAGCGGACTGGCGGCTGTGGGCAACGCAGCGTGAAGGTGTGATCAGCGTGTGGGGTGTGCTTCAATCCGATTGAGACTTTGCGGCCTGCTGCTGACGTTTACGTTCGCGCCGCGCTGCGCCCCATTCATGCGCCGCTTGTGCGATGCAGCCCAACAGCGAGCCGCACAGCATAATGCCCATACCTGCCGAATTGCTGATGTAAAGCGCGCTGTCGAGCCGTGAATCATCAGCGTGCGCGGCGATCACACGCGGCACGAGATAAACCAGCGTGCCGAAAAACAACGACAGCATGATGACCGCCCACAAATTTGGCGTCAGGGGAATGCTGAACCTGCGCCGCAGCAGGCTCAACAGCAGATAAATCAGACCAAGAAAGCCAGCGGCCAACCAGACCATCGCCGGAGCTTACTGTGGCCGCACGGCTTCGATGACGACCCAATCGCCATCGGGCTGCACACGCCGCGCGACAGGCGTCAGCCCGGTCTTACGCAGCGCGGCTTCCACATCGTCGGCCTGTTCCAGCGTCAGCCCACCGAAGACGGCTTTACCGCCGGGGCGCACGACATCGCCGAGGTGGTTGTCGCACATCTGAATGATGATGCGCGCCAGGATGTTGACCAGCGCCAGGTCAAAGCGCCGCGCCGAGGTAATCACCGTATCGAGGCTGCCCTGCATCGACGTGATTTTCTCTTTCACACCGTTCTGTTCGGCGTTTTCGTCAGTGACGCGCACGGCGATGGGGTCAATGTCCAGCGCGAGAACATGTGCCGCGCCGAGCTTGACTGCCGCGATAGCCAGAATGCCGCTGCCCGCGCCGAGGTCAAGCACCTGAGTCCCCGGCTGTATCAGGTCTTCCAGCGCTTGCAGACACAACTGCGTCGAGGGATGTGTCCCTGTGCCGAAGGCCATGCCGGGGTCTAGCGCGATGACCACATCATCGGGTCTGGTTTCCACCTCAGTCACCCACAGCGGGCGGATGAACAGGCGCTTGCCCAAACGCAGCGGATGATAATGCACCTTCCATGCGTCCGCCCAATCCTTATCATCGACGGGATAGAACGCAGGCTTGGGCATAGGATACATCAGGCTCATGTGGCCAAGCGCGTCTTCAAGGCGCTTCATCAATTCGGGCGCTTGTTCATCTTCAGGCAGATACGCGCGCACAGTGAGCTTCGTAGGCGGCGGTACATTGTCCTCGTCCCACGCCTCCGGCATGATGCCCTCCTGCTCTATCGCCACTCCCTGATAGCCGTACTCTTGCAGCAAGTCACTGACCGCTTCGGCAGCTTCGCCATCCACACTCATCGACACTTCAATCCAGCGCATGTATTCATCCCTAATGATGCTTAACGAAAGTGGCGTCCATTGTAACTGACGGCGGGGCGTTTGTGATGGGTCTCGACGGCAAGTCAGGTGTCATCTGAATTGACTCTGGTGAGCATGGGCGATGTATCGCCTCAACCCTTTAGTCCTTACCTCATGTTCAAAATCCGTGAATGGACGTTCAATTGAACATCCTTACAAGGAATATGACATTTGCCCTCATTCTAAACAAGAGTGTAGTCTAAACTTCTAACTCCCTCACTGAGCTTGCGAACCCTGCTAGCCTTCACCTTTAGCTGAAGGCGCTGGCATTACAGGCAAAATCGTTAGGGTAGACGTTATCCTCAATCTGCTGCACATTGGATTACATTGGTCAGGGTTTGACAAATGACAATTTAGGGTAAAATACAAACATTAAGTGTTAATCCTAAACACACACTGCCTATTTCCCACCAAACCGTCGCTGCTTGATCAGCGATGATCTTATTAAACCTGCGGGTTATTCAACCCACTAAACGATTTCCGATCACTTTCAGCATCATGCTGTGGGTTAGGGAACCCGCGACTTTTGCATAACAGGAGGACACTATGAATTACCGCCGTTTAGGTAAATCTGGCCTGAAGGTCAGTGAAATCTCATTTGGGGCCTGGGTGACGTTTGGTACTCAGATGGATGTGAACCAGGTACTGGCCTGCATGACCGCAGCTTATGACGCTGGTTGTAACTTCTTCGACAACGCGGAAGCTTACGCGGCGGGTCAGGCGGAACTGCTCATGGGTGAAGCGCTGCAAAAGGCAGGCTGGTCGCGTGACAGCTATATCGTCTCCAGCAAGGTAATGTGGGGCGCGCAGCAGGGCGACCCCAAACCGACACAGCGCGGGCTGAGCCGCAAGCATGTTTACGAAGCCTGTTATCAGGCGATGGATCGCTTGCAGGTGGATTATCTCGACCTGTACTTCTGCCATCGCCCCGACCCCGAAGTGCCGATGGAAGAAATCGTGCGCACGATGACTGAACTGATTCAGCGTGGTGACATCCTCTACTGGGGCACCTCAGAATGGTCGGCGGCCTCTATCATGGAAGCCTACAGCGTCGCGCGCCAGTACAACCTGATCCCGCCGACGATGGAACAGCCGCAGTACAACCTGCTGCACCGCAAGCGCGTCGAGAAGGAATATGCGCCGCTGTATGACGTGGTGGGGCTGGGAACGACCATCTTCTCCCCGCTGGCGACAGGCTTCCTGACGGGCAAGTACAACAACGGCATTCCCGCCGATTCGCGCGTGAACCTGCCGGGCTATGAATGGCTCAAGCAGCGGCTGACGGGCGAAAAAGGCGCGGCGCGGCTGGCGGTCATTCGTGAACTGGGCAAAATCGCCGACGAACTGGGCGTCAGCATGGCACACATGGCGCTGGCCTGGTGTCTGAAGAACCCCAACGTCAGCACCGTGATTATGGGCGCATCGAAGCCCGAACAGGTGGCCGAGAACATGCAGGCGTTGTCGGCGCTGCCGCATCTGACCGACGAAGTCATGAAGAAAATCGACAGCGTCAATCTGGCGGGCGTCGAAGTCGATTAAGACAGTACAACGTTGGGGAGGCTAACGACTCAATACGGCCTCCCCGGCACCTAATCGCAGGCGAATTCGCAGCCGCGCTATAAATTCTCAATCGCCAGCGGCTCAATCTCATCGGCCAGCGCGAAATCAAAGATTTTCGAGTAGAAATACAACTCGCTTTCCAGCGCGCGTTTGATATTTTCGGCGCGGCGGAAACCATGCCCTTCGCCGTCAAACAGGATGTACGCGGTGGGCAGTTCGCGCGCGCGCGCCGCCTCGAAAAACGTCTGCGACTGATTGGGCGGCACGACCTTATCCTCGCTGCCGTGCAGCAGCAGAATGGCGCTGTTCAGGCGCTGCGTGAAATGGATCGGCGAACGGTCATGATACAGGTCGGCGCGTTCGGGATACGGCCCCACCAGCCCATCCAGATAACGCGACTCGAACTTGTGCGTTTCTTCCGCCATCGTCTTCAGGTCACCAATGCCGTAGCGGCTGGTGCCTGTGCGGAACACGTCATGGAAGGTCAGCGCGCACAGCACCGCATAACCGCCAGCGCTGCCGCCTGTGATGGTCATCTTGTCGCCATCGACTTCGCCCTGCCCCGCCAGGTACCGCGCGGCGTTAACGCAGTCCGCCACATCGACGACGCCCCACTGCCCATTGAGCCGTTCCCAGTAGGCGCGCCATAGCCAGTGCTGCCGCCGTAATTCACATCAACCACCGCGAAGCCCCGGCTTGTCCAGACGGTAACGTCAGTTTTAGCACGGGGCTGGCGGCCGAGGTGGGGCCGCCGTGACCTTTCATGACCATCAGCGGCGGGCGGGTGCCTTTCATGCGGTGAAATCCTTGTTTTGGGGACGGTAGAAAAAGGCGTGTGCCGTCAAGCTGTTATCGGTGGGAAACTCAATCGCCTGCGCCTGCGAGAGGTAACCATCATCGAGTCTCGTTTCGCTGGAACGCCGCAGGACTTCATACCCGCCAGTCGTAGGATTGAGCCGCACGATGGACATACCCATGGTCGCTGAACCTGCAATCATCAACACCTGCCCATCAGCCACTGTCAGATGCGTCATGGTGTTGAACGGCGTTGAGACGTTATGCAGCGTATGCGTGGTAATATCCAGCACAGCCAGATGCGAGATGCCGTTTTGCTGGTAGATACTCACAATCTGCGTCGCAGACAGGAAGGCATAGGTGCTTAAGCCGAACACCCACTGCGCTACGCCGAATTCCGCTTCCATCGGGTACAACGGCTGCTTGTCGCGGTAGAGATTCCACCATCCACTGCGATCAGAGACAAAATACAGCACACCATCGCGCGACCACTGCGGCTGGAAGATGGACTCCCGTGTGCCGCCTGCGATTTTCTGCTGCTCCCGCAGTGTGCCGTCGGCGGTGAGGGTCGCCGTCCACAATTCGCTGCCATCCCACGGCATGTTCGGGTGCTTCCAGGTGAGCCACGCCAGTCGCGTGCCATCGGGACTCAGGCACGGGCTGCTGTAGAAGTCGCTGCCGGAGACCAGCGTGGTCATCGCCCCCGTTTCCAGTGACAGGCCGACCAGCGTATTGACGCCCAGCGGGTCAACGTCGGGCTGCGTGTGGTCTTCACAGACACAGATGAGGCGATGATGTGCTTGATCGATCATAAGATCGGCGTAACGCACATCGCCGATTTCAGGCGACAGCGGGCGCGGCGCTTCGCCGGGGCGCTGGACGTAAATCCGTTTGTCGCTGTCATTGGAGAAGTACACCACACCGTCCACCACGATGAACGGACGCCCACCGTATTCGTGGGCGCGTGTGCGGGCGTTGAAGTCCGGCGGCGTTACATCCGACACTGTCCCATCAGGGGCGCGCCGTACCACCACCTGCCGCCCTTTTTCCTGTGGGCGCTGCTCCAGCCAGTACAGGTTATCGCCATCCACTGTGGGGTATGCCAGCGCAACAGCCCCCGTAACCAGTAAATCAGCGCTAATCGGAGATTTCCACGAGCCATAGACAGCGGTTTGCATAAGCGACCTTCTCAATAACATGTCAACATTCTGGCCTATGGTATATCCGCAAGCCGCCGTTTCAGCAAGCCCTCAATAACAATAGCAAGCGCCTGACTTCCGAACAACAGCCCTTCCCCTGCTCGACTCTCTCTTCTCCTCCGCGAAGCGAGTGCGTAAGCGCAGCGACAAGGGCTGGAGATGAGGGGGTAAATCGTGTTACGGTCTTTTAGACTAGCCCGCACCTTTAGCTGCGGGCCGATAACGCACACCTGAAATCATCGGGCGTAACGCACAAACGACGGGTCACAGGAATCAAAAAGGACGTTCCCTCGAACGTCCCTCTCATCGCCAAAGTCTATCAAAATCTACGGCTGCTCGCCCGCAAAGAACTCCCGCACGCGGTCAAAGAAGCCGCGTCCGTTGGTCTGCGGCTGGACGTTGCTGTCCAGCGTGCGCGCCAACGCCTCGAACAACTTGCGCTGCTCCTCGCTTAGCGTGGTCGGGATTTGCACCTGCACATAAACCAGTTGGTCGCCCCTGCCGGAGCTGACGCCGCGTTCACTCAGGCGTGGGAAGCCTTTGCCGCGCAAGCGGAACACCTTGCCCGTCTGCGTCCCCGCAGGCACGCTTAACTCAACGTCGCCGTCTACCGTTGGGATGACAATCTTGTCGCCCAACGCCGCCTGCGCCACGTTGATGTTGATGTCGAGGATAATATCGTCATCGCGCCGCTTGAAGTATTCGTGATCTTTAACGTGAATCGTGACGTACAGGTTGCCGTTAGGGGCTACGCCGCGTTCACCGGAGTCGCCCATCCCCGTGTGCATGATGCGAATGCCTTCACGCACGCCGCCGGGAATCTTGATGTTCAATTCCGCGCGTTTGCGAACACGCCCGTTACCTGTACACACCTTGCAGGGATTGCGACGGATTCGCCGCGTCCATTGCAGCGCGGGGTTGCCACCCGCACCATCGAGCCGAGGAACGTTTGCTGCACCTGACGGACTTCGCCTGTGCCGCGACATTCCGGGCAGGTGGTCACGCTGGTGCCGGGTTCTGAGCCGCTGCCGTGACAGTTCTCGCATACTTCGAGGCGGTCAAACTCGATGTCACGATCCACGCCGAACACCGCTTCCTCAAAGGTTACGGTCACGTCCACATGACGCTCACCACCGGGACGAGGACCGCGACGGCGCGTGTTGGAGCGTGTCCCCGCGAAATTGTTCATGAACTCTTCAAAGATTTCCTCGAAGCCGTACCCCGCGGCACCCGCGCCCGTCCCGACGCCCTGCACGCCTGCATGACCGAAGCGGTCATAGCGCGCACGCTTCTCATCATCAGACAGCACTTCATGGGCTTCATTGATTTCCTTGAAGCGCGCCTCAGCGTCGGTAGCTTTGTTGATGTCCGGGTGATACTGTCGTGCCAGGCGGCGGAACGCCTGACGAATTTCTTCCTTAGTGGCGGTGCGTGCAACACCTAAGACTTCGTAGTAATCTCGTGTCATTGTCTCGCTCATGAATTCTTCGTATCACCAATGAGTATATAACAGAGTTTCGCCCAATTACATCTACGTTTCGTGCAGTTCGTCAGGCATTAATCGGGCGGACACGCTGGCCCGCCCTTAGAAGTCATTTGAAAAGTTGATGGTCGTCAGTTTTGCTGAATACCTGACGCATCACGACCCGATTTTTCTCCCCTCCGCGAAGCGAGTGGGAGAGGGGTAATCCACGCTTTTCAAATGACCTCTTACAGATCACATTCGGCTGCCGTTTTGCTGACAGCGCTTTAGGCTTCGGTGAACTCGGCGTCCACCACGTCTTCGTCCGGCCCCTTGTTCGTGCTCGCGCCGCCTTCAGCGCCGGCTGCTGCACCGGGGGCGCTTTCGTACATGCTGCCGCCCAGCGTTTGTACATGCTGGTTCAGCGCATCGGTTGCCGCCTTGATGCTGTCCAGGTTGCCGCTGCTTTCGGCCTTGCGCACGGCTTCAATCTTCTCGTTGGTCTGCTTCTTCGCCTCTTCCGGCAGACGATCCGCGAAATCACGCAGCACCTTTTCAGCGGCGAAAACTGCGCCCTCCGCATGGTTCCGCACTTCTGCTGCTTCCTTGCGCTTGGCGTCGTCCGACGCGTGCTGTTCGGCTTCCTTCACCATCCGCTGAATTTCGGTTTCGCTCAAACCGCTGCTGGCCGTGATGGTAATCTTCTGTTCGCGTCCGGTAGCTTTGTCGCGCGCGCTGACGTTGAGGATACCGTTGGCGTCGATGTCAAACGTAACTTCAACCTGCGGCACGCCGCGCGGCGCGGGCGGGATACCGTCAAGGATGAACTTGCCCAGTGACTTGTTATCGGCGGCCATCGGGCGTTCACCCTGCACGACGTGGATTTCCACCTGAGTCTGCCCATCGGCAGCGGTGGAATAGACCTGCGATTTCTTGGTGGGGATGGTGGTGTTGCGCTCAATCATCGGCGTCGCCACACCGCCCAGCGTTTCCACACCCAGCGACAGCGGCGTCACGTCCAGCAGCAGAATGTCCTTGACATCGCCCGCCAGCACGCCCGCCTGAATGGCCGCGCCCAGCGCCACGACTTCATCGGGGTTCACACTGCGGTTCGGTTCCTTGCCGAAGAAAGTCTTAACGGCTTCCTGCACCGCGGGCATACGCGTCATACCGCCGACCAGCACGACAGAGTTGACTTCCTTTGCCGTGATTCCCGCGTCCTTAAGCGCCTGTTCGCACGGCGCAATCGAACGCTCGATCAGGCTGCGCGTCAGGCTTTCCAGCTTGGCGCGCGTCAGGTTCATCGTCAGGTGTTTAGGCCCGCCAGCATCAGCGGTGATAAACGGCAGGTTGATTTCAGTGGTAATCAGCGTCGAAAGCTCGATCTTGGCTTTTTCGGCGGCTTCCTTCAAACGCTGGAGCGCCTGACGATCCTTCCGCAGATCAATGCCCTGATCCTTCTGGAATTGTTCCGCCACCCAGTTGATAATCACTTCGTCGAAGTTGTCACCGCCGAGGTACGTGTCGCCGTTGGTGCTGCGCACTTCAAAGACGCCGTCACCCACTTCGAGGATCGAGATGTCGAAGGTACCACCGCCGAGGTCATACACGGCGATGATTTCATTCTTGTGTTCGCCCAGACCGTAGGCCAGGCTGGAGGCCGTCGGTTCGTTGATGATACGCAGCACTTCCAGACCAGCGATACGTCCAGCGTCCTTGGTGGCGTTGCGCTGCGCGTCGTTGAAATACGCAGGCACGGTAATGACCGCCTTGTCAACCGTTTCACCCAGATACGACTCCGCGTCGGCCTTGATCTTCTGCAAAATCATCGCCGAGATTTCCGGCGGACTGTACTCACGCTCCCCCATGTGAACGCGGGCATCACCGTTGGCGGCAGCGCTCACCTTGTAGGGGATCATCTTCAGGGTCTGCTGCACCAGCGGGTCGCTGAACTTGCGGCCCATAAAGCGCTTGACCGAGAAAATCGTGTTTTCGGGATTGATGACCGCCTGGTTGCGCGCCACCTTGCCCACCACACGTTCGCCCGTCTTCGGGTTGATCGCCACGACAGAGGGGATTAAACGTCCGCCTTCCGACGACGGAATGACGACGGGTTCGCCGCCCTCCATCACTGCTACAACGGAGTTGGTTGTACCGAGGTCAATACCGATTATGCGTCCCATAGGTTTCTGATGATCTCCTGTATGATTCCTGGTTGTCTGTTGTCTGTTGTCAGTCGCCGGTCACCAGTTCTCAATAACTGAAAACTGTGAACGGATAACTGAAGATTATTTCGCCACTTTTACGCGCGCCGGACGCAGCACTTTATCCCCGGCAAGATAGCCCTTTTGTAAGGTGACCGTGATCGTGCCGCTTTCCTGGTCGGTAGAGTCATCGCTGGCAATCGCTTCGTGGCGCATGGCGTCGAAGATTTCGCCCACCGGATCAATCACCGTGACGTTGTTTTCATCCAGCAGTTTCTGGAATTTACGCTGTACAAGTTGGACACCACTAAGCCAGGGGTTTTCCTGCAATTCCTGCGGGATGCTGCCCATCGCTAGTTCAAAGTCATCGATGATCGGCAGCAGACTCAGCAGCATATTGATGCTGGCATTGGCCGAGGCTTCTTTGGTTTCACGTTCAATGCGGCGTTTGTAGTTGGCGAAATCGGCACGTTCACGCTGCCAGCCTTCCATGTAACGCTGTGACTCAGCTTTTGCTTCTGCCAGTTGTTTTTGTAAAGCGTTCATATCAGGCGTGGGCGGCACATCCTCAGCGGGTTGCGTAGTGGCTGGTTCCGCGACATTTTCGCTGCCGCCGTTGCTGACCTGTGCTTTGTCATCTGCACTCACGTCTATTGTCCCTCCCAGAAATACATAAAACAGGCAAGCTAAATACTCACCCGCGTTTATTGTAGGTCAACTCAATGTGTTCAGTGTAGCCCAACTGTAATAGAAATCCGTTAACAGAATAGAAGAAATTGAGGAGATAGCATATAGAATCAATTTTAGATCAAAGAAGAACCACTGGAGACATTATGACCAGTCGAGGTTGGTTTGTTGGCGAATGGGTATTCTTTACAGTTATTGGCTGGTGGTGCGGGTTAATATTAGCTGTTATATGTGAAAAGCTATTCTATGGCATTTTTGAGCAACCCTTTTACAGTTCGATTCCAGTACTTTATGTCGTTATTTTGACGATTTCTTTTCTGCAATTGGGCATCGTACTCGAAGATATTTTATCGTTACGTGAGGCTATATGTGTCAGTGTTGCTAGCGCTACTTTATGCACCATAGCTCAATATATACTGAATTTGTTGTTGCCAGCGGCCTTTTATCTCGACATTGTCTTTGACAGTACAGAAACTAACACTCGCCTCTTGGATGGATGGTTTCTGATAATACTGCTATCAAGTATTATGTTAGGCACGAGTTTCAGTTTTCCGCAGTGGCTTAGATTGAGAAAATATCGACAGGGAGTGAGTTGGCTATTTATCAATAACAGTATTGGTGTGTTCGCTGTTTTCCTAGCATTTGTCTTCAGTATAAACTTTTTTGAGGGTGGGATTCAGATACTGGCTTTGCTATTCAGCTCATGTTTGCTGAGTCCTCTCATGTTCGCAGTAATCACGGGTTTTCCACTCTATAATCTGATTGCACGTAAGCCAAAACTCAAACACAACGACGAGGCGTTCATCAACGCGGATTAAATATCTATTCGTAAACCACCCTTGAGCGTCAGATAACTGGTAGACACACAGTATTTCTTGGCGAGTTGGAGTCGGTTGAAACCGACTTCCCGCCGAAACCCGGCAGCCGGATGGCTTTAAGGTTTGTCCGGTAATCGATCACGCTTTCATGAACCTCACATCGGCATCGAAACTCACCATGAGTTCAACTGAGAGACCTTTGCCGCAGCTATTGACCGTAACGCAGCCCCGAAGCAACCCCTTCAGTGGGTTTTCCAACAGATAGCCACCCGTTTTGAACGGGTGGCGTCGCCGACACGAGCATTTCCATTACTGGACACGCATCTTCAGCCTCTGGTGCGATAATCGTAGATATCCCGGTTAGGGATAGGTTTTAAGGCACAACAGCTTACGTCGTCAGGAAACCGCCGTCGATGGGCAGAATCGCGCCGTGTATCATGTCCGCCTGCTCGCTCAGCAGATAGGCCACCGCTTCGGCAACATGGCGCGGCTTGGCGAAACGCCCCAGCGGAATACGCGCCAGCATCGGGCCGCTTTTCGCCGGGTCGCCCCACGCCATTTCGCCCATCGGCGTCAGCGTCACAGTAGGGTTGATCGAGTTCACGCGAATCTGATGCGGGCCGAGTTCCAGCGCCATCATGCGTGTGAGCTGGTCAAGCGCGCCTTTTGACGTGCAGTACGCCGTGTGGTCACGAATAGCGGTGTTCGAGGCCACGCTGGACAGGTTCACAATCACGCCGCCGTGTCCCCGTGCGATCATACCGCGTGCGATAACCTGCGAGACGACCAGCACCGCGCGCACGTTCACCGCCATCACCTGATCGAAAGCCTCCAGCGTGGTTTCGAGGAACGGCTGTAAGATGGAAATGCCTGCGTTGTTCACCAGCAGGTCGATGTCGCCAGCCTCTTCTGCCGCGCGGCGGGCGGTCTCCGCGTCGGTCAGGTCAGCATGAATGATTTCGCAGCCCAATTCCGCTTTCAGTGCGTCTAAATCTTCCCGCGTGCGGCTGAGCGCGACGACCCGCGCGCCACACTCCGTTAACACGGCAGCGATCTCGCGTCCGATACCTTTGCCCGCGCCTGTCACCAGCGCACGTTTACCCTTGAAGTTGATGTCCATGCGGTTATCCTCCGCCAATAGTGTGTAGCCAAACACTGAAAATTAGACCCCAAAGGCCGCAGAATGACAAAGGGTTCGCCGTTAGCGAATAGGGAGTTTCGTAGATATTGCTCGTGTAGGGACATTCAATTGAACGTCCACGTAACCCCGAACCTCGCCACTCCGCTGTTACGCTGCTTGATAATTTGTTACCCTGCATCAGCAGCCGACTAATTTACCTAAACGATCATGTTATAACCTCTCTCTGTGTTCTCGGTGTCTCGGTGGTTCAATTTTCCTGTTACCCTTTGTGCCTTTGCGCCTTTGCGGTTCAACTGTATTTTCGTTCTGACGTGCGATCCTCTTCATCATCACTCATCCCTTACGTCTCACATTAAAGGTTCAATTGAACCTCAAATGACACAGCCTTTGTGCTATCGTGGGGCAAAACGCAAAGGACTATCGGAGGTCCCATCGCATGTCCCGCCGTTTCACACCTGACCACAAAGCCACCGTTCTCGCTCTGCTGGCCGCCAACAAAGGCGACATACCCCGCACTGCCCAGCAGGTCGGCATTACCGAGCGCACGCTCTATCGTTGGAAACGTCAGCACCTGACACAATCACCTCAGGCCGAGTGTCAGCCGCCTGCACTGTCACTACAGGCAGACGAAAGTCAGGAAGAACTGGAAAATGCGCTTCTGCGCCGCTACTTGCGTCAGGCCGCACTGCAAATTGCGTCACAACTGTCAGACAACATTCAATCGCCTGATCTTCAGCGTCGCGTCAGCGCCCTTGACAGCTTGCTCAATCGTTTAGGGCTGATGGGCGAAGACACCCACGCCCACGAACATACCCAAACCGTCGAAGTCCACTATCTCAATACGGAAGGCCAACCATCTATACGCCGCCCCAGTGAGCAGCGAACGATTCACTCCGCTGAAACCCAGACACGTCGCCGCACGTATTGAGGATGAAGTGTAAACTTAACGGGATGGTTTAACTACTTTTCTCGGTGTTCTCGGTGTCTCGGTGGTTCAAATGCGTTTATGAGCCGACTCCCCTTTTTCATATTGTGGACGGCCAGCACATTGGTCGGCTGGGCTGCTGGGCTGCTGCTGTGGTTCGCCGTCATCTGGTTGGGCTGGGAGGCGCTTCCCCGCCTGCTGCGAATGCCTTACTTCGTCTTGAACATGTGGCGGCTCGGCACCTATCTGCTGGCGATGGCCATGCTCGGCGGCGGTATTGGCTTTGCCCAGTGGCGCATCGCCTTTCGTCGCCGTGTGTTCCCCGGCGCGCTGTGGACGCTGACCAGCGCATTGTGCGGCGCGGGGTTGCTCCTCGGCATCTTTGCCAGCAGCTTACTCAGTCTCCCCGTGTTGCAAACCTCGCTCGATAACCCGAACCAGCCAGAAATTCTGTTTCGCGTCGAACCGACCTGGCTGCCCGGCACGCTGCTCATTGGCGCGGCCATCGGCCTGTGTATCGGCCTCCCGCAGGCGCTGCTGCTGCGGCGTTACCTGCGTGGCGCGCGCTGGTGGGTGCTCAGCACGATTGCGGCCTGCTGCGCGGCAGGCGTCTTGTTCGTGCTCATCATCCGTTATTTCAGCGGGGAATATCTGGCGCTGGTGCTGGGCTGTGCCGTGCTGCCGCTGGCCTTCGGCGCTATCACTGGAATTAGTATGCAGCGCTACCTCCATGAATAACAATCCTCACCAAACTGGCAGCATTTGGCAGCAAATTGCATAGACCTGGCAGCGTAAATGAACCCAAACTGAGGGCTATTCGCCGTTTACCCGTCAGGAACAGACTATGGACGCCACAGACTTTATCATCGGTGCCACCCTCATGAACGCCATGCCACATTTCGTTCTGGGCATCTGGCAAGGGCGCATGTTCAGCGCGTTTGGCTTCGGCAATCGCAAAAACATCGCCTATGCGCTCCTCAATTTTGTCATTTCAGCAGGGTTGTTCGGCTACAAATATGGAATGGAAGGGCTTTTGCACAACGGAATTTATCTCGGCGCGCTGGCTCTGCTGTTGATTTATTTCTTCACCGGGCAGTTCTGGTATATGCAGTTTCACAGGAAACATTACGATGAGAGAGCGTGAATATCTCATGGACATTTCACAGCCAAAGGGGGAAGCGAACACTTGACCAGATTGAACTTCAAAGATCAGAGACATGCGAACTCGACGTACTCCCCTCTCCCTCGAAATCGGGTGTAAGCGAAGCGACAGGGTTGGAGATGAGGGGCTAAACGAACACCATTGGCTGCATAGTGTCAGCATCCAGAGTACAGATAGCTTAAGCGGCATTAATCTGCGTCGAATCTGAATATGAACCCCTTCAGTGGGTTTTCAGGCTGATAGCTGGCAGTTTTGAACTGCCAGCGTCCCCAACGCGAGTGGTTGCCTAAGGTGAGTGGCCGAATACTACGAACCCGGTGGCAGCAGCTTATCATCGTCAGCACCAGAATACAGCGTAGTGACCATATTCGTCATCAGCGATGAAACGAAGCGCACGGCACTGATGGCGCGCCCATAGTTGATGTGCGTCGGGCCAAGCACGCCTACCGCCCCACTCATCTGCCCCGGCACACCGTAGCGGCTGAGGACGATGCTCACCTGATTCAGTTCTTCGCGCCCTTCGCCCGCCACGAACACCTGCACGGCATCCATCGTCGAGGGCAGCATCTCGCTCAGCAGCGTTTCCAGAAAGGCGCGCTCCTCAAACACCCGGACGGCCTGCTGCGCGCC
This sequence comes from Anaerolineae bacterium, assembly GCA_046328675.1. Taxonomy (GTDB): domain Bacteria; phylum Chloroflexota; class Anaerolineae; order Aggregatilineales; family Phototrophicaceae; genus JACAER01. Next base: position 29,405 of record JAXLWC010000056.1, read on the forward strand.
CTGTTGATCCTGAAAGCTGCGAATGACTTCGCTCAAACCTTCGCGGTAAATCATGCGTGAGGGGTTGCCATCGGTCTGATCCATCAGGTCAGCCGCGAGTTCCGTAACTTCGCGTTCCAGCATCGACAGACCCACGCTTTTCATGCGCAGTTCGTTGGCGCTGGTATCCAGACACTGTGTATTCAGCCGCGTTGCCACGTTGCTCAGGGTTTCCTGCGCCACAGGCTCAGCCAGATTCAACATACGCTGCTGCACCATGCCGCCGTGCAGCACCAGCACCATCAGCACCAGACGCCCCTGAATGGCGATCAACTCCAGATGCTTGAAGCGGCTGGTTTCGGCAATCGGCGGCGTCACCAGCCCAGCCGAGCGCGCCGTGCGTGCCAGCAGCGTGGCGGCGGCGCGCATCCACTGATCGCCCACCAGCGGAAGCTGCTTCAGCTTTTCGGTGATGACGGTCTGTTCGCCTGTCGTCAGTTCGCCGTTGGTGACCAGATGCTTGACGAAGTAGCGGTAGCCGCGCTCAGTCGGCACACGTCCGGCGGAGGTGTGCGGCGCGGTGATGTAGCCCAGTTCTTCCAGCGCTGCCATGTCGTTGCGAATGGTGGCCGAACTCACGCCGAGCTTGTCAACCAACTGCTTGGACGCAACGGGTTCGACGTTCTGCGTGTAGTTGCGCACGATCAGCGTCAGGATTTCTTCTTGGCGGCGGGTAAGTTCTGGGAGATGGGAAGCGTCTATACTCATGTGAACGATTTAACACGCATTTGACTTGTAAACATCCTCTATCTCATGATAGCATTTGTGCCAGTTACCGTCAAAAGCGTAAGAGTAAAGGTCAACCATGAGCGCAAACACGTTTGAAGTCACCTCTGCCAACTTCGAGACCGAAGTGCTGAATTCCGCTACCCCCGTCCTGATTGATTTCTGGGCGGAATGGTGTGGCCCTTGTAAAGCGATTGCCCCCATTGTCGAAGAAATCGCCGTGGAATACGCGGGCCAGATTCGCGTCGGCAAGCTGGACGCCGATGCCTATCAGGACATCCTGATGAACTACAACATCATGGGTATCCCCACGCTCATCCTCTTCAAGGATGGCAAGGATGTGGTGCGCATCACGTGCTATCAGCCGAAAGACAAAATCACCAGCAAACTGGTGCAGGTCTTGAGCTAAGCAACACCCCTCTCTCTGAAATCAAAAACGACGCCACACTTTCGCGGCGTCGTTTTTTGTTTGTCTGTTGTCGAGGCGTACTCTTCACAAGGGTAGGTATTTCCCACTCTTAAGCCGATTTCAACGTTTGTCGCTCCACAACGGCGAGTCTGAAAGTCCCTCTCCCGGGCCACACATGTCTGCCTTCTCAAAAATCCCTGCTCGGGGTAAGCGCAGGGGCGGGATTTAGGGTGAGGTCAAGACATCCGTTCGCCAACCCGTCTTCCACCTCACAAAGTCCCTGCCCTTACAAGCGTTACGGCACCGCCCACAGCGTCGCGCGGTTGGGTCCCCAGAACAGCGGGTCTTCGTACATCAGTGCCAGCAGTGTGCCATCTGGGCTGAAGGCGATGCTGCCGACGCCGGAGTTGAACGGCACGGAAAACACCTCTGCGCCGCTGCTGCGATCATAGAAACGCAGCGCCGAAGCCCAACCGCCCTGCGCATCATCGAACAGGCTGTTGCTGACCGCCAGCAGTGAGCCATCCGGGCTGAAGGCCACCCCCGCGATAGAACCCGCTGGCACGGCAATGCTGCCGGAAACGCTGAGCGTTGCCATGTCAATCAACTGCACCGCCTGCGCCGCACTCTCGACGTGATAGGTGACGACGGCCAGGGTCGTGCCCGCCGCGTCCAGCACCAGCACAGGCGTTAGTTCGCCGAGTTCAAACATGCCGAGTTCACTACCCGTCGCCACATCCCATACGCGCACGGTGGTATCGGAAACCATCATGCCGCTTGTGCCCGCTGAAATCAGACGCGTGCCATCGGGGCTGAAGATCAGCGAGCCAACCAGCGTATGCCCCTTCATAGTGGAAACAGGGTCGCCCGAAAACAGATCGCGCACGCTGATGCTGCCGTCACCGTTGGCAAAGGCCACCAGCCGCGAATCGGGGCTGACTGCCGCCACGCCGCCAAAGGGTGCATCTGCGTGCAAAAAGCTCACCTGCGGGCTGGCCGGGTTCGCCAGCGACCAGGTATAAGCCGCGCCTGCTTGCGGAGAGTTGGCGTCCAGCGTGATACTGCCAGCCGTTGCCACAGCGTCACCGTCTGCGCCGAATGAAATGCCCTGCGTGTAATTGGTGTCGTAGGCGTTGGCCGTGATGCGTACAGGCAGCGAACCACTGGCGAGGTCATAGACCCAGGTGGCACCAACCGTATTGATGGCCAGGCGTTGGCTGTCGGCAGACCACACGAAGCGGTTCACCATGCCGAACTCCACCTGCGCCACCTGCTGCAATTGCGCCACGTTGGTGCTGGTAATGGGCGTGGTCACGGACGGCACATCCAGCGGCTGCGGCGCGGGTTCTAGCCAGTAGTTGCCTTCACCCAGCGGCGCGGCCCCTTCGACGGTGTAACCAAAGGGGAAGTCCTGGGTACTCTCTGGCGTGCGGTACATCACCTGCCACCAGACGTAACCCTCAGCGCAAACGGGCGCGCTGGTGATATACACCACCTGCCCCGGCTCAATCTGCGCGACAAGGGTAGCGCTGGCGGAGGGCGTTTCGCGAACGTTGTTAGGTTCGCCGGGCAGCACGCGGGCATAAGCCCCGCCGACCAGCTGTGAACCTGCGTAAGCCGGGTCAGCACAGGCGGCGGCAAGCTGTGCCTGCGCGGAAGTCTGGCGAACAGCGGCAGAACTACGAGCGCCGCGATGTTGAACAGACGACGTTGAAGCATGTTATTTCCTCTCAGATGCGAAGTTATGGATTCGTCTTTATAGACACGAATCGCTGCACAAAAGTTTCAGGCAGCATGGAGTAGTGTACAGGATTTTCCCTGCGGATAATGGACGATTGCCCTACGCTGTGAAAACGCGCTGCTCGTTAGCCAAAGGCAAAGCACTGAACCATCTTGATAAGCGTGTAAACGCCTCTTTTATTTGTAGGTTACAGCACTTATCATCGTCTCACTTGCACCTCTTAGAGGTATGCTATAATCGCTTGTGATATTCAGAGCAAATCAAACATTGTGGATTCTATGAGCCATAAAGACCTGCGAGACTTCATCACCGCGCTGGAAACGGCGGGCGAACTGCTGCGCATCACGACACCCGTGAGCAGCGAACTGGAAATCACCGAAATCACGGACCGCATCAGCAAGCTGCCACACGCGCAGAACAAGGCCCTGCTTTTTGAAAACGTCGAAGGCAGCAAATTCCCGCTGGTCATCAACCTGATGGGCAACCCGCGCCGCATGGCGCTGGCCATGAACGTCGAAGATGTCGATGAACTGAACAAACGCCTCGGCAAGCTGATTGACCTGCGCCTGCCGAAGGGAATGCCCGCGATGATGAGTCGCGCTACAGACGTGCTGGGTGCGCTGCGCAGCATCGGCTTTGGGCCAAGCACCACCAAAACCGCGCCCTGTCAGGAAGTGGTCATCACCGAAAACCCCGACGTGAACATCATGCCCATCCTCAAGTGCTGGCCGCATGACGGTGGCAAGTACATCACCATGACTTCGGTCATCACGCGCGAACCGGGCACAGGCACGCGCAACGTCGGCATGTACCGCATTCAGGTCTACGACGGCCAAACGTTAGGCTTACACTGGCAGCGGCACAAGGGCGGCAAAGAGCATCAGGAAGTCGGCAAGCTGGCCGGACAAACGAAAATCCCGGTAGCGGTAGTGCTGGGCGGTGACCCGGCAGAAATGTGGTGCGGTTCCGCGCCGCTGCCGCCGAACATCGACGAATACTTGCTGGCGGGCTGGCTGCGCGGGCGTCCAGTGCAGTTCGTCAAATGTGTATCACAGGATTTGGAAGTACCCGCCAACGCCGAATTTGTCATTGAGGGCTGGTTCGACCCGAACGAACACCGCATGGAAGGGCCATTTGGCGACCACACTGGCTTTTATACGCCGCCGGATTTGTTCCCGGTGATGCACGTCACAGCCATTACCCACCGTCAGGATGCCATCTACCCCACGACCATTGTCGGCAAGCCGCCGATGGAAGATGTCTGGATGGGCAAAGCGACGGAGCGCCTGTTCATGCCGCTGATGAAGCTGTTCATGGGCGAAATCCGCGATGTGAACATGCCTGCTGAAGGCGTGTTCCATAATCTGGTGATCGTGAGCATTAAAAAGCGTTTCCCCGGCCACGCGCAGAAGATTATGTACGGGCTGTGGGGATTAGGGCTGATGATGCTGGCCAAGGGCATCATCGTGATTGATGAAGATGTCGATGTGCAAAATGTAGAAGCCGTCGCTAAGGAAGTGCTCAACAATGTCGATTGGCGGCGCGATGTCACGATTGTAGACGGCGCAGTCGATCAGCTTGACCATTCCGCGATGATGGACTCCTACGGCGGCAAAATCGGCGTGGACGCCACACGTTCCACACGCGAACCGTATCTGACGCCCTTCCGTGCCCCTGCCCCGCTTCCGGCGGAGAAGGTCACGGCGCTGCTGGGCGAGAAATGGCGCGAAACCCATCAGACGATCATCGCGGCCTACGACAAAAGCAAGCTGAACACGCATGAGGCGATGCGCAAGCTGTGGGACATCTGCCCCGACTACAACGTCATCCTGTTGGATGCCAGCGTCGATGTGAACAACCTCTCCGACGTGGCCTGGCGCACGCTGGGAAACGGGGACTGGCGCCGCGACATCGAAATTCTGGGCGGCCCCATCAACCCCTACGACACGGAAACTAAGCAGTCACGCGGGCACATCGGCATTGACGCCACCAGCAAGCACGCGGCAGACGGTCACCTGCGCGCTGGCTGTCGCCGGAGGAAATCTTCAAGGTCGCCGGACATCGTGGCGCGTGTGAACGAAAAATGGGGCAGCCTGCGGAATCGAAAAGCAGACAGCAAACCCATAGACCTTCTTAAGGAGCTGCCCGTGCAAAGCAATACCAGCAGCCCCTTGTACGCTCTGGCAGCGCAATTTCTGTCTTGGCTAACGGCTAATGGCTCACTGCTGGGTGCTGATTTTCTAAAGGGTGGGTGTTGTGCGATAGCGCGATACGTAATAATATTTAGCGATCTGCAAACTTATGTTTTGCACCCACCTCAGGAGAAGCTAAAAAATGACTTACGCTCGCGCTCGTCTTTCGTTAGGAATTATCAACGTCGCCTTTTGGGTGATCGCGTCTATCTTGTGTCTGATTGTTGGGCTGCCGGGGCGTTTGTTTGCAGTTGTAGAAACCAGCCCGGAAGAAATTGCACAGCGCATTGGGCTGCTGCTCATCATCTACAATCCAGCAGCTTACCCTTTGACGATCGGCGGTTTCACGCTGCCGCGCCGTTACGGCAAGCCTACCCCCGGCTTTGTGGAATTTATTCTAGGCTGGCTGGCGCGCGGCGGCAGTACAGTTTATCGTGATGTTCTAACCATGATGCTGATTATCACGGCGGGCAAGCAGTCCAATACGATTTGGTGTCGTCCTGTTCGTTGCGGGCGCGCTGATGGTGGGCGCTGGTATGGGTACAGTTGTGGCTGGCACGCCTCTCCACCAACATACGTTCAGCGCCGCTGGTCAATCTGGAAGAATCGCGCAAACATCTTGATTGAAGTGGGCGCTGCATCTGCCGGATGACATCGCCGTGTATTCCAGCCCCGATCATTCGTTTGACGGCGGCTTAACTGGCCTGCCGGGACTGGAACGTTTCGTACTGCCCGGCCCGTGGTTTGACTCGCTGGGCGCGGACGGTGTGGCAGCGCAAATCGCGCGGCGCATCGGCATCGTCCAGAGCGAATCGCGTCTGCGTGCGGTGTTCGTGGCTATCATCTGAACCTACTCGGTCTGTGGCTGGCGATCAGTCTGACGGGCACGGGCGCGATCAACTCGGTGCGGGGACTGTTCACTGTGAACCTGTGGTTTACGCTGTATCAGCGCTGGCATGGTGAGCTACAACCGGGTCAGCCGTCCCGGTGTACGAAGCGGATCGCTTTGCCAAGAAGGCGGGCGTGCCGCAGGAAGTGATGGAACGCGTCATCACCGAACTGGACAAACAGCAGGACGATGAACCAACACGCACCAACTGGGAGGAATGGATTTTCCATCCCACCCCATCGGCTGATAACCGTATTGTCGAACTCAACCGCAAGCGCGCACGTGGGCCGTTCGGCGCATGGCACGCATCGGCGCTGGCGCTGTATACGTCGGGCCGGCTTCGGCTTCCTGTCTCGCGCGGAACATGCCATTGTCGGGCGTCCGACGCTGTGGATGATGTATCCGGGCGCTGACCGTAACAACGCATGAAAGCGATTGAATAGGCAAGGCGGCACCTTACCCCCAGATATAAGGTAAATGACCGTGACCCCTGTAACACACAATCAGCACCCGCCCGTTCGTTTCGCACAGCGCGCGCACCTTTCTCGAACTGATTAAGTTTGAGCATACGATTTTCGCGCTGCCTTTCGCCTATCTGGGCATGGTGCTGGCGGCAGGCGGACGCCCGTTCCACCAGTTCCTTCTGGGTGACGGTAGCGATGGCTTGTGCGCGCACGCTGGCATTGCGGTAAATCGACTGGTAGACCGCCGCTACGACGCCACCAACCCGCGCAACCAAAAACCGTCCATCGGTCACGGGCGCGGTCTCAGTGCGTATGATAATTGTTCTTCGCTGTGCTGTCGCTGCTAGTGCTGGCATTGGCGGCGGCACTGCTCAATCCGCTGACGCTGATTCTATTCCCCGGCGCGGTGGTGTTCCTGCTGGGCTATTCCTACACCAAGCGCTTTACGTGGCTGTGTCATTGGGTGCTCGGCTTCACCGACGGTCTAGCACCGATGGGCGGCTGGATCGCGGTCACGGGCAGTATCTTCGCGCCGCAGGATTTGCCCGCGTGGCTGCTGATGTTTGCCGTCACGTTCTGGATTGGCGGCTTCGACCTGATCTATGCCTGTCAGGATGTGGAGCACGACAGGCAGGAAAAGCTGTTCTCCTATCCCAGCCAGCGTGGTATCGCGGCGGCGCTGTTTATGGCGAAGGCCAACCATGTGCTGACGGTGGCGGTGCTGATTGTGCTGGGACTGGTGATGGCGCTCGGCTGGACCTACTGGATTGGACTGGTGATCGTCGCGGGGCTGCTGGCCTACGAAAACCTGATCGTGAAACCCGACGACCTGTCGCGTATCAACGTCGCCTTTTTTAACATCAACTCCTACATCGCCGTGACGCTGTTTGTCGGGACGTTTCTGGCGCTGGTGTTAAATGGATAGGCTGACTATTGGTGTTTGGAACACTGAATGGCGAAAACCGACTTCCGAGGCTGGTAAGCTCATACGTCAACAGCTTGTAGAAATACAAGCTGATATTCTTTGCATTTGCGAAGGATTTGAAGGTTTACTGCCTGATGATGGTTACATTGTCACTTCAGAAGCCGATTATGGATATCCAATCAAACCGGGAAGGCGTAAAGTACTGCTTTGGAGTCGTAATCCTTGGACTGAAGTTGATTACATTGGCTCAGTTAGCCTACCAGAGGGACGATTCATTAGAGGAAAAACCTTAACCCTATTGGGAGAAACAACAATATTGGGTGTGTGTATTCCTTGGGCCGATGCTCACGTCAGTACCGGAAAACGCAATCGGAAAAAGTGGGAAGATCACTTAACGTATCTCACCGGTCTAGCTGAGCTGTTGAGCACAATGAGTATGAGACGCTTGCTAGTCGTAGGTGATTTCAACCAAACAATGCCACAGCAGAGATTGCCGAATATCGTGTCAGTACGGCTTCAACAGGTATTTTCCACA
>JAXLWC010000057.1:0-36978 GCA_046328675.1 Anaerolineae bacterium
AGACCATTGGCGCGGAAGTGGTGAGATTCAAGGTTACGTGGACGTTCAATTGAACGTCCCTCCAGAACACCATCTCTACGATGTTCACCACTGCCCACTGCCGATTCACTTTTGCAATTGCCGTCAAATCGCTACACTCAGCAGCAAAATGGGAGAAACCAGCGATGACCGAATTAATCACAACGTTAGGCAGCAAAGGCGCGGACGAACTGGGCATGATTCTGCCGCATGAGCACGTCTTCCTCGATCTGCGGGTCGGGCAGCACGCCGATTTTGCGCAGGCTGATCCCGCCGATGTGATCGCGCTGATGAAGCCGGAGCTGGATAAAGCCCGCGCGGCTGGTGTGACTGCGCTGGTCGAATGTACGCCTGTGGGGGTCGGGCGGCGCGCGGATATGCTCAAAGCGGTTTCGGGGGCGGCGGCTTTTCCGCTGGTCGTGCCGACGGGCATCTACCGTGAACCCTGGATTCCGCAGTGGGCACACGAGGCCAGCGAAGACGCGCTGTATGAGTGGATGCTGCGCGAGTTACAGGATCAGATTGAGGCGACGGGAGTCCGCGCGGCGTGGATTAAGTTGAGCGCGGGCGACGACGGTATCAGCGCTTGCGAGGCCAAAATCCTGCGGGCGGCGGCACGCGCCGGTGCAGCGACCCATGCGGTGATCGGCAGCCACACCATTCGCGGCAGAGTCGTGCTGGAGCAGCTAGCGATTATCGAGGCCAGCGGGTATTCCGCGAACCGTTTCATCTGGATTCACGCGCAGGCAGAGCCGGACTTCACGCTCAACATGGAGGTGGCACGGCGCGGCGCGTGGATTGAGTACGATTGGATTGGCAAGCCGGAACTGATGGAGGACAGCGCGTACCTGACGCGTATCCAGCAGCTACTGGACGGCGGATACGCAGCCCAAATCCTGCTGAGCCATGACCGAGGCTGGTACGATGCGGGTAAGGCCAAAGGCGGCAGCACCGAACCGTTTACCTACCTGTCGGAGGTTTTTCTGCCGAAGCTCAAGGCGGCAGGCATCGACGACAGCATGATATGGCAGCTTACTCATACGAACCCTTTCCAGGCGTTCGCACGCTGAGAATAACCGAAGAGGTTTTGAACAGTGAACTTTGCAGCACAATGAGGGCGCAGCTTCATCAGGAGTGCCCTCATTGCGTTCGGTACCAGTTGTCTCGTTCTATGCCAGCACCTTCCCTTCAACAAAGGCAGCGCCTCGTTCCAATGCCTGGTAGTTGGCTTCGAGCATACTGCGGCGGCGGGCAGGAATGTGTTCGTCGAGCGCGTGCTGCAACACTTCCAGCGGCAGCACGGGATTCGCCGCAAGTACCGCCCCCAGCATGACGACGTTCGCCAGCCGCAGATTGCCCAATTCGTCGGCAATCTCGGTGGCCGGAACGTAGAGAACCCGAATATCTTCACGCGCAGACGGTTTGTTGACCAGTGAGGCGTTGACAGCAAGCAAGCCCCCTTCGGCAATTTCAGACACATATTTCTCGAAGGAGGGGTTGTTAAAGACGATGCCCGTTTTGGGATAACGGACGACGGGAGAGCCAATCTGTTTGTCGCTGAGGATCACAAAGCAGTGCGCTGTACCGCCGCGCATCTCTGGCCCGTAGGATGGAATCCAGGTGACGTTTAGGCCATGCGCCATGCCCGCGTAGGCCAACAGTTGTCCGGCAAACATCACCCCTTGCCCACCAAAACCCGCAAAGAGAAATTCCTGCTGCATGTTGTTTTCCTTCACAGACTATTGACCGCATCAATGACTTTGTAATCGCCCAGTGGATACTGTGGCAGCATGTTGTCTTCGACCCATTGCAGGGACTCCGCAGGCGTTAAACCCCAGTTCGTCGGACAGGTGGAGAGCAGTTCGACCATACTGAAGCCTAAGCCCTGCTGCTGCACTTTGAGCGCGGTGACGATGGCTTTTTTGGCCTTGCGAATGTTCTTGACATCGTGCAGCGAACGGCGCACGACATAGGCCGCGCCTTCGGTCTGCGCCAGAATTTCGCTCATCTTCAGCGGGAAGCCCGCCATACGCGGATCGCGGCCCATCGGCGAAGACGTGGTTTTCTGTCCGGGCAGCGACGTGGGAGCCATCTGGCCGCCTGTCATGCCGTAAATCGCATTGTTAACAAAAATCGTCGTGATGCGTTCGCCGCGTGCCGCCGCGTGCAGGATTTCCGCCGTGCCAATCGAGGCCAGATCGCCGTCACCCTGATAGGTGATGACGATGTTATCAGGCTGCACGCGTTTGATGCCTGTAGCCATCGCCGGGGCGCGCCCGTGCGCCGCTTCGACGCCATCGACGTTAAAATACTGATAAGCAAACACCGCACAGCCGACAGGCGCTACCAGAATCGCGCGTTCGCGCAAGTCAAGCTCGTCCAGCGCTTCGGCAAGCAGACGATGGGCGACGCCGTGCGTGCAGCCGGGGCAGTAATGTGTGTAAACGCTGGCTAACGACTGTGGACGCTCGTACACCAGTTCCATTGTCTGTGTTCCGTTGAGTGAAAACATCCCAGCCTCCCTATGCCAGCGCGACCATATGACGGTATTCACGTTCAACCGCTTCGAGGATTTCATCGGGCATGGGGACGACGCCGCCCATACGCCCGTAGAAGCCGACTGGAACCTGTCCGGCAACCGCCAGCCGCACATCTTCCAGCATTTGCCCGGCGTTCATTTCGACGACGAGGCAGGCCTGCACCTGATCGGCAAGCTGCGCCAGCCGTTCCTGCGGGAAGGGATAGAGCGTCTGCGGGCGGAACAAGCCCACCTTCAAGCCGTTCTCGCGGGCGGTTTCGACAGCGCTCAAAGCGATACGCCCGGCTGTGCCGTAACCCACGACCAGCAGTTCGGCATCGTCGGTGAAGTATTCGACGGAACGCTGTTCGGTGTCGCGGATGTCGCTCAGGCGCTGTTGTATTTTCAGGTTATAGACTTCTTCATCATCGGCCTGCATGTGGAGCGAGGTAATCACGTTGTGGGTGCGGCCTTTTGCGCCGGTGATGGCCCACGCGGGACGCTGCTTACGCAAGGCCTGCATCGGCGGCAGTTCGGCGGGTTCCATCATCTGGCCGATTTGACCGTCGGCGGCGATGATGACCACATGGCGATACTTATCGGCAAGGTCGAAGGCCAGCACCGTGAAGTCAATGGCTTCCTGTACGGACGCCGGAGCGAGGACAATCGGGTGATAATCGCCATGCCCTGCGGAGCGTGTGACCTGGAAATAATCGGCCTGCGAGGGCTGGATGTTGCCTAAGCCGGGGCCGCCGCGCATGACATCGACCAGCACACAGGGCAGGTCCGAGGCAGCGATATAGGACAGCCCTTCCTGCATCAGGCTGAAGCCGGGGCTGGAGGATGAACTCATCACGCGCACGCCCGTACAAGCCGCGCCGTAGACCATGTTGATGGCGGCGACTTCACTTTCTGCCTGCAAAAAAACACGCCCCAGATCGACCATGCGCTGCGACATATATTCAAGCAGCTCGGTCTGGGGCGTGATGGGATAGCCGAAGTAGGCCTCGCATCCCGCACGGACTGCGGCTTCTGCGATGGCGACGTTGCCTTTTAATAACTCTTTAGCCATGAAGGATAACCTCCCGCTTGACGACATCCACACGCTTTAAAGGTTCACGATAAACGGTGATACACACGTCCGGGCAGATGACGGAGCAGATCGCGCAGCCCGTGCATTCGCCATTGGGATCCATTAATTTTGCAGGATGATAACCTTTTGCGTTGAGGTGTGAGTCATCCAGAATCAGGACGTGCTGCGGGCAGACTGTGGTGCATAAGTCACAGCCTTTGCAGCGCTCCCGATCAATACGTACCGTTCCTCTTGCCATAAAACCCCCTGAACTTGTTTCTACTTACAGGGTAAGGCAAGAGTGATTTAGGTAAAAGCAACAATGATCACAGGATAATATGTACAATTGTCATGGGTCAATTCATGAAGTCATGCGAAGGGGTTTACAAGGGTAGGTATTTGATGCAGCGCAAAGACAGACGGACGAAGGTTCGCGTTTAGCCCGAAGAAAGTCCTTAGTCGGTAGTCATTAGCTGTTAGTCAGTAGTCATTAGCTGTTAGCTGTTAGCTGTTAGTCCAAGACAAAAGGCGGGGAGACGGGCGGGCGTGTTTAGCCCGAAGAAAGTCCTTAGTCGGTAGTCATTAGCTGTTAGACCAAGACAAAGACAGGGAGATGGTCGTTCGCGTTTAGCCCCTCCCCATTTTTGGGGATTTGAACGTAGTGAAAGGCCCGACACATGGAGAGGGGCCTAAGACAGGTTCGCGAAGCGGGATGTTTGCCGCGAGAAGATGTTGAGGGCGCTGCGGTTTTGCAGTGAATTTGAGGTGAAGCGTTAAAAACCTACCCTTGTAAAGGGGAGATACCGGGCTGCCAGGGCAAATGGCAAACGCCAGCCCTGATGGACTGGCGTTTTGATGACTTATAAAGGGGGAAACCTGGCTTAGCGGGAATTAGCCACCGTGTCCGTTGCCATTGCCATTACCATTACCGTTGCCATTGCCGTTGCCGTTGCCGTTACCATTGCCGTTACCATTGCCGCTGCCGTTACCGCTGCCGCCGCCGCTGCCGTTACCACCGCCGCTGCCGCCGCCGTTACCACCGTTACCGGTGTTATTGCAGCCAGTGTTTATCGGGGATGTGGTGCAGCTAATGGTGGCCTGCGGCGAGCTGCGTCAGAGGATGGCCGATCTGCTGGTCAGCTTCGAGGGTCACGGTGCCGCTGCCGGAGTAGGTGACGGTCATGTATTCACGGCCATCCAGCAGGACTTCGCCCGTTTCAACGACTCCCCCATTCACGATGAGGCGATATTCGCGGTGGGGGCGCGCATGTCGCCGTCCCCCGCTTCTCCGTGTTGGTGATGTTAAAGACCACCGAGCAGCGGCGCCACTGCAAAGGCCGTGACCTGCAAGCTGGAGCAGTCCAGACGATCAGGGTTGTTGCTCTGGCAGCCGAGAGGTTCCGTTGGAACGGGTCAGTTCGACGGTGGGCGTCGGTTCGCCCGTTGGTGTTTCGGTGGGGGTCGTGCCTGCGCCGCAGCTTTATGGTGGCCTGCGGCGGCTGTGCCCCGGATGCCCAATCTGCTGATCGGCTTCGAGGGTTACACTGCCGCCGCCAGTATAGGTGACGGTCATGGATTCGCCGCCGCGCAGTTGGATGCTGCCCGTTTCAACGACTCCCCCGTGCGATGAGCCGATATTCGGTGGGGGCGCGCATGTCGCCTTCGCCGGGCTGGCCGCCGTTGGTGATGGTGAACACGGCTGTATCACCGTCGCAGGTGGCCGTCACACGCAGCGTTGAGCAGTCGAGGCGATCCGTGTTGTGGCTCTGGCTTGGCCAGCGGGCCATCGGTCGGGGTTTCGGTGGGTGTTGCGGTTTCCGTTGGCGTGTCCGTCGGGGTCACCGTTTCGGTGGGCACGTCTGTCGGGGTGTCGGTGGGCGTTGCCGTCTCGGTGGGCACGTCTGTTGGCGTGTCGGTGGGCGTTGCCGTTTCGGTGGGCACATCCGTTGGCGTGTCAGTTGGTGTTACCGTTTCGGTGGGCACATCCGTCGGGGTGTCGGTGGGCGTCACCGTTTCCGTTGGCACGTCCGTTGGCGTGTCAGTTGGTGTTACCGTTTCGGTGGGCGTGTCGGTGGGCGTCACCGTTTCCGTTGGCACGTCCGTTGGCGTTACCGTTTCGGTGGGCGGTTCTGTCGGTGTCTCAGTGGGAGTCGTGCAGATGTTATGGTTGCCGAAGGTGAGGGTCGTCGTGGAGTCGGCCATCACAAAGACAGCGCCATTCGGCCCTGTCGTCTGCACCCAGCACTGGTCGGGCATATTCTCGCTGACGGCATAAACGCCAGCGGGAAGGTTAATCTGCCCGGTGGTACCAGCAGTCGTCGGGAACGGGCTGCCAGCCACTGTGCCGAAATCGGCGCTGACGTTGAAGGTAAAGCCGTCAATGGGCAGGTCTTCGGCGTCCTGGACACCGTCGCCGTCGAGGTCGTTGAACTTGTTAATGATGAGCGTGCCCGCGCCGCTTTCGGTACCTGCGCGGTTACGCACGAGATGATAGCAGTCTGAAGCATCGTTGTTGTAAGGAGACTCGCAGTAGACGGTCACAGGCGAAAACTGCCCCAAGCCGCTGGGTTCAGCCGGAATCCAATCGGGGGCCAGGCTGGGGGACTCGATGACTTCATACGAGCCACCTTCGGGCACGATGAGACGATCTGTGACGTTGGAGTTGGGGTTGCTGTAGGCGCAGCGCAGTGTGGGGTCAGGCAGGAGGTAGACGCAGTTACCGTAAGCGCCTGTTGCCTGTCCGCTGCTGTCGAAGGCAGTCATGTCCAGACGCCATTCAGGAGTCAAGTCCAGCGGTGGGATAAATGTGCCTTCGCCGTTGACATCAATCCAGACCTTGTCCACGATGATTTCATAAGCGCAGGCGGGACTGTATTCGCTGAGGAAAGCCACTGCCGGGCTAGTCGCCAGATCATTGGAGGTGCCCAGCGTCCAGGTTACGGAGCCGACGTTGAAGGCTACGTAGAACGCTGAGGACGGCCAGCTTGGCGATGCGCCGAGGTCAAAGCTGGTGGGCAAAGCAGGCTGCGCGAAGCCGCCGGAGACGATGTTGATGCCGCTGCCGCTGGTGCCTTCGGGGATGAAATAGGTGCTGTCAGTATTGTTGCGATAGCCGAAGTGCGCTTCATAACGCGGGTTGGCGTCGATGCCCAGATCACGCACGCACAAAGCTACAGGCTCCAGTTCGTAGGCGGATTGGGCAGCGGCTACGCTGGAGAAGAAGCCGAGCGCGGTGACCCACAGTAACAGGACTAGCGAGAATAGTTTCGCGCCTTTTCGTAGTGCAAACATGGTAGATAAGACCTCCCATGAACGGCAGCTTAATGAAGGAAAGCTGCTGGAAGTTCGATTATTGGTTCGTTGAGACATTGTGTCCCCCTATAAAGTCATCAAGACAATCTCAATAGTGCGATATTCTAAAGACCGAACCTTTGGGAGAGATGTCGCAGGTAGCGTTGCGGTATCACAAAGGGAAAACGCTGCAAAAGGGTTTATAACAAGTAATAATCAAGTGATGATCAGGGATTTGTAATGGGAATTGAGCACGAAAGTTTGGGAATCGGGGTTTGTGGTATGAGGCGTAGGAAAGAAGTACACCGTACTATTTTCCCAGTCCTCCGGCGCACGCTGGTTAGTCGTTAGTCGTTGGCTGTTCGTCGAAGACAAAAGACAGGGAGATGAAGGCGCGCGGTTAGCCCCACCCCAGGAATGTCGTTAGTCGTTAGCTGTTAGTCCAAGACAAATACAAAAGACAGGGAGATGAAGGCGCGCGGTTAGCCTCATCCCAACCCCGTCGCTTATTCATTTAGGGCATGGTCGGGGTCTCTCACTGGGCAGTAGGCTGTGACTCCGATGTTTTAGGCAGGATGACGGTAAAGGTTGTCCCCTGCCCTATCTCGGTGTCAGGGGTGATGGTTCCGTGATGCATCTCGACAGCCTGTTTGGTGATGCTCAAGCCCAGCCCTGTCCCGGAAATTGTGCCGACGTTGGTGGCGCGATGGAACGGCTCAAACAAGCGTTTCAGGTCTGCGGTTGGGATGCCGATGCCTTCGTCGCGAACTTGCAGGGTGACGTGGGTGTCGTCCTGGGTGAGCGTGATGAAGATGGGCTTTTCAGCAGGCGAATACTTTAAGGCATTGGAGATGAGGTTGCTGATGATCTGGCGCATGAGTCGCGAGTCGTAGGGCAGGTCAACCGGGAACAGGGAACCGCTATAGTGGACACGTCCATGATGCTGGGGCTGACCCTCAAACTCGTCAACGATGTCCTGACACAAGAGATGCAGGTCTGCGAGCAGTGGATTGAACTCCACACGTCCGGCCTGAATGCGGGCTAACTGGAGCACGTCTTCCATGATGTCCTTCATATGCAGCACCTGGCTGCGAATCTTTTCCAGTCGGGACTCGATTTGGGTGGGGGTCATTTTTTCGCGATATGCTTTGAGTGTTTCGGCAGCAGCGAGAATTGCGGCCAGCGGGGTGCGGAATTCATGCGAGGCCATCGAGACGAAACGCGACTTGAGTTCGCCCAGTTCCTTCTCTTGTGCGAGAGCCTGGCGCAGGGCTGCTTCTGCCTGCTGGCGCTCGGTGATGTCGGCGAAGGTGGTCACGACGGCATAGGGCTGGCTTTGGCCCGCCGCCAGCAGAGGCTGGGAATTGATGAGAATCCACGACAAGGTGTCGTCAGGCTTATGGATGCCCATGAGAACGTTGGATTGAGGCTGGCCTGTGTGCAGAGTGACCATCGCCGGGTGTGTTTCGCCGGGGAAAGGCGAGCCATCTTCGTGAACAGCCCGCCATCTGGGATCAACGGAAGTGCGGCCCATCATCTGGTCCACAGTTAGGCCGAGGATACGTTCGGCGGCGGCATTACAAAGCTGGATAGCGCCATCGATGCCCTGCACGACGACGCCTTCGTACATGGTGGCGACGGTGGTGCGGTAACGTGTTTCGCTCTGGCGCAGGTGTTCTTCGGCCTTCCGACGATCTGTTATATCTCGAATGACGGCAAGCTGCATAAGTTCGCCGTTGATGGTGATCGGATGGGTGACGGACTCGATGACCACTAAATCGCCGCGGGCTGTGGTGACTTCATATTCGGCCATGCGCGAACCGCCACTGCGTGTCAGGGATAAGCCTTCCTCCACCTGCTGCAAATAGGGTTTGGAATACAGGTTCAGTTCACGGAAGTGTTTGCCGATGACCTGCTCGCGTGTGAAGCCGCCTAGTACCAGACCCGCCGGGTTGATATCCAGCAGGCTGCCATCAAGGCGTACGAGGCAGATGGCATCGGGGCTGGTCTCAAAGAGAACACGGAGGCGTTCTTCACGCTCGCGCAGGGCTTCTTCGGCTTGTTTGCGTTCGGTGATGTCGCGGAGGACGCCGACCATCTCGACTAAGGTTCTGGTGTCTGGATGGTAGATGTTGGTGTTGGTTACTTCTACCCAGACGTAGTGGCCGTCCTTGTGGCGCAAGCGTTCGGTAAGGGTAAAGTGCAAGCCAGCGGAGGCTACTGATGTGTTCATGATAGCGAGTACCTGCGGGGCATCGTCGGGGTGAACAAGTTTAAAGCCATCGGTGCCGATGACTTCGTTGAGTGGGTATCCAAGAAGATTGGTGAACGAAGGGGTGGCGAAGGTGAATTCGGCTGATGGGGAGAGTTTGATAATCACGTCGCTGACATTTTCGGCGATTAAACGATAACGTTCTTCACTTTCGCGCAAGGCGATTTCGGTGAGCTTGCGTGCCAGCAGCGAACCGGTGGCTAGAGCATATAAGGCGAGGATATCCAGTTGATTTTTGGTGATGGGCTGATGATGCAGGCCGTTGTCGATGGAGAGCCAGCCTAATAACTCGCCGTTCCAGAGTGAGGCAACGGCCTGACTGCCCTCCCCTATCGGCGCGAAGTTGGCGAACAGCGGCGTCTTTTCTTCAAAGGCGAAACGCTCGGAGCGATCCATGACGCGCTGGAGAACACCGGTCAGGTCACTCGGCAGCAGCCTGATGTGATGCTCATCATATAACTGTCCGCGTGCATCAGTGCCGTATGTGCCTAGGGCCGACTCAGTGTGATGATCGTAGAGCATCAAGCCTAAACGCTCAAAGCCCAGATGCGCCAGCCCTTGTTCCACAGCGCAGCGGTAGAACTCGTCCAGGGATTGGGTTCTGGTCAGGTGCAGGGTGATTTCGTGGAGGGCTTTGAGGTGCTCCTGCATCTGCCGTTCGTCTTCCAGCTTTTGGGCGAGGGCGGCTTCTGCCTGTTTGCGGGCGGTGATGTCGGAGTAGGCGCCTAAGATTCCGATCACCTTGTCATCGGCGCTGGATAAGGGGAGTTTGCTGGTCTGCACATACATTTGCTGACCATTCACAGTCGTCAGTATTTCCTCATAATCCAGTTTGGCGATGTTGTTTTCCATGATGTGGCGGTCATCGGCGCGATAAGCATGGGCTTCAGTTTTACCCCAGGGCATGTCATCATCGGTTTTGCCGATGATGTCCGCAGTGCGTGCCAGCCCGGCATCGTGGGCAAAGAGGCGGTTGCAGCCGAGATAGACGGACTCGCGGTTCTTCCAGAAGACACGGACGGGGATGGTGTCGAGGACTAGCTGGAGCATCTTCTGCGATTCGCGAAGTTGAAGTTCGCTGCGGCGGAGGGCCTGTTCCTGGGCTTTGAGGTCGGAGACATCATGGGTGATGCCGACCAGACCAATCAGTTCGCCTTGCAGGTTGAGCAGCGGGACTTTGGTGGTTAAGGCCCAGA
This sequence comes from Anaerolineae bacterium, assembly GCA_046328675.1. GTDB lineage: Bacteria > Chloroflexota > Anaerolineae > Aggregatilineales > Phototrophicaceae > JACAER01. The sequence continues at coordinate 10,368 of JAXLWC010000057.1, forward strand.
TTTCGCGACCATCCTGGCCGATGGAACGTTCTTCGACGTTTACTACAGCTTTGCGGGTCTCGAAGAGTTTTTCTTCGTCGGCGTGGAATTTGGCGGCCAGGCGGGCGGGGAATATCTCAAAATCGGTTTTGCCTACGGCGTCTACCGTCGATTGAACCGTGAGGGAACCGGCGTGGGCGACGTTGTTAAAGAACAATGCGGTGATGATTGTCCTTGACGTAGATGTAGTCGGGCACGGTGTCAATCACGGTGCGCAGGAGGTTACGTTCTTCGGCGATGGCGCGTTCAGCCTGTTTGCGTTCGGTCACGTCGCGGATGATGCAGACGAGGCTGTTGACGGCGTGGTGTGAACGGTTGACGGGGGCAATGTTAATTTCCAGGTCAATGATGCTGGCATCTGGCTGCTGAATGCGGGTTTCGATGCGCTGCCCCTGGTGGGTATGGGCGACTTGCTGAATGATGGCAGCGACTCGATCCGTGTCCTGAGGATGCAAATAGTGGGTGAGGGCTACGCCGATGTACTGCTTGTCGGAGAGGTTAAAAATCGCGTCAAAGGCATAATTGGCCTGCTGGATGCCGTGGGTGACATCGAGAAGGACGATGGCATCGCCGCTGTGATTGAAGATGGCTTCCAGGCGGTTGTTGGACTTTTCGAGTTCGGTGGTGCGTTCGATGACGCGCTGTTCGAGCAGGTCATGGGCTTCCTGAAGGGCGGCTTTTGCGTGCTCTTTTTCCGTTACGTCGGTGATGATGGAATAGAGCAGTTTCCTGCCGTCGATTTCAACGGGACCTGTAAATACCTCAACGTGGCGGGGATCGCCCCCTGCCCCCCGATGGATGAAGGCACAGGACAGCATTTCGGAGTCGGCAGCCTTGGCCATTTTGGTTTCGACTTCGTGCTGTGGGGAGAGGTTGATGTCAAAGATGTTGAGGGTACAGAGGGCGGCTCTGTCGTAGCCGTAGAAGGTGGCTGCCGCAGGGTTGGCATCGAGGATACGCCCGTTTTGGGGATCAATAATCAGTTTGGGCAACCCATGCAGTTCAAACATCTGACGGTAGCGTTCTTCGCTGGCGCGCAGGGCGTCCTGGGCGTTGATACGTTCGGTAATTACTTCGGAGAACAGCAGGATTCCACCGACTTCGTGGTTGACATCACGCCAGGGGCGGATTTCCCAGTGTACCCAGTCCAGAGTGCCGTCGGCACGGGGGAAGGGGTCAGCGTCGCTCGTTTCCACAGCGCCCTGCAAGCAGCGGCGGTGGATTTCCTTCCAGCGTTCCGGGATTTCGGGGAAGACCTCATAGTGTGAGCGTCCGGTGATGTCCTCTTCCTTGAGGCGATAGTCGGTTAACCAGCGGCGGCTGACGGAGATGTAGCGCATATTCTTGTCGAGCATGGCGATGGCTGCTGGCGAGTACTCGACAAAGAGGCGCAGTTTCTGTTCGCTTTCGATGAGCGCGAGTTCGGCTTGTTTACGTTCGGTGATGTCCTGTACGGTGGCAAAAACCGTCATGGTTCCATCCGGGTGCGAGACCACTTTGGCATTGTCCTGAACCCAGATTTCGTGCTCATTCTCTAGTCTGAGGCGGTATTCGACGATGCTGCTTTGCCCGGCTATCAGTTTTTGCAGTTGTAATTCGCAGGCGCGCAGGTCATCGGGATTTACCAGCGTGAGCCAGAAGTTCCAATCGTCAAGGAATTTTTGCGGGGAGAAACCGGAGATGGTGGTGATATTGGGTGACATGTATTCGTTGATGAAGGTTTTGTCCCGCGTGATTTTGGTGACGTAGATGTGGGCGTTGACGGAGCTAATGACGCTGCGCAGACGTTCTTCGCTGGCGCGCAGGGCGTCTTCGGCGTGTTTACGTTCGGTGATGTCGCGGCAGGTGTAAAGTACGGTGCCCGTATGCAAGGTGACGAGTTTTACTGTGACGAGGAGGTCATGCGGTTGATTGGATTTGTCGAGTATCTGGTGCTCGATGTTGGCGATTTCGCCCACGTTGGCCAGCGTGTCGGCGTTGAAGGATACGCTGCCTAACAGGCGGTCAATGCGGCCCATTTCAGAAACTTCGTCTCTGGAATAGCCAAAGATGACGTGGACATTGGGGCAGATGAAGCTAAAGGTGCCAGAGGCATCGGTGACAAAAACGGCATCGGAGATGCTGCCGAGGATGAGGCGGTGGGTTTCTTCGGACTCCTTAAGGGCTTCCTGTGCCTGTTTGCGTTCGGTGATGTCGCGGGCGCTGTCATTGACACGAATGGGACGCCCGTTTTTGTCGTAATTGACCCAGGCGCGGCGCAGCAGCCAGCGCACCTGCCCGTCGGGCCAGATCACGCGATGTTCCAATTCGATGAAACCGTCACGCAGCGCGGTCTGCATGGCGACGATGGTACGCTCAAGGTCGTCGGGGGGAACGACCTGACGGAAGAAGTTGGCATCCTGGATGAAGGCTTCCGGGGGATAACCAAAAATGCTTTTGAAGGAAGCACTGGCGCAAATAAGCTGACGATCTACCAGGGAGATGGACATCAGGGCGTCCTGCATCGTATTGAGGATGTCGTTGAGTTGGTCACGCTGAGTCTGCAAGTCGTTCTTGATGGCGCGGGTCTGGGCGACCTGTTTTTCCTGCTCGGTGATGTCCCGGATGACGGCGATGTGGTGGGTCACCAGGCCCTGCTGATCGGTGACAGGGGTGATGCTCCACTGGAGGGTTAAGAGGGTCCCATTCTTGTGACGGCTGGGAATTATGCCGCGATAGACGGATCCGCTGCGGATTGCATCATGGAGAACGGCGACTTCTTCGTGGTCGAAGAAGCCTATGATGGAGAGCTGCATCAGGTTGATTTTGCGTTCGGCAGCGTCCTGTATGGTATAGCCCGTGATTTTGGTGAATGCGTCGTTGACAAAGAGGATGTTCGGGGGTTGATCAAGCTGGGAATCGGTGATGACTATGGCATCGCCAGTCTGGCGAATGGCGGCTTCAAAGCGGCGGAGTTCGGATTCGATCAGTTTGCGATGGCTGATGTCATGGGCGAGGCCAATGAGTACAGGCTGGCCGTCAATGAGGCCGCGACGCACATGGACTTCTACGGGGATGGGCGTGCCATCGTGTTTCCGATGTACCTGCTCAAAGAGGACATGCTCGCCTTTGTCCATGCGTTCGGTGACCTCGGGGTTGATGCGCGAACCGAGGGCGTTGATGTCGTAAACGTTCATTTGCAGCAGTTCATCACGGCTGTAGCCCAGCATCTGGCAGGCGCGTTCGTTGACTTCCAGCACTCTTGTCGGGCGTTGATCTGGGCCAATCGCGGCCACGTACAAGGCATCGGGGATGGTATCGGCCAGCAGGCGATAACGTTCAAAGTTGGCTTGCAGGGCGTGCTCTTTGGCTTTATAGGTGGTAATGTCGTGACTGCTGAAGAGGATGGCGGCGACCTGCGGGTCGTTGAGATAATTGACGGCGGTGATTTCGAGCCACAGCCAGCGCCCGTCTTTGTGCTGGAGGCGCAGTTCAGTGGTACGTCCATCACCGGGATGAGCGAGCAGTTCCTGAAAGTTGTTTTCGGCAAGCGCGCGGTCATCAGGATGAACGAGATCGTTAATCCCCTGGCAGCTCAGGTATTCGCTCAATGGGATAACCCATTACACGGGTCAGAACTTCCATAGCAGAAGTTGGCGCGTAAGGGTGATACGGCCCTGTTCATTGGCCAGCACAAACACGTTTCAACAGTAATCAGCAATGGTCGTGGCGACGGCAAACCCGTGGTGACCGGTAGTGTGGGGCGCAAGTTCCGTTTCAAAGCAGCGATGCGTACCCGTGCGTCGGCAAGTTCGGCTGATCTGGAGAAGCGTGGAAGCTTTTTCATAGGTTTGTCCCAGTGCAAGGGATCAATTTACATATGTGATTTTATAGAGACAATCATTCCTTAACGAAGTTTTGCTTCAAAAATGAAGTGCAGGGCGTTAAGCTGCTGATTTTATGAGACCTGTCACACCGGGGCCATGATAAATCAGCGATTGGCACAACCGTTCTATAAGAGGGGTTGAGGGTGCGGCCCTGGGGCTGTTTGGTCTTGCGCCAGTTTGGTGGGTGGGGAAGAGAAATCAAGGTGTTGAGCGTAGGTGGCGACCTCACACTAAATCACGCCACTGCGCTTACCCCGAGCAGTTTACAAGGGTAGGTAATTAATACAAGAAAGCCCAAGTATTGAGACGCTCGCATTTACCTCACCCCAAACCCCCTCTCCCAAAGCGCGGAGACTGACGAGTGGCGAGCATAGGTGGCGCCTTGGGGAGAGGGCTTTTGTTCGCCGCTGTGGGAGCGTAAACGTTAAAAGAGGCTTAAGCACAAGACGTTTGCGAGGCGATTTTGAGGGCAAGAATAAAATACCTACCGCTGTAAGCCCGAGCAGGGATGTTTGGAAAGGCAGATCTGTGTGGCACGGGAGGGGACTTTGCAAACGGGTTCGGGTGGATGGTGGTTTGCCGTGAGAAGGCGTTGAGCGCGCGGCGGTTTTGCGTTGGGTTTGAGGTGAAGCGTTAAAAACTCACCCTCAAAAAGGAAGGGGAATTAGAGCGGGTGGTGGCTTACGCGGGAAACACGCTGATGTGGGTTCCGGCTTGTTGGATGTGGCTGACGTGCGTCACGCCGCTGTAGGCCAAAACTGTCACGTCATAAGTGATGTGCTCAGCGGGTTTTCAGGATGACCTGACGGCCCGCCTCTACTGCCTGATCTAGGCGCACCGGATAGCCGTCAGGGTTCGACGGCGGCATGATACAGCCCGCGCCAGCCGCCGAAGCTCATCCAAATCCATAACGCCTTGAATATTTGCGGCGGGTAAAGCGATGCGATTCCCGCACCATCCTGCTGATTGGTGAGCGCGAACCAGGGGCGAAGGGCGCGACGGCGTAATGGCCTGCGGCTGCGACGGTCGAAGCGGGAGGCATGTGGCGCATATCGGTGACGCCCGCCGGGTACGGCAGATGCGGCCAGTCATACCCCTGCCCCGCGACGCCAAATTGGTCGGCGGTGGACTGTGCGACCAGCATCCGACCCGGCGGGAGGTCGAGACGATGGTGCGGGCTGATGGCAAACAGCGGATGGATGCCCCAGAGCAAGTCGAGCGGAGAAGAGCGCGAGGCTGGTCAGAAGCGGTAACGCAGGTGCATCTGCGGCTGTTGCGTGTCGAGCGTCAGCCAGCGCTCAAGGCGAACCGGGGTGATGGGCGCGGCAGCCGAGGTGTAGAGGCAGGGCGCGCCCTCCCCTGTCGTGGTCACTTGCCATGCCCAGGGCAGCGCCCACAGTTCGCCGTGATCGGGGATAGCTTCGCCGCGAAAGCTGCACGCGTCGGCAGTGGGCAGCAGTTCATCCCAGCCGCCGCTGAAGGTGTCATCGAAGGATGCGCCGAAGGGAACGTCGCGCGGGATATTGCGCGGATGATGCCAGAGGAATTCGGTGTCGCTTGGTTTATGGACGATGCTGTGAATGCGCGCGCCCGTTTCTGGCAGCACTGTGACGCGCAGCAGCCGATTCTCAAGGATGACGGCGCGCAGTCCATGATAGTGCCAGTGGGGGTTAATGGTGGTGGTCATTGGTAGTTGGTAAGGGCGCCGCACGCCGCGCCCCTACCCGTAACTCCTGTGAAAATAGCAATGAGCAATGAGCAATGAGCAATGAGCAACGAGTAAATACAGGGAATCGAACCACCGAGACACCGAGTACGCCGAGAGAAAACAAGATGTGAACCGCCATGTCGCCAAGTACGCCGACAGAAAACAAGATGTGAACCGCCATGTCGCCAAGTACGCCAAGATCATGCCAGAGTACCCGATAATAAAGAGAGTTTGAACCGCCGAGACACCGAGTACGCCGAGATTATGCGAGCGCGCGGATTTTGTGCCTTTGTGCTGGAATCGCGCTGCCTGGGCGGCTCCTGTGTGTCGTGCGTTAGTAGGTTGCTCTGCCGCCGGACAAATCGAAGATGGCGCCCGTCGTGAAGCTGGCTTCTTCCGAGACAATCCAGCAGGCGGTGGCGGCGGCTTCGTCAGCAGTGCCGATGCGCTTCATGGGAATGCGCTCGGTCATGTAGCGCAACTGCTCCGGCGAGGTGTTGTCGTTCATCGGCGTGCGAATCACGGCAGGCGCGAGGCCGTTGACGGTGATGCCGCGCTCGGCGTACTCCTTGCCGACGGCTTTTACCAGCCCGATAACGCCCGCCTTGGAGGTCGAATAGCCAATCATGCCGGGGTTGCCCTCTTTGCCCGCGATGGAGGCCAGCAGCAGAATACGCCCATAGCCGTTTTTGAGCATCGGCGGGATGGCATATTTGGTGACGTAGTAGCTGCCAAAGAGGTTAATCGCCAGCACGCGCGCAAATTCCTCTGATGGGTAATCGACAATGTTGGTGCTGGTCTTGCCGACGACGCCCGCGCTGTTGATGACAATGTCCAGCCGTCCATGCTGTTCAACGACGGCGCTGATGCCTGCGGCCACCGCCTGCTCATCGGCGACATCGACTTCGCGGGCCGCCGCGCCGCAGGACTGGCTGATGCTGTTAAGTCTGTCGTGGTCGCGGTCAAACATGACCACCGCCGCGCCTTCAGCCCGCAGGCGGCGCACAATGGCCTCGCCAATGCCGCTGGCCCCGCCGGTGACAATCGCCACGCGGTTTTCAAATCGCTGCGCAAATAGTGCCATAACTGCTCCATTTCTCCCGGCGCTGGCTAGAATGCCGGGGTTTTATACAGGGTTTTGCCCCCAACAATGATTTCAGTATCGACCAGATAGGGCTGCAAGGCTGCCGTGTCCGGCGTGAGTCCCAGCCCCGGTGTGTCGGGAAGCTGGATGTGGCCGTTGGCGTCGGGCAGCAGGTGTTCGCTAGTCAGCTCGTAGGCCAGCGGCTTGAGTTCTACCGGATACTCGCACAGATCATGATCGCGCAGCCCGGCATAGGGCTGTATCGAGGCGCTCAAGGCCAGATGCGAGGTAAAGGTGTGGTTGATGAAACGAATACCACGCGAAGCGGCGTAATCCGCGACCTGTTTGGCGACGGTGATGCCGCCGATGCGCCCGGTATCAATCTGGACGTAACCCACCGCAGCGTAGTCAATCATCTGGCGCGCCATGTACTCGTTGTGCGCGGCCTCACCCCCTGCGAGGTAGATGGGAGCGCTGCGCTGCGCGAGGGCGTGATAGGCGTCGTAGGCTCCGGTGTGAAACGGCTCCTCCAGCCAGTATACGTTCGCTGCTTTGAGGATTTCCAGCCGCGCTTCCGCCGCTTGCAAGTCACTGTCCCAGACCGTGCCGACATCGACGCACAGGCGCACCTCGTGGCCCAGACCTTCCCGCGCCGCCGCAAGCTGGTCGCGGTCAGCCTGCACGCCGTGTTTGCCGAACGGCCCCCAGCCCAGCTTGATCACGCGAAAGCCACGCGCACGCATCGCCACACACTTTTCGAGCGTCTCCTGTGGAGTGTCGCCAAAGAGCATCGAGGCATAAGGCGTTTTGGGATACGCCTGCTCGTAGCCCAGCAGTTTCCAGACGGGCTGCTGGTAACGCTGGCCGAGCGCATCCCAGAGAGCGATGTCTATGCCGGAGAGCGCGTGGTCTGCCTGAAGCAAGTCCATGCTGTTCTGCCTAACCGCCGCGTGAATGTGGGCGATGTCTGCCGGGCTGTTCAGCGGCTGACCGAGAAGTGATGCAATCACAGGCTTGCAAGCGCTGTGCGACATGGGACAGACAAACGCGGCAATCGTCACCAGCGGCGAAGCCTCGCATTCGCCCCAGCCGATGTAACCGCCCGCCGCTACGCGCACCAGCAGCGCGTCCTGGCTGCCGTCGCCGATGTCTTCAACCTGTGGCATCGAAAGATAAAAAAAATCGACTGCTTCAATTTTCATAAAAAACCGCCGTCAGAAAGTAATGGTTAAACCGCCATCTACAGTAAGCACTTGTCCGGTAATGTAGGACGCATCAGGCCCGGCGAGGAAATACGCAACGCCCGCGATTTCCTGCGGCTCCCCTGCTCGCTTCAATGGCAGATGGTGACCTTCGATATAATTTTGGCGAAACCAATCGGATTCCAGTTCGTTGACCCCGTTCACAACGCTCATAGGCGTGTTGATAAACCCCGGCGCAATCGCGTTGACGAGGATGCGGCGCGGAGCCAGTTCCAGCGCCAGCGCCCGACTATACTGATTGATGGCTGCTTTGGCCATCGCGTAGGCGCTGCCGCGCATTTCCACCCGTTCGCCATGAATCGATGTGACGTGGACGATGCGCCCGCCGTCTGACATGAGCGAAGCCGCCGCGCGCGTTACCAGCACTGCCCCATTGACCATCAGGTCGAAGGGTTTGCGCCAAGCGTCCAGGGATGAGGCAAGCGCATCCTCGCCGATAAATACCCCAGCACAGTTAATGAGCGCGTCCACCCTGCCCCATCTGTAGGTGATCATCTGCTGCATCTGGTCAATTACCGCCGCGCTGTCATAAGAGCCGGGACAGACCAGATGGTCACCCGGCGGAAATGATTCACGCAGCGTTTCGAGCAGATCAGCGCGGCGCGCCAGCACGCACACGTCCCAGCCCTCTGCGGCGAAACGCTGGGCCGTCGCCCGGCCAATACCGGATGAGGCCCCGGTAACGATTACTTTTTTTCGTGCATCCCCCATCCCATCCTATCCTTGTTATATGACTATGCGCAATATAAAAGATTCTCTGAAAAGCCCTTTGAAATGCGTGAACTGCCCCTCTCCCCCGCCCCTCTCCCACTCGCTTCGCGGAGGAGAGGGGAAAAAAGCTGGGCAATCCCGTATCAGGTATTGAGCCATGCCGACCCCCAGCGACTTTGCAAATGGCTTCTGAGAGTGCTGCTGCTTCCGTAAACGTTTGATTAAATGTCTACAGAAGGCTATTCAAAGGGTGCCAGGAAGTTGACAAGTCCATTTGATTGCCTCTATAATACGCCATTGTGTCATATGTCGCAATCCATAGGACAAACTGATATGCCAAAAGAACTCGTCACGGCGGAAGAAATTCAACAGGCGGTGATTCAGCGGATTACCAGCCGCCAGTACGCGCCCGGCGAACGACTGCCATCAGTACGCGATCTGGCAGATGAGCTGGGTTCAAACCGCAACACGGTAAACACGGCTTATCAGCAGTTGGAAGAACTGGGCTTCATCGCCAGCCTGCCGGGAGGCCGTAAAGGTTTCACCGTCAGCGAACTGGCGGGGATGGAAGAACAGTCACGCGGGGATTTGCAGTATTACTTCTACCAGCAGTCGGTCAATCTGGTGTGGCAGGCGCTGGCCTCCGGCTTATCGGTGGACGAAGTGCGGCAGCAGTTGATGAGCGCGGTGAACGAAGTGTACGATACCAACGCGGTCAAAATCGCGTTCTATGAATGCAACGTACACGACAGCCATGACATGGGCAAGTTCATCAGTCATGCGCTGGATCAGGATGTTCACTGCGGCCTGCTGGATGATTTGTATGCCACGAATGACACGGCCATGCAGCGCTACGATCTGCTGGTGACTACGTTTCATCACCTCTCTGAAGTGATGCAAAAGGTGCCCAGCGCCGCCGAAAAGCTTCGGTCGGCATCGACACGCGGCTCACGCCGGAAACCATGCTGCGCATCGCGCGGCTGGGCAAGCCCAGGATTGGCGTGGTGGCCACGCTGCAAAATACATCACAGATGCTTAACCACATCCTGTACAGCTACTATCCGGGGCGCAATATCGTATCCACGACGATTGAAGAGCCGCAGATGGTGCAGCGTTTTGGACAGGAATGTGATCATGTGCTGGCGACCTACACCTGTGCGGAACAGGTCGCGGAAATTATTAAACGTGCGCCCGATGTCGTGATTGAGTTTCAGGTGGATGAACAGTCGATCCAGTTCCTGAAGCGGCGCGTTCACGAAATCCAGCGGCGCAAAAGTGAAACCTTACCCTTACTGGCAACACCCTCGCTGGGCGTGTGATCTCCACACGAACACGGGGTTGCAATAGAAAAAATTCACCGTTATTGGGAGGATTGCATGTTTAGGTTGTTTCGTAGAAGTTCTAATTTATGGGTGATCATCAGCATTGCCATACTCATGATCGCCATCGCTCCGGTTACGGCACAAGAACCCGTACACGTCGTCTTTTGGGATAACCTATTCGCCGTCGATGAAACAGGCCCGCGTGAAGACCAGTTCATCTATCGTGCGATTGATATGTTCCAGGAAGAATTCCCCAACATCGTTATTGATCGCGTCCATCAAGCCCCCGACCTCGGCACCTTCGACCAACTGCTGCGTGCCGCCAGCATTGCGGGCAATGGGCCGGATGTGTTCAACCAGTTCGCAGGCGGTTCACTGATCAGCTTCGCGCCGTTTATCGAGCCGCTGGACAGCTACTTCAGCGAAGAAGAAATGGCACAGCTTGTCGGCTGGGAATCGGTGCGTAACGATTTCCGCACGGATGGCGAACTGCTGGGCGTGCCCTATGGCGCAGGTTCGTACTTCGCGATTTACTACAACCGCGCCAAGATGATCGAAGGCGGCGTGGACATGGACAACTTCACCCCGCCCGCCACCTGGGAAGAACTGATCGCGCTGGCCCAGACGATTAAGGATAACGGCGTGCTGCCCTTCGCTATCGGCGAACAGGAAGGCTACACCGGCGCGTGGGTCATGGCTACGCTCGTGGGCGGCCTGATGGGTCCCGATGCCTTCTTCCAGATGCGCAGCCGCGAAGTGCCTATCAACTCGCCGGAATGGGTGCAGGCTTACGAAGCCTACCAGCAGTTGTACGAATTCGGCCTGACCAACTCTGACGCAGGCTCCACGCCCAGCGGTGACGGGCAACTGCGCTTCACACAGGGCGAATCAGCCATGTGGATTCAGGGCGGCTGGGCCAATAAGGACATCAACAACGTCTTTGGCGAAGACGCGGGGCTGTTCCAAATCCCGACGCTGGAAGGCTCGATTTACCCCGGCGCGCTGGCAGGCGGCCCGAATATCGCACTGGGTGTCATGAACTACTCGCAGCACAAGCCGGAAGCGGTGGAGTTTATCAAGTTCCTGCTGCGCCCCGAAATCCTTGACCTGTACGTATCGCTGAACCAGACCGAACCGTCGAACCACCTGCAAGCAGACCCCTCGGTCATCCAGAACCCGCTGCTGCAACTACAGGCCGAACAAATTCTGCAAGGGCACACGGTTTATCCGTTTGACAACATCATGCCGGGCGAAATCAACTCGATGTTCTACCGCCTGAACGCGGCAGTGTTCATCGGCCAGTTAAGCCCACAGGATGCGGCAGATCAAATAGAGCAAGCCTACGAAGCCATGCCCTGACGACGCTTGTCCTGAGTGCTGGGGCGGAAGTGTATCCGCCCCAGCAGCCTGTCATCCCAAATAGACTCGTACCTTTTTTGTGAAAAGAGATTGGCCTATGAGCAGTATGAGCAGCCTGGCAAAAGCCGAACAAAGATTTGCCTATTTCGCGATTTTACCCTCAGTGCTGATGATTGCTGGCCTGCTGTTATACCCCATTGGTTACGCGGTTTTTATCAGCTTTAACCGCACGGTCAACGGCATCCAGTTTGACTGGATCGGGCTGGACAATTACGTGCGGCTGCTGCGTGACCCCACCCTGTTCCGCGTGCTGCTGAACAATTTCCTGTTTCTGCTGGCGGTGCCGCTGGTGATCGTCGCGGCGCTGTTTTCGGCGGCGCTGATTTATGAGGAAGTCTGGGGCTGGCGGTTCTTCCGCGTGGTGTTCTTTATTCCGTCGGTCATCTCTACGGTGGTGATTGGGACGCTGTTCCGCCAGTTGTTCCGCTACGAAGGCCCGGTAAACCTGATTCTGGAAACCCTGGGCCGAGAACCGGTTGACTGGCTGGCGCGCGGCAGCAGTTCCGTGTTTGTCATCATTCTGGTGCTGGTGTGGAGTGGTTTCGGCTATGGGATGCTGATTCTGCTTTCGGCGATGTCCAACATCGACCCTTCGATTTTTGAGTCTGCGCGGCTGGATGGCGCTAACTGGTGGCAGCGCATCCGTTATATCACCGTGCCGCTGATCGCCAAGGTCATCGCTTTTCTGGCGGTGATTAATGTGATTTACACCTTCCTGTCGCTGTTCGGGCTGATTTTTGTGCTGACCAACGGCGGCCCCGGTTATGAAACTACGACGCTGGATTATTTCATCTATTTGAAAGCCTTCAGCGGTTTCGACTTTGGTCAGGCGGCGGCGCTGGCGCTGATGTTAGCCGCCATTACCCTGATCCTGACCCTGATTCAACTTCGCGTTGCACGTTTTGGTGAGGAAGACTAACGATGGGAACACAGACCCAGAGCCTGCGGGCTGGAGCGCCAGCCTCCGGCGAGGCATCGAACGCCAAACTGCGTCATGCCCTGCTGGTTAAAGTGCCCGTTTTTATCCTGCTGTGCCTCGTCGCGCTGACTACCCTGCTGCCGCTGCTGTACATGACGATGACCGCGCTGAAAGACCGCACCGAGTATCTGATTAACCCCTTTGGCCTGCCGCAGGCGTTCAACTTTGACAACTTCCGCGTCATGGTCGAGACGTATGGCTTTCTGCGCAGCCTGCTCAACTCGGTGCTGATTGTCGGGACTTCGCTGCTGCTGTCGCTGATGCTGGGGAGCCTGGCAGGGTTTGCCGTGTCCAAGCTGGAATTTCGCGGCAAGCGGCTGTTTTTCATGTTCCTGATCTCGCTGCAATTGATTCCCGGTCAGGTGATGCTCATTCCCATTTACCTGATGTTTTCACGCTTGCAGATGATCAACAACCAGCTATCGGTTATCCTGATGTACACCGTCGGCAGCCTGCCCTTCAGCATCTTCTTCCTCAGCGCCAGTTTCCGCAGCCTGCCGAATGAACTGATGGAAGCCGCCAAAATCGACGGCGCCTCGCTGTGGGAGGTGTACCGCTTTATCATCCTGCCCGTAGGCAGTCCCGCGATTCTGACGCTGGGGATTCTCAACTTCCTCAGCATGTGGAATGAACTTATCCTGGCGCTGATGCTGCTGCCCGACGAGAACAAGCGCACCATCACCTCAGCCGTGTCGATGGTTGTTGGCCGCTTTACCACCAACCAGCCGCTGCTGATGACTGGCCTGCTGATGTCATCGCTGCCGACCATCGTCGTGCTGGTGATGTTCTCCAATTATCTTGTCAAAGGCATCTCGGCGGGCATCGGCAAATAAGCGCCCCCATCTGGAGCTAACTTTTATGACCACCAACATTTCATCGCTGCTTACGCTGTCTACGACTGCGCTGGATTTTGTGCTGCACCAGCAGGACGCTGGCCTCGCAGTGGAACGCTATGCCGCCGCCGGACAGTCATGGCAGCAGGCACAAGCTGAAGGCGCACTGTTCGCCGCGACCCTCAACGGCGAGCGCTACAGCAGCCGCACGCTGACACTCAACGGTGTGGAGATGGACTACGCGACAGCGGGCGTGCAGCACCTGATTGCGCATTTCGCGGGCAGCGGCTTCACCGTCGATCACCATCTCAAGGTTTATCAGGACACGGCGCTGACCGAGTCGTGGCAGGTGATTCGCTGCACCGGAAACGAGAGCGTGCGCGTCACGCAAGTCGACTCAGTGACGCTTGACCTTCCAGCGGAGAAGTACCAACTGCTGTACTACACGTCCGATTGGGGCAGCGAGTTTGAACCCGTCGAGGCGGCGCTGGAAGGCGAAAAAATCCTGGAAACGCGGCTGGGGCGTTCGTCCAAAGGGATGCATCCCTGGTTCGCGCTGACCCATGCCAGCGGCGCGGTGCTCTCCGGCTCGGTGGCGTGGTCGGGCAACTGGACGTTCCGCTTTACGCCCCTGCCCAACGGCGGCTGGCGGCTCAGCGGCGGCCTGCACGAGTGGGAATTCGCCAAAGAGCTGACGCCGGGCAGCTCGATGGAAACGCCACCTGTCGTCCTCGCGGCGGGGCTGGACTTAAACGCCGTATCGCAGCAGTACGCACGCGTGGGACGCAAGCACTGGTACCCACGCAACGCCCTGTCCGCGCTGGCCCCCGTCGAATGGAATCACTGGTGGGCATACGAAGACGACCATATCAACGAGTCCGTCTTTATGGAGAACACCAATGTCGCGTTGGAACGCGGCGTGGAAATCTGTATGCTGGACGCGGGCTGGTTTGGGCCAAGTGACCCCGGCAGCTTCTGGTACGATTATCGCGGCGATTGGGACGTGGTGAACACCGCGCGCTTCCCCAACGGCGTGCGCCCGCTGTCGGACAACGCCCACGCCAAAGGCATGAAGTTCGGCATGTGGTGCGAGATTGAAGCGCTGGGTGAAAAGGCACAGCTTGCGCAGGATCACCCGGAACTGGTCGCGCTGCGCGATGGCACGCGGCTGGGCTACGTGTGCTTCGGCAATCCGCAGACGCAGGAATGGGCGTATCAAACGCTGGCACGGCTGATCCGCGAGAATGACCTCGATTGGATTAAGCTTGATTTTAACCTCGACCCCGGCGCAGGCTGCAACCGCAGCGATCACGGACACGGCACGGGTGACGGGCTGTATGAGCACTACATGGGCTACTACCGGATGCTGGAACGGATTCGCGCCGACTTCCCGCATGTGGTGCTGGAGAACTGTTCGTCCGGCGGCCTGCGCATCGACCTGGGCATCATGCGGCGGCTGGACATGACCTTTTTGAGCGACCCCGACTGGGCACCGCACAATCTACAGCTTTTCTGGGGCGTCTCGACCATGCTCGCGCCGGACTCCGCGCTGCACTGGAGTTTCTCCGATTGGGTGGGCAAGAATCCGCCGCCCTATCAGAACTTCAACCCGCGTGACCCGAAGCTGAAGCCGCACCAGTTTGACTACTACACGCGCACGTCGATGCTGAACGTGTACGGCTTCTCGCAAAAGCTGATTGAGCTTCCGGCGTGGGTTGAGGCGCGGCTGGATCATCATACCAGCGTCTACAAGTCACATGTGCGGCGCTTCGTCAAACATGCCGATGTCTACCGCCTGACCGAGCAGCCGCGTCGTAACGGCAGCGGCGACGGCTGGGCCGCGTTCCAGTATCGCCTGCCGGATGCTACCGAACATCTGCTGTTCGTCTTCCGCCTGCCGGGGGCTATCGCCGCACGCACCATCACCCTGTGCGATTTGCAGCCGGAGCGCTTCTACAAGGTCGTGGGCTTTGAAGGCGAAGATATGGGCGTGATACGCGGCGACGTGCTGATGCAAATCGGCCTGCACTTCGATAACCTGCCGGAAGAAGGCTCGGCGCTGCTGCGCGTGCTGTGACGAAATACACAAGGATACAAGCTCATGGCAGACGTGGAACATGTCCTGTCAGTACAGAATGAATTGGGCGAAGGGCCAGTGTGGCACAGCGGCGAACGTGCGCTGTACTGGGTCGATATCGAGGACACCGGCTATTACCGCTTCGACCCGGCTTCCGGCACGCACGAGAAAATTGATGTGGGCGTCAGCGTGGCGACGATTGCCTTTCGTGCGGCGGGCGGTTTTCTGCTGGCGACCAAGCGCGGACTGGCGCTGTGGGACGCGGCCACACGCGAATTCACGGTGATTGGCAACGTGGAAGCGCACAAGCCCAATCGGCAGTTCAACGACGGCGCGGTAGATCGGCGGGGTCGTTTCTGGATTGGCACAACGGGCGATCCGTTCAACAACGCGCTGTACAGGCTTGACCCTGATCGCACAATTCAGCAGATGGAAACGGGCATCGACATTTCCAACGGCATCGGCTGGAGTCCCGACGACAAGACCATGTACTACACCGATTCGACGCCTGCGCGGATTTACGCCTACGACTTTGACGCCGAAAGCGGCGCGATTGCCAACCGCCGCATCTTTGTGGAAAGCTCGGAGCGCGTCGGCCTGCCGGATGGGCTGACGGTTGATCGCGAGGGTTTTGTGTGGAGCGCGCGCTGGGGAGCGTCGTGCATCGAACGCTATGACCCGGCAGGCAAGCTGGAACGCAGCATCACGCTGCCAGCACAGTACCCGTCGAGTCTGATGTTCGGCGGCGATGACCTGCGCGATTTGTACATTACCAGCGCGCGCATCGACATGACGCCCGAAGAAAAACAGCGGCCCTCGCTTGACGGCGATTTGTTCCGCGTCCGGCTGGCGGTGGGCGGCTTTGCTGAACCCGCTTACGCCGGGTAACGGATGTTTCTGTCAGGGCGAACGCAGATGTTCGCCCAACAGATGCCTTGAAGCGCCAAGCGACCATAAATGGGATCAGGCGGGGCGATGAAAATACATTTGAACCGCCAAGGCGAAGCATTGAACCGCCAAGTCGCCAAGAGCGCCAAGAGAGAAAGCAATACCCAAGGAAGTCGTTAGTTGTTAGTCAATAGCTGTTAGTCCAAGGCAAAGTCAAAAGGCGGGCGGGCGCGTTGACCTCACCCCAACCCCTCTTCCGAGCAGGATGTTTGGAAAGGCAGACATGTGTGGCACGGGAGAGGGGCTTAAAACGGGTTCGGGTAGATGAATGGTTGCCGTGAGGAGACGTTGCGAAAGACATGGCGCTGCGGCAAATCCAGCCGACACCATTAAAAACCTACCCCGAGCCGCCCCTCACCCCCGCCCCTCTCCCACTCGCTTCGCGGAGGAGAGGGGAGAAGAGTCGAGTCATGATGCATCAGGTATTGGGCAAAACCGATCCTCATCAACTTCTCAAATGGCTTCTTAGAAGCTCAAACTCGACGCGCGTGAACACCGAACACACGGCCATGCCCTCGTGTACTACCTGCGACTCGATACGAGTACGGATTGCTATAGAGCGCGCGCTTTTACAACTGAAGTAAATTACTCGTCATCATCCGTTACTTCTTGACATGTTTCGAGTGTGTAAGCATAAGATTGTAGTAAAAGACGTGTTCCGTCTGGAAAAAGCACATAGACAACAGATCCAGTTGAGCCAGTCCCAGCGGGAAGTGGAGTCCCCTCATCGCCCCACACACCGCCTAAAACTAATGCGTATTCATTACCATGTTGTTGAACCGCAGCTTGCAGAAAATTCCAGCAACTTTCAAGTACGTCGTAACGAAACCTCTCAGGTATAGGTTCATTGACGTGTGATAACTGCTACCATAAGCGCTTTGTAAAATCATAATACGCTCATCAACAGGGGGTCTGTTGATGAGCGTATTTAATATATCTTCACCTACCAGACATAGCGCTGCGGCAAATCCAGCCGACACCATTAAAAACCTACCCCGAAAAGCTGCCCCTCACCCCCGCCCCTCTCCCACTCGCTTCGCGGAGGAGAGGGGAGAAGAGTCGAGTCATGATGCATCAGGTATTGGGCAAAACCGACCCTCATCAACTTCTCAAATGGCTTCTTAGAAGCGCAAATCCTCGACGCGTGTGAACATCGAACACACGGCCATGCCCTCGTGTACCACCTGCGACTCGATGAGGTTGTTGATGATGCCATCCTCTACCGCGATGACAGGCACTTCCGTCGGCAGATCGGTGCCGCGATTGTAGGCGCAGAGAATCGTACACAGCGTTTCGCCTTTGCGCACCCGTTCGCCCGGATGTTTGTGCCACAGCAGTAAGCCACCCGTCGGCGCGTTATAACGGGCGTAGTTGCGCTGCAAGCACTTGTAGTAGGCCATGTCTACGGGCTGGCCGTCGCCGTCGAGCACGCCTTTGTGCCGCAGGTAATTGAGGATGCGCTCGGCGTCTTCTTCCATCAGTTCGCTGTCCAGCGCGTCGGCACTGCCCAGTTCGAGCGTGAAGGCTTCGCGCTCGAAGGCGCTGAAAGCAATCTCACGCCCGGCTTTCTGGAAGGCTTTGCGCAGCCGAATCCAGGGCAGCAGCACCGCTTCGTCAAACACCCCCGCGAAATCGTCGGGGAGTTGAATCACCGCCGGAATGCCGAAATAGGGCACGGACGACAGCGTTTCCTCAAAGGAAAACATGTGATACTGGGCGATGCCTGCCGTGTGCAGGTCGATGACGTAGTGGGCGTCCTGCGCCAGTTCCTGAATCATCAGCGCCAGCTTGAGGCCGAAGCGCAGGCCTTCGCGCCCGCGTTTCTCGCGCGTGTCGGCCAGCGCACGCTTCAGCGCCGCGTGGAATTCGCGGACAATCGCGGCTTCGCTGGAATGCAGATTCTGGGCGACGAAATCTTCCAGCCCCACCTTCTGCACGTCTTCAGGATCAATGGAGATTTTTTCTGTGGTCAGCAGTTGGTAGACGCGGTTGAAGTTGCCTACCACCGTTTCATTTAAATCGGCATACCCTACCTGCATCCCGTTAATCTTGGAGTCCAGCCCAACAGGGTTGATGCTGGGCACAACGGTAATCGTGCCGTGAATGGCGGGTTCTTGCAGCAGGCGGTCAATCAGGCGGTGGGCCGCGCCAATGCCCGCGATTTCGGGGCCGTGGATGTTGGCCTGAATGTAGACGTTTTTGCCGCCAGAATCGCCTGTAAAGCGGAATACGGGCACTTCCAACCGCGCGCCGGATGCCAGTGTGCGCAGCAGCAGGGTTTCGCGTTCAAAGCGTGTAGACATAACAGGGTTCCTGTGTTCTATACATTGTCCCCCTATCATAACCAGACAGGGACGGTGAAACAATCCAGGGCTGAGGCATTGCGAAACCTCAACCTGTCGCGCAAACATCCGTAACGTTTGGCAGGGATAATGAGACTTACGTCTATCCGTAAACTGGAATGTATGCGGTGACAGCGCCAGAGGCTAAAGCCATCCGGCTGCCGGGCTGCGGCGGGAAGTCGGTTGAAACCGACTCGAACCCGCCGCGAAAGCGTGTGTGTTAGCGCAGGCTGCAACGCTCATAGGTGGTTTACGGATAGAGACTCAGCAAAAGTGGCGATCCCTAACTGGAAGGAGGCAGGCGTATGCCGTCCTTGATCAACCCTGAACATCGCATTCAATCGCAGTGGGACGACGAATCTCACAGCATCATCCGTGTCTCCCATCTGCTGTACTGGACGTGGGAAGAACTGCACCGACACGAACAGCAGGTGATCGCGCCGATGCTGCGTTCCGCGCGCCAGCCTGTGTCGCTGCTTGTGGACATGCGCGGCGGGCCGTTCTTCGACCCGACGGCCACCTCGGAGCAGGTGCGGCAGACGGGCGAGATGCATCGCGTGCTGCCGCTGGAACTGGTGGTGTTTGTGCTGCGCGACATGGGGACGGGCACGCTGCTGAAAGTGCTGCATGAGCGTTACGGCGCGCCCAACGGCATCTACCGCGTTGCGCGCACGCTGGACGAAGCCCGCGCCATGATCCGGGATTACCGCCTGCAAGAACATTACAGCGCTTATGTGCGCCCAACGGATGAGCTGCGGCAGGTCGATTCTCCAGCGGGGGACTGAGATTCATTTCCCGGCTTCGCTTTTCAGGCGTTCGCGCATCAGGCGGCGGAATTCGCGCGCGTTTTCCTTGCGCAGGTCGTCGTCAATCCCCGCTTCGTCAAAGGCGTAGAGCGTCATATAGGCTTCCCAGCACAGGTCGAAGACCTCCGCCGAGATGTCGAACTCCTTGATCTGCTCCACGTCCTCGCGTTCCAGCGTGAACCATTCGCGCTTGAGGTCGCGCTGCGTGTCGGTGAACAGCGCGTGCAGGTAACGCTCCACGTCGCGGGCGTGCTTGCGGCTGCCACATTCGATGACATGCGTCAGGTTGATACCCAGCTTATGCGCGCGGCCCTGCGGGTTTTGCGAGATGCCGATTTTGTAAGCATCGCCGCTGCGCCGCCTGCCGATGTACACATACCAGTGCGGGGCAAAGCGGCGGTTCAGGGCCTGGGCCAGGAGGCGCCCGGTTTCCTCGTCGGGTTCGTAGCCGTTCTCGTCGATGCAGATCAGCGTGCCATCAGCGCGGAAGGCGATCTGATAGCGCTGCAAAAAGGCGATGTCTTCAAGGTGCTGGCGTGCGCTTTCGCGGCGAAATTCTTCGGGAGAGGCAGCATGGGGCATGGTTCCTCCTCGTCTAGTGGCAGCGGGCGAAACGTGCGCGATCACCCATCCACAGAATGGGACAGGCCATGAACAGACAGCGCGACCCACAGCATATCGTCGTGGTTGTTCATGCAATCCCCTGACAGCGGGTGCTGTAAATGGGCTGTTTTGCGGCAAAAAAGGGTCTGAAAAAAGGCGGGAAAAACCCGCGACTCACACCGATTTTGCAGGGGAATTTTACCATGAAACGCGGCGCTTTTGGATGCTGTGAAAGGCTGGGAAGTGGTGAGATTCAAGGTTACATGGACGTTCAATTGAACGTCCCTACACGAAAAATATCCGGGAAACTCCCCACTCGCAAACGCTGCCCGTTTGGGATAATTTCTTATCCCAACTCCCCTCCCCCACCGCCTTTCGCGGCGATTTATCCCAAATCCACGCTCAAAATTTTCGCAGGACAGGGACATCGGAGTCAGTGGGGGAGTCGGGTCTGTGTTTGATGCTGTCAGGGGTTGGGATATTTACGACTTTTTTAGAGTCATGAATCGAGCCAGTTTTTGATGTCGGAAAGCCACTGCGAATGCATCCGTTCATACTCTGTCAACGCGGTGCGAAACTGCTCCCGCTGTTTGGGCGAAATCTTCTCACTGCGGCGCAGCTTGCCAAAGGTCTTAGCAATCGACAGTCGGACGCGCTCCAAATTGCGCTCAATATCATCGGGCGAAACGGCGGCGCGTTCGGCGGTGGTTTTCGCGGCGGTGTCGTCCCCCTCGGCGGTTTTCGCGGCGACAGCCTCGGCGGCCTCCGAATCGTTCCACGATGAAACGATTTGAAAAGCCTGGTCTTCGGACAGCCCTTCAATCTGCAACAGCAGCGCCTGCGCCGTGCTCAAATCGTCTGCCGCTGTCCAGACGCGATCCGGCAGCGCCAGCATCTTGCGGCAGCGATTCAATTCCGCCGGACTTTTTAAACCCATCGCATTCAGCAGCACATCACGCTTGCCGTAAGGTGTCTTGTCTGTGGCGAGTACCTGTGCGTAATACTGGCGCTCATGCGGGAAGGCATCGAAGGCCTGAAACTCCATGCCCGTTTCGCGCGTCAGCAAGTCCATCATCAGCACGGCATACTGGCGCGCCTTGCCGATGGCGTTTAAATCCTGCCGCGCCGTGTTTTCCGACGCCTGCCGCCACACATTGAAGGTTTCCACCTTGCGCGCGGGGATGGTGCGCCATTTGTCCTCATGCGGGAAATAAGTCGCCAGCAGGTGATAGGCCAGCCAGCGGCGTTCGCCCGTTTCCAGGCGGAAGATGTTGGGCGTGCTGGTGCGCATGATGGTGATGGGGTTGGTCAGCCCGTCGCGGCGGATGCTGGCGGCAAGCTGCACGATTTCCAGAAAGGCGCTTTCCAGATAGCTGGCTGCCCCATGTCCTTCGCTGTCATGCGGGTTTTCAAAGTTCAGCAGTTCGAGCACGTCGAACTTCAGCGGATTGCCCTGTGCGGCGCGTTCGTCGTTGATCGCCTGTTCCCACAGGCGCAGCAAAGCCCCCAACGACTCGACCTGTCCGTCCCATTCGGCGCGCACCGCAGAAGGCATGGCGCGGCGCGGCTGCGTCACGTCGGGGAAAATCTCGTAGATCGAGTGCGGCGTCGCAACCTGACGGCGCGAATCGACTTCGGCGAATTTTTCCTTGCCGCTGAAAAGCTGCGAGTCCGTGTCGCGCAGCGTGGGGGCGGCGACTTCATCCGTAATCCTGAACGGATCGTTCTTCGCCAGCACGTCGCGGCGATTCTTATTGCTCATATCTCCATCCCTTGTATCACTCGGTTCACCATCGACCAGCATTCGGTGGCGGCGTCACTGTCGGGCGCGAAGGGATAGACCAGCATCCCCACCGTCGAGGCTTCTACCCAGATGGTACGCATGGCAATCGGCGACCAGACCAGATCGCCATAAGCGGCTTTCAATTTGCCGAAGTTTTCCTGATGCACCACCGTCGAGGCGCGGAACATCGTGGGCACAATCCCCAGAATGCGGATGTTGTCCTTGCCACCGTGCTGGCGGCGCGTCTCGAAATCACGGCGGCGCGCGAGGCTTTCCACCAGGCCATCGAAGCTCAGGGCTTCCAGTTTCGTCGGGTAGACGATGCCATCCGTCGCCAGATAAATCGCGCCGTGCAGCAGCGAGGGCGTGGGCGAGGTATCGAACACCACCACGTCGATCAGGTCTTCCAGTTCACGCAGGCGATCATCCGCTGCGAACGGGTCACTGATGGTATTGGCGATGTTGCGCGTCTCGGCATTCGAGGGAATGAGATACAGTTCCCCTTTGGGCGCTTCTCCCGCTATGCCGAACACCTCGCCGGGCACCTGACGCAGCACGTCCTTAAAGGGCGCATCACGCACTAACAGATCATATAAGCCGGGTTCCTTGCGCAGCCCCAGCGAAACCGTTGCATGTCCCTGAGGGTCAGCGTCCACCAGCACCACGCGATAGCCGCGTATCGCCAGTCCTGCCGCGATGTGGGTGGCCAGTGTGGTTTTGCCGACACCCCCTTTTTCGTTGATCAGCGAAATCACCTTCATGTCTTTATCCTCAATACAACGCGCCTCACAGCGCGATTCATTCGCCTCAGCAGAATTTAGATTGTCCGTAAACGCTGCTGCTTTTTACTGAACACTGAAAACCGATCACTCCTCACAAGTATCGCAAGACAGCGGATTTCACGCCATACAGTTGTGTTATGTGTTTTGGGAAACAAGCGCCGTAGAGCACTTGGAAATGTCAGAGGACACGATAAAATTAACCATAACACAACCTCCGCAGCAGGTTGTTCACACCCCGAACGGGTTCCTTCCGTGTCGGGGTTCATCTTTGTTTACCCCCAAAAAGTATAGCGCAGAACGAAATAAGCATCAACGCAAACAGGAGTTTGTCCAACGCGCGCAGATCACGTTTAAGCACCCGCAGCTAAAGGCGCGGGCTAGGCAGCAGGTTAAAGCGCCCACAGTTCAAGGTGCGGGCTAGTTTGTTTTCAGCGCGGCGAATCGGTGTTCAGACAGCGCCATTGCAAGCCATCGCGTTTGCCCTGTCCCCACGACAGCGGTAGTCTTATGGGCATGTTCAAAAGATCAGCTTTAAGGAGAATTTATGCTTTATCGTCGTTTAGGCAACACAGGATTAATCGTCAGCGCGCTTTCGCTCGGCACGATGCAGTTCGGGCAGGCGATGAACGTGGGGCGGCTGGGGCAGGCCGAAACCAACAGCATGGTTAAATTCGCGCTGGATCACGGCGTCAATTTTATTGATACCGCCGATGTCTACAGCCGGGGCGAAAGCGAAACGCAGGTCGGCAGCGCCATCAAAGGGCTGCGCGAAGAACTGGTGATTGCCACCAAATGCCGCCTGCCGATGAGCGATAATTTCAACCGCAGCGGCGCGCAGCGGGTCAACATCCTGCGCGGCGTCGAAAGCAGCCTCAAGCGTCTGCAAACCGATTACATTGACCTGTACCAGATTCACGGCTGGGACAGCAACACGCCGCTGGAAGAAACACTGCGCACGCTGGACGATCTGGTGCGGCAGGGCAAGGTGCGCTACATCGGCCTGAGCAATTACACCGCATGGCAGGCGGCTACCGCGCTGGGCATCCAGAAGCAGCTTGGGCTGGAGCCGTATGTCACCGCGCAGTTGTACTACAGCCTCGTCGGGCGCGACCTGGAACACGACTGGTTCTCATTCAGCGAATACACGAACATGGGCATTCTGGTGTGGAGCGCGCTGGCAGGCGGCTTCCTCAGCGGCAAGTATGACCGCCAGAATCCCCCGCCAGCGGGCACACGCTTCGGTGACGCTAACCGCTTCGTGCCGTTCGATGACAACTTCGGCTACAACGTGATTGACGCGCTGAAGGCCGTCGCCGCACGGCACAACGTCAGCCCGGTCACGGTGGCTATCGGTTGGGTGGTGATGCAGCGCCCGGTGAGCAGCGTCATCGTCGCGGCGCGCACCAACGAGCAGCTTCTGGATAACCTCAAGGCTGCCGACCTCAAGCTGACTGAGCAGGACTTGCAGGAACTGGACGCGGCGTCCAACCCCGGCACGCCGTATCCCAAGTGGATGGTGCTTCAGCTTGACGAAGCCGAAGACCCACGCCCGAAAGTGCTGCATCCCGAACGCTACGTCGAAGGCAAAACGTGGGCAGACCTGCGCTTCCGCAAATGGTTTGACCGCTAACACAACGCAACATCGGGGCATGGCGCGCCTGCCATGCCCCGCGCAAACACGTCCATCAGCCAGGTGTTACGCCAGATGTTTTTCGATGGGAGTTATGCGCCTGCAGTTATGCGCCCGCAGCTAAAGGCGCGGGCTAGTCCGAAAGCTATCCGCCCGCAGCTAAAGGCGCGGGCTAGTTCATAGGCCGGATGCGCGCGCTAGGCGTTGCAGTGCTGACCCCGCCCCCTCAAGGTGATGAGCGTTTTGCCGTGCGCCTCAATCTTTAGCCTGAGGCGCAAAACTACAGCTATGCGCCAGAATCCAGCCGCATAACCGCTTGCTCAGCACTCAATGACGAGCAGCACCGTCATCGGCGCAATATGTCACATTCGTCAGGGCCTCAAGTAGCGCTAAAATAAACATGTACTCCACGAGACAGCATAGGGAGAAGTCTATGAAACGCATAGCAGTACTTACCAGTGGGGGGGATGCCCCCGGCATGAATGCCGCCATTCGCGCAGTGGTGCGCGCGGGCTGGGACAAAGACTTTGAAATGTACGGTGTGCAGCACGGCTACGCCGGTTTGCTCAGTGGGGCCATTCGCCCGCTGGGTGTACGTGATGTTGGCGGGATTCTGGGACAGGGCGGCACGATGCTCGGCAGTGCCCGCGCGCCGGAATTCAAAAACGCCGAAGGGCAGCAAACAGCGCTGCGACACCTCAACCAACAGGGCATCGACGCGGTGATCGTGATCGGCGGCAACGGCTCGCAAACAGGCGCTCATGCGCTGCATAAACTGGGCGTGCCCGTCGTGGGCGTCGCCTCGACGATTGACAATGACCTGTACGGCTCCGAAGTTACCATCGGCGTCGATACCGCGCTCAACATCGCGCTGGAAGCGATTGATCGCCTGCGCGTCACGGCGTCCTCACACAAGCGCGCCTTCCTGGTGGAAGTCATGGGCCGCGACTGTGGTTATCTGGCGATGATGGCCGGGCTGGCAGGCGGCGCGGAGATGATTATCATCCCCGAAGTCCCCTGCACGCCGGAAGACGTGGTCGATGGGCTGCACAAAGCCTATGAACGCGGCAAACAGCATGGGCTGGTAGTGGTGGCTGAAGGCGCGGACTCCGATGTCGATGTGCTGATGAAATTTTTCAAAGGCAAAGAAACCGAACTGGGCTTTGACGTGCGCGCGACGACGCTGGGACATGTGCAGCGCGGCGGCGTGCCCAGCGCGTTTGACCGCGTGCTGGCGACACGGCTGGGCGCGGCAGCGGTTGCGGCTCTGGCGCGTGGGGAATCCGGCGTGCTGATGGGGCTGAACGAAAACAAGATCACGCCCACGCCGCTGGAAATCGTCGTCGTGTCCAAAAAAGCGCTGAACCCCGAAATGCTGGAACTGGTGAAAATCCTCGCGAAATAAACCATCAGGCTGATGCCCTCTCATCCCCAACCGATTGCCGTTCACCAGCGCATTCGCGGCCCTTCTCTCCTGAAAAGCGGAGAGAAGGGGGAGGGATGAGGGGCGGCCTCTGCACGCCCTCGAAAATTCCTGTGAAAAAAGCCACCGTGAAATAGCGCTAGATTGCGTTTTTGGGTAGAGTCTATACAAAGTGTGCGAACAGCAGGCGTTAAGCCTTCTGCTCAAACCCATTGTCACACCATTCGTCTAAGAGACCTGTTTTCTTGCTGGCCTGTAAAAGGAGTTCCCATGCCCAAAGAATCCGAAACCATTGTACGCGCGCTCAGCACTATTCCGCTGTTTCACGGCTTAGACTCGCGCCAGATTCGCAGCATCGCCTCGCGCTTCAGCGAGCTGAAATACAACGAAGGGGATGTCATCGTCGCGCAGGGCAAAATCGGCATCGGCCTGTTTATCGTCGAAAGTGGCCGCGTCGAAGTGCTGAAAGAACGCGTTGATGGCAGCACGGTGATGCTGGAAGTGATGGGAGCTAACCAGTTTTTCGGTGAGCTTTCGCTGCTGGACGAAGAACCACGCACAGCTTCCGTGGTGGCGGTGGAACCCACGACGTGCCTGGCCATCACGCGTCTGGACTTCCTTGACGTGCTGCGCGAGGATGTGGACATTCCGATTCTGATGATGAAGGAACTGGCGCGGCGTCTGCGCATGGCGCTGGAAGTGCGCTAATCGTCATGAGATGGGGCGAACGCTGTGGTTCGCCCTTTGGGATAACACCGATCACTCGCAGCCTGCCGGCGTACTGGCAGCAAAATACTTTTACTGGGAACTGATGACGCGAAACTGTGATTTCAACCTATGTCTGATCGGCTGAACCCTAACACCCGTATTGGGGCGGTGGCCCTCACCGTCTCCAATCTCAAGAACGCGCTGCGTTTTTACCAGTACACCATCGGTTTGACGCTGCATCGCTGCGTCGAGAATCGCGCGTATCTTGGCGCGCCGGACAGCGAAT
>JAXLWC010000058.1:0-36295 GCA_046328675.1 Anaerolineae bacterium
CAACGGCTCGCAGCCGCACAACATCAGCAATGCGCCGGACTCGTGGGAACGTGAGCCTGACTGGTCGCCGCTGGGAGACCGCATCGCCTTCAGCAGTGATCGCGGCGGCCTCATGCAAATCTGGGTAATGAATAGCGACGGCAGCGACCCGCTGAACCTCAGCACCCAAAGCGGCCATTTCGGACAGCCTGCATGGTCGCCGGATGGCACGCGCATCGCCTATACGCGCTGTGTTGCGCCTGCGGCCTGCGATTATGAGGAAACGGCGGGAACGGAAGATAATTGGGACATCTGGGTGATGAACGCTGACGGCAGCAATCCCGTACAGTTGACCGACAATCCGACCAACGATATCGCGCCCGCCTGGTCGCCGGATGGCACGCGTATCGCCTTTGTTGCCTACCGTGATGGCAACGCCGAAATCTATGTGATGAATGCTGATGGCAGCGGGCAGGTGAACGTCAGCCATAATCCAGCAGAGGATTATGGCCCGGCATGGAGACCGTAAAGCAGACAGGTTAAAGAGGCATTCTTGCGAATGTCTCTCCCAAAATGCTCACCAGGATGGCGTTAGCGCTTAGCTTGCGCGCGCAGCAGGCTTTCGGCGCGGCTGCGGGCCTCTTCCAGCGTCGCGAAGATTAAGGTCTGGTTGCGTTTGCCCAGCAAACCAATGTTCTTGGACGTGAGTTCAGCGCTGCCGCTGGAAGCCACTACGACAGCCATCACATTTTCGGTAAAGCTGGCTTTGCTCAAAATCTCAACAGCAGGGAATTCAATGCGCGTTACATCCAGCGCATCGACCAGTGCTACAATCGGTGTGTGACTCCAGCGCGCGCATTCGGCCAGTTTTTCAGCCCAGCGCCGCGCATCCTCGGCAGAGATGACGCCGCTCTCCCTCGCGAAAAAGATTTGACCCCGGAATGTAAAATCACTGATGGGCATATCCCAGTCCCCCCATACTTGTGCGCCTATATTTTTTATTATAACGTGGCTGTAAGGAAAGGCATTGTAGATTCTGCACAAGTTATGCATACGCTCACTGACCAATGCCGATAAAGGCAGTCGCAGTTCAATCCATAAACCACGTCAGAATCAGGCGTCCGCTTCCGACGAACATGAACACCATCAGGCTGCCAGCCGCGACCAGCAGCAGCGCGCCATAAGCCTGCCAGCGCCAGGTCAGCGCGCGCCAACTGCGTGCCATGCTGAACAGCAGCAGCGGCACAAAAGCAGTCAAAAAGAGGGGCGTGGCGATGTACAGGATAATCCCCAACGGATACATGACTACACCCAGCGGAGATTGATAAAACGCCAGCCCTTTGGGGTCAAAGTGCCCGCCGATGATTTGATTGACAGGCTGACGATCAAGGCCGAAAGCATAAAACGGCACAATACTGCACAGCACCGTCAGCAGCAGTAAGACGCTGATTGCAGTGGCATAGACGCGATAGGCGAAGGGGTTGGTATTGGTTTGCAGCATAAGAAGTCGCTCCTTACTTCGGCGTTCGGCGAAGTGTTCACGCAGCACGCTCAGCGGAAAATCACGCAGTTCCAGCAGCAGGCGCAAGACACGCGCCGCGCCGGACTGCTCCTGCATGAGTTGAACAAAAGTCGCCCGCATCTCGCCGCCGAATTCCTCCCGAAAACGCGGCGGATACAGGCGCAGCAGCAGATCGTAAAACCACAGCAGACGTTTCATGTGTTGTCCTGGCGCAAACGCAGCCGCGCGGCATTCAGCACACTTTGCAGGCGCTGTGTCTCGGCGGAGAGGATGCGCCGCCCGATGTCCGTCAGTTCATAGGTCTTCTGGTCGCGCTGGTTGGTGGGGCTGTCATCGGCTTTGCGCATAATCCAGCCCTGTTCCAACAGCCGTTTGAGCGCGCCATAAAGCGTGCCCGTGCTGAACTGCACCCGTTCCATGCTGAGAGCCTCCACATCCTTCATGATGGCATAGCCGTGTTTCGCTTCCTGCGCCAGACTCAGCAGAATAAAGAAAGTCGCCTCGGTCAGCGGCAGGAATTCATGCATGGGATTGTCGATTGTGGTTCGCCTTTGATATGTCGTATTACGACAGGTCGTTAAGCGACATATTAGACCAAATGACAGCCTCTGTCAAGCGTGATTGCTGGCGCGCGCGTACTGCTGTCACCCCTCACAATTGACTCGGCTTTATCCCATACCGTATAATCTCGCGCGCAAAAGGCATACTGTTATGGAACCTGCTGAGCGTTCGCCAACGTCTATTGAACAGTGTGCGAGAGTACGATCTGGAGTTAAAAACACATGCAGCGAATCAGGCTGTTGATTGTGATCGGTGTGCTGTTCACCTTAAGCTGGAGCAGCAGCGCCCATGCCCAAACCAACCTCCTACGTGACCCCGGCTTTGAAGGGGAAAACTACAAAAACGTAGCGATTGATCCCGCAGATGAAAACACACGCTTTAATGTTCCTGTGGATTGGGAAGGTTGGTTCAGCTTATCGCCCCACAACGCCGATTGGATGAACATCTATCCTAACGGCTTCCCCCAGATTGGCTGGCCGCGCCGCAGTGGCAACCGCGCCATCAATCTCAGTCGTGGACAGGCAACGTTCACCGTCGCCCTTTACCAGCGCGTGACTGTCGGCACAGGTCAAAATGTGCAGGGCGGCGCGTGGGTTTACAGCGAGAACTCGACAGGGACCGCGCGCGCCGGGATTGACCCGAACGGCGGCACCAACCCCTATGACTCAGACATCGTCTGGGGCAATTGGGTCAATGGCCCCAACAGCAACTTCTTTCAGACTACCGTCGATGCCACCGCTACAGGCGATGTCATCACCCTGTTTTTGTTCGCGACACAGTCTCAACCCAGCGACCCCAACGGTGTCTACTGGGATGATGCTCTTCGTCTATCTGGGCGGCGGCGGCGGCGCAGTCGCGGTTACGCCCGGCGGCGACCCCGTCAGCGGCGTGCCCGTCGTGCCGACCAGTCCCCCCGCTGTCGCAGGGACGGTGCAGCCGCAGGCACCGCAGGCCGACGGCTCTATCGTCCACACAGTACAGCCCGGCGACACGCTGGCAGGCATCGCTTTTGCCTACGGCGTGACGGTTGAGCAGCTTCAGCAGCAGAATAACATCAGCAACCCGCGTATCATCTCCGTCGGCCAGCAGATTATCGTTCAGCCCGCAGAAGGCTCAAACGCCAGCAGCAACAACTCAGCGGGTGGCGCGGACAACGGCGGCGCAGCGGCAGAAGATACGGGCGGCGAACCTGCTGCCGCTTCGGCAACGCCTGTTCCACCGACGCCCACCCCGGCAGCGCCCGCGCCAGTGCGTGAGGCCGCGCAGACTGGCGTAGACCCATCGCAAACCACGTCGGAACTATGCGCTGTACTGTTTGAGGACGCGAACCAGAACCGTCTGCAAGAAGACGGCGAAGACCTGCTGGACGGCGGCAGCGTGGCACTCAGTATGGGCGGGCAGACGCTGGATGACAGCGCGACGGACAGCAGCGATGCCGTGTGCTTCGACACGCTGGCGGCTGGCGATTATGTTGTGTCTGCCGAAGCCCCCGGCGGCTACGGTTTTACCACGCCCAGTCAACTGCAAGTGCGGCTGGCGGCTGGCGAAACGCTGTTTGTGGCCTTTGGCGCGGCTGAAGGCATCGTCGTGGCCGCCGTGCCGACTGCCAATGCGCAGAACCTGGCACCTGTCGAAAACGACGGCAATGCGCCGCTGGCCGAGGAAGACACTAACTCGCCGCTCAACCTGTTGATCGACAACAGCGGGTTGATCGTGTTCGGGCTGGCAGGCGTGGTGATGGTCATCGGCTTTGGCATCACGCTGTTCGGGCTGCTGCGGCGGCGTTAATCAACTTAAGAATTGCTTCGGATTTGTAGGGACACGGCGCGCTGTGCCCCTACCCACCGTTATGTAAGGACGGGTTATGCTTAAACGAGTACTCCTCATCGCAGCACTGCTGCTGCTCGCCTCGTCGCTGGTACAGGCGCAGGACGGCGGACAGTTCTGCGTGCGCGCTTTTGAAGACCGCAACAGCAACGGCACGCGCGACTCCAATGAACCGCTGCTCACACGCGGCATCGTCGCCGAGCTTAACAATGCGCAGGGTGTGGTCGTCGCCAGCGCCACGCTGGAAGAATCGCAGACGGCAGCCGCCGGCGTCATCTGCTTCCCCAATCTGGCGGCTGGCGATTACATGCTGACCATCATCAGCGCCGACTACACGGCCACCACCCCCAACACCCGCGCGGCAACCATCGCCCCCGGCGAACTGCCCATCGTGCTGGAATATGGCGGCGTGCTGCGTGCCGCTGCGGCCAGCCCCACCAGCGCCTCATCCACATCGCTGACTGACGCGCTCGGACTGAATAACCCCGATGGCCGCACGCTGGCACAGCGCCTCGTCGTGTCCACGCTGGGCACGCTGGCGATGGTCGCATTGATGACCATTCTCGGCGTGTTTGTGTGGATGGCCATTCTGCGCCCGCGCGCGATGAACAAGGCCCGCCGCGCCACCAGCACCGGACAATACCGCGCCGTGACGCGTGATGATATGCTGTCGATGTACGGGCCGCCCGCCGATGACGACGCTAATCTGCCGCGCTAAGGATTGACAAGGGCACCTGCATCCGCTAGAATGCCCCTCGCGTCAAGGGAAAAATAACCTTGAAGCGCCGATAATGCCCGTGCTATAATGCGCGGGAAGTCGCACCTTAAAAAGTCACCACAACACAGGTTATGTCTTATGGACAGGTCTGAGGCTGGCAAAAAAGGCTACGAAAAAACGAAAGACCGTATTCGGCAGCACTTGGATGCAAAGGCACAGCGCGCAATCGCTGAGTATGAAAGTAATCCCAAGTTTTGTCTGTTCTGCGGAGAGAAAATTCCGTGTGAAAAACGGGTAAATAAGTTTTGCAGCCAATCATGCGCCGCTTCATACAATAATCGTGGCTTGAATCGACATGGTAAAACGATCAAACCTGTTTCATTCTGTAGTTGTGGGAAACCCAAGCTGCCGCAAAACAAATATTGTGCCGAGTGTATCGAAAAACGAGTGTTTCAGAAAGTCTATGACACAGCCAAACTGAAGTCTGACAAGACGCGAAAGAAACTTCTACTCGAGCAACGAGGACATATTTGCGAGGGATGTGGTCTTGCAGAGTGGAGAGGTTATCCTATTCCACTAGACCTGCATCACATTGATGGCAATAGTGATAACAATGCGGAGAATAATCTCCAGCTACTTTGTCCTAATTGCCATGCCCTCACAGGAACCCATAAGCGCCGCAACAAAAACGGTAAGCGACAGCAGCAGCGTAGACAGCGATACGCTGAGGGAAAGACATGGTGATGATCAAGCACGGAGTAAGTGCCACCGTAGCTCAATTGGCAGAGCACAATACTTGTAATATTGGGGTTAACGGTTCAATTCCGTTCGGTGGCTTTGTGGTGAAAATCACACGTTAACAACATGGGTCGATGTCCCGAGCGGCAAAGGGAGCGGACTGTAAATTCGCTGGCAGACGCCTTCGCAGGTTCGAGTCCTGCTCGGCCCACTTAAAGATAAGCCCCGGCTTATCTTGATGCCCAAGTAGCTCAGTTGGCAGAGCACACCCTTGGTAAGGGTGAGGTCACGGGTTCAAATCCCGTCTTGGGCTTTATCACTACTAAGCATGACTGAAGGAAATTAGGGATGGCGAAAAAAGGCAATCGCACATGGATTAAGCTCCGCAGCAGCGAGAGCGGCCACATGTACATCACGTTTAAGAACAAGCGCAATGATCCCAATCGTATTGAACTTATGAAATACGACCCGATTGTGCGTAAACACGTGATCTACAAGGAAACAAAGTAATTCTGCCCTCGCGTTGACGCCACGTTTTGCCTCATGTACAATGAAGTGAAACTGTGTACAACATGATTTACAAAATCGTGGCAGTGGTAGACCCTTTAAAGGCTGCCAGACAGTTCAGTAAGTTTAGGGGAATGGTGTAGTGGTAACTCGTCTGTCTCCAAAACAGAAGACCAGGGTTCGATTCCTTGTTCCCCTGTAATACCAGAAGACACCGTCCTTTGCGGCGGTGTCTTGTATAATAGCCCCCTGTAAGCCGAAGGAGAAATCAGGCATGTCTGCCGAAAATACTACAGACACTAAATCCAGCCGCCGCCGTCGGCGTACGGCGGAAGTGGAAGAACAAGTCAAGAATCAGGTCGCCGCAGAAGTCGAAGACGACATCGAAGACGATGAAGATGCCGAAGATGCCGACGAATCCAGCGGCAAAGGCATCACCGCCAAGAAGGGTCGTCCTACCCCCGGACGCCGCAACCGTGTTGAAGAAGAGGAAGAGGGCAACGCAGTCACTCGCACCGTAGGCGGGCTGCGCGGCTACTTTGAAGATACGGCTGAGGAACTGCGCAAAGTCACCTGGCCCAC
Source organism: Anaerolineae bacterium (assembly GCA_046328675.1). GTDB lineage: Bacteria > Chloroflexota > Anaerolineae > Aggregatilineales > Phototrophicaceae > JACAER01. The sequence continues at coordinate 6,435 of JAXLWC010000058.1, forward strand.
CCGTGAAGAAGTTCGTCGTTTAACGCTGGTCGTGCTGGCCGTCACCATTGCCGCATCACTCGTGTTGGGCGCGATCAGCCTGCTGTTCACTGAATTGATTCGCGCTGGTATCGCCCAGCCGATTATCCTGGTCGCTGTGTTTGTGGTCGCGGTGGCAGTCGTTCTGGGCTTCCTGTACTACAACAGCCGGAGCAGCAGCAGCTATTAACCGGAGTTCCCTATGAAAAAGAAAGACGAACAGAAGCTCCCGCTGGATCAGGATTACGATCCTGAACCCATCTACCTTGACGACTCCCCTGCGCCAAAGGAAGAAAAGAAGCCCGCTTCTAACGCCTTTGACGACGACGAAGCCCCCAAACTGCACGCTCGCAGCAATGAAAAGCTGTGGTACGTCGTACACTGCTATTCCGGCTACGAAAACAAAGTTCGTCATGCCATCGAGCAGCGTATTGAAACGATGGGCATGAGGGACAAAATCTTCGACGTTATCGTACCCACGCAGGAAGAAATCGAAGTCAAGGACGGCAAGCGCCGCACCGTCGAACGCCGCGTTTTCCCCGGCTACATCCTCGTCGAAATGAAGATGGATGAAGACTCGTGGTACGTCGTGCGTAACACACCGGGAGTCACGGGTTTCGTCGGCATGGGCAACGAACCAACACCGCTGCGCCCTGAAGAAGTCTCCCAAATCCTGCGCCGCATGTCTGATGAAAAGCCTGTGGTGAAGTTAACCTTCAAAATTGGTCAAAAAGTGCGTATCATTGATGGGCCATTCAATGATTTCATTGGTACCGTCTCCGCCATTGACCAGGATAAACAAAAAGTGCGCGTCATGGTCAATTTCTTTGGGCGTGATACACCCGTTGAACTGGACTTTTTGGAAGTGGAAAAAATTTAAGAGCTATCAGCTTTCAGCTAACAGCAATCAGCCAAAATGCGTTCCCTAGTGTTTAGATAGCGACTTTGGCAAGTTCACACATGCGGTTAGCGTCGATAGGGCTGAAAGCTGACCGCTAATCGCTGAAAGCTATAAAGAGGAACTCATGGCAAAGAAAGTCAAAGCAATCGTCACCCTTCAAATTAACGCGGGCAAAGCCAATCCCGCGCCGCCGATTGGTCCCGCGCTGGCCCAGCATGGTATCAACCTGATGGCCTTCTGCAAGGAATACAATGCCCGCACCAGCAACCGCATCGGCGAAATCGTCCCGGCACAGATCACCATCTTCACCGATGGCTCGTTCAAGTTTGAACTGAAAAGCCCGCCCACCGCATTCCTCATCAAGAAGGCGGCAGGCATCGACAAGGGCGCGGCCAACCCCAAGGCGCAGAAGGTCGGCAAGCTGACCCGCAAGCAGGTGCGCGACATTGTCGAAATCAAGAAGGCCGATCTGAACTCACTGTCGCCAGAAGCCGCCGAACGTCTGATTGCCGGCACCGCACGTCAGATGGGCGTCGAAATCGTCGACTAAGCATTCAGCTTGACACTGGTAATCCTGTAGGGGCGTAATCCTGTGCCCCTACCGTGTGTAATTTTATCAATCGTGGGAGGGCGCACACACGCCCAATGACCACAGGAGCAAACTCATGAAAAAACACAGCAAGCGTTTTAGCGGGATTGTCAAGCAGGTCGATGCCGAAAAGCATCTGCCCCTGCCCGAAGCCGTGAGCCTGACCAAGAAACTGGCCACCGCCAAATTTGACGAAACCGTCGAGATGCACTTCCGCCTCGGCATTGACCCGCGCCACAGCGATCAGCAGGTACGCAGCACCGTACTGCTGCCGCATGGTCTGGGCAAGACCGTGCGCGTTCTGGTCTTCGCCGAAGGTGAAGAAGCCCGCGCCGCCGAATCCGCTGGCGCAGACATCGTCGGCGGTGACGAACTGCTGGATCGTATCCAGAAGGAAAACTGGATGGAGTTCGATGCAGCACTGGCCACCCCCACCATGATGAAGAAGGTGGGTCGCGTGGCGCGTATCCTCGGCCCGCGCGGTCTGATGCCCAATCCCAAGGCTGGCACCGTTGTTCAGCCCGAAGACATGGGGCGCGCCGTCAACGAACTCAAGGCGGGTCGCGTGGAATTCCGCAACGACAAGACCGGCAACCTGCATATCCCCGTCGGCAAGGCCAGCTTTGACGCCGAAAAGCTGACGGAAAATGCACAGGCCATTCTCGAAGCCGTTACCCGTGTCAAGCCCGCTGGCGTCAAGGGGATTTACGTGCGCCGCATCGTCGTCACCTCGACGATGGGGCCGGGCGTCAACGTGGAATACACCGGCGGCTAATTCGCCAGATCACGACATCACCAAAGAGGTATCGCAGCAGGTCTGCGCTGCCTCTTTTTTGTTTCAACAGCCCCCTCCATCATTGTTGTCTTAGAATAAATGTGCTATCCTTAGGTGGCGCTATCGGCTGTTCACAACCCATGCGGAGCCATGCTTTTTAATTTTGACGAACGTCCTTCAGACTCACCCCTGATTGAAAAAATCTGGCGCACGCACAGCGAACGCCCCGGTTCATTCATCTCGCTGGCTGCCAGCAACTGTGAAATCGTCGTGATGAAATACCGGGGCAAAACCACCGTCACGGTGCGCGGGCCGGAAACCAAAGCCTCCGTCGCGGACTGTCCTGCCGACGCGGAGTTCTTTGGCATCGTGTTTAAGCTGGGCACGTATATGCCGCACTTTCCGGCTGTTGACCTGATAGACCACAACGACTACAGTCTGCCGCAGGCGGGCAGCAAATCCTTCTGGCTGAACGGTTCCGCGTGGGAACTGCCTACCTTCGACAACGCTGACGTTTTTGTCAACCGGCTGGTGCGTCGTGAACTGCTGCTGCATGACGACGTGGTGGACACGGTGCTGCAAGAGCGCCCTCTGTGGCTGTCGCTGCGTTCGGCGCGGCGGCGTTTTATACGGGCTACCGGATTAACCCACAGCACCATCCGCCAGATCGAGCGCGCACGCCAGGCGTTGATCCTCTTACAGCAGGGACGGTCTATCCTCGACACAGTGTACGAGGTGGGCTATTTCGACCAGCCGCACATGACCAGAGCGCTGCGCCTATACACAGGCAAAACGCCTGCCCAGATTGTGACCACCAACTACGCTGACCCGACATCGCTGCTGTTCAATACATAAGTTAGCTGCTTGACAAAAGGAACTGCTGCCATGAAGGATATACCCAACAACTCGACCAGTGATCTGCCGAAGCTGGCTGCCCCGGCACAGCGCGCGCTGGCAGGCGCTGGCTATTCGCGGCTAGAACAGCTTGCGCAGGTGAGCGAAGACGACCTCAACAAGCTGCACGGCATCGGCCCGAACGCGCTGAAGCAGCTTCGCGAAGCGCTGGCGGCTAAAGGGCTGTCGTTTGCTCCGCCGAAGTGAGGCCCAACGGCAGAATAGTCCCATTCCGCAGGCATGACAGCCAATCTACCTCCTGCCATCCTGAAAGCGCGTATTCCTTCCATTTCCTGACCAGCGATTGCCAAAATCGAACACCTGTGCTTAAATAGAGGGAATCGGGTTGGGTGTTTAACTGCTGTGGGATGCACGCATGAGCGCTTTTTTTGAAGGTCGCCCTTCAGACTCCCCTTATATTGAAATTGTGTGGCGCGGTCACGTTGAGCGTGATAATGTCGCCGTCTGCCCCGCCGATGTGCGCTGGAATCTGCTGTTTATGAAACATGACAGCAGGGTGCGCGTCACGGCGGAAGGCGCGACGACGCAGTCCGTGACCAAGAATCAGCGCGAAGGCCGCGAGTTCCTGGTCATCAAGTTCAAGCTGGGCGTGTTCATGCCCACGCTGCCTGCCATAAACCTGCTGAATGGCGACACGCTGCTGCCGGATGCCTCCAGCAAAACATTCTGGATGAACGGCTCGGCGTGGCACTTCCCCGATTTCAACAATGTCGAAACGTTTGTCGAACGCATGGCGCGCGAAGGGCTGCTGCTGCACGACCCGCTGGTCAGCGCGGCGCTGCAATCACGCCCGCTGGACAAGTCATTCCGCACCGTGCGCCGTCGTTTCCTGCACAGCACCGGGCTGACGCACAACGCCATTCAGCAGATCGAACGCGCGCAGAAAGCCGCCGCCCTGCTGGAACGCGGCGTCTCAATCCTCGACACGGTGGACGAAGCGGGTTATGCCGACCAGCCGCATCTGACGCGTGCCATGCGCCGCTTTTACGGCAGCACGCCCACCCAGATCGCACGCGCCAGCCAGCCCATACCTGACTGACAAAGGAAGCTTGTGGACGACACAACCCGCACTTACCTGAACAACCTGTATTCCGCCGATAAAGAACTGCAAAACGTGGCGTTCTTCGCGCTGCTGGATATCACCGAACAACCCGTTGACTGGGCCTATGAGGTGTGGGACGACCTGGTGAAAAACCTTGCGCACAAGGACAACCATGTGCGCGCGATTGCCGCCCAACTGCTGTGCAGCCTCGCCAAAAGCGACCCACAAAAGCGTATGCTGCGCGATTTCGCGGCGCTGCTGGCGGTGACCAAAGATGAGCGTTTTGTCACGGCGCGCCACTGTATGCAAGCGCTGTGGCAAGTAGGCATCGTGGACAAGGAACAGCAGCAAACCTATATGAATGGCCTGCAAACACGCTTCCAGGAATGCGCTGCCGAGAAAAACTGCACGCTGATTCGCTATGACATCGCGCAAAGCCTGCGCAGCGTCTATGATGTCGTCAAAGATGAAAAGATCAGGTCATTAGCCCTAGCGCTGATTGAGAGCGAAGATGACCTCAAGTATCGTAAGAAGTACGCCGGACTGTGGAAACATCAGGACGAGGCATAAGCATGGATTTAACCTGTGAGGCAAGGCCCTCCAGCTCGCGGTTTGTGGAGCGCGTCTGGCGCAGCCACAGTGCCAGCGGCGGCGCGTTTACCTCGATAGCCGACACCCACTACGGCATGGTAGTCACGCGCTTTCGCGGCAAAACCATGCTGACCGTGCGCGGGCCAGAAACGCGTGCTACGCCTGCCTTCGGCCCTGCCGACGCTGAGTTTGTGGGCATCCAGTTCAGGCCCGGCACCTTTATCCCACATCTGCCCGCCCGCATGGTGATGGATCGGCGTGATGTCAACCTGCCGGAAGCCTCCAGCAAATCCTTCTGGCTTCAGGGCAGCGCGTGGCACTTCCCCGATTACGAGAACATCGAGACGTTTGTCGATTGGCTGTTTCAGGATGGGCTGCTGGTGCATGACCCTGTTGTCAGTGCCGTGCTGCGTGGGCAGGTTCCCGAAGTCTCGCTGCGCACCGTCCAGCGCCGCTTCCTTGACGCCACCGGGCTGACGCGCGGCGCGGTGTGCCAGATCGAACGCGCACGTTACGCCACAACGCTGCTCAAACAGGGCGTCGGTATATTGGATGTCGTGCATCAGGCAGGCTACGCCGACCAGCCGCACATGACCAGAGCACTCCGGCAGATGACCGGGTTAACGCCCGCGCAGATGATGTCCAGCGACAGAACGCCGCTGTCGTTTCTGTTTAAAACCGAGCCGTTCTAAGCAAGGGTTGGCGGCGCCAGGCCCCTTCGCCCATACCGCTTTGAATCAGCTTCCGGCGCATGTCGTTTTTGTTCAAGACGCCGCGCTGTACCTCCGCTATCATACAAATATACGGTATACAGCAGTAGGAGGCCCCATGAGAAAAGTGACCGCAGGACTGTTTATGACGCTGGATGGTGTGGTTGAGGCTCCCGGCAGCGGTGATACCACCCTTCCCGGCAAGCGCGGTTGGTCGGAGCGCTTCACCAACGAGGAAATTGGCACGCTGATTCTGAATCAGATCGACAACTGCGACGCGCTGCTGCTGGGACGCAAAACCTATCAGGGCTTCGCGGCGTTCTGGCCCTCGGTGCCGGATGAAAACCCTTTCGGCTATCGCATGAACAACACCCCCAAGGTTGTGGTGTCCACGACGCTCAGCAGCGTGGAATGGAAGAACTCAACGCTGCTCAAGGGCAATCTGGCGGACGAGATTAACCGCCTGAAGCAGCAGCCCGGTAAAAACATCTCCATGACCGGAAGCACCGAACTGGTGTACTCGCTGTTGCAGCTAGGACTGATTGACGAACTGCAACTGATGATCTGCCCGGTAGTGCTGGGTGTCGGCAAGCGTCTGTTCAAGGAAAGCGACGTTCCCCTGTACCTCAAGCTGGCCGATTCGCGCAGCTTCAGCACAGGCATCGTGATGCTGACCTATCAGCCCGCCAGCTAGTTCGCTTCCGTTAACGACATTTGGCAAACGCCTGTGATGGACGCAGGCGTTTAAAACGTTATCGCCCTATTGTAAAGTTCAGGAGTATCCCATGAGTTCACCTGTCAGCGAGTACCTTCAGAGCATCAAGCAGGATTGGCAGATCGACATCGCCCAGCGCCTGCACGAAACGGTCTATCAGGCGGAACCGGACGCCAGCGAACGCCTTCAGTACGGCAAGCCGCATTACCTCAAAAACGGCAAATATCTGTGCGTGCTGGGCACGGCGAAGGATTGGGTGAGCTTTACGATATTCAACGCCAAAGCACTCGAAGTCCCCGACGGAGTGTTTGAACCCGGCGACCCGGAGCGCAAGACCATCAAAATCCGCAAGGGGCAGGACGTGGATTACGAACTCCTGAAAACGCTCATCGCGCAGGCGGCCAGCACACTCCCTGTATAATAAGTAACGGTATGATGAAGGTTTAGCGTTTACAGGAAAAGGATACGAGTTGATGAAGGTAAGCTACAAAACAAGCGTGAAAGCCGCTGGCAATAACACGGGGCTGGAAGTCCCCCCGGACGTGATCGCGCAGCTAGGCACCTCGAAGAAGCCGTCAGTTGTCGTGACTGTCGCCGGATATACCTACCGCAGTACCGTCGCGGTGATGGATGGCAAGTTCATGATTTCGCTGAGCAAGGCGCACCGCGAAGCCGCTGGCCTCAAAGGTGGCGATGAAGTTGAAGTGACGCTGGAACTGGACAGCGGGCCGCGCCTGGTTGAGGTTCCGGCAGATTTGGCGGCGGCGCTGGCCGAAACGCCCGGCCTGCGTGAGTCCTTCGACGCGGCAAGCTATTCGGCACGCAAAGAGTACGTGCGGCAGGTGGAAGATGCCAAAACGCCGGAAACCCGCACGCGCCGCATCGCCAAAGTCATCGAATCCCTGAGCACAGGCAAATAGTCCCCTAACTTGCATGAGGCCAACACAAAATTCCCTGACTCGCTTCAGGGCAATTTGCGTTGAATCTGCTTATATAACTTGACAGTTATATAACTGATGTGGTATATTTGTTCTATGATGACAACTTACGAAGCCTTAGCCGATCCGACACGCCGACAGATACTGGACATGCTGCGAGAACGTCCGCGCATGGTCAATGAGCTGGTTGATACCCTGGGTATGAGCCAGCCCGGCATCTCCAAACATCTGCGCGTGCTGCGTGAGGTGGGGCTGGTGAGCGTGCGTCAGGATGCACAGCGGCGCTGGTACGAACTGCGTCTGGAGCCGCTGGCGGAGATTGATGCGTGGCTGTCGTCATACCGCCACCTGTGGGCGGAGAACTTTGAACGTCTCGATAGCCTTTTGACCGAATTGCAGGACAAGGAGAATGAAGATGGCAAACGCTAACCTGATCGCTGAGCAGGGACAGCAGGAATATATCATGACGCGCGTGTTCAATGCACCGCGCGAACTGGTATTCCAGGTGATGACCGATCCCAAGTACGTGCCGCAGTGGTGGGGACCCCGGCGCTACACAACTGTCGTGGACAAGATGGATGTGCGCGCGGGCGGCATCTGGCGCTACGTGCAGCAGGGCGCAGACGGCAGCGAATTCGGTTTTCACGGCGTCTATCACTCGATCAACGCGCCGGAGCAGATTATTGACACGTTCGAGTTCGAGGGAATGCCCGGACACGTCATTCTGGAAATCATGACGCTGGAAGCGCTGCCCGATGGCAAGACCAAGCTCAGCATCACGGGCGCGTTCTCGTCGGTGGCTGACCGCGACGGCATGATCGAATCGGGGATGCAGGAAGGCGCCAACGAATCCTATGACCGCCTTGAGGAAATTCTGCAAACGCTGCAATCCTAAGCTGAGACTCCGGCGACGCCGTCCGTCTCCGAAGTCCCAGATTAGCGTGATCCAATCCAACGTAAACCTGTTTCTACCTTAAAGCAACTGCAAATGCAAGCTGGGGAAATCCCTGCCGGGGTGTGGCACTGCCATGCCCCGTGCTGCCTGACTAGAACAAATGTGTCTATGTGTAGTATAATCAGGACACATCAGGCCAGAACGCGGGAGACCCCAGCATGAGCATTGTGTTTGAAGAACGGCTGTCCGATTCGCCCTACGTTGAAACCATCACACACGGCTGGACGGCCAGCGACGGCTCGACCATTCGCCCTGCCGAGGTTCACTGGCATCTGGTGCTGGTGAAACACAGCGGCGGGGTACACTCCATCGTCGTCGGCCCCTGGGCCAGCGCCGGAGTCGTACACTGGAAAGCGGGCGCGGAAGTCATCTGGATACGCTTCAAGCTCGGCACGTTTATGCCGCATCTGCCCACGCGCAAACTGCTGGCCAGCGAAACCATGCTGCCCCAGGCGGCGGGCAAATCCTTCTGGCTTAAAGGCTCCGCGTGGCAGTTCCCCAATCACGAAAACGCCGATACTTTCGTAAACAGGCTGGCGCGCGAAGACGTGCTGGTCAGCGACCCGGTGGTCAGTGCCGCCTTGCACGAAGAACTGGCGCAAACCCCCGCGCGCACGGTGCGCCACCGATTTCTGCACGCCACCGGTTTGACGCAGAGCCACATTCGTCAGGTGCAGCGCGCCCAACAAGCGGCGGCGCTGCTGCGTCAGGGTGTCTCGATTCTCGACACGGTGTACGAAGCGGGTTACTTCGACCAGCCGCATCTGACGCGCTCGCTCAAGCAGTTTATCGGCTACACTCCCGCGCAAATCATCCGCATGAGCCGACCTTGCCATTCTGTACAAGACGCTGTACCCGATCTCAGCTACGATACAGATGTTCTGGAAAACATCGTGTAAGCACACAACAGGAGTAAGCAGCATGGGAACGATTGGCGCGGGTTTTTCAATGTCGCTGGATGGCTTTATCGCTGGCCCCAACGACGATGTCAGCCGACTTTTCGCGTGGATGTTCGCGGGCACAGTGGATGTCCAGCGCTCATCCGGCGACACGGATTTTGAACTCAAAGTCTCGGAGGAAAGCGCCGAGCATGTGCAGCAGCAGGGACACGGCATGGGCGCGATTGTCTCCGGGCGGCGCATGTTTGATGTCGCGGGCGCGTGGGGCGGCAAACACCCGCTGGATGTGCCTGTGATCGTCGTGACGCACAGTATCCCGCAGGAATGGGCCAACAAAAAAGACTCCCCCTTCATCTTCGTCACCGACGGCGTGGAAAGCGCCATCCGCAAGGCGCGCGAAATCGCCGGAGACAAGGGCATCGGCATCGGCGGTGCCAACCTGACGCAGCAGTGCCTCAAGCTGGGGCTGCTGGACGAAATCGGCGTTGATCTGGTGCCTGTGCTGCTGGGCAGCGGTGTGCGCCTGTTTGAACAGCTTGGCATTGAACCCGTCGAACTGGAATGCACGCGCGCGCTGCCTGCCCCCGGCGTCACCCATCTGTCCTTCCGCGTGCTGAAGTAAATCATCGTCGCGCTGTACGGGCAAGACATGTCTTGCCCCTGTTTTATCCAAATCCTGCCCGTTATAAAACACCTCTGAGCTATGACACAAGGAGCCGCTGCTGTGGAAATGAAACTTGAACTGGTACCCATCCCCGTTTCGGACGTAGATCGCGCTAAAGCATTTTACGTGGATAAGATTGGCTTTCATCTGGATCACGATGTCCTGCCGGATGGCAAGATACGCATCGTCCAGCTTACGCCGCCGGGTTCAGCCTGTTCGATGCTGCTGTCATCTGGCATCGATGAATACGCCAGCGTGCCGCCCGGATCGGTCAAAGGGCTGCATCTGGTCGTGCGCGATGCCCGCAAAGCCCGCGAAACACTGCTGAGTCGCGGCGTGGCGGTCAGCGAGATTCAGGAATTCGATCAGGGCATCAAACATGTTGGCTTTAGCGACCCCGACGGCAATTCATGGGTCTTGCAGGAATTACCCTGGCGCGCCGCCGAATTTAAGGACTAATCCGCGACGAAACTTCGGTCACAAGCCGAAGTTTTTGTTTCCTTTGGCTCATGTTTAAAACAAGTGAGTGGTAGGGACTGTCCTATTTTATTTGCACACATTCTGAACAAGCGCGAACCGCTTGACCCTTTACGCTGTAACCCAGCAGTGGTGAACATCGTGGAGATGGTTTTCTGTAGGGGCGTTCAATTGAACGCCCAATGACCATGATAATCACCACTCCCTGTAACCTCCAGCAATTGACATGTAGCACAAAAATTCTATAATGGAGAAATATAACTTTGCAGCCGCTGCCTCATGAAGGAAAGGTGCATGTTCCCGCATTTTGAAGAAAGACCCTCAGATTCCCCCGTTGTCGAACGGATTTGGAGGACACGCAGCGAACAGGCTGGCTCGTTTACGTCGATTTCTACGACGTTCTGGTCAATGGTCATCGCCAAATGTCGAGGGCGAATCACCATCAGCCTGCACGGCCCGGAAACAGGCGCAACGTGTAAGGAGTTTCCAGACGAAGCGGAGTGGTTTGGCATCGCCTTTAAGCTGGGAACCTTTGTGCCTGCTATCCTGCCCGGCGCTTTCATGGACGGGTATATCGTTCTGCCGGATACCTCAGGACGCGCTTTCTCGTTGTGTCATTCCGCATGGCAATTTCCCAACTTTGAAAATGCCGATACCTTTGTCAATCGGCTGGTGCGCGCGGGCATCCTCCTGCAGGAGCCGATCATCAACGCCGTCCAGCAGGGACACTCACAATCGCTGTCGTTACGCGCGGTTCAATATCGTGTGCTGCGTGCCACAGGCTTATCCCAGAGAACCATCCGCCAAATCGAACGCGCACGCTACGCAGCAGCCCTGCTCCAACGAGGCATGTCCATCTTCGATACGGTCTACGAAGCGGGCTACAGCGACCAGCCGCACCTCACCCGTTCGCTAAAACATTTTATTGGCCGTACACCCGCTGAAATCCCCTCAACTCCCATCATTGCCTTGCATCCCGCATAGTGAAAGGTGCCGCAAAATGGATAACCAACAGCAAATGATCAACGTACAGGAACAAATCGAAGCGTATATTACCAGCCAGCCTGAACCCAAACGCAGTGATATGCAAGCGCTGCACCGCCTTATTCTGGAAGTCATGCCCGCGTGTAAATTATGGTTCCTCGATGGTAAAGACAGTGCAGGTAAAATCGTTTCTAATCCTAACATCGGCTATGGACTACGAACCACGCAATATGCCGATGGAACAAGCCGCGAGTTCTATCAAATTGGTTTGAGCGCAAACACCGCCGGAATCTCGGTCTATATCCTGGGTATTGAAGATAAGCAGTACTTAGCCCAGACCTACGCGGAAAAACTTGGTAAGGCCAGTGTGACCGGATATTGTGTTAAGTTCAAAGCGCTGAAAAATATAGACACCCACATCCTCCAGGCAGCAATACAGGATGGCGTGCATCTCTCCACATAAATGGCGTCGTTCATGTTCAAAACGCGTGTATTGTAGGGACACGTCCTAGCAGAAACATGACATTTGCGCCTGCTCTGAACAAGCGCCAATTGCGTTATTATTCAAGACTTCCCTCCTCCTGCTGTGCTACGATACTCCTATCAACACGCACGAACTGACCCTACGCGAAACAATCTCTCTTGCGCTGAAGCGCATAGGCGATGGGGTTCAATTCCAAGGAGCAGATCATGAGCCAGAACGCGCCGCAGCGTTTATATCTGATGCAGGTGGGGATCATGCCGGAATACCAGATTCCGATTGTGTGCTATCTGCTGCAAACGGGCGACGGCAGGAATATCCTGATTGACAGCGGTCTACCGGAGATTTTGCCTGAAGGAGAAACCGAGTTCGAGAACGGGCGGGACGTAATCGAACAGTTGGCGCGCATTGGCTTACAGCCGGATGATATTGATACCGTCATTTCGACGCATTATGATGGCGACCATGCCGGAAGACACGCGGCTTTCACCAGGGCGCAATATATCGTTCAGCGCGTGCATCACTTGGATGCAATGAGCAACCCGCTTTATGCGTTCATTCGCCCGCAGTGGGATCAGCCAATGGAGCGTATTCGGCTGGTGGACGGGGACACAGAACTGCTGCCGGGTTTGGAACTGATTGAAACCAGTGGGCATCGTCTCGGCCACCAATCGGTGCTGCTGCGGCTGCCCAAAACAGGCGCGGTTCTCCTGACCATTGACGCGGTACCCTTCAGCGAGGGCTTTACCCGTGACGCGCGGGACGACGACAGCCCCGACGCCGAAGCGATTCGCGCCAGTACCCTTAAGCTGCTTGATCTCGTCGAACGCGAGCATATCGGGCTGGTGATTTTCGGGCATGACCCGGAGCAGTGGCAAACCCTCAAAAAAGTGCCGGAGTTTTACGAGTGAAGCCGTTATGCTCGTTTCCGTTGGCCTATGCTGCGTGTTCAAAACGCACCGCGAGGTCAAATGAGAGACCTTTGCAGCGCTTATTTGACCGTAACGTAAACCAGGGGCAACCCCTTCAGTGGGTTTTCCAGTAGATAGCCACCAGTTTTGAACTGGTGGCGTCGCCCACGCGAGTCTTCCCGTTACTGGACAAGCCTCTTTAGCCACTGGCGGCGGGCACCATGAACGTCTGCAACGCGCATAACCCCTGAGTAAAGCCGCAGCGTGTCCCTACTTTCCCCGATCCACGCCGATGATAGAAAATGTGTTCTTTGTTTTTGCGGCGACAGCGATTATACTGGGTTCATGTTCGCTGAGCCGCACAAACGACTGTGAGGGGGATGAGCCTTATGTGTAGAAACATCAAGACGCTGTACAACTTCGAGCCGCCCGCGACGGATGACGAGATCAAAGCCGCCGCGCTTCAGTTTGTGCGCAAGATCAGCGGCTTCAACAAACCATCGAAAGCCAACGAAGAAGCCTTCAACGCCGCCGTCGAAGCCATCACTGCGGTCTCGACCAACCTGCTCAATGCGCTGGAGTCCAACGCCCCGACGCGCAATCGTGACGAGGTTGCCGCCAAAGCGCGCCTGCGCAGCGCCAAACGCTTCGCCAAATAAAGATTAAGGCAAGCCTGCCACCGCATCGCGGAACAGATTCGCTTCATCAATCGGCAGCGTGGAGTTCACCTGTACCATGACGTTGGCATGTTCATAGACGTAGACCACATCGCGGCGCGTCAGGCGGTCATTACGAAGCTGTTCGATATAATCGCGCCAGGCCTGCATATCGGCGTCACTGTTAAAGACCAGCACCTGTCCCCCTGTTGCGGCGCAATCGACCCGATTTCAAAGGTGTAGCGATCACTGAACGTCGCCGGCGCATCACGCTCCGACCCAGGCATCGCCCGCTGCACATTGATGACATCCAGGTTCGCGGCGGCCAAAGCATCCAGTACATTCTGCGCCGTCAGCGTGGCAAACGGGATGGCCGTCGGCGCAGTTCCGCATCCGGCAGCCAGCAGCACAAGCACAGCACACAACATGAGTCTGTACATAAATATTCCCCTATAACTATTAATTGTCAGTATGGCGCAAATGGTGTTGGCAGACAATGACGATTGTCCCACGCTTGCCCGCCGCTTATCACGAACCGCGCTAAACGTATCTTCAGGCGAGTCTATGTAACTATTGGTGCTAGTGAACTCAAGAGTTGGTCGAAAGCCATCTGGTTGCCCCGGCGGGCGCTGTGTTTTCTCCCTTCTCTCCCGAAGTCGGGGGAGAAGGGTTGGGGATGAGGGGGTAAACTAGCACCATTGGTTATGTAGCACCTGCGAATGATTCAGCCGCGCATTCTACTGAAAACGGTCAAAGGTGAACTTATGTTAGTCGGCGGCGCTGCGTGCGGAAGATACTGGGAGGTTGGCAACGTACACGGGCAAATCGTAGCCGTTGCGCACAAAGCCATAGCGTGTGTACAAGCGCTGGGAACGGATATTGCTGGCCTGGGTGTTGACGGTCATGCTGTAGACGCCGCGCCGCGCAAAACGAGCCAGTGCATCGGCCAGCAGCACCGCGCCGATGCCTTTGCCCTGCAAATGGGGATTCACGGCCAGCCGTGCGAGGTGTGCCGCATCCGGGGCTTGCGTACAGAGTTCATAACCAACAGGCGTTTCGCCCTGTAACGCGAGGGTACATGTCGCGGAAATGCGCAGCGCCTCCCGCAGATCAGTCCGGCTCATGCGCCACATGGGCGGGAATGCCGCGTGATCAATCGTCACCAGCGCATCGAGGTCACTTGCCGTCACCGAGCGAATATGCAGCTCCGATGAGGGGATAGGCGCGGCAGGCACATGGCCTCCGTGAAACAAGGTGACAATATGCTCGTCGTATTCAAAGCCCAGCGGCTCCAGAAACGGCTTGAGCCAGTCGCGCACCAGCAGCAGCGCCACGCGCCGCACGCCTAGACGCGTCAGTTCACGCGACAGCGGCTGCCACATTTCCTGAAGCACCTCATGCGGGGCGATCAGGTCGTCATGCAGCGCCACCAGCCGCATCCAGCAGTTACCTTCCACAGCCTCTGAGACAGCCATCAGCCCGACCAGCCGCTGCCCCTGCCACGCCAGCCACACAGGGGAACTCAGCGTGTCCAGCCAGCTTTCGGCGCTCTGCCAATCCAGATGGGTATGCACGCGGTAATGCCGGAACAGCAAGTCTTCGGCGGCATGGCGGTGTTTGCGCAAAAATGGTGTGACGGAGAGAAGCGACATTGTTAACGGCGATTCATACGGCTGGGATAATCGACAACGGTGATTTCTCGCATCATACAGATGCGCTTATCAAAGAGCCTGGTTGCAATACGGTTCTCTTTAGCGATGTTTTTAGAGGCTGTAAGCACAGTGGAAAGTTTTGCTACATACCGATAGTCAAGTATTTGAAATAGCTTTTCGCGCGCCCATGAAGTTGCGCTCTCCATACTCAAATCGTCTAGAATCAAGATAGGAGCATTACGAATTTCGTAAAAACGTTGATCAAAACCAAGTCGTGAGTTCGGAGCAAATGTTTCGCGGAGATAATCTAGTAGGTCTGGTACAGTGATAAAAATCACTGGTTTCTTCTGCTTCTGCACATAATTTCCAATGGCAGCCGCAAGATGGGTCTTTCCACAGGCAGCGTATTCGCTCACGATTGCAAACCAATAACCTTCAGGTTTGCGCGCATATTCTTGAGCAAGTCGCTTGACCTCTTCCAAATTGTTTTGTTCAATTGGCTTGGCATTTTTCGATGTATCAAAATTGGCAAAAGTCATGTGTTCGTACATAGATAAACTAGAAAGCAATCTATCATGAGAATTCTGTGCAGTAATACGGTAGTCAGGTGCTTCAATTTTGATTTGATGTACTGAAGTTCCGTCTAGTAAACGACTACGGATGCGCCCTTCAAAGTTATCTAAGTTAACATTTGTGGTGATTACAGTAGGCAACCGATAAGTATAACGATGGTTAAACAGTTGAAATAGTTTTTCTTGCGCCCAAGGACTCTGATTTTCCGCACCCAAATCGTCCAATATTAATAAGGGACATTACGCAGACGATCAAATAATTCATCGTATGTTTCTTCGGCATTTGGCGAGAATGCTGCGCGCAGATGATCTAGCAAATCAGCAGACGTTATAAAAATAACATGATCGCCACGTTCTAAACGTCTATTAGCTACAGCCGCAGCAAGATGTGTCTTTAAGCACATCCGTATCCTCCAGTAATAAGTAGCCATCCTTCAAGATGTTGAGCACATAGGCAGCAGCAGTCTCATGGCACTTCTTAAAGAGTCATGTTCAATTGGCACAAATGCGTAACGGACAACCTAAAGGTCTCAAACGTTTTATCAGTGTAAGCTGTAAGATTACTAAACCTTAAGAGTTTCTCTTTACGCTCAATATCTAGTTCAACATGGTGATTAGGACAGCGAAACAGTTTACCAAAATAAGGATGATCAACGGGTACATTGTAGCGAATTACCCCTAAACTCCCCGCAAAGCGGCTCTCCGCCGCAAAGTTTGCAACGAATGTCGTTTGGATTAGGTTCAACGGAGGAAGTCGTCAATCTTACCTTTCTGACTTTTCGGGATTCATTCCGTCGAGCAGATCGCCCATTTTTCTCACTGCCCTTGCCCTCCGTCTGTCAACCCTTCAACACCGATTCGATGTAGCGCCAACTGCGTTTGTTGGACTTCACCGCCTCCTGAATGGCATCGGCAATCCACTGCGCCGGATACTCCCGTTCGGCGTCCTTCAGCGCATCGGCAATCATCGGCGTAATCAGGCCAATGTTCGCCTCGTACAGCGCGTACACATTCGGACGCTCCGGCATCAGTTCCAGGCTGCGTCCGGCATCATCCGGCGTCCATGTGCCCGCGTCCAACTGCCGCAGCGCCTCGCGTCCCTGCGCCGTGTTCATGAAGTACAGCGCCGCGCCGTGTGCCTGCCCGCACAGCAGCGTCCCGCGCTGAATCGCACGCAGCAGCGCCTTGTCCAGCGTATCGTCAGCACTCGCGCCGTTCATCAGCGCCAGCCCCTGCATCAGTGCCGTGTCGGCGGCGAAATCGTGGCGGCGCAGAAAACGATACTTCCCTTCCTTCTGATGCAGCGCCCAGAAGCAGAATAAGGTGATTTTCAGTTCGGCCAGGTCATCAATCTGCGGCAGCAGTTCGCTGAAAAATTGCGCCGGGAGCTGCGTCTGGCGTGTCTTGCCGGGAGAAAACCCTTTAAAGGTCATAGTTCACTCAAATCAATATTGCGTACAGCGGCATCCATGAATTTAGTGATGGATTTTTCAAAATATAAGGATATTGTACCCGTTGGGCCGTTTCGATGCTTGGCGATAATAATATCAGCCTGGTTAGGAAATTCGGTGGCTTCGTTATACACAATATCGCGATACAGGAACATCACGAGGTCTGTATCCTGCTCCAGCGAGTTATGAGTAATGATATTGGACGCGACAAAGTTGTGATTACCGGGAACAGTGAGGTCATAGACTTCGGTTTCACCATCTAGCTCAATTGAGGTGATTTTGTCCCAGTAAACATCGCTTTGGGCCAAGGCACCGATTTTCTCACAACCGACAACCTCTGCGAGTCGGGCGGCTCGTTCTCGCCCTACATTTTGTTTGTAAATCCCTGTGCCACAGTAGGCATTCCCCAGCCCAACGTGCAGTTGTCGCGTTGTCACACCGTTTTTCTGCATGGCGGGTACGGCATACATACGCCACACGCGATTAGGAATGACATCACGATTGGTATTTGCCGGATGTACCTGCAAATATTCCCTCACGAATTGAGTACTCTCCTGCTTATAATGCCCAACAGCATGAATAATCGTGCTGAAAATTTCCAAATCTGAGTTTCCACTGACAGTAACATGATACTGATCACGCCCTTTACCGTTCTGCGAAACCTGAACCAGACGCGCATTGATTCCAAGACGCAGCAGTAAACTCTGGACATCAAATGCCAGGCGCGGGCTGCTGGACGCATAATAAACTGTAGGGTAGTGGCTCTTGGCCGTTTTTTTCAGTCCAATACAACCATCTGTCGCCCATAAGTGCCGTAAGAAGCGTGCAATCGCTTCATTGGGCTGCTGGAAGACTTTCTCCGGCACAAATTTCTCGTAGGAACGCAGTCCAAAAATACCGAGTTCCTCAAGCCACACACGGACAGGGTTATGTACTCTATGGGTAAGATGTGCTGTCGGCGGCAGGAATACCTGATACCAACCACGTCCGGGTTCTTTATAGATGCGTGGGCGAACCGTGTCGCCAAATACCTCTTTCGCCAGCGCTGCCACAATTTCAGCCAGGTCGTCCTCGCGCGTGGTGTACTGAATGGCGTGCGTGGGCAAAGTACACCCGTCGCCAATCAGATGACCGAGCAGCGCTAGTTCAGCATCGCTCATCGTCTGGGTTTCAGGGCTGGGTAAAACACGGGGCAGCGCAATCTGATCTTCAAGCGTCAGTTCATCCAGTCGCTTCCAGCCATCCATCGTCAGGAATTTGTGATTGCCCGTCGCCCGAATGCGGCGTCCTAACTGCGTGGTCATGCGGTACACAGGTTTCACCCCTGTACACCACGCCTTGCTGACGACAGCGGGTTCCAGTTTCCATGTCTCCGTATTCAGGCTAAGCACGCGGAATCCTGCTTTGCCGCACAGGTCAGCAATAGGTACATACTGTCCACTGTCCGGCAGATAAACCAGCGACTCTCCCGCAAGACATCCCGACTCGCGCAAATCACTGAGAATGGGGCGCTTATCCCCGCGCTGCTCCACCGCACGCGAAAGCTGCGCGGCGGACAGAATCGGCACGTTCAGTTCCTTCGCCAGTTCCTTCAGGTTGCGGCTGATGTAGCTGATTTCCTGCACGCGGTTGTTCTCGTAGGTAGCACCGCTGTTCATCAATTGCAGGTAATCCAGCGTAATCAGGTCAACGCCGTATTCGTGCTGGAGGCGGCGCGTTTTCGTGCGCAGTTGGATGGGATTCATCGCGGGCGTATCATCGATGAAGATATTGAGATTGCCGAGCCGCCCAATCGCTTCGACGAAACGCTCCCACTCGCGCGCATCCATCTGCCCCAACCGCAGCTTCTGCATGTTGATGCCCGTTTCCATCGAGATGATGCGCTGCACAATCTGCTCGGCGGACATTTCCATCGTGAAAATCGCAGTGCGCGCGCCCGCCCTCGCTGCATTCAGGACGACAGACAGCAGGAAGGACGTGTTGTGACTGACGATTCCGTTGGCGACAAAGGCGTGACCATCGGGCACCGTTAGATCATAACAATGCTGCATTCCCGAATCTTCAATGCTCGTGATTTCATCCCAGTCAAGCTCGGGTGCTTGCGCTACATAAAAGGCCGTCTCGGCAACAGCGACAGGCTGCACCGCCACAAAATCCCCGCACTCAAGTTCATCGAGTGTTTTCCAGACTTTTTCGCCAGCCTTTGACAGCACCAGTACCGGATGCACATAAGTGCCCGTCAGCGAATAGCCCACGCGCGTTTTGATACGCAGTGTGGGTTTCACGCCGCTGTCATAAAGATACGCGGCTTTCCGCATTCCAGTTGGTGTTTGTATCTCAGTTTCCAGCGGGTAATAAACCCCACCTTCATCATCTGCAATCCCCGCTACAGCCTCCGGTTTTAGCGCTTCAATGGGGAGCGTTCCATGTTCCGTAGAGACAAGGGTGCCTTTGGCGACGCATTTCCCCATGCCCGGCCTACCCGCGAAGATGATGAAGTCTGACTTCTGAAAGCCGCCCAGCAGATGGTCTAAATCCTTGAAACCCGTCGGGACACCGTGCGCCTCCTCCTGATTCTGAAGCAGGTATTCGACGCGATCATAATACTGGCGGATGGCTTCGCGAATCGGCAGCATCTCCCGCTTCAACTGCCGTTCGGTCACGCTGAACAGCCGTGACTCAGCGTTCGTCACCACTTCCTCTATCGCCAGGTTCTCATTCAGCGCCAGCCCGCGAATCTCATCAGCAGTGGCGATCAGGCGGCGGCGCATGGCCGCGCGCTCCACCAGCCGCCCATAAGCCTCCGCGTGAACCGAAGTCGGCGTGTTGCGGAACAGCCCGATGATATACACCTCACCGCCGACGCCATCCAGACGGTTCATCGCGCGCAGTTCTTCGATCAGCGTCAGGTAGTCAATCTGCTCGTCGCGTTCCATCAGCCGCAGCAGCGCTTCCCAGATGTAGTTGTTGCGCAGCAGGAAGAAGTCTTCCGGCTTGAGGAACGAGGCAACGGTGGGGAACATGCTGGGATTGACCAGCACCGAACCGATCACCGCTTCTTCGGCTTCCTGGCTGAACGGGACATTTTGAGTAGGCAGATACGGTTGGTTGCTCACGGCATCACCCAATACGAAACAAAACGGCGTGGCAAACACGCCGCTTGCTTTTATACCCTAAAAACTGTTTTGGGGATATGCCCCAAATGGCTAGTCTTCGCTGTCGTCCAGGTCGTCCAGATCGAGCGAATTGACGAAATCCGCAAAGGCGCTCAGGCGGGTTTCGTCCACCCCTTCACCGACGATGGGCTTTTCCTCCAGCGAGGCTTCGGTTTCCATGTCCTCGTCCGGCTGGATAGCGGCTTTGTCCATCACCGACTGCGCCACAAAAATCGGCACCTTCACCCGTACGGCCAGAGCGATGGCATCGCTTGGGCGCGAGTCCACTTCGATCTGTTTGCCGCCAACCTCAATGACGATGCGGGCATAATAGACATCGTTGCGCAGCTCGTTGATCAGCACATGAATAACCCGTCCACCTAATTCGCGGATCAGGGACTTCAGCAAATCATGGGTCAGGGGGCGCTGGGGAGGCATCTCTTGAAGTTCAATGGTGATGGCATCGGCTTCAAACGGCCCAATCCAGATGGGAAGATAACGGTCACTATGCATATCCTTAAGCACGACAATGCGGTGCTGGGACATCAAACTGACGCGGATACTGTCGATCACAACCTCTATCATATGTGTACCCTGACTCAACGACACCTCTATCTAATGCCGATTATACACCGAAGCAAGCAGGGGGCAATATGGCAATGCTCAATTCGGCGGAGAATAGTGCAGCGCCGTAAACATAAATGCGCGGCTACTTGAGTTCGCCGCGCATTCAAAAATCGCCCACGACAAGCGCACTACCCACGGCGCTTATCCGTCGATCATCTGCCGCTTCAGCCGACGTAGAAGTCGATATACCCCGTGTCGTCGATACACTGTGTATCCAGCGGTGCGCTCGGATCATTCAGGAAATCCAGCATCAGGGTTTTGGCACACTCTCCGGCGTCGTTATAGGTGAAGGTAATGCCGTGTCCTGCCGTCGGGAACACCAGCAGCGTGCCATTCGTCAGCCCTTCCAGTGCGCTTTCCGCCGAGGACACAGGCGTAATGGGATCGAAGCTGCCTGCGAACAACAGCGTCGGCACATCGCTCTCCACACGTTCAGCCTCAATCGAATCAGCGGTTTCCACCCCCCAGGTGTCGCAGCTTTCCACATTGCTGTTGATGCCATCGACAAAATACGTGCTTAACGGTTCAGGCGCATCCTCCGCCAGGCTAAACGCCGCGTCAAGGTCATCAAGCTGATATTCTTCCTGACAATCCACCGAGTAGGCCATGCCTTCGCTGTCGGCAATATCGCCGTATTCATCGGTATAATCCACCACCAGATCACTGTCGGCTACCGGGTCAATCACGGCAGGCGGCTCGTCAGGCGTAATCGGCAGTTCATTGTCGGAAATAATGCCATAGCCTTCAACATAATCGTCGTCGCTTTCCGCATACGCCAGCAGATTGATGCCATACGGCAGGAAAGGAATGGCGTTCATGTCATACAGCGTGAGGAACAGCGATTGCAGCACCGTCGCGCTGTCCAGCGTCACTTCCTCGCCGTCGTAGTCGATAGTCACCGGGTCATTATCCAACTGCTCCAGCAGGGCGTAGAAGTCGTCTTCCAGCGAGGGATACGCGTCACTGCACACGCTGTCATCGGCGCAGGTCGCAAACAACAGGTTCAGGGAGTCTAACAAGCCGTAGGTCTGGATTTGCAGGTCGTCGGTTTCCGGCGCGTACACCGAATCCAGCACCGCGCTTTGCACAATCTCAGGATAATCGCGCAGAATGGTCAGTCCCAGCTTTGTGCCATAGGAAATGCCCCACAGGTTCACCTGATCGTAGCCCAGTGCCGTTACCAGATCATAGACATCGGCAGCGCTGGCCGCACTGTTGTACATTTGCAGGTTTACCCCTTCGCTTTCCAGCCGATCACGGCAGTCCTGCACCGTGTCGCTGCTGCCGTCGTCTTCCTCGATTTCCCAGCAGTTCAGGCTGGGAGTAGAGAAACCCGTTCCGCGCTGGTCGAACAGAATCAGCGTATGGTCTTCGACAATTGGCTCACTCAAAAACGCATCAATGGAAATCAGCGGCGCTTCACCGGGGCCGCCTTCCAGATATATGACAGGCACAGGGTCAGCATCTTCGTTCACCGGGCTGATGATGGCAACCGCCAGCTCAACCACGCTGCCATCGGGCTGGCTGCGGTCTTCCGGCACCGTCAGATAGCCGCAAACGACGCCATCAATCTCAGGAAAGGGGCAGTCCCATTCCTCGAAGCCCAGTTCCGCATCCTGCGCGTGTACCAGACTGAGACTGCCAACAACCAGCAGCAGAACCACAAAACACAATAAGGATTGGCGGCGCGCGCCAGGCAGATGCAACATACTCACTCCTAGGGGTTGGGGGATTAAGCACAATGACGCTAAATGGACAGGGTGAGTATAGTATGGAAACACTTCGTTACACAACCGCATCCGAAGCTGTTTGATAAACTAAAACTCAATCTTTGGGATCGGGATTTATCACACCCTGCGGACGACACAGCCCTACAGGTTCCCGGACTAGCCGCACCTTTTGCTGCGGGTGGATGAATCGCATCCAGAATCATCTGACACAGCAGTTTAGAATCATCAAGCTGCCCCTTTTTTTCGGTGTTCTCACCGTCTCGGTGGTTCAAACAGGTTTTCAACGGTTCCTGAGCCGTGAAGACACCCATCTCGGTTTTCCGTCCGGCTGTAACGTAAGATCGCTTTCTCCAGACCTATCTGTATATCAGGTCAGGGGTTACGCCCCTTTTGTTGACAAATGATTTACCAAAGAAGGAAGCAGCATGGCGAAAACGAGTGTTCGCTTGGAACAAGGGTATCGTGCGCAGGCGCAGAGCCGTCATCACCAGTGGGTCATCGACGAACCCACTAGCGAAGGTGGCACCGACACCGCCCCCACACCCTCTGAAACGGTCATGGGCGCGCTGGGGGCGTGCGTGGCGATTACCATCAAAATGTACGCGCAGCGCAAGGGCTGGAAACTGGAACGGGTCGAAGTCGATCTGGAAAACAAGCGCCTGAAGAAAGAAGACTACCCTGCCTACACCGGCGATGCCCCTTTCGTTCACGAAGTGACCAAGCGCATCGCCCTCATCGGTGATCTCGACGACGAACAGCGCGAACGGCTGCTGGAAATCGGCACTAAATGCCCCGTCGGCAGGCTGATTACCGAACCCGCCTTCATCAACGACCTGCTGCTGGAAAACCTCAGCGAATAATCCCGCACTATCTCCGCAACCCACTGATAAGGACGTTCAACCGAGCGTCCTTATTTCTTTTATGGCACTTTTACAGCCTGATTCATTACAATCTGAATACCACATCTTAAGGAGTCAACCTATGCGCTTACGTCTCAGTCTTCTGTTGTGCCTGTTCTGGATT
The DNA here is from genome assembly GCA_046328675.1 of Anaerolineae bacterium. Lineage (GTDB taxonomy): Bacteria > Chloroflexota > Anaerolineae > Aggregatilineales > Phototrophicaceae > JACAER01. Next base: position 29,866 of record JAXLWC010000058.1, read on the forward strand.
ATCATGACGATTGGAATATCCCATGCCTACGGCGACCAGCGTGCCGATGTGCGCGTCATCCACGCCGTGAGTGATGCAGGCGCGGTAGAGGTTTATCTCAATGAAAGTTTTACCGGACAAGTAGACTTTGGGCGCGCCGCGCAGTTTATCAGCGTCCCCGAAGGCAATATCACGCTGCGGTTGTTTGCGCCGGGCAGCGACCCGGCTGGTGAACCGCTGTTCACAGGCGAATTCGCCGCGCGTGATGGGCAGGTGCTGAACGCGGTGCTGATGGGCACAGGTGATGCGCTTCAGGTCAGCGCTTTTCCGGTAGACCGCACGCCGCTGGAACTGGGCAAGAGCCGCGTCAACATCATTCATGCGGCGGCAGGCGCAGACGCGCTGGACATGGGCGCTGCCCCCGCTGACGGCGAACGCATTGCGCTTGCTGAACAATTGGCTTATGCCGCCAGCGCCCAGAGTGAAGTGGCTGCCGGAAGCTACAGTTTCGACTTTCAGGGTACGAGCTTTGACCAGCAGTATAACTTCATGGCGGGCACCAGCTACAGCATTGTGCTGGCCAACGAAACCGACGGCGGCGCGCCCGTTCGTCCCCTGATTTTCGCCAACGCCACCACGCTCGATGTCCCCGCAGGCAATCTGCGCTTCGTCAACGTCGCCATGTCTCCACTGACGGTCACGGTCAACGACATCTTCGTCGCCAACCTGCCCGCCACTGGCAGCACCGTGTACCTCGCGCTCGCCGCTGGCAGCTATGACATCGCGGTCTATGGCGCTGATGCCGCGCCCCTGCTGGAACATAGCGTCGAACTCGCCGAGAACGACTGGAAAACGGCAGTCATCAACGGCGCGCCGCGTCCTTCCAGCCTTACGCTGTTCACAGACGACCTGAGTATCCCCGCCGCAGGAGAAGCCCGTTTCACGGTTGCCAACGTGCGCGCCGATGCCCTCAACTTCACCGTAGATGGCGAAGTCGCCCTCGAAGCGCTGGCGTCGGGCGGCGCTGCCTCGCTGACGCTGACGACGGAAGCCCACACGCTTGACCTGCTCGTCGGCGGCAGTTCGTACTACACGCTGGAAGACTACCGCGTGCTGCCGGACAGCCCCTTCAGCCTGCGCACGCTGATCGTGGGCGATGGCGGCGTGGCGCTGCTGGCGGCCTGTGCTGTGCCGTAAAGGTGTTTAGTTTTCGCACATCAACGACTATAATCCCTTCTGGTTAGGAGGGATTTTTTATGTCTGAGCAGACCTATTCCATTGATCAGGACTTAAAAGAGGCCAAAGCGATGGCCGAGGGGCTGGTGCCTTACGTCTACGAGAAGGAACTGTACGGCAAAGTCGGCGGCGGCGGCATATTCAGCGGCGGCACCATGCCCGCGCTGACGGTGGGCGCGCTGCTGATGCGTCTGCGCCGTCTGCGCGCGCAGCGTGATTCGATGACCGACAAACAGCGCGAACAGCTTGAACACATTGAAACGCGTAACGATGAGGTGCGCCGTGAATGGGCTGCCGCCTACGAAGGCAAGCTGGTGCGTGAAGCGCTGTCGCGGCTGGATGCGATGAAGGCTTACTTCGACGAATGTGCCCAGAGTTCCCGGCTGTGCGCCAGCGCTTACCTGCCCGAAGCCCTCAAGCGCACGATTGTCGAGGAAATCCGTCTGGCGATGCGTGAATATCATATCGCCAGCGCCGAGGTGGACAGCAAAGCACGCAGCACCGATAGCAAACTGCGCCGCTACGTCGAACCGACCACTTTTGTCTGGGCGTCCGCGCTTCAGCCGCTGTATCCGTCCGATGCCTTCTGGTGGCTCTACAACCGCCCCTCTGGCAACTGAGTGCCCGTGAACAGCCAGCGAATCCTTCTCACAGCATTGGCACTGCTGGCGGCGTTTATCGTCGCGGCCTATCCGCTGACGCGCGACGCCTTATCGCCTGCCGAGGCGCGTGCCCTGTGGCTGGTCAGCGACCCGCCGACCTCGCAGCGCAGCGAAACATCCCTGCGTACTGCGCTCAGCCGCGCCCGCGATTCGCTGGTGTTCGCCTACAACCGCACCCGCAGCGAGTCCGAATTCGTGCTGTATTATCCGCCGCTGGATGTGTGGCAGTCGCTGATGGGCACCTCGGTCTTCGCGGCGCGCCTGCCGTCGATGTGGTGCGCGATGCTGGCGCTGGCGATCACCTTCGCGCTGGCGAAACGTGCCTACAGCGTGCGTGTCGCATTCGGCGTGCTGATATTTCTGGCAGGCATAGGCTTCGTGCTGGGATACGCGCGGCAGATCAGCCCCCACAGTCTGGTGATGCTGCTGCTGGCGCTGGTTGTCGTGCTGCTGCGCTGGCGTAAGCTGCGTCGGCGGGAACTGCTGCTCGTTGGCTTCTGGGGGGTATGTCTGTGCGCTGCACCGCTGGCCCTGCCGCAGTACCGCCCCAGCGCCGCGCCTGCGGTCATCGCTGAGGCGGCGCGTGTGCGGCAGGCGGGCGAACCCGCCATCACGCTGCTTGACCCCCAAAGCCCATTCTGGTATTACAGCCGCGAGGCCCATCTGATACAGGGCATCTCGCTTGATTTGTCGTGGCAGGCGTTCAGCGTTGAGCAGGTGCGCGGCTACGTTGACGCGCTGGCAAACGCGCCGTCACTGTGGCTCATCATGCCGGAAGTCAACGACCTGACCGCCGAAGCGATTGTCGAACTGGTACAGCGCGGTTACGTCATGGCTTATCAGGCGCAGGCCGATGGCATTCTGCTGTATCGTTTTGATCGCTAATTCCGTCCGTCGTCCGCCGCGCGTGAACCCCACAGACTCGCCTTTTGCGCGCGACCTTCTGACAACGAACAACCCCAATGCCCCTCTGTGCGTATATAATGGAGTCAAAGTGACTCCATTTTTGGTTAAGGATTATCGTTATGCGCTTTAAACGACGCAACGTTGCGTGGCTGGCTGCGCTGGGGGTGATTATCGGCGGGGTGATTGTGGCGGGTGCCGCAACGGTTGCGCCGCAGTTAATCGCCGCGCTCTTAGGGATTTATGCTGTGGCGCTGCTGGCTTCGTTTGTCGAAGTTCGTCCACAGGAAATCGTCAACAGTGTCCAACGCACGCCGCTGACGCTGATGCGTATGAGTCCGCAGGCGCGCGAAGCCGTCGAGCGAGCACGCCGTCGCGGTGGTTACCTCGACTCGGACTTAACGCTGTTGGATGTGGGCCTCATCACAGCTCAATCCGGCGACGAAGGGCTGGTCATGCGCCGCACGCGCAGCATCACCAAAGACGACGATGGCGTGCGCCCCTTTATCACGCTGCATGTGCAGCCGGGTGAAGCGGATCGCAACGTCGTCGTGCGTTATGAAATCATCGACCATCGCGGCGAACAACAGTACGTCCACGAGATGAAAACCTATCTGCACGACGGCGAAATGAACCTGCTGGCCGACCATCAACTGCCGCTGGCGGGCAACAGCAAAATCAAAGGTTCCGGCGATTGGGATTTGCGCATCACCATCGATGGGCAGCTTCTGGGGATGCACAGCTTTACGCTGGCCCCTTCCACCGACGAGCGCATGAATCGGCTGGGCGAAAACAGCGCCGACGAGGAAGAAGCCGCCGCCCAGCGCCGCGAATATCTGCGCCGCCGCCGTCTGGAAGAACAGGCACAGGAAGAGGTGCCCACCAGCCTTGAAGACCTGCTGCGTGACCAGCAGAGCAACCGCCGCAGTACACGCCGCTGATGCGCTGAATGAGGAGAAATAACTGATGCGTTCAAATAACTTTGGTGGACGCGAAATCGCCGTAATTGCGCTGCTGCTGTTTATCTTCGCAGCCATTGCCAGCAACGAACTGATTCCGGTGTTGTTCATCGCCGCCGCGTTGTATGCCTTAGCCCGCATGTACGACAACCGTCAGCGCGGGAACAGCAGTTCCTACACGGAGATGCCGCGCCGCACATCGCTGCCCCGCGAACGCGCGCCGGAGGTCATTCCGTCACGCTCGGCCAGCGCCGAAACCGTTTACCGTCACGCGCTCGATTCGGTGAAAGCCGCCGGACTCAACCCCGACGAGGTGAAGGTGCTGCCCGTAGACATCGGCGTGGTGGTGTTTCGCGGCGATGAAGTGCCCGCGCCCTACCGCACGCACCCCGTACCCGACAACGTTGACTACATCCAGCCGTTTGTGCAGCTTCGCCTGCCCACGCGCGCCGTCGGCAAAATCCGCTTTGAAATCAGCGACTCCGATGGGCAGGTGTTGTTCGTCCACGAAGAACATCACCAACTGGAACGCGGGCGTAACCTGATTACCCCGGCCTCACGTCTGCCGATTCACGACGCCCATGCCATGCACGGCCCCTGGGAAATGCGGGTCAGCGCCGACGGGATGCAGCTTGCCGTTTACAAATTCGAGTGGGAAGAAGACAGCGCCGAAGTCATCCGCCGTCACCTCAGCGAAGATGGCGAAATCAGCAACGAACTGCGCTCAATGCTGGCGGAGAATCGTTTGCAGCGCATGAGCCTTGATGAACTGTTGTCCGATCAGCCGGAAGACGGCAGCGATCAGGAACAGCAGCAGCAGCGGCGCTGAGTTTAGCCCTCGCCCTGATTCAGCACGAAGCGCGCGTACACCGGATGATGGTCTGAGCCGCCGGAGGCTTCCCACACGCGGGCTTCCAGCGGCGTAAACGCGGCGTTGTAAAACACATAATCCAGCCGTGCCAGCGGCAGCCACGCCGGGAAGGTCAGCCCGAAGCCCTCCCCCACCGTGCGGAAGGCATCCCCGTACAACGCTGCGAAGCGGAAATACATGTCGGTCTGGTCGGTGGTGTTAAAATCTCCAGCCAGCAGCAGCGGCCCCTGCTCATGCGTCAGGCGATCCAGCAGGTCATCAACCTCGCGCTGCTGTCCCTCGAAATTGAACAGCGAACGACGGTTCAGGCTGAAGTGAATCGGGTGGACGTTGTAGAAGACCATCTGCTGCCCGTTCACATCCAGCACAACCCGCTGGTGCGCCCGTTCCACCTGCCAGTAATTGTCTTCGAGAATAGGATACTTACTCAGCACAGCCTGCCCCGGCGGCGCGCTGTCGGGATGAAACGCGCGATAAGTGCCAGATCGGCGAGGTCGTCATCGAGGTAAAAGTAACCTGCGCGGTTGATTTCCTGCAAAGCAACCAGGTCGGCGTTGGCGGCGCGAATCAACTGCCCGACGGCTTCAAAGTCGCGGTTCTTCAGGCTGATGTTAAACGTAAGCACGCTGATTTCCATGCCCTCCGGCGCGGCAGGAACGGGCGGCGGCGTAAAAACGTAGCCGTACATCAGCACAAAGCCCAACAGCGCCGGAAATTGCAGCACAGCGGCGCGCCAGCGGCGTGCCAGCAGCAGCAGCGGCAGCAGCCCCAGCGCCGGAAACAGCACCGCAGGCAGCAGGCTGTTGAACAGCATCATCGGACGCAGATGTTCGTTCAGCGTCCAGTGCAGCAGCAAACACAGCCCGACCACTGCGCCGTATGCGCCTGCCAGCGCAGATAATGCGGTACCCAGTTTTCGCGCGCGTTCCATAAGTCTCCTGCCGCTGAAATGATTCGTAAGGTAAGTATATATCGGCTGCCAGATTTCGCGGGAGGGGAATTTCGTCAGGGACACAGCAGTCTGCGCTGACGCGGCGACCTGCCCCACCGCTTACATCCGACTTCCCACCACTGTACGTATAAGTGTAGATGATCTCTCGCGTTCGTGTGTCGGCGCGTAGTCTATGGATATTCCTCATGCTGAAATACCTTCGTTTTTGGCTTCTGGTGTTCGCGCTGGCGGGCTGTGGCACGATTGTTTCCCCTACCATTATCCCTTCGCCCACCGTTATCACAGGCGATGCCGCGCGCGGCGATGAAATTTTCCATCACGGCGTCAACGAAGCGCCGCCCTGTTCCACCTGTCATCAGGTCATCAGCGGAGCGTTTGGCTTCAGCCTGGGGCCAAACCTGGCAGGCGTGGCAGCACGCGCCGCCAGCCGCATCGCAGGCTTAAGCGCTGAGGACTATCTGCATCAGAGCATCCTGGAGCCGCACGCTTATGTCGTCTCCGGCTACCGCGACATCATGTATCCTGACTTTGCCCTGCATCTGAACCAACAGGACATCGCCGACCTGATTGCGTATTTAGTCACGCTCAGGTAAGCTAAACTCAATGCACGGTTTCGCTGCATCAGCCGTGTTGGGCAATGGTCAAAACCTGATGAACGTTCCGTTTTTGAACCTCAGAGGGATGAAACGCGTATAGTTCAGAAAGTACACGCATCACTGCTGGGACATTCCATGAAAAAGTGGCCTTTAAGAAGTAACAATCGTCACTTGGGAAGGTTCCCGTCAGGGGATATGTTCTTGCAAGAGATTCGCGTTAATCCGGGAGCCAGGATTGTAGCCTGAACTATGTCACAAACTTCACATTCCTT
>JAXLWC010000059.1:0-35970 GCA_046328675.1 Anaerolineae bacterium
TTTCTGTGGCGGCGGCACAGTGGACGTTGGCCAGCGCGGCCACTGGCGACCCTGCCATGTGCATGGCCATCGCGACGCCGTGTTCCTGGGCGTAGTCGCCGATTTTCTTGGTTTCCAGCAGCCCACCAGAAGTCATCAGGTCGGGGTGAATGATGGCGACGGCGCGTTGATCGACAAGCGGCTGGAAGCCTTCCTTCAGGTAAATGTCCTCGCCCGTGCAGATGGGGGTGGTCACGGACTGCGAGAGGCGCAAATACTGGTCGGCAAACTGCCAGGGAATCATGTCCTCGTACCATGCCAGCGTGAACTGGTCGAGTTCTCTGCCGAGGCGAATACATGATTCAAGGTTCAGATGCCCGAAGTGGTCGGACGCCAGCGGCAGTTCATAGCCGACCTGATCGCGGATGGTGCCGACGTATTCCACCAGTTTATCAATGCCCTTGGTGGTGAGTTGAATGCCCGTGAACGGATGCATGATGGTGTTGGTGTTCAGCATGTCGGGCGGGGTATTCACGGTGCCGGGAATGTGAGACACGAGATTGACGCCAATGTCCATCTTGAGGAACTTAAAGCCCTGTTCCATGCGATGTTTAAGCTGTGCTGACATCTCAATGGGATCGTTATAGGAAGGCGTATCGGCGTAACACAGGACGCGCTCACGGAATTTGCCGCCGAGCAGTTGATAGGCGGGCACACCGTAGGCTTTACCTGCGAGGTCAAACAGCGCTGTTTCCACCGCGCAGACGCCGCCGCCCTGGCGCGCGTGGAAGCCGAACTGCTTGATCTTGCGGAAGATTTTGTCGATGTTGCAGGGGTTTTCGCCAAGAATGCGGCTCTTGAGCATGAGCGCGTAGGTTTTGCTGGCCCAATCGCGCACTTCGCCGTAGCCTGAAATGCCCTGATTGGTATCAATGCGGATGATGGTACAGTCCATCGGCAGCCCTTTCAGGCTGATGGTACGCATATCGGTGATGCGCAGTTCCGAGGGGCGCGAGTTGCTATTCACATTATTTTGCAGGGGTTGAGCATTGCTCATAAAGTATATGTTCTCCTATAAATGAAAGTTAGGCTTCTCGGCGCAGCAGGCCGCGCTGGCGGTAAACTTCTGCGGCTTCGCGGACAAAACGCGCGTTTTCCAGGGCGCGGTGTTCGGTCTCCAACCAACCGGCCAGCCGCATTAATTCGGCAAATGAGGCATGGTCGGGGCGCAGCATATTATAGATTCTCAACAAATCATCACGCGAAACGCTGGTGAGTTCTGCCGCGCGCAGCAGATTAGAGGCGACCTGTGGATACCCGGCACGGCGGGCGACTTCGGCCTGTGCGCGCAGCGTGTCGGCGTGAATCGAGATGTCATCGGCGGTGAGGTCGTCGAGTTGGTCAAGCGTCAAATCATTGAAGGCGCGCCCACTGGCGGCTTTAAGTTGAGCCGTTTCATGCTGTCCAAAAGGATATTTCATGCGAAGTCTGGCTCCCAGTTAAACAGCAGTTCAATGGGCGGCTGGGTGTCGCGAATGCTGTCGATCTCGCGGCGGTGCAGCAGGGCGGTCTTGACGATTAGACGCAGGCGGGCGGTGTTATCGACCTTGACGGCAACGGGTTCGGGAAGCTCCCCTTTGGCGTAGCGCGCGGCATTGCGGCCAATCTGCTCATAGTGCGCCAGAGTCAGGCTGGGAGACTGCGGGAACAACTCCAGATTGTTCAGCGGCGGCAGCCCCTTCTTCTGGATGATGGTTGTGCCGCGCGACTGAAGGCCGATGCCGATACCACTGCCGCTTAAGCGTGCGGCGACGTGACCAATCGCGCCACAGTCCGCCGTGTGATACACCTTGATCACGCGCGCCGTTAAGCCCTCACGCGCGATGCCCGTGAGCAGCGCTTCGAGCACAGCCGTGTGGTCAAGGCCGTTGATGGTTTTTACCAGTGCCGCGCCAAAGGCAGGTCCGACGCCGATCACCACTTCACGGTGAGTTCCCGGCGCGGCAGGCTCCAGTTCGACCAAACGCTGAACAGGTTCGCCTAGCTGGTCACGGATGAAATCGTGGGGGGCTTTGGCCTGCGGAATGGCTTGCACTGCTTGCCAGCGCGTGCCGCTGAGGCGATAGCCTGTGCCGGGGCCGGTATAGTCGTTGGGGTCGTTGATGGCACTCTGCACATGAAACTGTGCGTCAAAGATCGCAGAGGGCTGCAAGTAGTCGCCTGCCACGCGCTGGCGTCCCATTTCCAGAATGCTGCGCGCTACATCGTCAAAGCCAGCATCGCGCAGCGCTTTGGCGATGGTGAGCAGGGTTGAGTCGCTATTCAGGAACACGTCGGCGGCTGTTAAATCGGGAGCGAGGGGACGCGGCGGCATGTCCTGACTGCTGTGGGCGATGACGGCGGCGGCGACTTCGGCATCGGTAATGGCTGGCAAGGCGAAGGCCGCATAAACGGCCTGAACGGCCTGCGCGGCACGCTGGCGAACGGCAAGTGCCTGGTCTTCGGTGATGGGACGCAGACCGCCATCCACCTGCATGTCACGCTGCAAAACGCTGTAGTCGTCCAAATCGTCGGCGTCGAAGTTGCCGCCGCCAAAGAGATTATCGGCTTTGGGCACAGCGCTGTAGCCGGAAAAGATGAAGTCTGTGCCGGGGATGAACTGAAGCATCAGTTTCGCCGTCTTGCGAATGGCAGAATGCGAAGCCAGCGCGTCATTGCCGGAGGCGACTTCCAGTCCAAGCAGCGATGCTAACAGGTTTTCGGCCAGCACGGCGCGCACACCGCCGGGGAGCGCTTCGGGCAGAGCGATGCAGGAGATGGAGCCGTTCTGCACGCCCTGACTGCCAGCACCGCGCGTCACCAGCAGACAGCGGGCCTCCAGATAGAGCATCGAACGCTGCTCGGCGTGCCCCATGAGCGCTTCGGAGCCTGTGCCGCTGGTGAAGCGTACTTTGATGCCGCGCGAGGCGTAGGCGGCGTTGAGGAAGCCTTTCGACCAGGGCGTGTCATCCCCATCCACAAAAGCGCGTTCCGTGCCATACACCGAGAGCGTTTCAGCGTAAGTGGTGAGACCTTTCATCGCCAGCCGCAGCCCTAAGGATTCCTCGACGGCGCACTGCGTCAGCACCCCGCCGCGCCCCGTCTGCGAACCGATGAGCACCGCTAAGGCATCGAGTGGGGCAAAACGCGCCACACGTACCGTCGTTTCGATTTCGGCGAAACCCCGCAGCGCTGCTTCTGCCGCATCTGCTGCCAGCAGCGCCGGGTTTTCTGCCCAGTTGGTGACATGCGCCTGATTAGCGGGGGTGCGGCGCACGCGCATTTTCGCCAGCCCCATCATCATTTCCAGCACATTCATGTGACGGATGATGTCCAGCAGTTTCGCAGGGGTACAGCCGCCGATTAAGCGCCGCACATCTGCGTGTGAGACGTTGATGTCTACGATCAGGCGCGCCAGTGCCTGTGACGGCGTGGCCATCGCTTCGGGTGCCACACTAAGGTCGAGACTGTGTGTGGCGATAAACATGTCGAGGGCATCGAAGTCGGTGCGTGCGCGCCCATCCATTTCGACCACCTGCCCAGCCTCGATGCGTAAACTCGGCGCAGGATCATAGGGGCTGTCGGTAACGGTTAGCCCCGCTTCCGGCCAAGGGGTGACATAGGTCTCCTTGTTGATGTCACGTTCGGCAAGACGTAAAAAACGGCGGGAGCGTTTCGCGTCTAACTCTTCCGGCGTTCCAGCCATGATTTGTAGTCCTGTTCAATTTCATCACGCCAGATGTGGGTGTCGATTTCGCCGGGTGTGTACTTGCCTTCCGCGAGGCGCTGTTTACCGAAGGTATCGCGCAGGTGGATGTACTCGCCGTGTTCAACAATAGTTTGCGCGAGATGCGGCGGGATGAAGGTCACGCCTGTAGGGGTACCCAGGACAATATCGCCGGGCAGCACGGTGACATGCCCAATACGAATCGGGAGATTGATGCCTGCCAGCGTGGTGCTGCGAATGGGCGTCGGGTCAAGCCCGCGACAGAAGAAGGCGACGTTCTGCAATTCGCGCACGCCGTCGTAGTCACGAATGCCGCCGTCAATCACTGCGCCAGCCCTGGTACGGCGGGCAACCGAGGTGGAGAGGTTGTCGCCGACGAAGGTGCCTTCGCGGATTTTGCCGTAGAGATCGACCACCATCACGTCACCGGGCAGCAGCGTGTCGATGACCCACGAGTTTTGCCCGCCGATACGTTTGTCGGCTTCGCCCTGCTTCTGGATGGCTTCATGAAAGTCGGGGCGATAGGGCAGCATCTGCGCGGTGACGGCGCGACCTACCAAGATTTGATTGGGGTGCGTGTTAAACCAGTTCCCTTCAAATTGAAAGAGATATTTTTCGCGATCCAGAATTGACCAGGCTTCTTCGCTGGTGATGGCTTTCATGCGTTCCAGAATATCATCGGGGACGTGGGGGCGGCCATCGGGTAAGCGTTCTCCTGAAAAGTGCGGGGTTATCTGGCGGATGATTTCCGGCGGGTTGACAATATTCACAGATTTAACCTTCCTTAAAATCTATTTGGAGGACAGAGAGCAGCAGACAGCTATAACAATTTTTTAGCCCGCGCACAAGAGAACTTAGGACCAAGTTGTCTGGCGAGTAGGCCCTTATGATTTGGCTTTGGCGGCCTGCGCTTCACGATAGGCTTTTGAATCAAAGCGGCGGCGTTCCCCTTCAAGCTGATAATCCAGCCGTTCGACACCCAGCGCGTAGAGCACCGCTTTTTCTAATGGTGAAAAATCTTCAGGGTTTTCACGATTAAAGTTCATTGGCTCACGCAGGGCAACGGGCGGGTTGGTGATGAAGCGGGCGATGCCGGAAGGATTCTGTGATGATGCGTGCAGCATGTAGGGATGCATAATGACGACATCGCCGGCTTTGCCCTGCGCTTCACGAAAGTCATGGCATTGGGTAATCAGGCTGCTGAAACCATTTTCAAAGGGGTGAAGCCCAGCGCGATTGGCGTTGAGATAGTCCGCGACAGGCTTGACGGAATCGGGCGCGAAGAATGTTCCACCGCCCTGTGGGCCGATGTCACGCCAGATGACGATGACGAGCAGACCCTGTTCTGGACTATCGAGGAAGTGAAAGAAGAAGTCGCCATCCTTGTGCCAGCCGCCTGCTTCGGGTGATGGGGGAACCCACGCGCGATCTGCGCCGAGCGAGAAATTGACGATGAAGCCGTTGCCCCAGCGCAGGTTTTCCTGCATACGATCTTCGCCCCCCACGAGCTGCGCGAAGGCGTCCCAGGCTTTTGGCGCAAATTCCTTGACGGTGACATAATCAGTGGAAGGCATGTGGACAATCGGTTTGTCCCAGGTTGCGCGATCATTGGGATCATAGCCCAGGCGGGAAAAAGCTTCTTCTGTCCATTGATAGGCGAAGTCTCTATCAAAGCAGTCGGTGAGGTGCAAAAAACCATATTTGATGAAGTGATCTATTTGTTCAGGTGGCAGTTTATATGTTGACATGAGAGCGTTCCCATTAATGTATTGACAAAAAGGAGAAGAATGTGTTACGCTGAAAATGTTCAATGAACATGTTTCATCAATAGAGTTTTTATTATAGCAAGTAAATTGATTACAAAAAAATCTTCATCTTCTTTGCGTGATGTTGCTCAAGCTGCCGGGGTTTCTCTGGGCACAGCTTCACGCGCACTGAATAACAAATCCAACGTTCTCCCCACGACACGCGCTATCGTGCTCAAAGCCGCTGCTGACCTGGGCTATAAGCTGCAAATCCGCGTGCCGAGCACTGTTGCCTCCAAGCTCAATACCGTTGGGGTAGCTGTTAAACGCGATCCCGGTGAATTTCCACGTCTCGACCCGTTCAATTATGCAGTGCTGTGCGGCGTCGAGAATGAATGCGAACGACTCAGCATCAATCTGATGTATGCCAGTCTGCCTGTAAATGAATACAGTCACGCGGTTACGTGGTCTGCCTTATTGGAGAGCGATGGCATTGACGGGCTGATTATCGTCGGCGCTGTGGTGAGTGACCCTAAAATAATACAACGCATTCCACGCAATATCCCTATCGCTGTTGTTGATGGTATCCCGGTGGATGAAGATTGCGACACGATCCTCACCCATAATGTGCGTGGAGCGTATGACGCTGTCAAATATCTGGTTGATAATGGGCATACGAAGATTGGTTTGATCGGGAGCACGATCATCGGTCATGAGCATCCCAGCATCACAGAACGGCGACAGGGTTATCTCAAAGCACTCAATGACTGTGGCATCCCTAACATCTATGTTGAAGACAGTCATTTGCAAGGCGCCAGTGCTTACGAGGCGACGCTACGTTTGCTGAAGCGAGTGCCGGACATCACTGCGATTTTTGCCTGCAATGATGATATTGCTCACTATGTGATTAAAGCGGCTAATGATCTGGGGCGTTTTGTACCTGATGATATTTCGGTAGTGGGTTTTGACGATACTGAGGGCGCATTGAATATGCAACCACCGCTAACGACGATGCAGGTCGATAAAGAACTGATGGGAGCGGTAGCCGTTCGGCATCTGTATGAACGAGCGATTAACCCCACGCGCCCGCCCATTACCACCATGATTAGCACGCGCCTGGTTGTACGAGATTCAGTTAGCAGGGTTTGATAGCAGGCGAATTATTTGCCTGATATGCAAAAAATTGAAGTCATGATCGACCAGGACACGTCTGTAACGGATGTCCTCGCCAAAGGTAAACGATCTGTTGCAAGCGTGCCCCAGTCCAATCAAGTGGAGTGAAAGGAGCCGTATTTGACGCCATAAACGGTAACGCCAAAGACTCTTTCGCGTGTCATTGTAGCACAAATTGTATCGACCATGCGGAGAGTGAAAACGCAGTTCGCATCCTTATTTTCAAAATAGATTGAAGTAGGAGCAAGGCAATGAGATCCAAATTTGTATTTACCGTAACAATTCTGCTGCTGATCGCGCTGCTTGGCGCCACGGTGACTTCAGCACAGGATTATCATCAGTCACCCTATCTCGATGCGATGGTCACCGCTGGCGATCTGCCGCCCGTGGCCGAACGTCTTCCTACCAACCCGTCGGTTGTGACACCCTTTAATGAAGTGGGCGCTTATGGCGGCTCGATGCGTGTCGGTTTCACTGGCTCGAACCCTGGTTGGGGCGGCCTGTGGTACATTACAGGTTGGGAAAATCTGGTAACGTGGGCACCTGATTTTTCGGGTGTGGTTCCCAATATTGCTGAGAGCTGGGAAGTCAGCGACGATGTTCGCACGTATACTTTCCATCTGCGTCAGGGCATGAAGTGGTCAGACGGCGCGCCGTTTACAGCAGATGACATCATGTTCTATATCAATGATGTGCTGTTTAACACGTCGCTCAACCCCTCTGGCCCTATCGCCGACTGGCTGCCGCGTGAAGGTGCCGATCAGTTCACCGCTGAAATGGTCGACGAATACACCGTAAGATTCAACTTCGCTAATCCCTATGGCGTGTTCCTCTATCGCCTGGCAACCTGGGATGGCCGCCATGTTACGTGGTTCCCACGTCACTATCTGGAACAGTTCCATGCTGACTACAATCCGAATGTCGATGAATTGGTGGCCGCTGATGGTACCGTCGCCGACTGGGTGGGTCTGTTCAACAAGATGGCTTCTGGGCCGACAGATGACACGAACAATTACTTCAACAACCTTGATCGTCCGCTGCTCTTCCCCTGGATCCCGACTTCGGTTCTGGGCGGCAACCCGCAGATGACGATGGTGCGCAATCCGTACTACTGGAAGGTAGACACCGAAGGCAATCAACTGCCGTACATCGATGAGATCATCGGCGTTACGTTCCAGGATAACGAAGCCCGCACGCTGGCGATGATCAATGGTGACATTGATTACGTCAAGGATCCGGGTGATGACAATCGTATCCTGTACTTCGATGCGCTGGACAGTGGTGCGCCCATTGCGATTTCGTCGCTGATTTCGGATGGCGGCACGTCACAGACGATTCACTTTAACCGCACGGTGGCTGACCCGATTCTTTCTGAGGTGTTCAGCGACATTAACTTCCGCATCGGTATGTCCTACGCTATCAACCGCCAGGAAATTATCGATGTTGTGTACAACGGCCAGGGCACGCCCTCGCAGGCTGCGCCGCTGGAAAGCTCACCGCTTTATAACGAACAACTTGCCACGCAATACGTTGAATACAATGTGGATGAAGCCAACCGCTATCTGGACATGGTCGTCCCGAATCGCGATGCTGATGGTTATCGTCTTGGCTCCGATGGCAATCGTCTGTCGATGGTCTTCTCAGTTTCCAACGATCTGTCCTACGGCACGAACTGGGTACAGGTTGCTGAACTGTTGATTGGCTATTGGCAGGCTGTCGGTGTTGAAGTTGTGTTGAACTCGATGGCAGATGCTCAGTTCGTTGAAAACAAGGAACAGAACAACCTCGAAGTCACCATCTACACGGGTGAAGGTGGCGCTGGTATCACCGCTATCCTCGATCCGCGCTACTATGTGCCCATGAACTACTTCAGCCTGTTCGGCAATGGTTGGTATGCATGGTTTGCCCACACCTCTGAGGCAGTCCAGGTTGAACCTCCGCAGGAGATCATCGACGCCCGTAACCAGTACGAAGCAGTGCTGACGACGGCAGGGCAGGAAGCCCAGATCGCGGCGATGCAGCAGGTACTGCAAACGGCAGCGGACAACTTCTATGTGCTTGGTATTGCCCGTCCGGGGCCAGGCTATCAGCCGTACAATGTGCGTCTGGGCAACCAGCCTGCATCGTGGATTATCGGCTGGCTGGAAGGTGTTCAGAAGATTACATATCCAGAACAGTGGTACCTGATTCAGTAAACCACTGACGTTACCCAGGGGATGCATCCGTATGCTGGACAACGTGCGGGTGCATCCCGCCACAGCCGCTAAAATTAGCTAAGGCCTATAGATTTATGTGGAAATACTTACTTACCCGCGTCTTCTACATGGTGATCACGGTTTGGTTGATTACAGTTGTTGCCTTTGCTGTGATACAACTACCGCCTGGGGATTTTGTCACAAATCTTGTTTCGGAAATGCTTCAGCAGGGTATGGACGACATCCCACCAGAAGTTATTGAACAGATGCGTGAACAGTATGGTCTGAATGATCCATTTTATGTGCAGTATTTCAAATGGATACGGAACATTGTTACGCGCGGCAGTTTCGGCTATTCCTTCACTTATCATCGTGATGCCGCCGATTTGATTTTTGAACGGCTGCCTATGACTTTTACGCTGGCAGGGTCATCGGCGCTGTTCATCTGGCTTGTTTCGCTGCCGATTGGGGTTTTCTCTGCCGTTCGCAAATACTCGGTGGGCGACTACCTCATCACTACGTTAGGGTTTATAGGATTAGCGATTCCTAATTTCCTATTCGCGCTTATCTTGATGTATTTAAGTTACCGCTACGGTGGGCAGGCGTTGATTGGCCTGTTTTCGCAGGAATATGCTAATGCGCCCTGGAGTTGGGACAAAGTACAGGACCTGCTCTAATCATCTGCTCATTCCTGTGATTATTATTGGTACAGCGGGAACAGCGGGCCTGATCCGAACCTTGCGCGCAAACTTACTTGACGAACTCAACCGCCCCTACGTCGATACGGCCCGTGCCAAAGGGGTTTCCGAGACGCGTTTGCTGTGGAAGTATCCCGTGCGTTATGCCATGAATCCTTTTGTGAGTACTATCGGTTGGACGCTTCCGGGACTGGTAGCTGGTGAGGTCATTGTGTCTATTGTGCTCAACCTTCCGACCTCCGGCCCAGTGCTGCTCAACGCGCTGTTACAGCAGGACATGTACGTCGCGGCGGGATTTATTCTCGTGCTCAGTTCTTTAACGGTCATCGGCACCTTTATTTCGGATGTGCTGCTGGTGGCTCTTGATCCGCGTATCCGTTTGCAATGAGGGGGAAATTATGACGACTGCTAGCCAACCTGAGGAGGTGCTTGCTCCGGTTCCAGCACTGACCAAAAAAGCCAGTAGTGACCTCTCGATTGAGGTGGCTTCTCAATGGCAGTTGATGTGGTGGAAGTTTCGCAAGCATCATCTCGCTGTTCTCGGTGGCATCGTAGTGCTTGTGTTCTATTTCGTCGCCGCGTTTGCCGATTTTTTTGCGCCGGTAGCCCCGGATACCTACATTGGTGACTATGCCTACGCTCCACCGCAGACGATCAATTTTATTCATGATGGACGGCTTGAGCCATACGTGAATGGCTATCGTTTCGAGCGTGATCCGGTATCGTTTAAGAAAATCTGGTATATCGACGAAACGGTGGTTATTCCTGTTGGGTTTTTCGTGAGAGGTGAACCCTATAAGCTGTGGGGTATCTTTAATCTCGATATCCACCTTATTGGGCCGCAAAACGTTGGCGATGCTTTTTACTTGATGGGGGCGGACAAGAGTGGGCGTGATGTTCTGAGCCGTATCATTTTCAGCAGCCGTATATCCTTGAGTGTTGGTCTGGTCGGTGTGGCGCTGAGCCTGGCGCTGGGCATTATTCTGGGGGGTATATCGGGCTTAAAAGCTGGTTTGGTGGACAACCTGATTCAGCGCCTGATTGAATTTACGATGTCTGTGCCCAATCTGCCGATTATCATTGCCTTTGCGGCGGTGGTTCCGATTGATTGGAATGCGCTGCATGTGTATTTTGTGATTACGCTGCTGCTGGCTTTTACCAGTTGGACGGGGTTAGCGCGCGTGGTGCGCAGTAAGTTCCTGGCGCTGCGTGAGGAAGATTTCGTGCTTGCCGCGCGACTTGATGGTGCGAAGCCGACACGCTTGATTTTCCGGCATATGCTGCCATCGTTTTACAGCCACATTATTGCGTCGATTACGCTGAGTCTGCCCGGTATGATTATCGGCGAAACGGCCCTGAGCTTTCTGGGCGTTGGGCTGCGTCCGCCTGTGGTGAGTTGGGGCGTGATGCTTCAGGACGCACAGCGTATTAATGTCGTGGCAAGCTATCCCTGGCTGCTGATGCCTGCGTTCGCGGTGTTTGTTATCGTGCTGGCGTTCAATTTCCTGGGTGATGGTCTGCGCGATGCGGCTGATCCTTATTGATCAATAGTGCTCATTTACCCCCTCATCCCCAACCCTTCTCCCCCGACTTTGGGAGAGAAGGGAGAAGACACAGCGTATGCGAGGGCAAGTGGATGGCTTTCGACCCACTTTTGAGTTCACTAGCACCAACGGTTTATTAGTCCTACCCGTAGTTTTCGCTGTCCCGTTCATCGAAAAGTGATGGCCGCTGATCAACGAAAACCAAAAGAATTAGAGAAGTGAGATTTTATGGCCCAACCGCTGCTTGAAGTTAAAGATTTACGTATACATTTTTTCACCGACGAAGGGGTTGTTCGCGCTGTTGATGGCGTTGACCTGAACATCGAACGCGGCAAGACCCTGTGCCTGGTAGGTGAAAGCGGCTGCGGCAAGAGTGTGACTGCTCGCGCCTTCCTGCAAATTATCCGCAGTCCTGGTCGAATTGTCGGCGGGCAGATGCTGTATCATCGGCATTCGGCTAATGGTTCCAACCAAACGGTGAACATCGCGCAAATGGATCCCAAAGGGAAAGAAATCCGCACCATTCGCGGCAAGGAAATCTCGATGATTTTCCAGGAGCCGATGTCGTCCCTGAGTGTCATGCATACCGTCGGCAATCAGATTATGGAATCCATCCTGCTGCACACCGATGCTTCCAAAGCTGAAGCCCGGAACCGTGCTATTGAACTGCTGCGGTTAGTCGAAATTCCGAAGCCCGAACGTCTGATCGATGAGTATCCTTTCCGGCTCAGCGGTGGTATGCGCCAGCGGGCGATGATTGCGATGGCGCTTTCGTGTAACCCTACGCTGCTGATTGCTGATGAGCCGACGACAGCGCTGGACGTGACGACGCAGGCACAGATTCTTAAGCTGATGCGTTCACTGCAAGCACAGTACGATATGGCGATGTTGTTCATTACCCACGATCTGGGGGTGGTGGCCGAAATCGCTGACGATGTGGCTGTGATGTATCTGGGGCGCATCGTGGAAAAAAGTGATGTGAACACGATTTTTAATGCGCCAAAGCATCCTTATACACAGGCGCTGCTGCGTTCAATTCCTAAGATCAGCGCCAACCGACAGGTGCTTGACCCTATCGAGGGCATGGTGCCCAGCCCCTTCCGCCGCCCCACCGGCTGCACGTTCCATCCGCGCTGCAAACAGCGTCTGGCACAGTGCAGCAGTGTTGAGCCGCAGTTAACTGAATTGGGCGATAATCATGAGGTGCGCTGTCTGTTATACGAAGGACAGGCCAAGGCTGCGGCGGAGGTGACTCATGGTTAGCCAAGTTGCCTCAAGCGCAGTAGTGGATACCCCAACAGCCAGCAACGAAAACCTGCTGGAAGTACGGGATTTGCGGATGCATTTCCCTATTCGTAAGGGGTTGTTTGGGCAGGTCTCCGGCTTTGTCAAAGCTGTGGATGGCGTTTCCTTTGAACTTAAGCGTGGCGAGACGCTAGGGCTGGTAGGGGAAAGCGGCTGTGGCAAATCCACGATTGGCCGCTGCATTGTGCGGGCCTACGACATCACCAGCGGGCAAATGCTGTATCGGCAGGAAGATGGGCAGGTCGATGATATGGCACAGCTTGAGGGTGATAGGCTGCGCCAACTGCGTAAAAACATCCGCATGATTTTCCAGGACCCGTATTCATCGCTGAACCCGCGCATGACGGTCTATGACAATATCAGCGAGGCACTGCAAGTCACGGGTACTATCTCGAAAAGCGAAATCAAGGATCGTGTGGCTTATCTGCTGCAACGTGTGGGTTTGCGCCCGGAATACATCATGCGCTATCCCCATGCTTTTAGCGGTGGCGAAAGACAGCGTATTGTCATTGCGCGTGCGCTGGTGACGAACCCACGCATCATCGTGGCCGACGAAGCCGTTTCCGCGCTGGATGTGTCGATACGCGCACAGATTCTTAACCTGCTGGAAGAATTGCAGGAAGAATTCCAACTGACCTACCTTTTCATTTCGCATGATTTGAGCGTGATTCGTCATATCTGTGACCGTGTGGCGGTTATGTATGTGGGCAAGCTGGTGGAAACGGCGTCGATTGACGATTTGTATCGCCATCCGAAGCATCCGTATACGGAAGCGCTGCTGTCATCAACGCCCATCGACAATCCCAGCCTGCGCGGTACCCGCGACCAGATTCAACTGAAGGGTGAGGTTGCTGATCCGTCTAATCCACCGAAGGGCTGTTATTTCCACCCGCGCTGTTCGCACGTTCAGGATAAGTGTCGGACGGAAGAACCCGTGCTGGTGCGGACAAATGGCAGCGAGAATGCGCTGCACGCTGCTGCCTGCCACTTTGCCAACGACTTAACGCTTTCGGGTGTTATTTCCGACGAAAACGGGGCTGGAACGACGTAACGATGACCCGGGATAGTGCCTTTCATCCGGTTCAGATAGTGCCCGTCGCGAAGAGTCATGCCCCGCTTGCGCTTGGCTGCTGGACATTTGGCAAGGATCAATGGACGGGCAAAGAAGATGAGAACCTGACTGAAGCTATGGCTGCGGCGCTGACGTGTGGCATTAGCCATTTCGACACCGCCGCAGGCTATGGCAGCGGGCATTCAGAAAAGCTCATTGGGAAATTTCTACGGGGACGGCGGGAAGCGATTTTCCTGGCTACCAAAGCTGACACCCATGAGATGACTTCAGCGAAAATGCTCGCGCTGGTTGAAGAAAGCCTGACGCGCCTGCAAACTGAGTATATTGATCTGTTTTACATTCATTGGCCGCGCAAAGGCAAAGACATGCGCCCGCTGATGGAGGGGCTGGAAACAGCACGGCAGCGGGGCTTAGTGCGCGCCGTTGGGGTGAGCAACTTCTCGGTTGAGCAGATGGCGCAGGTGCAGGAAGCCGGCACGATCAACGCGCATCAGCTTTGTTATAACCTGCTCTGGCGCGGTGCCGAACAGGACATCATTCCGTACTGCCGCAAGCATAATATCGCCGTTGTCACCTATAGTTCGCTGGCGCATGGCATTCTGACGGGGAAATTCCCCAGAGAACTGCATCTCCCCGCTGGCGATCACCGCACTGAGATTTTGCTGTTCCAGCCGCAGGTCTGGGCAGAAATCTATCCAGTGGTTGAAACGCTGAAAGCGCTTGCCAACGAAGTTCAGCGTCCGCTGGCACACCTAGCTGTGCAGTGGGGGCTTCGACAGGCGGGGATAACCTCGGCGCTGGTTGGGGCGCGTGATGCGGCACAGGTGCGGCAGAATGCCGAAGCGCTGGCAGGCGGCATCGCAGATGGTATATTTGAGCGCATGACGGCGGCGAGCAATGAACTCCTTCAGCGCCTCCCCAATACTGGAAACGTCTATCTCTATGACCCATAACAAAGGAAATCCACATGTCTGAACATCCGCTGGGCAACCGTGTCGTCACACAGGTTGGCATCATGGTTAAGGATATTGAGCGCTCCGTTGAGCTTTACAGCGAAATCTTTGGCGTAGCCAAGCCGCCCATCATCATTACCGATGGTTATGATAAATCGCACGCGACATATGAAGGACAGCCGACAAAGGCAACGGCGAAACTGGCCTTTTTCAATATGGGGCAGGTGCAGATTGAGCTGATTGAACCCATCGGGGAAGACAGCACCTGGAAGGAACACCTGGATCGTCGCGGCGAGTCGGTGCATCACCTGGCTTTTGCTGTGCCGGACACCGCTAAGGCTGTTGAATATCTGAACGAAAAAGGGATGGATGTGCAGCAGCAGGGGGACTTCACAGGCGGGATGTACACGTACATCAAGAGCACCCCGCAGCTTGGCGTTGCCATTGAACTGCTGCAATTCTTCAACGACAACAAGTAACGCGACTGTTGTCAGCGCAGGCAATAAAAAGGGGCGTCCATCACAAATTGATGACGCCCCAAACGCCCCTGGAGGGGATCGAACCCCCGACTCACTACTTAGAAGGTAGTCACTCTGTCCACTGAGTTACAGGGGCATACCTTCATCAAAAATTATACACAATTTTCTGATGGTGTCGATTGTGAGTCGAACAGTCTGTTTGGATCTTCGTAGTTATGTGCCACAATTTTGCCCTGTTGTATGTGCATCCAAACCGATAGGGAAATACACTGTCACTCAAATGCCTCTGGCGATTTTTGTTTCAGGGTTTGTATGTGCAACTTGTATGAAGTTAAGCAAATTTGAAGGAGACGTTAAAATTGTCAAGATTGAGGATGATCTTTATGATTCCCCAACTCTAGGCGAAATAATGGGCAAGGATAAGAGATGCATGATGAGGAAAAGGATTACATCCTCAGATCAATTCATTTGAGAACTAATTCACTAGCGATAATGAAACCAATCACAAAGTTGTCCCCTAAAATTGCTGCTTGAAACTCATTGACGCTGAAGGTGAGTTTGCATATTATTATGCGTAGATAGATGTGTGGAGCGTAACAAAAAAAGTTATTTAAAAAACATTTACTCCTTAACTCCACACATGGCCAACTTAGCGCCCTCCTTGTGAGGGCGTTTTCATTTATATTTCCCCCTGCTGCTGCGCCCTCTCTGTCAAAGGCCGAAAAACAGGAGTACAATCAGGCGAAACAACGAAGGAGAGCCTCCGATGTCTTTCCCTGAGTTCTACACCCCTGAACGAATTGGTCAACTGTATACGCCGAATACTGCCGCCGCTGTTGATGCCGGACGAAGCGCGGGGCTGCGGGTATCCTCTGGCGATCAGCGCAAGGTGTTTCTGCTGCTGGTGGACGTGCAGGTGGACTTCGTTCACCCTGACGGCGCGCTCAGTGTTCCCGGTGCCGTCGAGGACACGCGGCGCACTGTGGAGTGGATTTTGCGACATGCGGGGGAAATCACAACGATTGGCGCATCGCTTGACAGCCACATCCCGCTTCAAATTTTCTCGCCGACGTGGTGGGCAGATGCACAGGGCAATCATCCTGCCCCGTTCACCGCGATTCCCAGCGCAGATGTGAAAGCGGGGCGCTGGCAGCCGCTTTACGAACACGACTGGTCGCTTCAGTACGTTGACCTGCTGGAAGAATCCGCCAGAAAAGTACTGATGATCTGGCCGTATCACACGCTGATCGGCACGCCGGGGCATACGCTGGTGCCGGCCCTGTATGAGGCGATTGCCTACCATACGTCCGCCCGCCAGTCACAGCCGATGCTGCTGAGCAAGGGCAGCATCGCCAGGACTGAACACTACTCCATTCTGGAACCGGAAGTCAAAGTGCCGAACGAACCCAACGGCGATGTGAACCGTGTGTTTCTGGATACGCTGGCGCAGTATGACCTGGTGTATGTCGCGGGGCAGGCGAAAAGTCATTGCGTGCTGGAAACGGTGGCGTCGATGATGCGCTATTATCCCCCGGAAATTATCGCGCGCCTCCGCGTATTAAAGGATGCGATGTCCTCCGTCGCGCATCCTGAAATTGACTTCGACGCGCTGGCTGATGAAACGTTCGCGCGCTTTGCGCAAAATGGGCTGCGCCTCGTAGATACGCACACCCCCATTGGCTGATTGCGCGCTATAATCACCGTAAATTAGTAGTTAGGTTATTTGAATGTCCACACAAGCTCCTACCAGCAACGGCGTCGCACATTCTCCTGACAAAGCGGCTCAAATCGATGTCCATAACCCAGTTAGCGGTGAAGTGATTGGCGCTGTGCCTATCTGCGGAGAAGCAGAAGTCCGGGCGGCAGTGCAGCGGGCGCGGGCGGCGCAGCCTGCATGGGAAGCGCGCGGCGCAAAAGAGCGCGGCTACATCCTGCGCGCCTTTGGTGATCTGTTGTGGTCGCGGCAAACCGAGGTCATGCGCCTGATTCGTAATGAAACGGGAAAGACCGATACTGGCGCGTGGGCTGAATGCTACGGGATCACGACACAATCCTACTGGCTGTACCACAACACAGCACGCATCCTGCGGCCTCAGCGCCGTGCCGCGCTGATTCCCGTCGTGCAGTACGCGAAGGTGTATTTCAAGCCGCATGGTGTGGTCGCGGCCATTACCCCCTGGAATTATCCCCTGTACAACGGCTTTACCGACTTGCTGCCAGCGCTGGCGGCGGGTAACGCTGTGGTGATGAAACCGAGCGAATTATCGCCCTTTACGGCCAAATTCATCGTCGATTTGCTGCATCAGGCAGGCGTGCCTAAGGATGTCATGCAAATTGTTACAGGCGACGGCAGCACGGGCGCAACGCTGATCGATCATGTGGATTATGTCGCGTTCACGGGCAGCACCGCCACCGGACGCAAAATCGCTGAGCGCGCCGCCAAGCGCTTAATCCAGTACACCCTGGAACTCGGCGGCAAAGACCCCATGCTTATTCTGGAAGACGCTGATCTGGAGCTTGCGGCAGCGGGCACCATCCGCAGCGCGCTCGAAAACTGTGGACAGGCGTGCGTCAGCAGCGAACGTGTGTATGTGGTCGAAGCGATTTATGAGCAGTACATGCAGCGTTTGCAGCATTATGCCGGGCAGCTTGTGATTGGCGCAGGCGATGGGTTTATGGTCGATGTCGGCAGTATGACTCATGAACGTGAACTAAAGCGTACTGAAGCCCATGTCAAGGATGCGCTGGCAAAAGGCGCGCGGCTGATCTATGGCGGCAAGCGGCGTCCTGATCTTGGCCCGCTGTTTATCGAGCCGCCCATTCTGACCGATGTCACGCATGATATGGACGTGATGCGCGAGGAAACCTTTGGCCCGGTGGTCGCCATCATGAAAGTGAAGGATACCGACGAGGCGATTCGCATGGCGAATGACAGCGAGTACGGCCTCTCCGGGGCGATTTATTCACGCAATCTCGCACGCGGCGAGCAAATCGCCGTGAAGTTGAACAGCGGCGACATTGGCGTCAACCGCACTTACGCGGTGCCCGGCTCGCACAATTTGCCCTGGGGCGGACGTAAATACAGCGGCGTTGGCCGGCGCGGCGGGCCGGAAGGACTACTGCGGTACACACAGCCGCAGTCGATTCTCATAGATCGCATGATTGGCGCTGTCCCGACGCTTACACTGCTCGACTCGTTGACCATGAATACGTTAAAAGCGCTGCGCGTCGTGCGGCGTTACATACCCTTTATCTGATCTGCCGAACATGGGGCATTCACACTGCCCCATGTTAAAATCGTGTAACATCCGCAAAAAACCTCATAATTACATTGTGCTCAGTACTAAAGTGCGCATACACTGTTAGAAATGCAATAGTTGATAAATGGAGCGCCCGTCATGTCGTTTCTGTCTAAGCGTATTCAGGAATCGAATAAAGATACTACCAAGCCTGAAGCCCCACCCCGACCAACCCCTCCACCATCACCTGCTGAGGCCGCCGCGCCTCCTACCCCGGCACCTGCTGTACATCGCAAAGAAGAAGCGTCGAAGGATGTCCCCCCCGGTGCAGTCGTGTTAGCCACAGGTTATGTTGTCCCTCCGAAAAAGCGCACTAGCCCCAAAGTCGCGCAGATTCGCAAACAACTGCGCAGCAAACTGCTGGCCGTCCCTGACGAAGCGGATGGTTGGACGCGTGACGATGTGGAGAAGCAGAAGATCATTATTGACCGTTTACTTACGGTGCTGCAAAAAATGAGTGTCTCGCTTAGCAACAGTGAGATGGTGGAACTGAAGGACGGCATCCTTGATGATCTGTTGGGTTTTGGCGCGATTCAGCCGTTGGTAGCGGATCGCAGTTATTCGGAAATCATGGTGAACGGCGGTGACGTGATCTTTGCCGAACATAAAGGCAAGCTGGGCGAAACCGAATACGTTTTTGATGACGAGGAACATGTACAGTGGACGGCGCAGCGTATCATTCGCCCGCTACAGCGTTCGCTTAACCGCAAGAATCCGATGGTCGATGCGCGCTTGCCCGATGGTTCGCGCGTGCATATCGTGACCTTGCCCTCGGCGTTGAACGGCACAACCCTTACCATCCGTAAGTTCCCCGAAAAACGCCTGACCGTGCCTGATCTGATTAAGTTTGGTTCGTTCCCGCAGGATGTGGCAGAGTTCCTAGAAGCGTGCGTCGTTTCCCGCCTGAACATCGTCGTCTCGGGCGGTACTGGCTCCGGTAAAACGACGCTGCTCAACGTCTTGAGTTCATTCATTCCTGAAGACGAGCGCGTGATCACCGTAGAAGACTCGGCAGAATTGCAGTTGGCGCAGCGCCATGTGGTGCGGTTGGAAACGGCGCCGCCTATCCCCGGTGGAGATGGCAAAGAAGGCGCGCTGGCTATTCGCGATCTGGTGAAGGGCACGCTGCGTATGCGCCCTGACCGTATTGTTGTCGGCGAGGTGCGTGATGGTGCGGCGCTGGATATGCTCCAGGCGATGAACACTGGTCACGATGGTTCGCTGACGACGGTTCACAGTAATAACCCGCGTGAGTGTATCGGGCGTCTGGAAACGCTGTGCCTGATGGCGGGTATGGATTTGCCCCTCGGCGTGATTCGTCGCCAGATTTCCAGCGCCATTAACCTGATTGTGCAGCAGGCACGCCTGAAGGACGGCAGCCGCAAGGTTGTCCAGATCAGCGAAATTCAGGGTATGGAAGGCGATTCGGTCATCATTCAGGACTTGTTCGTGTACTGGCAGGAAGGCCAGAACAGCGGCGGTTACTCACACACAGGCGGCGGTAAACTCGTGTCCACTGGTTTCCGTCCGAAGTTCATTGACCGCTTTGAGGAAGCAGGCTTCAAACTCAGCGGCAAAATCTTCGGCGTCGGGCAGAAGAACTTCAGCAAATAACCCCATTAACCCGTTTCAAGTTCAAGCCCTGTTTCGCGCAGGGCTTTTTATTATCCTGTTGGCGCGTACTGGTCATAACACCAGTGATGCCACAAGACTTCTTCCTGATAGGGCAGCAGTCCTGTTCCCGGTGGATACGAGTCGCGGTAACGCCAGATAATATCCAGCGTTGCCAGCCGACGGCCAAAGGGCAGTCCTAGCTGTGTGTTGTAGAGGTTGCAGTAGTAGGCTCCCCACTGGCTTAACAGCGCCTGCAAACGGTCACGGTTCATATTTTCTTCAAACTTCTTCCAGCGGGCGACGGGTCCCCAGTAGTAACGCGGCATCTCCAGCGCCGGGCGTTCTCCCGTGCGCAGGTCGAACATCGTATAGTCCTCAAAGTATCCGGGGATTTCGATCCAGCCATCGACCACCGAAGGGTAAGGTGAGAACATGCCCCAGTGCTGCCACATCCCGGTATACCATATGGGTCTGCTCAGGTCATAGGGGATGCGATCAATCGGCAGCGGCGTGCCAAGTTCGTCCACCTCCACATTACCGAGGTTCCACCAGGCCACACTGAACAACATCGTGCTGAGAAGCGCGAACATGATAACACGGCCAATCCAGTTTGGACGCCGCGTTTTCAGCAGCTCAACGCCCTGTTCGACGGGGGTGGGCGGCGCATCACGGACAACGAGGCGGCGGCTGGCAACCCATATCAGCCTACGCACGAGGTGGAAGCGCAGCACCCAGCGCCATAAGCGACTGAGGGGCAGATGGCCTGCTGCCTGCTGCCATGCTTCGCTGCCGCTAAATAAGGCATCGCTCGTCAGGTCTTTAACCTGCCACGCGTCGTAGGCCGGGGGCGCTGAGCTTTCCGTGTCCAGCGGTTCAACGCGGATTTCGTCTGCGCGCGTCACGGCCAGCAGCAGCCATAAGGGACTGTCGGCAGCGGGCTGGGCTATCGCCAGCGGGGTGCGTTTGCTGCGCAGTTTATTGTCCAGCCACACGATCCAGCGCGCTTCATACAGCGTAAAATAGGAAATCATCATCACCAACGAGAAGTCCTGAATCGCCATCGTGACGGCAATGCCCAGATGGAGCATCATGCCCAGCAGCAGGCCCAACATACGCAGTACTGGCTGCCCAACAGGCGAGAACACCAGCGGCACGAAGGCCCCTTCGATGACCAGCGCGGCGTAGCTTCCCAACTTCAGCAGCCAATCCGGCGCGTTGAGCAGCAGCCAGTCCGCCGTCGGCAATGTCAGGGTGCGCAGTTGGAAGGCGTAAAAGAGCGCCTCACCGCGCTGCCAGATTTGTCCGGGAAGCTTTAGCACGAAGGTAAACACGTAGATCAAGCCGACCTGAAGCTGTACCAAGCGCAGCGGGAAGGCAAACGCCGTCTGTGGTGCTGTGGAGACACGCAGATCGTTTAAGACATGGGAACGGGCAAAGTGTGACCAGCGTTTGCGCAGCGCGTCAAGCGAATAGTACTGCCCCATTGGCAAAAACATCGCCCAGAAGCTGAGCACACGCAGCGTCGTGTCGGCACCGCTGAGGACGTAGATATTGCGCTCGTGTACGGACACGATGATGACAAAGTTAAGCACCGCCATCAGCCGCGTGCGGTAACCCAGCAGCAGGCAGAGGTTCACCAGTGCCCAGAGGACGAAGAAGGCAACTGCCATCCACGTATAGGGCATAGCGTCCATCAGCGAAAAACGGTCAAAACGGGCTACAGAATGCATGGTGGGTAAGGGGAACAGTCCATCGTTGCTGTAGAACCAGTAGGCCAACGGCAGATGAAACAGCGCATCCTTCAACAGCAGCGCCGCAAAGAAGATCCGAAATATGGCGAGGGGCCGGCTGTCGATTTCTCCAAACCAGTAATCAAAGCTGAGAAAATTGTAAAAAGGTGGGAAAAAACGTCTCATCGTGAAACTCATCACTATTATGCTGTAAAGTTATAGCGCAAATGCCCCTGATTAGACGAATTTTTGTGAGGGGGCGTTCCCATCCCCGTCAGGAGTGGTGAGATTCAAGGTTACGCGGGCGTTCAGTTGAACGTCCCTACACGAAAAATATCCACGAAACTCCCCACTCGCCATCGATGTAATTCATTGCGTAAAGCCCTAACATAACATAAACTCTTGAGTGCGTTAGCCAACATTAACCATTTGGGAGGCTTTTTATGTCTGCTAATGCCCGTACCCGCTATCGGGTAATTCTTTGCTGCGCACTTCTGCTTTTTGCGATTGCGGCCCTGTGGAGTATGCCACTGCAAGCGCAGGAAGCACGACCTGAACTCCAGGCCACCTATCGTCCAACGTTAACGCCAGTCGCACCGCCTATTTCACTGGTACTGACCATCAACACTTCGAGCTGCGCCCTTTCAGTGGTTGCAGCACCCAGCGAAGCGCCTGCTGCCGCTACCTATCGTCCGACGCTCACGCCCATTCCGCCCACCGCTGACCCGAACGCAGCGCCCACCGCAGTCCCGTTCTTCCTGGGCAACGCGCCAACCTACACCATTGGGGAAGGCTGCGACGCGGTGGCCGAACGCCTGATTATCCCGCAGAATGACGTGCGCTGGTTCAGCATTGCCGTTGAAGGCGATGATGTCACGCTGCTGCCGCTTCAGGCAGTCCCCGGTGATCCTTATCCGCCACAGCTTGACACGCGTGGACGGTACTTTGCCTGTGGTATCCCCGAAGAAGGGCAGCAGGATTGTAAAGTGGCCGCGCTCGTAGGCGATCAGGCGTATATCATCCAGATTCCGGTGGATGTGGAAGAAGCGTACTTCGGGCCAGAATTTAACCCCGAAGCGACGGCTGCGCCCTAGAAATTCACGTTAATTTTTACCTGTTGTACACTGAGACAGGGGCATCATGCCTCTGTCTTTTGTTTTTAGAAAGGAAAAGTGCATGTCTGGAAGAACCCGCTTTTGGTTGGTACTGTGCGGTTTACTGCTGGGATTTGCGCTGTGGAGCCTGCCTTCTATGGCTCAGGAGACCTCTGGCGACACCCCAGTCCTGGTTCTAACCGTTGGTTCACGAAGCTGTACGCTGGCTCCTATCGTCGTAGAAGAAACTGCTACGGCGGAAGTCAGCGCTGTGCCGCGTGCCACGTATCGCCCGACACTGACCCCTATACCGACGACGCCCAGCGCCGATGAAACGGAAGCACCCGCACAGGGCTTCGCCAGCGGCACATTAGTCGTTCTGACACTGAGTGACGACTGCGCTAATCTCCTGAGCCAACTACAAGTGCCGGAAAACGGCGTGCTGTGGCTGAGCCTGTCACTGCAGGATGATCCTGACAGCGCGCTGCCGCTGTCTTCGCTGGCAGATGACGATTTCCCGCCGCAGCTTGACCGTCGTGGTCGTTACTTTGGCTGTTCAATTCCCGATCAGGGCGAACAGGTTTGCCGCGTGGTGGTCACGGTTGGGGAAGTGTCCTATCAGATTGATGTGCCCGTGACGGTTGAAGGTGCTTTTGTCGCGCCGACGAGCACCGCCGCGCCATCCGCACCTGAACCGACTACTGCTCCCGTCTCGAATCCACAGCCACAGCCACCTGCTTCGACAGAGCAACCGTAAACTTCACTTGCAACCATCGCTTGAACAAGGGGTTACAACCTTTGTTCAAGCTGCTCTTTGCCCACAGGAAATCGCGTGCGTTAAAATGAGGGCATAAGATGGCATTTTGTGGAGGTAAAAGTGAAATATCAAGATGATGGACCGTTGGGTTATTACTTCGAGGACTTTACCCTCGGCCAAAAATTCGTCACGCGTGGACGTACCATCACCGAGGCGGACATCGTGAGTTTCGGCTCACTGACCGGTGATTTTAACCCGATGCACTTCGACGTTGAGTATATGAAAACGCACTCCTTCGGTCAGCGCATCGCGCACGGCATGTTGACGCTGAGTTACGCGGTGGGGCAGATGTACCAGCTTGGTTTTCTGGAACGGACGACGCTGGCGTTTCGTGGGCTGGAAGCCAAGTTCAGCGCGCCCGTCTACATTGGCGACACGATCCATGTGGAAATCGTGCCCACCGAGAAGAAAGAAGTGCGGCGTATGGGCGGCGGTTGGGTCACTGTAGAGTTCAAAATCGTCAACCAGAGCGGCGCGACAGTGCAGTCCGGCACGATGACCATTCTGATGGCGAGCAAGCCGGGCGCCACCAGCACCAGTGAAACGCCCGCCGCGCCCCAAAATCCCTGAGTAACAGGCGATAACAGGCAAACATGTGTGAAAGCCCTTCTCGCTCTGAAAAGGGCTTTTTTGTCTATGGGTTTTCGACGGTAAACGAGCCGATGTAGGCCAGGCCATCCTGCGCGCGCTGGTCTGCGCCGCCAGAAACAATCGAGAAGCGCACAAGGTCAGGGTACGTGTACCAGCCGACGTAGACTTGAACGTCGGCGAGAGGTAGGTGGAGGGTTTCTGCAACCTGCCCTTCAGTGATAGACATGGCATCGTCAACTCCGGCGATCTGCTCGCCATTCGCATCCAGAAATTTGACAAACCGCACGTACTCTCCTGCCTGTGTTTGCGCAAACTGCCACCACAACAGCAGTGTTGTTTCCCCATTTTCGCCATACAGTAACTGTGAGCCAAGCAATGTAACACCGTGATCAAACTGTGTCGGGGTATCAAAAGTATCGGGGACAAAGTAGAAGGCATCAGGGTTAGCTGTCGGCGTCACAAATGGGCAAATCAGCGGCGCAGCATAGTTTACAGGGCAAGCAGGTTCTGCCATGACCGAAATCGTGTGATAACCTGCTGCGGCAATTGGTATGAATGTTTGCCCTACAATATCGGATGCCTGCGCCAGCGGCTGACCATCCAAATAGAAACGTACCTGTCGGCTGGGGTCAATATCTGATTGCAGCGCAAAGATTTCGGCCCATCCCGTTTGTGGCGCATACAGGTACAAGTCTGCGCCATTGTCGTGCGCAAGCGGGATGTTCATCTGATAACCGACGCTGTCGTCGCTAGCGGGCACGTCAAACACGGCGAAGCGCTCATCGACGTAAGTTGGGGCACCTAGCTGCTGCTGCGCGCGGTTGAACAGCGTTCCGTCCGCGTCGTAATCGCCGGCGCGATGCACAATCACCACGTCCGCGCCTGCTGCCCGCAGCAAAGCAGGGTCAAGCGTCTGCTGTAAAATCGTCAGCAGCGCCGGATTTACGGGCGTTTGCCGCGTCACCTGTCCGGCAATCAGCGGCAGACCGTGACCCGTTTGCAGGTACAAACCTTCTTTCGCTACGAGCAGATTTTCCCAAGGAACGTCAAACACGGCGCGCACATTGTCTCGCTGACCGAGCGCCACAATCGCGTCGGGAATGTCCGCGCGCACCGTCGGCAGTGGGAAAAAGGATTGATAGTCCGAACAGGATGAGCGCCAGCACGACGAACAGCGCGCCCTTTGCCCAGCGTTGATCGCTCAAACGTTTGACCACAGGGAAAGTGGGCAGACTCGCCACGCCGTAGGCCGCCATCATCGCCATACACAGGCCGACGACGAAATTGAAACGCCCCGGCGTGCGGCTGATGTTGAGCACAGGCAGCGACTGGAACAGCGCCCAGGGCAGCGGCACGTAGGTCGAGTATTCGTCGCCGACGGTGAGGGTAACGGGCGCAGCATTGAGGTTCAGCAGTGGCCCCAGCGAGAACACCCAGGCGACGAACGCCAGCGCCAGCCACCAGCGCGCGGCTTTCATGCGCCAGATACCGATCAGCGCCAGCAGCCCGGCGACGATGCCCAGATAGCCGCTGCCTTCAATCAGGTTAATACCCAACACCTGACGGTTGTAGCCAAGGTTCTGATAGAGCGGATTGAAGAACGATGGCGACAGCGCCGCCAGCAAATCCGCGCTGCCAACGCACACTGCCGCCTTCGCGCAACGCAGGGTGTTGAGCAGTTCCAGGATGGCAGGCAGCACAAAAATCAGCGACAGCGCAGCGCGCTTACAACGACGATAGCAGTATAAAGAACGCCGCGCGCATCACGCCGCCACAAACGCCACAGCACAAAGAGCGCTGTGATAGGGAACAGCATGTAGACCAGCAGCACGAAGTTCCCCAGCAGCGATACGACAAACAGCAGCGCGCTTCTCACATTGCCAGCAGCGGGATCCGCGCCATTTTCGCGAGGTCTCGTCGTTCAGTAACTGGAACAGTGACCACGTGTAAAGTGGAAAACCCCACAGCGCGAGCAGATCAACATGCGCGCCCAGCAGATGTCCCTGCATCGCGGGAAACGCGAGATAGACTGTGCCCGCGATTAAGGCCGCGCCGCGACTGCGCGTAAACTGGAACGCCGTCCAGCACATGGCCGCGCCGTTAAGCGCCAGCCGCAGCAAGAGCATGAGGTTAAAAGCGGCAGGCAGCGGCATAAAAAAGGCGAACAGCCACGCCGGGAATGTGCGCAGCGGCACCGCCCACAGGTACATGCTGGGAATGCCGTCAGGATAGGCGAGCAACGATTGGAAAAAGAGGGGCTGTCCCGTTTGCAGCGCGTGACGATACCACCAGGCATGACGCACATACTCGTAGGCGTCGCTGGTGCCATCCCCCGCCAACTGCGTAGACATCACCGTCACCAACGGATAGGTGATAAGAATGGCAAGCGCCAGATAAAAAAGATACACTGCGACGTAACGCCACAGCCGTTGTGAAGACAAAATGCTATTCAACATACGCCGATTGTACGGTGGTCACATCATTTTGCACAGATGCGGAATAAAATACGGAGTGGTGAGATGTAAGGTTACGTGGACGTTCAGTTGAACGTCCGTACACGACAAATATCCGCGAAATTTCCCACTCGCAATAAAATAGATAAACTTGATAAAAATTCCACTTTCGGCTATAGTGGACGTAAAAAATGTAAGACATTCGTCATCTATATAGAGGACGATTTTTGCAGCAAATGATTCATAAGGTTTCACATGGCACTCGATAGGTTTGGACGCAACATCAGCTATCTGCGGGTATCGCTCACAGATAAGTGTAATCTGCGCTGTGTTTACTGTATGCCCGAAGATATGGTGTTCCGTCCCAACAGCGAACTGATGCAGGAGCATGAACTGTTTCTGCTGTGCAGTGTCTTCGCTGATTTAGGCTTCACCAAATTTCGTCTGACAGGCGGTGAACCGACCATTCGTCAGAATATTGTGGGCATCGTGGATCACATCGCACACCTTCCCGGCGTGAAGGATGTGGGGATGACCACCAACGGCGTGCTGCTCAAAGACCTGGCGCAGCCGCTGGCCGACGCTGGCCTCAAACGCATCAACATCAGCATCGACACGCTTGACCCTGTGCGCTTCAAGAAGATTACGCGCTGGGGCGACCTCGACGATGTGTGGGCGGGAATCGAAGCTGCCGAACGAGTTGGCATGAAGCCCATCAAACTGAACGCGGTAGTCGTGCGCGGCTTCAACGATTTTGATGTCACGGAATTCGCCAAACTCACCATGCGCTATCCCTGGCAGGTGCGTTTTATCGAAATGATGCCGTTTGGCGATGTCGCAGACTTCGCCCAGAATGCTATCGTGACCGAAGCGGAAATCCTGGAACAGATTGAAGCGGAGTTCGCGCCGCTACGCCTGCAAAATGGCGGCAAACTTGATGGTGAAGCCCGCCTCTACAAGTTCGATGAGGCATTAGGAACCGTCGGCTTCATCAGCAGCGTGACGCAGCCGTTCTGCGCTTCCTGCAACCGCGCGCGCCTGACCGCTGATGGGGTGCTGCGCCTGTGCCTGCTGCGGGATAAGGAAGTCGATCTGCTCACGCCTGTACGTCAGGGCGCAAGCGCCGAGGATATCAAACAGATTATTCTCGACGGCATCTGGCATAAGCCCTGGGGCCATGGCCTGAGCCGCGAAATCATCCCGCTGAACCGGGTGATGAGCCAGATTGGCGGCTAGGGGAGTGGTGATTATCATGGTCATTGGGCGTTCAGTTGAACGCCCCTACAGAAAACCCTCTCCACGATGTTCACCACTGCCGGCAGCTAGCGGGAGTGGTTAAATTCAAGGTTACGTGGACGTTCAGTTGAACGTCCCTACACGAAAAATATCCCCGAAACTCTCCACTCGCCGGCTAATACCTGCTTTACGATTTCGACAGAACAACCTAAAATAGCTGAAATAAGCACTAAACAGGTTGTCACCATGTTTGATTTCCTGAAACGTTTTCTACGGCTCGAACCAGAGAAGTCCTCTCCTCAACCCCCTGCTCTCCAGCACTTCACGCGTGCTCAGGTCATCGAAATCCTTAGCGCGCCGGATAAGGGTACGTGGCTGCGCGGTGTTGATCTCAGTGGGGAAGATTTATCAGGGCTGCATCTGGCGGCTGTAGATTTGGATAAGGCAAGACTGGTGGGTGCCCATTTGCGTGGAAGTGATTTGCAGAACGCGTATCTGGCGCGGGCTGATTTGAGCGAGGCTGATTTGAATGATGCTCAGCTCAACGGCGCTAATCTGACGGTTGCTAATCTGAGTGGGGCTGTGCTTATCGGCGCAGATTTGTCGAATGCCAACCTGTCCAGCGCGAATTTAAGCGGCGCTGATCTGACGGATGCCGTACTGGATGGGTGTTATCTGGGGCACACCAAACTGAGCGGAATGATTCTGCCGGACGGCACAACCTATACTCCCGATACTGACCTCAGCAAATACGGCGCTCGAACGCCTGCATCCAACAAACTACGCGGCCTGTGAGGGCTATTCTTCCGGTACCCTGGCGTCGTGCCACATGTAGTCGAACTGGCTTACCCAGTAGGTATACCAGCGTTCAGACTTAGCTTTGGTGATTTCGATGTTCATGCGGCTGGCGGTATGCTCGTGATGAAAGCCGTAAAACTCGACGATGACCGTGCCGCTGTTTTTGTCAGGGTCCACCACTACCATACTGAAACCGGGGCAGTAGTCCAGCATTCGGTACTCAAATGCGCCCTGCGTCTTCCACTGTTTCATGTTGCGCAGGCGCGATAAGGTTTCCTGAATGGCGTGCGGCAAATCCTGCACCTTGTAGTCGATGGATTCGTCAAGCTGGCGAATGAGAATATCCACCGCCGCCTTTTCGTTGGGGTTCTGGATAATCACCCGCAGTTCGCCATCCTTTTGTGACAGCACATTGTCCTTGATGGCCAGCGAGTTTTCCGCGCCCAGAATGTTTACGGCAGATGGCCCGTAAATCCACAATTTGCGCGCGTTTTTGATGCGTTCCTTAAAGGGTGGGAAGCTGGTGCGGTCATTGAGGAAATCGTCGAGATTGCCGCCCGTTTTCTGCTCCGGCGTGGTGATGTTGAAGACCAACAACGCAACGCCTGCCAGCAGTGCGGCCATCTTGAACTGATCGGGGATGCTGTCGCCAAAGGCAGTCAATATAGCGAAGACAATGGCAAACAAGGCCACGACATAGGAATCAATGTTACGCAGCGCACGAATGTCAGCGAAAATTCGTTTGCCTGTGCGTTTAAGCGAGTCAATCATGTTCAGTCTTCACTTCTGCTTGCAGCGACAAGCACGCGGTCTAACCCATCCTGCGCTTCCGGCAGGAAAGGATACGGATAAATACTGCTCCATGTCAGCACCCACTCATAGGCGCGCGCGGCAGAATCGTATTCTTCCAGCGCTTCGAGAATTTGTCCCAGCAGCAGGTAACGACTGCCGCTTTCGCCCGCATCGAGCGCGGCGTTAATTGACCTGAGTGCGTCTTCGTATGATTCGAGACGATACTGGACACGCGCGCGATATTCGGCAGCCACGCCCGGCTGACTGGGCACATCGCCCGCTTCATTCAGGAGGTTAATGGCGGCTTCCAACTGCGAATCGTCGCCTTCTGCCGCGCCGTCCACGATAATGCGGGCCTGCATCAGCTTGATTTCCTCGTCGGAAACTACGTCAGACCCGATTAATTCGTCGGCATCTTCGCCCGCCGTGCCGTAGCGGCCCGCATAGTACGCCGCGTACATGCGCAGGACTACAATCGAGGGATTGCTATCGCTTAAGGCTACGGCAGAGGAAAGGTCGTTCAAGGCGAGGTCGAAGCGGCGCTGCTGGCTGTATAGCGCTGCACGCGAGACGAGAGTATTGACATAAGCGGGATCGTCCTCGCTGCCTTCCAAGGCCTGTGAATAGGCGGCAAGCGCCAGGTCGTCGTTGCCTTCCGCCAGACGCGCATCGCCCAACAGTCGATAGGCATCCACGCTGCCGGGGTAGTAGAAGATGTACTGCTGGGCATAGATGACCGCCAAGCCCGGATCCCCCTTCAGCATGGCCGCCTGGATTTGCAGGCGATGGGCGGCTTGCAGCGTGGGGTCAACGTAAAGCGCGAGATAGGCCTGATACAAGGCTGCATCGTAGTCTCCCTGCTCCAGATGAATTTCACCTTCCGCAATAAGCAGGTTGGTGTCGGATGCCAGTTCGGGGACGTTCAGCCCGGATCGAATCTCATTCAACGCGAGGGTGTAGTTTTCCTGCAACTGATAAGCGCGTGCCAGCAGTAAATAGGGCTGGACAAAACGGGGGTCAACATCGCGGGCGGTTTCAGCGCGTTCGATGACAAAGTCAAAGTAATCAGATGCCTCGCCGCTGCGGCTGCGCGCAATCGCATCCTCTGCCATTTTCAGATAAACGTAGGCAAAACCGGTGTGAATGAGCAGGCTGTTGCGCAACTGATCGGCGGGCAGATTACTCAGTTCGGTTTCGGCTTCCTCCAGGACTTCCAGCGCATCATCAAAACGTCCGGTGTCGGCTAATGCTATCGCCTGATAGTACACGGGCGCTGGATTAAAAATGGCCCCTACGAGCTGCTGCCGTGCTGAATCGAGGGTAGGCAGCGCATCTTCGGTGTTCCCTTCCAGCACAGCCTGCGCCGCACGCTGAATGGCAAACTCGGCGACGATAGGCGGGTAAATATCGGTAGGGGTGGGCGGCAGGCGATACAGGTCGGCAGGTGTTAGTTCGCCCGGTGGTGTGGGCGATGGCGTCGAGGTTAGTTCCGGCGTCTGTGAAGGGGTGGGCGTCGCGCCAAATGTTGGCGAGGGCGTTAGGCTGGGCGTGACCGAATAGGTTGGGGATGCGCCCAGCAGAACGGCCTGCCCCTCTGG
Organism: Anaerolineae bacterium; assembly: GCA_046328675.1. Classification (GTDB taxonomy): domain Bacteria; phylum Chloroflexota; class Anaerolineae; order Aggregatilineales; family Phototrophicaceae; genus JACAER01. The sequence goes on from JAXLWC010000059.1 coordinate 30,932, forward strand.
TGTGGACATCAATACACCTACGCCAATGGCCCCCAGCACCAGCAGCGCGCCCACAATGCCTGCGAAAACCTGCATCCGAAACACCAACTGATCACGCTCGCCCGCACGGCTGCGCTTCTTGGGCGTCCAGACAATATTCTCGGCAGTGGGCGGCGTGAGGAATCGGGCCACAACTTCGTCTGCGGCTTCCTGAGCGTTGGCTACACGCTGCGGGTTAGGCAGCGGGACGTTGGGCTGCACCGTGACTTTTTGAACTGGTTGACCTGCCGCTTGCCCGGTCTGTGTGGTTAAGGCGCGCAGTTGGTCGATGGTCAAGCCCATGCTTTGCAACGCCTTCAGGCCCATCTCGCTGTAGGGATTGATCTCCAGCAGTTTTTGCAGATAAACGGCACGTTCACGGGCATCCTTAGCAACCGTCATGAGCCAGGTCCATGCCGCTTCATTCTGGGGGTCTAAGCGAAGGGACTGACGCAGCAAATCGCGTGCCTGATCTTTTTGCCCGGCTTTAGCAGCCGCGATACCTTGTTGTCGGAGTAGTTTTGCTTGCTCGCTCGACACATCGCCTCCCGTATCGTGCTCAGCGCTCAGGAATCAAATATGATTTTGGGTTATTAGCGCGCAAAGGTGATTGTAGCGCATCTGCGCAAAAGAAAACAAAAGGGCGCTGTTACGCGCCCTGATGTTCAATTTGAGGCTAATCAGCGTTACTCGCGGGGTTCAACTTCAGCGTTGACTACGGTGATACGGCCTTCGACTTCGGTTGCAACGGGATTGTTGGCAACCAAGTAGTCCACCACTACGTCATTCAGCGGACGACCAAAGTCGTAGGGGTTAATGGCGTTATCGGCGAACACACTGTAGCTGTCACCGCCACGACGCATGAAGTCGTTGCTGACCAGCGTGTAAGTGGCTGCCGGGTCAATGGCGGCATACTCCCCGTCTGCGCCGAGCACTTCTACGCTGACAATACGGCTGCCAGCTTCGAGAGTCGGGTCGTAGGAGAAACGAATGCCTGATACCTGCGGGAAGCGTCCGGCTGCGCCGTCGCGATCCACCTGTCCATTTTCGTTGAGGCGAAGGGTCGAAACGCCGTTTTCGAGCGCGGCGATAACATCCGCGCCCGTGAGTTCAAAGGTGGCGACAGTATTGCCGAAGGGCAGCACTGTAAAGACTTCACCTACCGTTATTTCGCCCTCATCAATGTCAGCACGGATACCGCCGCCGTTGGTGATGGCAATCTGAGCGCCAGTTTCCGCGCGCATGGCATCGGCAATCAGGTCACCGAGGTTACATTCCTCAACGCGGCAGACACGACGGTCACCCGTGAGGTACACGCCCGCTTCAGCGCCAATCGGAGTGGAGCGCAGTTCTTCAATGGGGCCAGAGAGTTCGTCCATCAACACTTGCATGGTGGGATCAGGGGTGATGTACTGTGACAGGAGGATGGTGTCACCGTTCCAGCTTGTCAGCACGCCGTCGGCATCGAACACGACGTTCAGGCGTCCGAGATAGATATTCTTTTCGCCCGCCTGTGCGTAGAGGATGGGATTGCCGTCGGCGCCTTCCATGACAATGGGGAATTCACGCACGCCCGCCGAGTAAGCGTTGCTGAGCAGCGTGTGGCTGTGGCCGCCGATGTAGACATCCACACCGGTCAACTGCGGGGCCAGCACCAGGTCTTCGGCGATGCCCGTGTGGGTCAGCAGGATGATCTTGTTGATGCCCTGCGCGGTGAGGGAGTCAATCGCTTCCTGGGCAACCGCAGCCAGATCGGTCAGGAAGACGAGATCAGGGCTGGCGTTGGAAATGGTAGCCGTTTCAGGTGTGGTTAAACCCACAACTCCAATCTGCTGGCCGCCGACTTCCAGAATGGTGGTTGCGTTGACCAGCGCATCCAGTTCGGGGAATGCTGTGAAGTCGATGTTGGCCGCAACTGCCGGGAAGTTCAGCCCTTGCAGGAATGAAAGCAGGGTGTCTTCGCCGTAGTCGAATTCATGATTGCCGAGGGCCATCGCATTGTAGCCCAGCAGATTCATGATCTGCACGTTGTCTTGCCCGTGATATTGAGTCTGGTACAGGGTACCCGTGAAGCGGTCCCCGCCGTCTACAAGCAGGACGTTGTCCACCTGGGCGCGAATCTGGTTGACGACGGCTGCCTGACGCGCAACGCCGCCATTGCCGTCACTCTGTGGCTCATGCCAGGTGTGCGTGTCATTGGTATGCAGCACCGTCAGACTAAACGTGTCGTCCTGTGCATATACCGTAGTCATGGCGAAGAGTGCAACCAGCAGAACAAGTAAGAATCTACGAGACATGAAGTAATTTCCTCCGTTACTAAAGACTTCATTAGGAGTGTGGAACATAGATTTTATACAATGCGGAGGGAAATGTTAAGAAATTATGAAGAAAAAGAGAAACCTTTTTCTTATACAAACTAGACAGGAGGCCAGGGATAGTTGGGGCCGGGGCCGGGCTGCGGGTATTTTCGGGACTTCAGAATGCGGCGAATACGGGCACTAAAGGCGCTGATTTCAGGCTCAGAAATCAAATCGCGCAAGGCAAGGTAGTATTCACTGTCGCAGTCAGAAAGCTTCTGGGACAGGGCTTCGACATCGTCCAGCAGTTCATCGGCAATCGCCTGCCCGGCGAAATCCCAGATGACGGTGCGGAGCTTGTGTGAGGCGTGAAAGGTAATGCCATGATCAATGCCCCAGAGATGCCCCTGGGCATCAAGCAGGCAGTGCCCTCCCTTACGATCCGCGTTGTTGACCAGATAATCAAACAGTGACATACGCATCAACTGGTCGGCGAGGTCTCTGTCGAAGGAGAAGTAGTTCTGCTCCGGGTTGTGTTCCACGAAGAACTGAACTGACCCCAGACCGCGCGGCCCTTCACGGAGGGAGGTTGGCGGCACTAGTTTCCAACCTAACTCATGCGAGGTGATGAACGCGGCTACTTCACGATAGCAGAGGGTGCCGTCAGGGAAATCCCATAGGGGACGCTCACCTTTTTGCGGTTTGTACACGGCCATCGTGGTGATGTCTTCATAAGTCACGCTGATGAGGAATGTGTAATTGGAACTCCAGCGCATCATGCCGTGTTCGGATTCGATCTTGCCCTTCTTCAGGGCTTCCAGCAGTCTATCCAGCGTGACAGGGATTTTTTTGGGGTCAGCATTTTCGCTCATTGGGTTATGTCCAGTAGTAGACTAACCTGCCATTCTGTTTGGGGTCGGCACGTCCTGATTGCACCATCGACAGCGCCTGCAAACTCAGGGCCTGCATTTGTTCGCGATTACACCACATGCGAACAATGCTGGGGTCGGGTTTCGCATCCTCCGGCAGTTCTTCTTCAGAGGGATTGGGCACTACCAGTTCCTGTGCCACGAGCACTACCATATCATGATCCTCGTCATAACCGAGGGCCATTTGGGCGACGCGGAAGATGGGTTCAATTGGCTCGCGCAGATCCATATCTATTTTACTCATATCGACCTGTCCCTGCTTGCCGGGGAAACGTTTATCGAGGTCTTCCATGAGTTCCTTGATGGCATCACTCAGCGCCCAGGCCTGTTCTTTTTCGATGACGAGAGAAACAAGCTGGATGCCTTTACCTGCCTGAAGGTGAAACACGCGTTTGCCTTTGGGGCCAACGGTGCCTACCGTCACAAAATCTACGGGATTCAGTTCAATTTCTACGCTTGGCATGTTAACCTTGTTTAGCGTCCTGTTCTGTCTGTTGTTTGCGCTCACGCTCCATCTGGGTGACGTGTGCCATATCGTTCATGGATGCAACATAGGGGCGGCTGTGTCCCAGATCCAATACACTGATGGAGGCTGGAGAAACCACAAGCCGCTGGAACTGGTCGAGGTGCATTCCCAGATAATGAGCCAGAACCATTTTGATTAGGTCTGCATGGGAAACCACGGCAACCATTTCGCGCGGGTGGGCAATGACCAGTTCTTCAATGGCCTTTACGGCACGTATCTGAACGTCACGCATGGCTTCTCCGTTAGGGAAGACAGCGCGCGAGGGATACTGCTGGACAACCTGCCACATTTTGCGTCCATTCAGGGCGGCGATGGATTGTCCTTCCCAATCTCCGTAACGTACTTCCCCAATCTGTTCGTTGATTTTGATTTGCAGTTGGGGATGGTGCGCCTGAATGGCTTGCGCGGTTTCCATCGTGCGTTCCAGAGGGCTGGCGTAGAGCTGTTTGATGGGGGCATCGGCCAGTCGTTTCCCCAGCGCTTCTGCTTGTGCTTTGCCCTCATCATTGAGATGGACGCCGGGCGTCCAACCTGCCAGTTTGCCCGTCTTTACGAAATCGTTGACGGCATGTCTGATCAGCAAAATAGTCGTCATAGAGTGCCGTTCGGTGATATGTCTGATTAAGAAGGATAATAGCATAACCTGATGCTGCTAGACATAGTTAGCATAGCAGAATTGCCTAAGATTTCTATGAGATTTCACCACGAAGTCGAATTTCCCGTACTTTTATAGCTGCAAAACACTATACTCAGCAAGTGGCTATATCATAACCCATTGGAATAGTCTTCGTCTAAACTCGCGGTACAATTGGGAACAGATTGACTCTGTTCCTTTTTGTTTTTAAGGTATCCTGCCCTATGCCTCAGTTTAATACACTCACGCCTGAAATTATTGCCCGCCTGACGACGATTGTCGGCACTGAGAATATCAGTACCGCGCACGCAGACCGCGAACTTCATTCGCGCGATCAATCGGCACACGCGCCGCACATGCCGGATGTTGTCATCTGGCCGAGCAGCGCGCAGCAGGTCGCGGATGTGCTGCGTCTTGCCAACGAAAACTGTGTTCCTGTGACGCCCTGGGGTGTCGGTACATCGCTCGAAGGCAACTGTGTAGCGGTTTACGGCGGCATTCTGCTGTCCTTGCAGCGCATGAACAAGATTGTCGAAGTCCATGCCGATGACTTTCAGGTCACGGTTCAGCCCGGCATTCCTTACAAAGACATGAACGCCGATCTCACGCGCTATGGGCTGTTCTTCGCCCCCGAC
>JAXLWC010000006.1:0-128922 GCA_046328675.1 Anaerolineae bacterium
TCGCCTTCGTGACCCTCATCCTGCCCGCGCTGACCGACCTCAACTTCTTCGGACTGCTGCTGTTGATTGTGTTCGCCGTCTTCATCGTGATTTTCGGTATCATCATTGCTATTGCAGGCGGCATTGTTGGGCTGGGCATCGGGGCGATTATCGGGTTCGTCAACCTTGTCGTGAGCAGCCTTGTCTCGCTGGTTTCCCGCAGCGCTGCTGCGCTCATCACCCCGATTGTCTGCGCTGCTGTGGCCGTTGTTGCCTACCACTACCTGATTTATCAACCGCTGCTGGATATGGCGGCGCGCGACAGCGGCTGGTATGAGATTGCGCAGAATCGCTGGATTCTTGACCTGAATTATATCTTTGCTGTCATCCTGGGCGGTGGTATCAGCCTGATGGGACTTGGCGCGCAAACGCCTGCCGATCCCCAGGAGGCTGAACGCGAGTGGACCGCCAAGGATACCGAAGATTTAAAGAAGGCTGGTAGTGCTTTGGCGGCTCCCTGGAAATTCTTCGGGGGTGTGGCCAAAGGAACGCTGAGCGCCAGCGCTTATTCCTATGGGGAGTTTAATCGCTCGGTGAAGCAAGACGCACTGAAGCAGCGCAATAAAAAACTGGATCAGCAGCTTGAGGACATCCGCCTCTCGTCAAAGAAGATGGAAGAGATGAATCGCTCGATTCAAGAGATAGAAAAGAGGTACAAGTAAACTGCGGAAGTTTGCAGCTCTGATGGGGAGCGCGTTAAACGCTGGCCAACTGTGCGACCACCTCTTCTGCTGACTGTGCGTAGTACAGCGGGGGCGCATCGTTGGGGAAGTAGGATGCTTCGTGGAAGGGCTGCAAAATCGTGCGCCAGTAGTCGCCGTAGCACACGATGGGATTGCGCGGGATTTCCTTCACGCGCATCAGTTCCCAGACCATGATGAGTTCGTTGAGCGTGCCCAAACCGCCGGGCATCGCCACGTAACCATCGGCGCGCGTGATGAGATGCAGCAGGCGTTCATGCAGCGTCATGTAGTGGATGATTTCGTTGACCCAGACGTTGGCTTTGGCGGGGCGAATCTTCTCAATCGTGGCGCTGGTAATGCCGATGACGTGGCCGCCAGCCTGGTTCGCGCCTTTGCTGATCGCGCCCATCAACCCATCATAGCCGCCGGTCATCACCGCGTATCCCGATTCGGCCAGCGCGCGCCCTACGGCGACGCCCGCCAGATAGTCCGGGGAATCAACAGGTGCTGCCGCGCTGCCGTAGATAGAGATGATCTTGCGCATCACATGATTCCTCTGCATATAACACGAAGGGGCGCAAAATATGCACCCCTACTGAGACGGAGAGGGAGGGATTCGAACCCTCGATAGCGTTGCCGCTATATCCATTTTCGAGACGGACCTATTCAACCACTCTAGCACCTCTCCAGGCACAGGGCATTATACATGAAAGCAATTGTTGATGAAATCCCTTTTTTGTGCTGAATGGCATTTGGCAGATTTCTAAAAATGGGTATAACTAAGGGTAACGTTCATTGTAACAGGAGGTTTAAGCAATGGATATTGGTGGGGTTATCAGTGGGATCATCTCTACGCCGTTCATCTGCATTGGCTGGGTGATTGTCGGCGCGATTGCTGGTGGTCTGGCACGGCAAATCACAGGTGCTAAGGATCGCCCATTCCTCAATGACCTGATTCTGGGCCTGGTTGGCGCGTTTGTCGGCGGTTTCCTGGTGCGTTTGCTGGGGATTGATCGTCCCGATGGCGGCCTTGGACTGGTCGTTGTCAACCTGGTGGTGGCCACTGTCGGCGCGGCGCTGCTCATCGGCGTGGGGCGTATGATCAGCGGACGGAAATAGTGCGTTGTTTCTGAACTACGGCCCCCTTGGAAACGAGGGGGCTTTTTTATTTCAGGGCACGATCAAATCCCAGGTGTATTGATGCACACGCCCGCGCTGCGTCGTCGCGACGACATCAACCAGATAACGCCCGGAGTTCAGGTCGCCTGTGGTAAAGCAGTAGGTGTAACCGCTGGGCGTCGAACCAATGGAGCCGCCCTGCCCGTCGGCAATCTGAATCACTGGCGGAATCATGGCAAGCTGAAGCTGCGCCACTGGATGCTGATTGAGGCTGATGGCGAGGCGCGGCAGGTCGTCGGGGCTGTCCCAGACATCGCCGTGTTCCCAGAAGGCATCGCCGAAGAACGCCAGACAGACGCGGCTGTCGTTCAGCACGTAACCATCCTGCATGGAATCCACGCCGTAGATGACGCCGGGGAAGTCCGAATTGAGGCGCACGCCTTCGTTGGCGGATGATTCGGCGGCGGGCGTCGGCGTGGCGTAATCCGGCAGGCAGGCCGCGAGCAGGATGATGGCGAAAAGGGCGAACAGTGTGACGATCTGATGATGAAAGCGTGAGCGCAAGTTATTCCCCGTTGATCAGTTTTTTGACTGCCGCAAAGTACGGTTGTATGCCGTAGAACAGCAAATCATTATGCCCTGCGCCGGGGATGCGTAGAAGGGTCTTTTTGGCGGCGGGAGACGCCTCATACAGACGCTCGCCGTGTTCGATGGGAATGAGCGTGTCGCGCGCGCCGTGAATGATGAGCGTCGGTATCGGCACGCTGGCGATTTTGCGCTCGTTGGCAAAGGGGTCGGGCAGGTTCGCCAGCAGCGCTTTGGGGATGCCCAGCGTTATCAGCAGCGACGGTGTGTGGGCGAAAGCGCTGTCGAGGATCAGCCCCTTAAACGCATCGGGAAAGGTCGCCGCGAGGTGAACGGCGGGGGCGCTGCCCAGCGAACGCCCCATGATGAACAGTGGTGTGTCGGCGGGGATGCCATGCGCCGCCAATACTGCTGGCAGCCCCTTGAACGCGGCTTCGGCGTCGGGCAGGAGGGTGCTGCCTAACGGTTTGCCTGTGCTCCAGCCGTAACCCCGATAATCCAGCAGCAGCAGCGACGTGCCTGTCTCCTGAAACAGCGTCGCCATGCCGTCGTAGTCCGCCGCGACTTCGCCGTTGCCGTGAAAATAGAGCAGCAGGGCGTTGGCCGCAGCTTTGTACAGGCGGTAACCCAACTCCGCGCCGTTGGTCGTAATGATGCCGTCGTAGGTGTTGGGCTTTGTGCTGTCGCCTGCTGTGGCGCGGCGCGGATGAAAGAGCATCGAGAGGATGAGCGGGTTATCAATCAGCAAATCAGGCATGGTCTTGTCGTTAGTCTCCACGCGAATAATCGTAGGCGCTGTAGCCCCACAGCGAATACGACGGGTCATAATCAGGGAGGCTCATGTCGCTCAGCGTAACCCACGCGCGGTCACGCATGAAATTCGCCGAGAGGAAGGTGTCGCCACCCCAGTAGGTACGGGCAAGGCGCAGTTCGTTATACTGGCGCGCGAGAATTTGTTCCAAATCGGCGCGCAGTTCCGGGTCGTCGGTGTTGTGATACAGGTCGATGATGGGCGGCAGCGCATCTTCCGAGAGGTACGCCAGAAAGCGCACGTCAAAATCATAGCCAGCATAGTAACGCTGGATGTTCTGCTCCGCAATATAGTAGTCGATATTGAGGATATTCAGCGTGGCGATGAAGCCGATGCTGGACAGCAGAATCCCCAGCGTAAAGATGTGCAGGCGCATCCTGAACAGCGACAGCAGGAAGAAGCCGAACAACACCGCCAGCCAGCCCATAAATACGCGGGTGTAAATGCGCAGGTGCGTGTAGCCGTAAGCGTCTTCGTAGAGTGACATGCGGCGCCATGCGGAGACCAGTATCACCCCAGTGAGCAGCACCATCAGCAGCGCCAGCCCGCGAAAGACGCGGTTTTCGTTCGTACTCTGGCGCACGGTGACGTGATCCATCAGCAGCACCAGACCGAGCGTCAGCACCGAAACGGCCACCAGTTCAAAGAAACCGCGCCGTGCGTATTCCGAATAGCTCAGGTTGGCCGCGACGCGCCCCCCGAAGAAGTAGGCGAACTGGATGACGACGAACGCCGCGAACATCAGGTTCACGCTGCCGAGCACGATGCCGCCTTCAATCAGGCTCACTTTGAAGCCGGGTTTGCGCTTGGGTGCGGCTTCAACGGCGGGCTGTTCTTCCTCGACTTCAGCACTCGCTTTAGGTGTGGGCGCGGGGACAGCGATAGGCAGACTGTAGGCCAGCACGCCAACTGCCAGCCAGCCAATCGCGGCGACGCTGAAGGTGCGCCCAATCAAATCATCGACATTCACGAAATTAAAGGAGCTAAAAAGGTTGTTGATGTACTGGCCGAACACGGCATCTGCCGAACCGAGGAGCACGCCGAAGACCAGCAGCACCGGCAGCGCGAACAACACGCCGCGTCCAGTGGACATCAGCGCGGTGCGATTCTGCGGCAGGTGTTCCGCCAGCCAGCGCCGCGCATCGAGGAAACGTGGTGCGGCAATCATGGGAATGGTGAAACCACTTTGGATAACGCCGCTGACATGCTGCATCAGCGGCACGGCATCGACATGTTTTCCGGTGCGGATGTAGAACAGCGCCAGCGCGCCGAGGGTGAACACCGCCAATATGTTGAGGCTGGTCAGCATCCATTCGCCGCGCACGGCCACCATCGCCGCGAAGAACAGCAGCACGCCCACCAGCCACAGGTTGCGGCGCATATTCGGCTGATGCAGGTTGAAGGCCAGCACCATGCCGACGAGCGCGACGATAAACAGTGGAAACGAGACCCCAATCAGCCGCCCATAAAACACCAGCATTCCGAAGATGCCCAGCAGCAGTCCTGCCCCAACCTGCCACGCGGAAAGCAATCGTCGATCCATAGCACACTCCTTCGTTGATTATTTCATAGTACACACAAAGGAGGCGGATTTCTTGACGGATGCTCTACGCTGGTGCCAAAATCCCTCAGATAGGGGAATTAGCGCAGGTACGAGAGTAGGCTTTGTCCGCCCGCAGCTAAAGGTGCGGGCTATTCAGAAAGACGGTGCGTTGAGTACAACGACGCGCACTGAAGGCGCTATTTCAGGCGTATGGCACAGCCGCTTTTGTGTGCTGACGGGGTTTTGAGGATTTCCCCCTTGAGAAACGTCAAATAAGACATATCATTAGCAAAACCCCACGAGAGTATTCAGACAGGACATGGTGCAAGTCCCGCCAGCCACCTACATCAACAGCACGCAGGCTTTACAGAAGCTGGTCAATAAGCTGTCGCAGGAATCTTTGCTTGGCATTGATACCGAATCCAACAGCATGTACGCCTATCGGGAGCGCGTGTGTTTAGTACAGCTTTCGACGCGCCACGCCGATTACATCATTGACCCGCTGGCAAGCGTAAATATGGAACTGCTCGCCCCACTGATGGCGAACCCCAACATTGAAAAAGTCTTTCACGCCGCAGAATATGATTTCATCTGCCTGACGCGCGACTTTGGTTATACCTTCGTCAACGTGTTTGACACGATGGTGGCGGCGCGCGTCTGCGGCGAAAAGAACATTGGCCTGGGCAGCCTGCTCACGCAGTACTGCGCCGTCGAAGTGGATAAGAGCCACCAGCGCGACGACGGGGGGCAGCGCCCGCTGTCACCGGACAGCCTGCGATATGCGCAGATGGATACGCATTATCTGCCGCTGCTGCGCGATATTCTGCTGTCGCGGTTGGAAGCCTTCAAGCGCGTGGATGAAGCGCGCGAAGCCTTCACCGATTTGTGTCACGTTGAACTGCCAGATCGCGAGTTTGACCCGGAAGGTTACTGGCGCATCGGCGTCCCCAATGAACTGACGCGCCGTGAAATGGCGATTCTGCGGGAACTGTATCTGCTGCGCGAGGAAATCGCTCAGCGCCGTGATTTGCCCGCCTTCAAAGTCTTTTCTAACAAGTCTATGGTGGCGATTGTGCGCGAAATGCCTAAAAACCTGGACCAACTGATGACGGTGGAAGGGATGTCGCCGTCGCTGGCGCGGCGCTATGGGGCTTACGTTTTCGAGGCGGTGGAACGCGGCAAACGCGCCAAGCTGCCGCCGCAGCCGCAGCCACCCGTCACCGATCCTGATGTTGCGGAACGCTATATCGCGCTGCACAACTGGCGCAAGGAACGGGCTATCCAACGCGGCGTTGAATCCGATGTCATTATCTCGAAGGATACGCTGTGGGCGCTGGCACGCGAAGCCCCACGCACGCTCGATGGGCTGCGCAACATTCGCGGGTTGGGGCCGTGGCGCTTGCAAGCTTATGGCGAAGAAATCCTGCGCATACTTGATAGAGGCTAGGCACGCGATTGCTCACTGTTGTGTTTTCGCGGATAATGGGGGGCGTCAGATGGAAGCGAGTGGAACGTATTATGGAAAACGTATTTGAGAATGAATGGCGCGAGTGTTTGCAGGTACATTACCGCGATATTGTGCGCGCCAATGACCAGAAAACGCTCAAATCGCTGCTCACAGTCATGAATGAAGTGGGCTTTCGCGATGAAGAACTGCGCGAAATGGCCGTGCTGGCGACGGCGCATGTGGATGACGTTCCCGATGATTTTGTGCCCGACCTGAACATCTTAGAGCCGGAAGCACAAGTCCCCGCTGAGGCTGCTGCGCCCGCGTCTGAAGAAGCCGCGCCACCCAAGAAAGACCCCAAAGAACCGAAACAATTGAGCTTGTTTTAGCATGATTTCAGGATTAATCTTTAAGTAACGATTGTTTCTAAAAAAGTCTGGCTCTTGTTCAGAATGGGTGCAAATGTAATGTTTCTGGCAGGACGTTCAATTGAACGTCCCTACAATACATTCGTTTTGAACATGAACTAAAAGGTTAATCGTGAAACTCCTGCGCCGTATTTTGCTGCTGGTGTCGCTGGGAACGCTGCTCGTTTCGGCGGTACTGCTCCTCAATTTCACCGCGCCAAATCCCAGCGGACGCCGTTATTCGAGTCAAATCCCTTCCTTAACCTCAAGAGGTCGCGATGGAAGTGATGCGGAACGTATTCTAGCGTTGGATTTGGGCGTTCCTCAAAACACGGTTTCACCTCCTCGGCAGTGTATCTGCAACTCCAGATACAGTGCTGCTCCGCCAGGTGCGGATTGTGATGTATGCAGCGTCCTGTCCGATAATGTAAGTAACTATCGCATTCCCGATTTCGTCACAGATACTTATATCGCGGAAGCCAAAAACTACGCCCCGAATAACGATGTGTACAGCAGCAACCGCGAACAGCTTGACGCTTTTATGGCGATGGCGGCCTATCTGGAACGTCCGCTGTGGTTGTATGTAGCGGTGGATTCGCGCGTCAGCCCGGAATTCCAATACCTCGTCGAGCAGACTGGCGGCGGTATCGTGCTTTATTTCACAGTGCCGGGTTATGCAGACCCTGTCGATGAAGCCGCCCGCAAAGGAGTGGCTGTATCTGGCTTAGTGTTCGCACTCGGCATTTTAGGGGAAGCTATGAGCCTACGTCGAGGCGCGCAGAAATCCCCGGCAAAACCGCCTGCACCCAAGCAAGCTAAAGCGCCGCGTGACCCCATGGATAAAGTCGCGCAGGCGATGCAGCGTGCGGAACACTTTACCGCACGGAAGCGCGAAACCCTGCGCCGCAAAATAGAACGCGACGACACTGATCTGGAAAAATCTGGTGATGAATGATCGCGATTGATGCATCTGACGCTGTTGGAAGCGGAGAAGGCGCTGGCGTCTGGAGATGTACCGATTGGCGCGCTGGCCGTTTATAAGGGGGCGATCATCGGGCGCGGATACAACCGCCGCGAAGCCGATCATGATCCGACTGCGCACGCTGAAATGCTGGCAATCCGCGAAGCCGCGCAGCATCTTGGTCACTGGCGGCTGGATGGCGTGACCCTGTACTGCACGCTTGAACCGTGTACGATGTGTGCTGGCGCGATGGTGCTGGCACGGCTGCCGCGACTGGTGTACGCGGCGATTGACCTGAAAGCGGGCGCAGCGGGCAGCATCATGGATGTGCTGCGTCATCCCCGCCTGAACCACCGCGTGGATGTCGAAGCTGGCTTGCTGGCGGAAGAAGCCTCGGCACAATTGCAGGCGTTCTTCCAGAAGCTGCGCGATGAAGGACAGGGGTAGCGCTCATTGGTCATGCGCGAGGGATGTTATTCCCGCAATAATGATTTCTAGTCCCACCTCATAACCGAATAAGGGCGAGTCAGGCGATCTTCGATTGCGGCCAGAATCCGCTGCATGAAGGGATACTGGTTGGTCGTCATGCGTTTCATGCGCTGAATCATTTCGTTTTCACCCGTGCTGGAAATCACCCGTTCGGCAAGCAGATAACCATGCAGATAATCAATCACCAGCGAGGCGGCGTGATGCACCTGTCTGGCCGATAAACCAGCCGCAAACAAGGCCGCGTAAAGCATCTCGTTATTGGCGTTGAGACCCGCCTGCATCACCAGATCGAGGTCGCCAACGATGTAGACCAGCAGTTGGGGATGGGCGCGCACGACATCAAAATAAGCACGGGCACAGGCGCGTACCTGGTCTTCCCATGCGGCGTCGCTGACCTGTGGAACCTGTAAACCGGAAAAAATCAATTCAATCAACCCGCGCAGGATGGCTTCCTTGTTGGGCAGATAGTGATAAAGCGCCATCGGGTCTACGCCCAATACAGCCGCCAGCCGCCGCATACTCAGCGCTTCGACGCCGCTTGTATCAATCAGGGTTAATGCGGCTTGCAGTATGCGTTCGCGGCTCAGGGGTTCCTGCGCGGCTGTGGGGCGTCCCGGTTTGCGTGGCATAAGCACTATCCTTTACTAAATGACCAAATCGATACTGGTGGGTTTGCCCCTCATCCCTTTACATTGGGTAGGTATTCTACGGAGGGAAAAGACAGGTAAACGCCTGTTCGCGCAAAACCTCACCCCAACCCCTCTCCCACGCACAAATTTGAACGTATGGGAAGGTTCACGGCGGGAGAGGGGCTTAAAACGGGTTCGCCGAGTGAAACTGTCTGCGGTGAAAACACATAAAGCAGACAGCGATTTTGAGGTGGATTTCGGATAGAACATTAAAACCCTATTTCCATCGGTATGGTCGCCTACTATAACAATCATTGACAAATTCTACACTGTAGATTATTCTATTTCCAATTCTACACCGTAGAATTAAACTGTTGGATTGAGCCGGAGGAGTGCAGATGAAACCGTTACAGGGGAAAGTTGCGGTGGTTGCCGGGGCAACACGCGGCGCGGGGCGGGGCATCGCGGCTATGCTAGGCGAGGCAGGCGCGACAGTCTACTGCACCGGACGCAGCACACGTCACAAGGTCATTCCAGAAGGCACGCCGGAGAATGCGTTTCAAACGGCGTATCGGCGCGAGACGATTGAAGAGACCGCCGAGATGGTCACGGCCTACGGCGGTGTGGGCATTGCGGTGCAGGTCGATCATCTACAGGAAGCCCAGGTAGAGGCGCTGTTCGCACGCGTCAAAGCGGAGCAGGGCAGGCTGGATATTCTGGTGAACGATGTGTGGGGCGGCGACGAGTTCATGGAGTGGAACGCCCCGTTCTGGCAGGCGGACTTACGCAAGGGGCTTCGCCATGATGGAACGGGCGATTAACACGCACATCATCACCAGCCGCTACGGTGTGCCGATGATGGTCGAAGCGAAGCAAGGGTTAGTGATTGAAGTCACCGACGGCGACACGGATGCGTATCGCGGCATGTTTTTCTATGACCTGGTGAAGAACATGGTGATTCGCATGGCGTTTGCGATGGCACAGGATTTGCGCCCGCACAACGTCACGGCACTGGCTGTCACGCCGGGGTTTCTGCGTTCGGAAGCGATGCTGGAATACTTTGGTGTGACCGAAGCCAACTGGCGCGACGGCGCGAACAAAGACCCGCATTTCATCGCCTCGGAGACGCCATTTTTCGTGGGGCGTGCGGTGGCCGCCTTAGCCGCCGACGCCAACGTGATGGACAAAGCGGGCAAAGCCTACAGTTCGTGGGGCTTGTCCGATGAGTACGGCTTCAGCGACATCAACGGCGAACGCCCGCACTGGGGACGGTACTTCGCGGAACACGTCGAGGGGAAATAGAGGGAGGGCGCAGCAGACCGCGCCCCCAGTGTATCAAGATTAAAGAAGGAGTTCGCGAATCCTGGCGGCGGCTTCGGCGCGCGGCGTTGTGATTTCGGTGCCGTCGCTCAGCCGCTTCAGCTTGACCGTTCCCGCCGCGATTTCATCCCCGCCGAGCGTGGCGGCAAGCGGAATGCCTTTTTTGTCGGCGTAGGCGAACTGCTTGCCGAGGTTGCGATCCTGCAAGTAAAGCTCAGTGTTGATGCCTGCCGCGCGCAGTTCTGCGGCCAAGCGCGTCGATTCGGCGCGTGTGTCGGCGTTGAACACCGTCACCAGCGCTTGCACCACCGTCCCGCCGATGCCGTTGGGATACAGTTTCAGTTCGTCCATCAGGTCGATGATGCGCTCAATGCCCAGCGCTGTGCCAGTGGTTGGCAGACTTTCGCGGCGGAATAAACCGATCAGCCCATCGTAACGCCCGCCGCCCGTCACACTGCCCAGATTCGGCTCGGTGATGATCGTCTCAAAGATGGGGCCAGTGTAGTAGCTCAGGCCGCGCACCATCGCGAAGTCAAACTCATAGTTCTCCGCCGGGACGTTGGCGCTTTCCAGATAACCCGCCAGTTCGCGCAGTTCACGCACGCCTTCAAGGTCGCGGCTGCCCAGCAGCTTTTCGATGGCGGTGATACGCTCGACGCCGCTGCCCGTGTTGATTTGCAGCAGGTCCATCATGCGCGCGGTGGCGTCTGCGGAAATGCCGCGCTGTTCCAGTTCACGGCGCACCCCTGCTGCACCGATTTTGTCGAACTTATCGACGCTGCGGTACAGGTCGGGAAGCTGTTCGTCAGGCACGCCAGAGAAGTGACCGACTTCGGTCAGCAGCTTGCGGTTGTTAATTTTCACTGTGAACTGTGGGAAGCCCAGACGGCGCAGCACAGTCACCACCAGGCCCACGATTTCAGCGTCGGCGCTCATCGCGGGAATGCCCACGATGTCGGCGTCACACTGGTAGAACTCGCGGTAGCGTCCACGCTGCGGCTGCTCGGCGCGCCACACCGGAGCGATGTGGTAACGCTTGAAGGGCATGGTTAGCTGGCTTTCGTACTGGGCCACAACGCGCGCCAACGGCACGGTGAGGTCGTAGCGCATGGCCATTTCTTCCTTGCCCTGGGCGTGTTTGGCAAGGAAAATCAGCTTCTCGGCGTCTTCGCCGTATTTGCCCATCAGCGTATCGTAGAGTTCGAGCACCGGGGTTTGCAGCGGCTCGAAGCCATACAGATGAAAGACCTCACGCACGACGCTAAAAACGTATTCGCGTTTAATCATTTCCTGCGGCAGAAAATCGCGCATTCCTTTGGCGCGGCGGGGTTCAATTTTGGGTGCGGCCATAAAGCAGTCTCCAGCAGTTAGCTTTTCTATAGTTTGGAAGTCACTACTCAGCCACTTTCTGATTTCAGCAGTGCCCCTCACCCCCTGCCCCTCTCCCACTCGCTACGCGGGGGAGAGGGGAGAAGGCGAAATAAGGGTTATTTACTGAGTTCAAAACGGATGGCAGCGTAGTTACGTTTGGAATAGCGACTAATGATAACAAAAAGCGCGGGGATTTTCGCCCGCGCTTCATGATTTTGCTGCCTGAAAAGCGTGATTACGCCTGTGCAAGCTCCTGCGCCTGGCGAGCGACTTCCCGAATCTGGGCATGATGGCCGAGTTCATGCTTCAAACCGAACAGGAAGGCCATTTTAGCATTCATTTTACCGAAACGTTCCAGAAAACGCGCCGACGTTTCACGATAGACATCGAGGTGCGGGTTATCGGGCCAGGTGTCAAGGAAGGCCAGACGAATACGGCGGCTTTCCTCGATGCGCTGGAGGACTTCGGCGCGAGTGGTGATGGCTTTCCAGGGTGTTTCGTAGCGCAGACGTGGTTCGGTGGGCAGCGGGATGCCGCGCGCCAATGCTGAACTGTGTGCCGCGCCTTCTTCGCTTGAAGCCGTTACATGCGCCACCAGATGCGCGAGACTCCAGCCGATATGTTCTTCGCCTACTACCGCGTAGGGGTCATGGGCGTTGGGATCATGCGGCAAAAAGACCAACTGTGCATCGTTCAACTCTTTAATGATGCTGAGAATAGTATCAAGGATGTATTGGTGGCGGCACGCAGGTTCGACACTGAAACGCTGCGCAACTCCGTCATGGGGATTTCGCCGTTATCCACAGGGGAAAATCAATCAACACCGGAAGGCTCCTAAACGTAAGCGAACACTATTCAAGAGATGCGGCGCGGGGTAGAAAACTTACGAAGCCTGTAGAGGTTGGGACAGAGGCTGGGGCGCGGAAGAAACTCGCGCCCCATCTGATATGAACGTTTAGGGCATGAGCACGCCGTCGATGAAGTGGATGACGCCGTTGCGCACGTAGTAATCGGCACCGATCAACTGCGCGCTGTCGTTAAGCAGGACGCGCCCGTCGCTGCTGCTGATGGTGATGCTGCCGCCCTGCGAACTGGTGAAGCTGATGGTGCCGTTGGTGAGAATGCCGTCTACGATGTCAGCGGAAGGGGAATAGCCGGGTACGATGTGGTAGCCCAAGACATTCGTGAGCGTACCCGCGTCAGACAGCACGGCGTTCATGGTATCGGCAGGCAGCGCCGCGAATGCCGAGTCCAGCGGCGCAAACAACGTGAACGGCCCCTGATTCGCCAGCGCATCGGTTAACCCGGCGGCGTTGATGGCACTCAGCAGCAGGTCACTACTGTAAACGGTGCCCGTGAGTCCGGTGAGGAACTCGATGGCATTCAGGCCGCTGGTGTTGGCACTGAACAGCGCAAAGTCATCCGCGCCGCCTGCCAGCGCCACCAGCAGCAGATTATTGGGCAGCCCCAGCGCAGTCTGCGAGAAGATGACGTTGCCCACCTGTCCGGCGGAAGTCGCGCTGATTTCAAATTCGCCAGCGGGTGCTGCCGCCGCCGCGTAACCGCCGAAGGAAAGCTGTGCCGCCAGTGGGGCATCGCCAGCAAATACATCCAGCGCTGGTGCGCCGCTGACCGCGTTGATGAGCAGGATGGGACTGGATGTGGTGATGCCCGCGTTTTGCAGCGTGAGGGTTTCGTCAATCACCAGGGGGCTGAAGCTGAGGTCGGCCTGCTGCCCAATCGCGGCAAGTGTGTAACTGTGTCCAGCTTCAAACACGACATCGGCAGGCCCCAGCACGGCAGCACTGATGTCGCTGCCTGTGGGTACAACTGCAAGCTGGTAAGTGCCCGCGCCGCCTTCAAAGTAGCGGGTGATCGCGCCAAAGTTTGCCGAAAACGCCGGACTGCCATTGATAAACAGGTCAAGTTCTCCCGCATCAAGGGAAAGATGCGCCAAACGTACACGCACAGTATCGCCCTGCGCCTGCGCACTGAAGACGCTCAGTGCCAGCAGGACGATGAAGATCAGCGTGATTCTTTTCATGTGGTTTATACTCCTTAACGCTTTTAGTACGCGCTAACTGCTGAATAGCGGGCTGCTAACGCCGCCCACTTCACACTTTAAGCATGAAGCGGGACAGGCGTCAAGCGTACTTCAGTCTATTTTTGCTTAGGAACGGCGGTGGATATTTACGGCAGCACGGTGACTTCGGGCAGAACGGCGGGCTGGAGCAGGGTATCCAGCGGATAAATTACGCCGTTGCTGACGCGATAAGGCGTGCCGACGACGTGCGCGCCGTCAACCAGCACCGTCACCCCATCGTCAGCCAGCGTGAAGGTTGGCGTTGTGCCTTGCAGCGAGGTGAAGGTTGGGACACCGCCGAATTGCAGCCCATGAGCAATATCAAACAGTGACATGTCGGTGGGAATCAGGTGATAGCCCATGACATTTTCCAGCAGCACGCGCGACTCCAGCCAGGCGTCAAGCTGATCTTCGTTCACGGCGTCGATGGCGGCATTGGTCGGCGCGAAAATCAGCAGCGGCCCCACGCCAGAAAGCTCATCAACGAGGCTGGCGTTTTCAAAAGCCGCGTAGGCGAGGTTTAAGCCGTCCGCGCCACCGATACCTAAGCCGCGCATGAAGTCAGCGGCGGTGAGCGAAGTGTAGTTGGCACGCCGCACCTGATAAGCGCCGTCAACACTGACGACAGCCAGCAGTGTGTAGTTGTTGGGCACGCCGGATAGCTGTTCCTGCAAGACAGGCTGATCGCCAGCGAAGACACTGAATACGGTAGGAATGGCAGGCATATCGGTGACGACGAAGCTGTCAGGCTGTAAGGTGGTGGAAGTCATGCCGTAGAACACGTTCAGCGGCTCGGCGGCTGCGTTCAGGATGAGGATGGTGCTGCTGGTTTGCAGAAGCGCGCCGCGAAAAGCGGTGGTCTCGTCAATCACGAAGGCGCGCCCATTCCCGGCAAGCACCAGCGTATAGTTATTGCCATCGCCGACGGCAATGTCGAGAGTGGTCAATGTATATGAATCATCACCGGGAGAAACGCTGCTAACGGTGTGTGTGCCCGCTGTCAGCGGTATGTAGGCTGAGACTTCGCCCACAGCCAACGTGAGGATAGGGCGTGTGTCGTCAATGACAATGTCCACGCCCGCCGCGCCGCCGACAGTATCGGCAAGGTTTAGGACGCGCAGGAAAGTGCCTTTGGAGTTTTGTGCGGCGGCAGGGGAGAGCATCAGGAATGGGAGCAGCGAAAGGGTGAGCAGAATCAGTTTGCGCATGGGGGACTCATCAACTTCAGGTAAGCAGTGTCCCCCATTATATAATCTTTGATGCCAGTTAGCCCCTCATCCCCGACCCTTCTCCCACTCGCTTCGCGGGGGAGAAGGGAGAGTCGCGCTTGGGACTACTCGACCATAGCGCGATTATTTGAGGGACGTACATTAATCCATTGCGGGGACAGGTTCAGCGGTAATTGGGACAATTTCAGGTTCAGATTCCGGTGCAGGCTCGGCGACGTAATCGGGGAGATTGGCTTCCATGTTGCGGATAAAGGGCATGGCGTAGGTCACGACGGAGGCAATGAGGACGCCGACGCCAGCGATGAGGATCATCAGCCCCATACCGGAACCGACGCTGCTGCCGACCAGCGGCGCGACACGCTCCCAACCCGCCTGTCCAACCGCAGGTTCAAAAACGCTGTCGGCCAGCGGGCCAACCAGCAGAAAGGCCAGCGGCGTCATCAGCATGGCGATCTGGTTGAAGACCGCGAAGACACGTCCCTGCAAGTCCGGCGCGATTTTCTGCTGCATCATCGAGATCAGCGAAACATTGGCAAAGGGGATCATAAACATCATAGAGAAGGCCATCGCCCCCATGAGGATGGGGCTGCGCGCCACACCGTAAATGATGGTGGCTGCCCCCACCACTATCAGCGCGGGCATGATGGTATGGATGCGTGGACGGGTGCCGCCCCACGCACCGATGACAATCGCGCCGACGATGGCTCCCGCGTCCATGACGCTCATCAGGATGCCGAGCAAGGCTTCGTTGTGGTCAGTGATGGACAGAATATAGGCGGTGTTCATCGTGCCCATGCCGTTGAGCAGGAAATTGAGCAGCGCCGCGAAGAGCATCAGTACCAATAAGGCTTTGTGCTGCCACAGGTAACGAAAGCCGATGCTCATTTCCTTCAGCATCGAACCCTGCGCTTTGCGGCCTTCTGCGGTTTGCGGCGGGCGTGGGATACGCACAGCCAGCATCGTACCAATGGCGACGAAGAAGCTGATGAGGTCGATGGTAATGACGCCTGTTACGCCGACGAAGCCGTAGAGCGCACCCGCAACGGCTGGCGCCACCAAGCCAGCCGTGGGGCCGGTAAGCTGCATGATGGCGTTGGCGCGTTCGCGGTGCTGGTCGGGGATGAGCATGGTCACGGACGCCATGAACGCCGGATGCTGGAATACGGCGAAGATGTTCTGAATGAACGCGACGAGATACAAATGCCACAGTTGGAAGCCGCCGGAAAGGAAACTGATGAGCAGAATCACAGTGCCCAGCGCCTGTCCGGCGTCGGCCAGCGCCATGATGTAACGGCGGTCAAAGCGGTCTGCCAGCACACCCGCAAAGCCGGACGCCAACAGCATGGGAATAGTCGAGAACAAGGCGACCAATGCCAGCGGTGTGACGTTGCCCGTCTCGTTAAAAATCCAGATGCCGAGGGCGAAGGAGGTCATGCGGCTGCCAATCAGCGAGACGACCTGGGTGATGATAATCAGATAAAACGTGCGGAGATTCTGCGCTTTATTCATGAGTGTGCCTTCCCATAGGTGTGTGCCCAAACAACGGGATTAAGAGGGCAGGGCATTCCTACCCTCTGGTGGTTTCATTTATGCGGGTTTTGCCGCTGGCTGGCGGACGCTCAACTGCGGCTGCGCCTTGCGCGACTGCCCATTGAGCGTGGAGATAGCAGATTTCGCGGCGCGGATGATGCTGGAACGTCCCTGTGCTTCGTCGGCAAGCCGTTCGTTTTCCGCTGTGCGATACAGGTCATCCTGGTAGGCGCTGCTGGCGTCGTGATTGAACCAATTTGTGCTGTTCATGTTCGTTCCCCTTACATGGATACTGCTGACGGCTGATGAAAAATGAGTTAGGCGGCTTTGGCTTTGCGCGGCGTGACAACGGGTTGACCAGCGCGCTTTTGCAGGGTCGTGCCCCACAGGATCATGCGCCGACCCAGGGATGCCATCGCCGCATCGTAGACGCGGACGATCTGCGAACGTTCACCAATCTGCTGTGCCAGGCGTTCCTGTGCGGCGGCTTGCAGCAGTTCATTCTGATGTGCGCGGCTGGCGTCGTGGTCGAACCAATTGCTGTTCATGATCCATCCCTTCGTGAACATTTGCCTTTGAGCAAGGCGCGTTTAAGAGACCCACCTGTCAGTGGGGAAGTTTGCGTATTGAGTTAGTGCGTTATCCGGTTACTTGCTGCGATCCGCGAGGGCGGCTTTCACCGCATCACTCGCCCGTAGTGTCCCGAAGACCTTAAGCGAACTGATGGTCGCTCTGGCTAATTCGGGTGTGATGTCGTCGTGCAAGATCAGCATCCCCACCACACGGATGTCGATCATTTCCCCAACCGCCCGCGATTTTTCGAGATCGCGTTTGCCGTAATCGACGACGCCGATGACCATCGTCCTGCGTGTTACACTCTGCTTCAACACGTCATTGTGGTTGTTAAGCTGGTTGCGAACCGCTGTGCGCAGAAAGTCGGCTCTGTTCGAGTACAAGCCTTCTTCCACCAGCAGGTCAATCTGCCCCAGGTCCACAACACTCATGTTCATCGTGATTTTTTCCAGGTCTGCCATCTGCTAACCATCCGTTGACCATCCGTATGGATGGTATTGTATGCTACTTTGCCCATCCTGTCAACATCCCTGTGGATGGTCTGTGGATGACTTGCCGATTTCATGTCGAACTCTCTCTTATACGTTGCAACTTTTTAAAAGGTTGCAAACTTTTTGAAAGTCCCGTTTCCATTCCACCCGCCGCCCCTCTCTTTGAAGCTCAAGGAGAGGGGCGTTTGACAACCATATGGGCTTGGTGTCATGGGTGCTTTAGGAAGGCGTTGGGCATTTCTATTCTCTAATACGCAAAACTTTGAAAAGTGGTTCAAAATTCGATGTACTCTTTTCAGAATGGCACAGATTGAAGGCAAATGTCACCGAAAAATGACGCGGTTATACCTGTCTGTTTGACGGGGTGGTTGGCCTTTTGGGTACGCTGCGGTACACTTGCGCTCAATACTCCGCAGGGGCTTGATCGGATTGTGCCCCTGTACACATGATTTTTTAACGAGGCACACATGGAAACCTCTTTTATCCTGACTCCGGTTGAACAAATGCTGTTTATCATCCTCGCGCTGCTGGCCGTTGGCGCGACGTATAACGGCTTTATGGAAATGTGGCAGATTATCAATCGCGGCGAAGGTAAGCTGTACCTTGACCATCTGCCGCAGCGGTTATGGAAAGCACACAATATTTATCTGATGCAGACCACGACGCTGAAGACGCGGCGCATCACGAGCGTGTTCCATGTCGGTGTGGTGTGGGGCTTCACCTTCTATTTCATCGTCAACGCTTTCGATGTGCTGCGCGGGTTTGTGCCCGGCGTCGAGGAATGGGCACGCAGTACGGGTGTCCTGTATGATGGGTTCCGGCTGCTGGCCGATGTGTTGAGTGTGGCGGTGCTGGTGGGCGTGGTGTATTTCATCCTGCGCCGCTTCGTGCTGCCCAATCGCAAGGAACTCAGCTATCACGCGAATGTGCTGCTGCATCCCAAAGTAGCGGCTGGCGGCGTGCGCCAGGACTCGATCATCGTCGCAGGCTTCATCCTGGTGCATGTGGGTTCGCGTTTCATGGGGGAGGTCGTGGCAGTCGCCGGACATGGTGCCGATGTGTTCAGCCCGTTTGCGACGGTGCTTTCGCCGCTGTTTACGTCGTTCGACCCTGCATCCCTGAACGTATTCCAGCATGTATTCTGGTGGGTGGCGCTGGGCGGCATCCTGCTGTTTACGCCGTATTTTGCCTCCAGCAAACACGCGCATTTGTTCATGGCACCGCTGAACTTCCTGACGAAGCCGCGCCGCACTTCATTGGGCGAACTGGAACCGCTGGACTTTGAAGATGAGAAGCGTGAACAGTTTGGCGTTGAACGGCTGGAACAGCTCCCGAAGACCAATATCTTTGACGCGTTCGCCTGTATCATGTGCAACCGCTGTCAGGATGTGTGCCCGGCGTATACGACTGGCAAGGAACTGTCGCCCTCTGCGCTGGAAATCAACAAACGCTACATGATCCGTGACCAGATGTTTGACCTGGCAAACGGCCAGGTCTCGCTCAATCCGCTGATGGGTTTCGCGATCAGCGAGTCGGCGGTGTGGGCATGTACCGCGTGCGGCGCGTGCGTGGACATTTGTCCGGTGGGCAACGAGCCGATGTTCGATATTCTTAACATCCGCCGCGATGCCGTGATGATGAAAAGCGAATTTCCGAAGGATTTGCAGAACGCCTTCAAAGGCATGGAACGGCAGGGCAACCCCTGGGGCAATCCTGAGTCTGAGCGCTTCAATTGGGCAAAAGGGCTGGACTTTGAAGTGCCAACCGTTGACGACAATCCCAACTTCGACATCCTGTACTGGGTGGGCTGTGCGCCAAGCTACGACCCGCGCGCCCAACTGACGGCGCGTGCGTTCGTCAAGGTGCTGAACAAGGCAGGCGTGAACTATGCCGTGCTGGGCGAATACGAACGCTGCACGGGGGATGCCGCACGCCGCGCTGGTAAGGAAGATTTATACTTTGAAATGGCAACCGCAAACGTCGAGACGCTCAACCAATTCAAGGTGAAGCGTATCGTGGTGACATGCCCGCATTGTATGCACTCGCTGGGCAAGGAATATCACCAGTTCGGCGGCAACTATGACGTGATTCACCACACGCAGTTGATTGAGGAACTGGTGGCGGCGGGCAAGCTGCCGTTGAGCGCGCTGCCGAAAGAACAGGCCAACGTCACGTTCCATGACCCGTGTTACCTCGGACGGCACAACGGCGTGGTCGATGCGCCGCGCAAGGTGCTGGAAGGGCTGGGCACAACGGTCAACGAAATGCCGCGCAGCAAGACGAACTCCTTCTGCTGTGGCGCAGGCGGCGCGCAGTTCTGGAAGGAAGAAGAACACGGCGCGAAAGCGGTTAACGTCGAGCGCTACCTTGAAGCCAAGAACACGGGCGCGGAGGTGGTCGCGGTGGGCTGTCCATTCTGTATGCAGATGTTCACGACGGCGCAGGCCAGCGTGGCAGGGGGGCCAGTGATTAAGGATGTGGCGGAACTGGTTGCCGAGCACATGAGCGATAGTGCGGCGGTGACAGCGGCCCACTAAACCCTGATTGGCAGGTGTGAGCAGGTCGCAGTTGAGCATTCTAACGATGGGGCGGGCGCGAGTTCGCCCTATTTGTCGTCTGCCGGACGTACTCTCACACGGCTGATTTCTGCCGTCACGATCGCGCCATTTTCAAGTTCGCTTGCATAAGTTTTGAGGACGTGCAGACAGACGATGGCCTGCTGCTTTAAGGAAAGATCAACAAGTCGTACAATACCTGAATGGGGAAGCTTACGAACGATGGCAAGCTCTCCAAAGTCTTTATCAATAGTGATGCAAACACGCCCTTGCGAGTGCGCCGCTGCGAGAATCACATCATCACCAGGGTCTGCCCTCCAATCACCTACCCAGTCCGTGTCGTAACCTGCACTGCGAAGCTCATCGCGAGTCTTGGAAGAAATGCAGCTATCAAGCAGAACTTTCATGCACTGACATCCAAAATCAGTGGTTCAACCCGTTCGTGGCCTACTAAACGCCGTGCATAAACTAAACACGCCTGAATATCAGCGGCCTCTAGCCAGTCGTAAGCTTCAAGAATATCCTGTGGAGTATCCCCCGCAGCTAACATCCCCAGAATATACTCTACGGCTAAACGATGTCCCCGTATAATGGGTTTGCCGCCAAAAATCGCGGGGTTGATTGTAATGCGTTCCAACAATGTTTGGTCGTTCATTGCCTTTTCCTTATCGTATCTTTGTTTTATAGTTGAAAATAGTGTAGGGATTGTGATGCTCCGCTACGCGCGTCTGTCTGTGCTAATCATGCTCACGTTCGCCGTTTGCAGTTTCGTGCTGACAGCGCTCGGCAGCACACAGCCGATTCACCCCGCGCTGCGTGGATTTGTCGAAGGCTGCGAGGGGATGCCGCAGCCGTGCTGGTATGGGATTGTGCCGGGCGTGACGCGCGGAACAGATGCCATTGCAAATTTAACTCAGCGCGGATTTGTCAAAACGAGTGAATATGAGGAAATGTTTTCCCGCTGCTCGGTTTATAACGGATCGGTTCATGTGACTTTATGTGTGACCAACATAAATGAATTTGTAGAGAGTGATTTGGTATATCGCTTGAGTTTTGGAGATTTCGGAGCGAGGCTTGAAGATATTCTTTCAGCAATAGGATCGCCTTGGCGTGTGTTTCTATCACCAAATGGGTCCGCGTCTTTGATTTATTCCTTTCGCATGGAAGTGAATCTCTATGCCCCATCCCTGGCACTACAAAATCGTATATCCTCAATTCAGCTTCACATGGAAGATTATGGTGGCCCCGAATTTACGTGGCGTGGCATTTTACCTTTCTGGCGCTACTGCCAGTTTGAACCACAGAACGAACTATGTCCTTGAACTAATTCAACAGCGTAGGGCAAACGTAGGTCGAATATTCTGCGAAACTTCCTATATTTACGGGTAGATTATTTCGCAGAAGAGGTTGCCCATGCTCCGCTTCTACTTCCGTCTCACCGCTAGCCTCATGCTCGTGTTCATCACCACCAGCCTTGTCCTCAGCGCTATCGGCAGCACGCAGCCTATGAATCCTGCGCTGCGCGGCTTCGTCGAAGGCTGCGAGGGGATGCCGCAGCCGATGCTGGTATGGCATAGTGCCATCAACGACGATGTATCATGAGGCGTTGCAGAATATTAACAGTAGATCAGGCGAGATGACCTTAAATCATGGCGAACCTTCGTATCTGAATATCAGCAGTGGGCGTTGCATCGTCGAGATAGCATTAATTTCAGATTACATGCGGCTACTCTGTGATGGTGACGATCTCAAAGATGGTGACTTAATGGAGCTTTGGGGTATACCTCAAACTGTATTGGTTAGAGCATGATACGATTATCTATGTTTATCAGGGCGAAATAACTTGGTCATTTCATCTATCACGTAATGTACAAGCACTTTCCCCGTCACCTTATGATTCTATCTCCCAAATCTATGTGGGTAATACTTGGGAGTCAATGGCGAAATAAGAGAATGGCAAGGTTTTCAGCTATTCTGGTACTATCCGCCGCCTGAGGTTGTTCCATATTTTCCTGATGGTTGTTTTTCCACCACGCTCTATGCAACCCTTTGAATGATCTCGTAAGACCTTGAAAATACTTTAAAGTCCTTTAAGGGTCATGAAGGGTTGACATTTTCACCAAATCCTCATATCCTTATATTTAGCCCCGGCAGGCTCGAAGTGGTTTTGAAAACCGGACTGATATCCAATTCGGAATCTCGGACTCTAATCTGAGGATGCCATCCTTCAAATCGGGCTTGACTACGGGGCTTTTGAAATAGCTGTTCGCTTTTAGTCGTTAGCGGTTCGCCTGGGTTTTACTGGTAGTGGGTGGGTTGTACTGTAATGGCTGATGACTGGAAGCTGTGTCTAACGATTTATTGGAAAGAGGTGGAGATGGTCAAAGAACAATTCGTGATTATCAAGGATACGCATCGTGGGCTGCGCTATGGGGACGGGGTGCTGGGGCGTGCTGGAAGCCGGGCGCTACGTCATCCCGCAGGAGTACAACCGCTTCGGGCAGCGGCAGAAGAAAGTCGAAATCGTGCTGGTCGATATCCGTGAGCGCGACCTGACGATCAAGGGGCAGGAAATCCTGACCGCGGACAAGGTGGCGATTCGTGTCTCGATTATCGTGCAGTTCCGCGTGACCGATCCGCGCGCTGCGATGCATCAGGTTGAAAACTACGCTGACCGCCTGTACAGCGATGTGCAGCTTGCCGCGCGTCGTTCGCTGGCGTCGATGACGCTGGAGGAAATTCTGACGAACCGCACGCGCCTCAGTGAAGACATCCTGCGCGATGTCAAGGAAGGGGCTGCGACCTACGGGGTGACGATTCTGCGCGCCGACGTAAAGGATTTGATCTTTCCGGGGAACGTGCAGGAAGTTATGAACCGCGTGCTGACGGCGGAGCGTATGAGCGAAGCGCAGTTGGTGGAAGCGCGCACGCGTGCCGAAACGCAGCGGATTGATGCGCAGGCGCGTGCCGAAGTGCGTGCGCTGGAAGCGGAAGGGCAGAACCGCGCGCAGCAGCTCGCCGCGCAAGCCGAAGCGGAAGTGCAGCGTATCAAGACGCAGGCGGAAATCGATGCCCTGCGTGAACGTCAGCAGGGCGCGCAGGCGTATACCGAGCATCCGGCGCTGATGCGCATCCTCGAACTGGAGACGCTGGCGGAACTGTCGCGCACGGCGAACGCCCGCATCTACGTCAACTTTGACCAGGGCGCAGGAAGTACACTGCGCGAGAACGGCGTCCGACACGAATCGGATGAAACCAAGTAAACTCCACACCCTCGCCCACACGCGGGGGTGTTTTTGTTAGTCTTTTGGGGGATGCCATCCAACATGAACCCAATGCCCCCTCACTTCTACTGCTAACTTATGATTCATCTGCAATGCCTCGATTGTGGCACGTCCACAGGGCGTTACTCCAATGATGAGGGTTTTGTCATCACTCCAGGTAAAATGTTCATGCCAATTCTGGAGGCGTGGATTAAATAAGGCGATTAATCTATTTGTGATAGGGTCAAGTGCGTGTGTTTGTTCGCCTTTATGACTGTTACATGCACGGCACGCAATCCAAAGGTTCGTTTCCTCGTCGGTTCCACCTTTTGCCTGCGGCTGAATGTGTTCAATTTCAAGGGTTAAATTAAGATATTGCTGCTGCGCCTGGCAATATCCACAGCGATACCTGGCTTGCTCCATCAGCCGTTGACGAGTGACTTGAGGGATACTGCTCATTCATCCAACCGCTTCATCAATCCACGTTCTACCGCTTCGCGTAATCCCTGTGCTTTGCGCAGCAGCCCAACCTGATAGATTTCGGTCAATGCCGCCAGTTCGGCACGCTCACTCTCGGTCAACACACCGCGCTGCTGTTTATCGGCAAGGTCAGTTATCCGCTCACCCTGCTCATCTGCCATCAGTGACTTTGCCAACGCCAATACTGCTTCATCAGTCAACTGCTCTACAGGAGGATATACCTGCGGGTTTAGTTTTGGCAGCGGGTAGTTGATCGAATCGGCAAGGACATCAGCAATGTCGCGCCCCGTCCAATGCGCAATCCAATAGTTACGCTGATATACTTCTTCGGAGATGTTGAGGGTGATTTGCATCACTGGATAGTCCTCGTTTCTTTATATCATCTCATTATAGCCTATAGTGTCGAATTGATGATTTCCACGAATGAAGATTGAACACTGTTCAGCATTCAACATGTTGACAATTTGATTGTGAATTTCGTAACATGTAAACATTGTGGTTGGATGCAATAACAAAGGATGTAACCCCATGAAACGCCCTGCTGGGATGAAAATGTCCACGCCTGAAATTTTGTGGCTGACGATTACGGGAGCGAAGTTCGATCAGCTTGCCTTCGCGCTGACGCTGTCGAAAGATTACGGTGGCATCAGCTACAGCGAGTTAGGCCCGGTTAACATGTACCAGATCAACGACCCCGAACTGGTGCATGAAGTGCTGGTGGAAAAGGCCAACAAGTTCCACAAAGCGGATCGCATGAAAACGGCGCTCAAGGCATTTGCGGGCAACGGCTTGCTGCTGAGCGAAGGCGACTTCTGGAAACGGCAGCGCAAACTGGCACAGCCCGCGTTCCACATCAAGCGCATCGAAAGTTACGCGCAGACGATGGTGGAACACGCACAGAATATGCTTGATGGCTGGCGCAGCGGTGAGACGCGCTACATTGACCGCGAGATGATGAAGCTGACCCTGAGCATCGTCTGCAAAACCTTGTTCGACGCCGATGTGTCGGGGGATGCGGAGCGTGTCGGCGTGCTGATGACCGAGGTGCTGGAAGAATCGAACGAGAAGATCAACTCGGCGTTTGAACTGCCGGAGTGGATTCCCTCACGTAAACGCGCGCATCGCAAAGCTGTGTTAGCGGAACTCGACGCCATCATTCAACGCTTCATCGAAGACCGCCAGCGTTCGGGAGAAGACAAGGGCGACTTGCTGTCGATGCTGCTGGAAGCACGCGACGAAGATGGCAGCGGCATGGATGCCAAACAGCTTCGCGACGAGGCCATGACACTGTTCGTCGCCGGGCACGAAACAACGGCGATGGCGCTGTCGTGGGCATGGTATCTCCTGGCGAACAATCCCGCCTGTATGCAGAAACTACAGCAGGAAGTCGATAATGTGCTGCAAGGGCGCGCGCCGACGATGCACGACCTGGCGAACCTGCCTTACAGCGATATGGTGCTGAAAGAAGCGCTGCGGCTGTACCCGCCTGCGTCGGGCGTGACGCGGCAGGCTGTTGAGGATGTGCAGATTGGCGACTACACCCTCGAAAGCGGTGTGATGATTTCGTTGAGCATCTACGCCATGCAGCGCAGTCCGTTATATTTCCCCAACCCTGACAGCTTCGACCCGGAGCGCTTCAGCAAGGAGAACGAAAGCAAAATCCCGCGCTACGCCTATCTGCCATTTGGCGGTGGGCCGCGCGTGTGCATCGGCAACATGTTCGCCATGATGGAAGCCCGCCTGATTCTGGCGGCGGTGGCACAGCGCTATGACCTCGAACTGGAGGCGGGGCAGGATGTGGTCGCGGAAACGCTGCTGACCATTCGCCCGAAGAACGGCATCAGAATGAAGCTGAAACAGCGTGAAGCGGTGCGCGAACCGGCATAATGCCCGTTCAGAGTTGTCAGTTGTCAGTAAAATGCGTGGCTAAATCACTTGATTTAGCGACAGCGATTTCTCCAAACCCAGACGCGGTGATAACAGGGTAATCCATCGTGGATGCCCTGTTTTATTGCGTAGAGCAAGCGTGGGGACAGCATTGAGTCACCCGGCGTACTTCTCCGCTATACTCTGATAAGACTGGTCAACGGAGGGCTAGAATGCTGCGCATATCGACACTTTGGTTGCTGCTGGCGTGTTTGCTGCGAATAGCCGCGCTGCCAGCGCAGGGCAGACCCACGCCGCCGCCTGCGCTGCTGCCGCTGATTGATGGTTGTGAGGGCGTTGCCTCGGCCTGTCTGTACGGGTTGGGGCTTGACCCCGTCAGCGGCTACCTCGAACTGCTTGACCCTCTGCTGCTTGAACATGGCTATACGCTCGCGGAAGAAGGCACCACTGGCGACTATGATATGACGGGCATCGAGGAGCTGTACCACATCTATGTGCCGTCCGCCGAAAGCGGGCTGTGTACGCTAGAGGTCTACTATTCCGCTGGTGATTTTCACATTGTTTGGGTGAACATGTCGGCATGTGGCACGCTAATTTTAGAGGACGTGGTTACGCATTTTGGTATCCCCAATTCTGTGTGGCTCAGCAGAGAGGGCGGTTCGCTGTGGTTTGGAGCGACAGGTATTCAGGTCTTTTTCTCTGCTGAACTGCGGCGGAATACGCTTGTCAGCAATATTGTTGTGCTGCCACCCTGGGAGGGCGGGCCGTATCTCGACTGGCATGGCTATGCGCCGCTGTGGCTGTACTGTGTGCTGGAACCTTATTATGAAAACTGTGAGGTGGGCTGATGATGGGCTGTGGTGGGCTGATGACGCTGCTGATGACGCTGGTCGGTTGGCTGCTGTTCGGGATAACGAGTACGCCGGAAAGCGCTCCGCCTGTGAACCCGCCGCTGTCAGGCTTTGACAGCACCTGCGAAGACCCCGGCGCTCCCTGCTGGTACGGCATTATGCTGAACGTTGATCCGATGATGGAGGCTGATGCGGCACTGGTTGAACTGGGCTACCGTTTCGTGGAGGAGACGCAGGACGCAGATGGCTTCTACCGCCGCTACGAAGGCATGGGTTGTGAACTGCGCCTGTATTTCTGGGAGGGCGTGGCTGACCACATCACGGTGCAGAACTGCCGCGACCCGCTGACGCTGGCTGATGTTATCGCAGCGCTGGGAGAACCCGTGTTTTTGCACCTGAGCGCTGACGAGCACGGTACACTGGTGTATCAGGACATTGGGCTGGGAGTGGAGTTTGAGCAGGGTTTGTCCGCAGACACCCCTGTCACGCGGCTGACGATTGGCCGTTATATCGACGGGGTGGACTCGTTTGAGTGGCATGGCTATCAGCCCTTCGCGCGTTACTGTGAATATCAGCGTGATAACTATGTGTGCAGCGGCGGATAAGTGATGGTGCGCTTGAGTGTTTATGTTGTCGCGTTGTTCTTCCCTGTTTGTTTACTGCTTGTCAGCGTTTCGACCACCTTAGGCGGTATGCAGCGGCAACATCCGTCGCTCAGCGGGTTTGGCTCTGTCAATTGTCGGGGCTGGGGACCTGACTGCTGGTTTGGTTTATACCTCAATGTCCCTCGACAGGATGCCCACACGATATTGACACAGCGCGGCTACAGGGAGCAGTTTATCGGCTATGACTACTACTATCCAAGCGGCGGATACTGCCAGGTCAGTATAGGATATGATCCTTCGGTCAACGGGGCGTACGGCTATAATTTGCATGATTGTGATTTTGTGCTGGGTGATCTGCTAGACCGGTTCGGTGACCCTATTGCCGTCGATGCGCAGGATAATCGCTATACCACCCTTTATATGGACACCCGTATGCGCGTGACAGTTATGTCACCTGCGGTTCCACTAAGCCGCATTATCGATCTGGAAGTTTCCTTTAACGTTTACTGTTTGAACAATCAGCTTGAGACAATCTGGCATGGCTTTGTCGCAATTGGCGCTACCGCCAACTGGGGCACCTATCGCCGTGATGTGTGGACGGAGGTGAGCATGTCTGGCAGGTTGTTTCGTGTGAAGGTCTCTGCCTGATTCTCGTGTTGATGCTGTGTGGATATGCGGCAGATCTACTCGGCGGCACCCAGCCGATTCATCCGGCTGCGCGGCTTCGTCGAAGGCTGCGAAGGTGTGCCGCATTGTGCGCTGGTATGGGATTGTGCCGGGCGTGACTTCGCGCGCGGCGGCGCAACTGATGCAGCAGGTGGGCTACCGCGTCAGAAGTCATATCGGCTCGGTCAGCGATGGCAACGATGGCGTGCTGGTCGACGAGTCGGTGGGGCTGGTTCCGGCAAACGCTACCTCTTTCGCATCGTATGCCGGTCGACCTCATCGCTGTTTCCCAAACGTGGCGATTTTGCCTCGGTATGCGATGCCGGCGCGTTCAGCGGGTCATCTTCCGTTCGGAAAGTTTTATCCTGCGTGGGGTTTACGCGGAATATCGCAGCCTGCCGGATAATCCCCTGACGGTGTTCACGCCGCTGGAAAGTCTGTCGCTGTACAGTGACGAGTGGACGCAGAACGCGGCCCTGCGCTGGCGTGGGTTCGCGCGGCGCTGGCGTTACTGTCAGCTTGAGCCTGCCGCTGAAACATGTGAGGAATGAATTCGTATGCTGCGCTTCACCCTTCGTCTCTCGCTGCTATGGGTTCTGCTGTTCACGCTGCTGGGCGTGGCGATGAGCGCGCTGGGCGGCACGCAGCCGATACACCCGGCGCTGCGCGGCTTTGTCGAAGGCTGCGAGGGCGTGCAGCTGTGCTGGGTAATGGGATTGTGCCGGGAGTGACGACAATGGATGAGGCAAATCAAATCCTTGAAGCATTAGGTTACATCCGTTCAAGTGATCAATTCCTCGCTCATAACCCTTCCGGTGAATTTTGTAATGTCGGAATATCTGGAGATTGGCGGACTGCTCAGGTAGTGTGGATATACTTACAAAGTTGCTCGTACGTTCCGTTAGGAGGAGTGTTTTTAGATGTTTTGGGCACTCCTCAGGATGTGCATGTTGCTTGTAATGGGTACAGATGGTTTTTCGGGAAAAGCAATTTTTGTCGGCGTTTTGCACAATACAGCCACTTATGGTACGTCGGTAACTGACATTAGCCTGCTTTTTAATGGATTTCTTCCGTTTGACCAATTTTACTTTCGCTCCCAATGGCAGGGCAGTGCTGCATGGCGATATGCGGAACTTAATCCTGATTTCATTCCATGCTGAAAATGAAAAAGGGCACGGCATAGGTATGCGTCACCTCTATCTTTTACTGAAAACTGACCACTGAAAACAAACGACTATGTTTCACTTCTACCTTCGCATCTCGCTCCTATGTCTTCTGCTGTTCACGCTGGCAGGCGCGGCGGTGAGCGCATTGGGCAGCACACGGCCCATTCATCCGGCGCTGCGTGGCTTCGTCGAAGGTTGCGCGGGGATTCCGACTATTCCAGCGTCAAGCATTCATTGAGCTTTGCCGCGTTTTCACTTGTTCAGGATGATTGATTTGAAGAATACGCACCGTGACTCGTCCGATGGCCGTTTTGCCATTAATGAGGGTATCACCTTGCTGAAATGCTCATTCCAATCCTGTGTGCGCGGATTGAACAGCGGCGTGATTTCCTTTGTCTCGGTGTCGTAGGAGGCAATATTTGTGCCTTTGCTGGTGTTACGTTGAAAGCACGCCCCGCAGAATTGCTGAGTTCTGAACTCCCCAGATGGAGGGGTGGACAGATATGTTCGACGTGGTGAGGATGAAGGCTAACCCTTCTGGTTTACGGCAGTATTCGCAGCGCCTGTTTGCCCGTTCGCGCACCGCCTCTCGGACAGCTTTAGGAACGCTGTCGCGCTGTTCTCACTCAAATCTTCCAGCGCTTTTGCCTTTAAGGTCGAGACCAGCCGGTCAAAATGCAGCATCTGCTCTAGTTCGAGACGTTCATCGAGCGTAAGCGTATCTGTACTGTTCCGTTCAAGCAGTGCTTCAGCCCGCGATTGCGCATCCTCTGAGGCTTCAAAGGCTAATATTTCCTCTGGTGTCGCTTTTTCGGCAAGGTAGGCGATAAGTTCTTCAAACGCAGTTGGGATATGAAGCATCGTCATTTCGACAATCCTTTGTTGACTTGAAAGCATTATAATCGAAGTTGGATTTTTACAGGAACAAACCATGCCGCGCTTCTACCTTCGCCTCTCGCTCCTATGTGTTCTGCTGTTCACGCTGCTGGGCGTGATGATGAGCGCAGCAGGGCAGCACGCAGCCGATACATCCGGCGCTGCGTGGCTTCGTTCAAGACTGCGAGGGCGTGCCGCAGCCGTGCTGGTATGGCGCATCGTGCCGGGGGTGACGACAATGGATGAGGCGAGAAATATCGCACTCTTCAGCTTTCAGTATATAGAGTCTTTCAATCTCTGGACATCGCACAGCGCTACTAATATCTGCGATGTTCAGATTTATAACGATGAAATTGGGCATGTTGCTGTTCTTGGTTCCGGGGATTTGATGAAATAACACTCGGAGATGTGCTTGTTCGAGCATTCACCAGCCACAATTTTGGAAGAATCAGTGTGCCGGCGAATCTGGAATAACCCAGGCTCGCCGGGAATTAGCGTTCTGGAGCCAGCGAAATCGCTTTAGTCTTGTGGATCGGCTTTTCAATAGAGTCTGGGTAACCACTGAATCATCCAATGCTACATGGCGCGGATTTTCTCACGCTGGCGGTATTGACGATCTTTTTGCTGGACATAGCCGCTCATGGGAATTCAACTTTAGAAAGGGTTTGGCGGCGCCGGCTTCATCTTTTTGCGTCAACGGACAACTGAAACTGACTCCTCGCCTACATATTAATCATGTGCCCTTCAAGCCCGTGCGCCGCTTCTTTGATGGCTTCGCTCAGCGTCGGGTGGGCGTGGACGTTGCGCGCGATTTCGTTGGGCGTCAGTTCGGCGAAGCGTGCCAGCGTCAGTTCCGGCAGCAGTTCCACCACATCAGGCCCGATCATGTGCGCGCCAAGCATCTCGCCACGCCCACTTCGCCATCTGCTGATGAGCTTGACGAAGCCGCCCGTGTCGCCCAAGCCATGTGCCTTGGCGTTCGCCTGGAAGGGGAACTTGGCGACGTTGATGTCGTAGCCTTTTTCGCGCGCCTGCTTCTCGCTGTAGCCGAAGCTGGCAATCTGCGGCTGGCAGTAGGTCGCGCGCGGCATGAAGTCGTATTCCAGTTCAATCGACGGATGTCCGGCGATGTTCTCGGCGGCAATCACGCCCATCGCTTCGGCGACGTGTGCCAGCATCAGCTTGGCGGTGACATCGCCGATGGCGTAGATGTTGGGCACGTTGGTTTGCAGCTTGCCGTTAATGTCCACCGCGCCGCGTTCCGTCAGCTTGACGCCGGTTTTCTCCAGCCCATAGCCTTCGGTGCGCGGCTTGAAGCCAATCGCCTGCAGCACCTTGTCGGCTTCCAGCACTTCCTGCTTGCCGTCGGGGTTGGTTACGGTGACGCGCACATTTTTGCCCGTGTCCTCAATCTTGTCCACGCGCGTGCTGACGCGCACCTTGACGCCCATCCGCTCGTACTGCTTCTTCAGCTCGGCGCTGATTTCTTCGTCTTCCAGCGGCACCATCCGGTCAAGGAACTCGACGATGGTCACGTCCACGCCGTAGTTGTGCATGACGTAGGCGAACTCGACGCCGATAGCACCCGCGCCCGCGATGATGATGCTTTTGGGCAGGTTTTCTTCCATGATCTGTTCTTCGTAGGTCACGACACGCTCGCTGAGTCTGGTGTTAGGGATGAGCCGCGTGGTCGCGCCGGGTGCCAGAATGCAGTGCTTGAACTTGAGCGTTTCTGCTTTGCTGTCGTTGAGGGCGACTTCGAGCGTGTTGGCATCGCTGAACGTCCCCCAGCCGTCGTACTCGTCGATCTTGTTCTTACGCATCAGGAAGTGGACACCCTTGACGCGGCCATCGGCGACCTTGCGGCTGCGCTTGAAGGCTTCGCTGTAGTCGAACTCGACAGTGCCGTTGACCTTGATGCCGAAGGTCTTGGCTTCCTTGTGGAAGATATGCGCCAGTTCGGCATTGCGCAGCAGCGCTTTGGAGGGGATGCAGCCGACGTTGAGACAGACGCCGCCCCAGTATTTCTTTTCGACAACTGCCGTTTTCAGTCCGAGTTGGGCGGCACGGATGGCGGCCACGTAACCACCGGGACCCGCGCCGAGGACGACGACATCATATTCTTTCGCCATGCGAGACTCCTAAGCTGATATTCGTATGGATGGGACAATGTAACAACTATAATCCTTACGTGCGAATGTGAAAAGAAGCAAGTGCCATGAGGCGGCAGGATAGTTAAAAGCGGTTGGAAAAGACAAACCTGCGTTTTTAATTGATTTTGCAACTGCGCGAATCGATTGTTGAGTACACGGAAAATGACGCAGCAGTCGAGCGAATTGATCGCGCGAGTCAGCCATGTTCAGAATGGCTGAAAACAGGACTATCAGAGGGTGATGGTTAGAAAGCGTTGGAAAAAATTAACCGTTAAGCCCGCAGCAAAAGGCGCGGGTTATGTGGCGGCGTTAGAGGGAAGCCCGCAGCAAAAGGCGCGGGCTATGTGGTGATGTCAGCTTATGGATGTAGATTTAGACCATAGGCTGGCAAGGGGAGGTTCACCCCGTTACGTAACCCTGACGATCAGGGAGCGCGCGAGGGCCAGGCACAGCGCCAAGCCCTCGCGATGAAAGATGTGTTGAGCGGCATTTTGGGTTATCAGGGTGGAGTCAGCGTAGGCAGCGCAGCGGGCGGCGGCGTGCCGATACCCGGCAGCGGCGCAGTCCCCGGCGGCGGTGTCTCGCAGAAGGGGCGTGTCTCGGTTTCAGGCAGCGGCGGGTCGTTGGGTCCCGGCATCATGACACAGGAGCGGTCATCCTGTCCGGGGGTACCGGGCGGCGGCGTGGGATTGTCCGCGCAGCCGGGGGCGTTGGGGCGAATGCAGGGACGATTACCGTCGATGATGTTACCGATGACTTCCGGCGTGCCCTCCAGCGGCAGGTCACAGGGCGGGCGATCAGGATGTTCTTCGGGACGGAAGGTGCAAGGTGCGCCGCCGAGGTTAAGCGGGAGGTGGTCACAGGTGGGCATAAAGGTGTCCGGGTCATCGTCGCACAGCGGTTCACCACGCTCAATCCTGCCGTGCAGTTCGCCAAGTTCGCCTTCGGTCAGCGGGACGTGAATCTCGATTTGACGCTGAAGGACGCGCAGCGGCAGCGGGCGCACCTGTGCTTCGTCGTAGGCTTCGGGGAGTTCGGGCGGGCCATCAGGCAGCAAGTCCGCATTCAGCGGCAGGCGCACGCGCGTTCCCGCCAGCACCGGATGCGCCTCGCCGTTTACGTTCAGGCTGGCCGCGCCTTCCAGTGTTTGCACACGCATTTCGCCGCCGCGCTGTGCCTGAAACATGACGGTTGAACCCATGCTGACATCGACACCGTTGACGTTAAAAGCTACCTCACCAACACCTTCGGGAGTCTGGACAATCAGGCCGCTTTCGGGGGCTTCGCTGCACGCGGCATCGCCAACACCTGTCGTCAGGTAGAAGGCCTGCATCGGAGTGTAGCCGCTGTCTGCCGTTACGCTGCTGGTGATTTCGACATCGCCAAAGAGCAGGAAAGTCACATTCTGACCGGGGAGCGTGTCGGGGAGATTGGCTTGCAGGCGCATCATGACGACACCCCACTCGTTGGCGCTTTCGTTCATCGGATACAGACGCAGGGATTGAATATCGCCGACGCTTACCCTATCGCCTATCTGCTCGAAGTGGAAATCGCTGACGCCGGGCTGCGCGGTGGCATCGAGGCGAAGGCTGCCAAAGCAAGCCTGGTTACGCTCGGTTGACTGGCATAACTCGTCAACTGCCGTCAGCGCCGCGTCCACAAGGGTTGGACAGTCGGTAGTTTGCGCCAG
Source organism: Anaerolineae bacterium (assembly GCA_046328675.1). GTDB lineage: Bacteria > Chloroflexota > Anaerolineae > Aggregatilineales > Phototrophicaceae > JACAER01. Next base: position 33,503 of record JAXLWC010000006.1, read on the forward strand.
CGCGGGTGTTACGCAGAATAACAGTAAGATACACAATTTCAGGATGCGCATGATATTGCCTTTTGGCTGAAGCGATAACGGTAAAACTCTATCATCCCTAGCATAAGATAAGGTGCGAGGGAAAACCCTAAAGATTTGGTGCTTGTGCAGAATGGGTGCAATTATCATGTCTCCGGTAGGATGTTCGGCTAAACATATAGGAGGACGTTCGCTAGGGCGTTCAGTTGAACCTTGAGGAGGACGTTCAGTTGAACCTTGAGGAGGACGTTCAGTTGAACCTTGAGGAGGACGTTCAGTTGAACATTGAGGAGGACGTTCAGTTGAACATTAGGAGGACGTTCAGTTGAACATATAGGAGGACGTTCAGTTGAACATATGGGAGGACGTTGGATGTTCATGTTGAACGTCCCTACTAAGAGAGATAAGGGATGGGCACTGAATGGTCCGGACCACTCACCTGTTGGAGTTCTCCTACGGGATAGTTGACGGCGGGTTAGGGACGAGCTCCCGGAGGCCGTCAATACCTGTGCGGTTCGTGTACGCCCTCAAAGGGGCAGGACGTAAGTCGGTGGGCACACTTGACTATTGTCGCCACGTAACCTCGCCCCGTCGCTGAATCGGCTTACGGCGGCAGTTTACGGGGGACAGCCGGAGGTGCCGTAGCGACGCCTGTGCCGTTGGGCGGGTGTCGCCTCCAGTCAAAGGGGCAGGCGCTCAAAGATGCTAATTCACCGTAACCTCCCACCCCCGTCGCTGTTCTCTGGCGGATTGGGGCAACCGGAGCCATCGAATGCGCTACCCGTCCGTTCACATCGCCCGCATAACTGGGACAATGCCGTTGGTGTCCTAACACTTGTCGAAACCATCGCCATGTCGGTGTCTGTTCGGGGGCGGGTTAGGGCAGCCGGAGCCGTCAATGCCCGTGCCGTAGCCGCCCTCAAAGGGCAGGCGTCGATGCTGTCGACGTAACCATCGCCGTCGCTGTCGGCTGACGGGTTGGGACAGCCGGAGCCGTCAATGCCTGTGCCGTTGGTGTCGCCTTCAAAGGGCAGGCGTCGATGCTGTCGACGTAACCATCGCCGTCGCTGTCGGCTGGCGGGTTGGGACAGCCGGAGCCGTCAACCTGTTCCGTTAGCGTCGCCTTCAAAGGGCAAGCGTCGATGCTGTCTACGTAACCATCACCGTCGCTGTCACTATCGGTATTGAGGGCGGGTTGGGGCAGCCGGAGCCGTCAATGCCTGTGCCGTTGGTATCGCCTTCAAAGGACACGAGTCCTGAGTGTTGGGCAGGCCGTCGAAATCCGAGTGCTCGTGGGAGGTAACCATCGACCGTCGCTGGCACGATCTGACTTATCTGGCAGGCGGGAGGATGGGACAGCCAGAGGCATCGACGCCGCTGCCGTAGACACCGCCCTCAAGCGGGCACGAGTCCTGACTGTTGAGGACACCATCGAAGTCGCTGTCCTCGTCAGGCGGGAGGATGGGACAGCCGAACTCGTTGAGGCCCATGCCGTAGACATCCCCCTGGAAGGGGCAGGAGTCCTGAGCGTTGAGAACGCCATCGAAGTCGGTGTCTTCATCAGGCGGGAGGATGGGACAGCCAGAGGCATCGACGCCGCTGCCGTCCAGATCGCCGAAGAATGGGCAGGCGTCGCTGCTGTCTACATAACCATCGCCGTCGCTGTCGCCATCCGCGCCGAGGTTCTCAAGCTGGCACATGGGCAAATCGGGTTCGTTGAGTGGGTCGAAGGTGCAGGCTGCACCGCCATATTCCTCTGGCAGGTGTTCGCAGGTCGGCAGGAAGGACTCGCCGCTGTCGTCACATAAGGGCGCGCCTTCGTCAATCAGTGCCATCAGGTCGTCAATTTGCTCATCGGTCAGGGGATCGTGAACGTCAAATTCGCTGCCGACCATCTCATCGGGCAGCCACTCAAATTCCTCGATGTCATAACCTGCGGGGTCTTCGGGCTGGCCGTCGGGTTCAAGGTCGTCGTTCAGCGGGGTATCGACATAGGTTCCGGCGACGACGGGATACTCGTCCCCATCCACATGGAGAATCGCCGCGCCATTGAGAGTCAGGACGCGCATCCGTCTGCCGGGGGCGGCGTTGAAGAGTACGGTAGAACCCGCGCTGATGTCCACGCCGTTGATGTTGAAGGTGATTTGTCCCCCGCCCTGCGGCGTTTGTACCAGCAAACCACTGTCGGGTGCCTGGCTGCACTGAGTATCGCCGATGCCCGTCGCGAGGTACATGGACTGCATCGGGGTTTCGCCGCCGTTGTTGGTCAGTTCGACATCGCCAAACAGGAGGAAGGTGACATTCTGGCCGGGCAGGGTGTCGGGCAGGTTGGCCTGCACGCGCATCATGGCTACGCCCCAGGTGCTTTGCTCCTGATCCATCGGGTACAGGCGCAAGGATTGAATAGCGGCTACGTCTTCAATGTCGCCTACCTGATCGAAACGGAAATCGGTGACATCGGGCTGCGCGGTGACATCCATGCGAATGCTGCCCAGACACGCCTGATTGCGGGTGGTTGAGGCGCAGTACTGGTCGAGGGCTTGCAGCGCCGTCTGGACGATGGCTGGACAGTTGACGGGCTGCGCCAGCACCGGGACAACACACAGCAGGAGCAGCCAAGCGATGATGAGTTTTAGGCGAGGCATAGAGAATCCTTATTATGGGGCGTTCGTGGCAACGCTCAGCGGCACGAGCAGCGTGATGTTCATGCTGGTTTCGGTCAGGACGAGATTTTCCAGATCGCTGACATCGCCTAAGCGCTGGCGCAAGATGCTGTCCATCGATTCGATGGTGGCTGCATAGAGGTTATTGATAGCGCTGGCGTAGGCTTCGGGAATCTGCGGCGCGTTGATCTGCACCCCGCCGATGGTGATGTAGACCAGCCCGTTGTTGACCTGAAAGAGAATGGTCACGTCGCCTGTGATCAGTGCATCGCCGCCGGAGGCTGTGAGCGTGATGATCACGCCGATGGGGGTGAAGTTGACGGCGGTGAAGTCGATTTCGGGATACGCGGCCACCTGAGCGTCGAGTTCTTCCTGAAACTGCGCTTCGGTGATGATGACATCGGCGACAATGATCGGCGTGGTCGTCGGCTGGATGACGGCGTTGGGCGGCGCGGGCGTGATGGTGGCGAAACTGGGCGCTTCCTGCACGGCGGCGGTGGCGCTGGCGACAGTGTTGGGCGTGGGCGAGGGATGTGTGGCTGTAGGAGCGATGGTGGCGGTGCTGGTAGGTGTGCGCGTGATTGTGGGCGTGAGCGTGGGAGTCGATGTTGCCGCGGCGGTAGGCGTCGTCGTGGCTTCGGTGAGCGTCGCGGTGGCGCCGGTGGTTTCTGCGGTAGATGCTGCTGCGCTGGTGGCTTCGTCGGTGGGGAGTTCGGCACGGGTGGGCAGCACCGCGGTTGGGGTTTCGGGTTGGCAGGCGCTCAGCAGCGCGAGTGCGATGCAAATCAGTAGTTTACGCATAATCCCTCGTTTCTCGGTTCGATTCTAAACTAAGAACCGTTGGAAGGAAAGCAAGGTTACGGGGGCAATTGGTTTTGGGCGAGGGTAGGCTCCATCCGTCCGCAGTTCAAGGCGCGGGCTAATCAGAAAGACGGTAAGCTCACTAAAGGAGCTTGGGGCACAGCAGCACCCCTCATCAGCATGAGTGCAAAGATCATAGGGCGTTCAAATCATGGGGCGTTCAAATTGTAGGGCGTTCATTGTAGGACGTTCAAATTGTAGGGCGTTCAAATCATAGGACGTTCAAATCATAGGACGTTCAAATTGTAGGACGTTCAAATTGTAGGACGTTCAATTGAACGTCCCTACAATGCATTCGTTTTGAAAATGAGCCGACCTACTTAACTCCACGTTTCCAATTTTTGTTTCAGCGTGCCCATGAAGGCGTCGCCGGATGCGCCGTCGGCGACGCGGTGGTCGAAGGTCAGCGAGAGGTAGCAGCAGGGGCGGATGGCGATGGCGTTGTCGATGACTTTGACGCGCTGCTCGACCATGCCGACGCCGAGGATGCCGACCTGCGGCTGGTTGATAATGGGCGTGGCGAACAGGCTGCCGCTGACGCCGTGATTGCTGATGGTGAAGGTGCCGCCCTGGACATCGTCGGGCTTCAACTGTTTGCTGCGGGCGCGTTCGGCGATGTCGTTGACGGCGCGGGCGATACCCATCAGGTTCAAGTCCTGCGCGTTTTTGATGACGGGCACGATTAACCCGTTGTTGTCGGCGGGGTTATCGCCCAGCGCGACGGCGATGCCCAGATGAACGGCGTGCAGGAGGTAGATGCCGTCGTCCGTCCACTGCGCGTTGAGGTAAGGATTGGCTTGCAGCGCGGCGACGGCGGCGGCGGCGAAATAAGCAGTGAAGGTGAGGTTCACGCCGAGTCGGGCGAAGGCTTCCTTGTTGGCAGCGCGATGCCGGGTGACCGCCGACATGTCGATTTCAAATACGGTGGTGACATGTGGCGCGGTATGGAGCTTGCTGCGTACCATGTGCTCGGCGATGGCGCGGCGCATGGCGTTGAGGGGAACGAGGGTACCCGCTGTGTGCGTGGGTGTTGGGGCGGCGGGCGGTGTTGAAGTCGCAGGCGGGTGTACGGGCGGCGGCGGCGGGACAGCAGGTTGTGCTGGCGTGCCGTATTCGACTGTGGGCTTGAACAGGTCGCCGGAACCGGGCTGTTCCCAGGGCGGGAGGTTGGCGGGTGTGGCGGCGGTGGCAAGATAAGCTTCGATGTCTTTTTTGGTGACGCGTCCGTCGCGGCCTGTGCCTTTGATGCGCGAGAGGTCAAGGTTGTGTTCGGCGACCATGCGCGCGACGACAGGCGTCATATGTCCGGTGTAGGCGGATGCGGCGGGTGATGGGGAGGTCATAGAGGGCGCAGGCACGAGGGAGGACGCAGCCCCTACGGTGCCGTTGTCGTGGGAGGCCGGATGCCCGACAGTCTGTGGGGCGGGGCTGTCGTCGGCGCTTTCGCCGGGCTGCCCGATGAGCGCCAGCAGCACGCCGCGCTCGACGGTTGTGCCTTCAGGGATGTAGATTTTGAGCACGACACCAGAGGCAGGCGACGGGATTTCAGTGTCTACCTTGTCGGTGCTGACCTCGACCAGCGGCTCGAATTCGGCAACGGAGTCGCCTTCGCGCTTGAGCCAGCGGCTAACCGTTCCTTCGACCACGCTTTCACCAAGCTGCGGCATGATAATTCTGGTGGGCATAAACTACTCCCTGAAAAGTGAAGAGTGATGAGTAAGGCGTCATACTAGTTCCCAGCGTTCAGGGTGCCTGCCGCCAGTGGCTAAAGCCGACTGGCTGCCCCTGAAATGCTGTGAAAGTCCACTAAAGGGACTCGTTCTTGCAAAGGTTCACGAAGTTCAGCGCTTTCAATGCATGTGCTGAGCATCCCATTCAGCATTCTACAATAGCCTCAACCTTTAGCTTGCAGCGTAACCAGCACACAACATGAGACAATGCGAACTAGCATAACGACAGACTCATGCGGTTTCACTCAACAGGCGGTCAATCGCTTGCATCTGCGAGGCGGACAGCGGGCCGAAGTCCAGCGCGCGCACATTTTCTTCGACCTGCGCGACGGTTTTGAAGCCGGGAATGGGGACGGTCTGCGGGCTGCGCGCCCAGAGCCAACCGAGCGCGCCCTGTGCCAGTGTGCGCCCGCCCTGCGTCAGCACTTCACGGATGGCGGCAAGCTGGCGCAAGCGCTGCTCACCGACGACACGCGCGTTAAAGTCCGGGCTGGAGCGCACATCATCGTCGGGGAACTGTGTGGCGGCGCTGAGTTTGCCCGTGAGCAAGCCCATCGCCAGCGGGTTACGGTTGATGCTGGCGAGATTATGCTGTTCGCAAAGCGCCAGCATGGCCGGAGCGTCGTCCAGGATGTTGAGGCGGTGCTGAATCGCGGCGCAGTGTTCGCCCTGCGCGAAGACGCGCGCGCCTTCGACGTTGTCGGTGCTCCAGGCGTACCAGCGGATTTTGCCCGCGCGCACCAGTTCCTCTAGTACGTTCATGACCTCACCCGCGCGGTTGGGATCGTACTGGCCGCTGTGGAACTGGTAGAGGTCAATGGTGTCGATGCCGAGGCGCTGAAGGCTGGCTTCGCAGGCGGCACGAATGTAATCAGGGTCGCCGGAGGTGGTGATCTGCGTGCGGGTTTCCGCGTCAAAGACATGGCCGAACTTGGTGGCGATGACCACCTGATCGCGGCGGCCTTTGATGGCCTGGGCGATGAGGCGTTCGCTGTGACCCGCGCCGTACACGTCGGCGGTGTCGATGAAGGTAACGCCCATGTCCAGCGCGCGGCGCAGCGCCCGCAGCGATTCGGCGTCATCGACCTGTCCCCAGCCTGTCGGCTTACCGTCGCGCCACATCTGGCCGCCGATGGCCCAGCAGCCGAGGCCAAGCCCGCTAATCGTAATATTGCTGCGTCCAAGTGTGCGTGTAAACATCAGATTAACCATACCCAAGAACGAAAATACATTGGAACCGCCAAGTCGCCAAGAGCGCCAAGGGGGAATTTTCAGATCAAACCCGGCGTTGAGCACAACGAAGTGCGTCAAGATGAGCCATTGAAGCACCGAGACACTGTGTTGAGTGCAATAGTGAACACCGAGAAATAAGGCGAAAGTGATTTCATGTTAGCGTATTGAGCCAATTCAAAATAGTGCGGGCAAGTTCGATGCGCTGGCCGGAAAAGCCGTGATCGGCGTTGGCGATGAGTTTATGGGTGAGTCGGGCGCTGGCATAGGCGCGCACCAGCGGATTGTGATGGATGATGTCGGGCGTGTCCTCGTCGTCTGCGCCCGCGACCAGCAGCAGCGGACGCTCGTTGAAATCCAGCGTGCGCAAATCCCAGCCCGCGACGTTGGCTTGCAGGTCATCGAACAGCGTTTGCCCGCTAGCACGCAGCGGCGCACAGCTTGAGTCGAGCCACGCCAGCACCGATTCCTGTTCGGCGGCGGGCATCTGTTCGACAAAGGCGGCCACGTTCCACGTCGCAAGGGCCGCTGCACCTAACACCTGCGTATCGGCGGCAGCAGCCATCAGCGCGGCCCATGCGCCCATGCTGTGCCCCATCAGGACGATGCGCGTGGCGTCTACTTCTGGCAGCGTGCGGAGATAAGCCAGGGCGGCGTGGGTGTCTTCTAAGACATGGCTAAAAGTGAAGTCGCCGGGGCTGCCCCACGCGCCGCGATAGTGGAACAGCAGCACGTTCCAGCCCGCGCGCCGCAAAATCTGCGCGAGATCGAAGTTGCGCTCGTTGCCGGGGAAGCCGTGCAGCAGCAGGATGGTCGGGTGTGGGGCTGCGCCCTGCGTCACAAACAAGACGCCGAGCATGTTCTCGCCGTGACTGGGAATGAGCACGGGAATGTTGTGCGGCGGGTGCGCGTGATCGTACAGCGGGTCGTGGGAAATAGGGTCGAAGACGGTCATGTGGGCAGCAATCCTACGCTAACGTGACAGAGTAATGTTGATTGAGCAAGAAACAAGTGTGGGAATGTGTGCGCAAAACCTCACCCCAACCCCTCTCGCAACGCGCAAAATGAGTATGGCAGCGAATGTAACTGGCGCGGGAGAGGGGCTTAATCCGCGCGCGGGTGGACGTTTGTGCTCGGTGGAGCGGTGAATATTCGATGCCATGCGTGTACATCGTTTAATACCCTGCCAGATCACGGATGGCGGCGGCGATTTTATCAGGATTGGGCATGAAGAATTCCTGCATGGGATGGCTGAAGGGCACGCCGGGCACATCGGGGCCAGCGAGACGCTTGATGGGCGCATCGAGGTAGTGGAAGCCTTCATCGGCCAGCACGGCAGCCACCTCCGCGCCGTAGCCGCCCGTCAGGTTGGCTTCGTGGATGATGAGCGCTTTGCCGGTCTTCTGAAGCGATTTGAGCATGGACTCCTTGTCCAGCGGCAGCAGCGTGCGCAGGTCGATGACTTCGGTGCTGATGCCATCCTGGCGCGCGACCTGTTCGGCGGCGAGTTCGGTGTAATAGGCCATCATGCCGTAGGCGAAAACCGTCACGTCCTTGCCTTCGCGGGCGATGCGTGCCGGGCCGATGGGGATGGTGTACTCGCCGTCGGGGACTTCGCCCTTGATGGCGCGATAACCTTTTTTCGGCTCGAAGAACAGCACAGGGTTCGGGTCACGCACGGCGCTTTTGAGCAGCCCTTTGGCGTCATAAGGCGTTGAGGGAATGACGACTTTCAGGCCGGGGGTGTGCGTAAAAAAGGCTTCGACGCTCTGGCTGTGGTACAGGCCGCCGCTGATGCCGCCGCCGTAGGGCGAACGGATGACCATCGGCACGCGCCACTGGCCTTCCGAACGGTAGTACATGCGCGCGGCTTCGTTCATGATCTGGTTCATCGCCGGATGAATGAAGTCGGCAAACTGGATTTCGCAGATGGGGCGTAAATCGGTCAGTGCCGCGCCGATGCCGATGGCGACAATCGAAAGCTCCGCCAGCGGCGAATCGACCACACGCGTGCCGCCGTATTTCTCGAACAAGCCCTGCGTGGCGCGGAAGACACCGCCGCGTTTGCCCACGTCTTCGCCGGTGATGAACACACGCGGGTCGCGGGCGAGTTCTTCGTCCATTGCCATGCGGATTGCGTCAATCAGGGTGATGATTGTCATTGAGAGTCCTCAGTTAAGAGTTGAGAGCATGTTCCAGATATGAACTGTCGCTTAAGAAATTAACCCCTATCTCCCCGCCCCCTTTCCCCGCAAGCAGAGAAAGGGGGAGAAAGGTGAGACGTTCGCTGTTTTTAAGCCTCTCCCCGCTGGCGGGGAAAGGTTTGGAGAGGGGTTCACTTGATAGCATTTCTCAAACACGCCCTAAGAGTTAAGAGTTGTCGTGCTGCTGGTGCGGGCGATGAGTTTTTCGACCAGCGACTGCATATAATGGGAAACGTTTTCGGATTCGGCCCATGCCGGGTCATTGTATTCAGGTTTGGCGCTGACCACACTGCGCCAGAGTTCGTCGGCTGCGTCATGCTGTTCAAGCGCCTCATGGGTGATCGCTAAGTAGGCAAGCACTTTAGAGGCATGGCGTCCCGGCGGCGTGCCCGGTGGGTTGACCTGTTGCAAGGCCGTCTCGAAGTCGGCTTTTGCGCTCTGCATCTCGCCGCGATGGGCATAGGCTTTGCCGCGCGTGAAGTGCAGCTCAGGATCGTCGCCGTAGATGTCCAGCCCACGCTGCCATGTGCTGAGGGCCGTGTCCCACTCGTCGGCTTCGGCGTAGGTTTCGGCAAGCTGGCAGTAGAAAACAAGCTGGTCGTCAACGGCCATCACCGTTTTGAAGCTGGCGATGGCGTCGGCGTACTCTCCACTTTCGCGGTAGGTTACAGCTTTTTCGTAGTGGACGGAAATGTCCTGCGGACGTAGTCGAAGGGCTTCATCACAGTCGGCAATGGACAGATCAAACTCACCCTCGTCGCGGTAGGCGATAGCGCGGTTGATATAAGTGTCGGGCGTCGGGCGCAGTTCCAGCGCTTTCGAGAAATCGGCGATGGCAAGCTCCGCTTTGCCCAGCGACAGCAGCGCCACGCCGCGCATCCCCAGCAGGTCGGCGTCGTTGGGTTTCAGCAGCAGCGCGCGGCTGGCGTGACGGATGGCAGACTTCCAGTTGCTGCGGTTCATGGCAAAGACCAGACTTAGCTCTGATAACCAGCAGACGAGCCAATCAACAGGATTCAATATGTTTACTCCAGGGGCGCGTAGACTTCACCCAACGCGGCTTCGGGCGCGGGGTAGGGGGCGGCTTCGGCGTCGGCTTGCGCGGCGTCCACTTCGGCTTTGGCGCGCGCCTCGTAGGTGTCGATGTCGGCCTGCGTCAGGATGCTTTCTTTAAGCAGATGGCGTTGAAAGCGCAGGATGGGGTCTTTCTTCTTCCACTCCTCGACTTCTTCACGGCTGCGATAGATACGGTCATCGTCGTCGGAGGAGTGCGGCGTGATGCGGTAGGTTTTGGCTTCGACCAGCGTCGAGCCTTCGCCGTTGTAGGCGCGTTCGACGGCTTCCTTGAGCACATCGTAGCAGGTGAGCACGTCGTTGCCATCGACCACGACGCCTTTGACGCCGTAGCCTGTGGCGCGGTCCGCGACGTTGGACACCGCCATCTGCGATTCCATGCTGACGGAGATGGCATATTTGTTGTTCTGCACCATGCAGATGAAGGGCAACTTGTGGACGCCCGCCCAGTTCATGCCTTCGTGCCATTCGCCCTGGCTGGTGGAGCCTTCACCGAGGCAGGTGAGGGCGACGCGCGGCTGTGTGCTGTCGTTGGGGTCTACCAAACCGGTCTGCTGGCGATATTTGATGGCGAAGGCCAGCCCGGCAGCCTGCGGTACCTGCGTAGCGACGGGCGCGGAGCCGCTGATGATGTTGAGCGACTTATAACCGAAGTGGCTGGGCATCTGCCGCCCGCCGCTGCTGTATTCGCCGGCTTTGCCAAAGAGGCTGTACATAAACTGCTTCGGCGTGATCCCCAGCGCGATAACCAGCGCCAGATCACGATAGTAGGGGTTAACGTAGTCTACGCCGCGATTGAGCGCGAAGGCTGCCCCCACCTGACAGCCCTCATGGCCCATCGCGCTGATGTGGAAGGCGATCTTGCCCTGCCTGTGCAACACCCATGCGCGCTCATCCACGCGCCTGCTCAGCAGCATTGTCCAATACATCTCGCGCAGGGTCTCAGTGCTCAAACGGGTGGAGGGGCGCTCAACCGTTGTTTGTCTGGGCATTCCGGTTCCTCATGTGTGGTCTGGTGTGCGGAAAATTCATTTTGGACTCATTATAACAGTATCGCGCCCAATTATGCTGACGCAGCCGCAAAACGACAGGACGAAGGCTGTGCAAGATGTACAAGAATTACTGATCTTACACTGGGCAAAGTAAATAATTAACCCGTAATATAGAAAGAGGTTCATGAAAACCTTTAGTATTGCAGACCCGAAAACGAGCTAGAATGTTTTGTAACAATTGCAGGACATTTGTCACCTGTAAACGCAATCCCTTACTGCTGGCAGACGGTTCCTGAGTCAAGGTAAAAGGCGAATGATTGTACTGAAGGACAACTTTCTTCAGGGGTACACGGTGCTGGTAGTGGACGATGAGCCGGATGGGGTGCGGATTGTGGAACTTCTGCTCAAACGCTATGGGGCGTCCGTCCTGAGTGCCAGCAATGGTCGTGCTGGCCTGGAAGTCGCCTGTGAGCGGCGTCCTCATCTGATTGTCTCCGACCTCTCGATGCCTAAACTCGACGGCTGGAAGATGATGGAAGCGCTGAAAACCCACGAATTGACCAGAGATATTCCAACGATTGCTTTGACAGGTCATTCCATCAGTGACGAACAAGTGCGACTGAAGGCAGCGGGCTTTCATGGGTGTCTGGCCAAGCCGCTGAGACCCCTGACGTTCGTTCATGATCTGATGGCCCTGCTCGTTGATTTGCCGCAGTTTGCGTCATTAGTGGAAAGAGAAGCGTGAGTGAGACGCGTTCTGATCGTTGAAGATGATGCCGATGGGCGCACGCTGTTAATCAACATGCTGCAACGCGTGGAACTGGAGCCGGAAGGGGCGCGTTCTGCCGAGGAAGCCACACGTCTGCTGGATAAGTACAAATATGATGCCGTGGTAATTGATTTGATGCTGCCGGGTATGGATGGGCTGGCTTTGCTGAAAATCATCCGCAGCAGCCTGCATACAACGCGCCTGTGCTGTGCGGCGGTCACAGCTTTTCACTCGGAAAGCATTCGCAAACAAGCGCTGGAAATCGGTTTCGACCTGTATTTTACCAAGCCACTCGACATGAACACCTTTGTTAATCGACTCAAGACGGCTATTGAAGAGGTACAGCATTAACAGCCTGCGCCGCCCGGCTCGTAACGGCAGTAGTTGGCTTTGCTGATGAAGCCATGCCAGGGATGCGGGTGATTCGACAGCACGTAAGGCAGCGAGAGGTCGATGTTGTCGATGTAGTCGTAGGGTGATGTCCAGGTTTGCACGCGGTAAGCCAGCCCCCGCGCGGGATTGCGCAGCATGGCGAAGACGTAATCCACATCCATACGTTCTGGCGCGCCGAGCAGCGCCATCATATCGCCGATGCGAATTTGTGCCTCACGACAGCTAAGAAAAATATTACGCACGATGCTGCCGCCGTAGTGACTGAGGCGCACATCACACCAGCGGCTGGCTACTGGCGCAAGATACGTATCACTATCCTGATTGCTGACCCCAAAACGATAACCCAGGGCGATGATGGTACGCTGTGCATCGGCGGTGCTGGTGCTGCCCGGCGTAATCCCGTACCAGCATTGCAGCGTCTCCGCAGCCAGACAGTCGATGAAGCCCAACAGCGCAGGATGCGGCGATTGACCTCCCCCGATGAGACGCGTGAGCGCGATCAGGCTGACCAACAGCGGACAGAACACGAGCAGACTGTGGGTAAACAAGCGGCGAAACATGGTTAACAGCCTCGAAGATTGCCTTCAAGCTGATTATAGCGCCATTGGGTGGCAAACCCATGCCAGGGCACGCCGTAGGGCGAAATGCCAAACTCGCTGAGGGGATAGAAGGAAATCTGTGTCACACGATTCTGGGGCAGGAGCGCGCCGCTGACGAAGACGGCGAGGCTGTTGTCATACCACAGCACCCAGTTGTCAAAGCAGTCGTTGGCGACCAATTCGGGTGTGCCCAGAATGCTCCAGACATCACCAAAGGTCAGACTGCCACAGTTCAAAAGCTGAAGCGAGGAAATTCGGCTGAGGTTGTTGACGCCACCGCCGCCGAGCACCATGTCGCAGCGTCCCGTGTCGGGTTGTGGCAGGAAGTTAATGTCATCGCTGGTGGTAAAGCCCGCCGCTAAAAGAATGCGCGCGGCCTGATGGGGCGTGGTCTGCTGAATATCGATGCCCATCCAGCAGAGCTGCCCGTCACACTGGCTAAACCCAGCGAGGGCGGGATGGTTGGCTGACAGCGATCCCAGCGCGAGGGCGACAGCCGAGAGCAGCAGCGAACCGAGGATCAGCGTGGAGGCGATGAGGAGCCAGTAACGTATCATAGGCAGATTATAGTCGGTCAGCGGCGATGCAGCAGTGAGAGGATGGTCATGGGATCGTCGATAGTTGGTAGTCGATAGTTGATAGTTGATAGTCATTAGTCATTAGTCATTAGTCTAGGACAAAGACAAAATGTGGGAGGCGAACGGGCGCGCTTAGCCCCACCCCTTATCCCCCGACTTCGGGAGAGAAGGGAGAAAACACAGCGCCCGCCAGGGCAACTAGACGGCTTTCGACCAACTCTTGAGTTCACTAGCACAATAGTTACTAGAAGTACATTCAGCCACAGTTCTGGCCGTAGTTGGCGGTGGGGGCAAGCTGGCGATAGCGCCAGAGGGGGGCGAAGCCGTGCCAGCCGGACGGACGGGCAACCGGGTAAAGGCTGATACGCACGATTTCGGTGTAAGGCGAGAAACTGCCGCGCTCATTGAGCCGCAGAACGATGGTGTGATCGGGATTGTAGTACAACGTGAGCACCGTGTCGCAGAGGCTGATGTCGTCCGGCGGGCCGAACAGCGCCATCACATCGCCTAAAAGAACGTGGGGGCAGGCGGTGAGGTTCATCAGATTCAGGCGGTCACTGGCCATGAGGTAGACGCGGATGCTGCATCTATCCCCCTGCGCGGGCTGCGCGAGAATCTCGGTGGAGAACAGATAGCTGTTGACGCTGGTGTAACCCTGCTGCGCGAGCGTGTGATACAAATCTGTGCCCGTAGACGAGCGCATGTCGATGCTGTACCAGCACAGTCTGATGTCGCAGGCGTTGAGTCCTGTGAGCGCGCCATGCGGCGGCTGAAGCTGCCCCAAGAGCAGCGCCAGCAAGATAGCCAGCGTGAGAAAGAGCCAGAGCGACAATCCGTAAATGTGATAGATACGCTGCATAATGCGGAAATTGAGTTTAGCTGTATTTAGCAGAAACGGTCACGGTAAAGCCAGGGCAAAGCAAAGCCGTACCAGCGGTCTCGATAGCCGCCGCCAATGACATCGGTGAACGCCATGAGTTCAACCGGGGCGTTGGGCGATAGGTGGCTGCCGAGGTTGAGGATCAGGTTGTAGCCATAATAGAAGATGTAGTTGCCGTCGCAGGTAAAGCCTACGCGATCTGGCGTGCCGAGCGCGTTCATGATTTCGCTGACGGACAGGGCTTCACACTGCACGCCAATCGCGCCAATCGCGCTGGGGTTGGTGGACAGGGGCATCACGCGCACGGAACAGGCTGTCGATGAGGTGTAGTAAATGCTGGAGTCCTGGCTGTGGGGCTGATAACCCTGTGTTTCGAGGATGGCGCGCGCTGCGGCGGTGGTGGTTTGTCTGGTGTTGATGCCCATCCAGCAGATGAGGTTTTGGCCGCACCATGCCAACTGGCCGCTGACCGGATGCGGCGCGCGCAAGCTGCTGAGTGCCGATGATGTCGTGATGAACAGCGCCAGCAGCAGGGTGAGGGGTGGAGAAGCGGTGCGGAAAAAACGCAGCATTACTCTTTTTGAATGAGCCGCTTAAGTTCACGGACGAAGGCGTGATCATCCAGCGGCTTGGGGAAGTAGGCGTTAAAACCTGCCTCCAATGCTTCTTTCCTGACCATCGAGGTATGAAAGGCGGTGCAGGCAATACAGGGCAGCGCGGCGAAACGTGCATCGCCGCGAATGGTGCGCAGCAGGCCGAAGCCGTCCATGCCCGGCAGCGCCAGATCAACCACTAAGCCGTCGAACTGCTCACGCGAGAGGCGTTTTAAGGCATCTTCCGCGCTAGCGACGGCAACGGAGGGTATCTCGTAATAATCGAGGATATCCATCACCACTTCCTGCCCGTCCGGCTCGTCTTCGACGACCAGAATGCGCCATGCGTGCGTCATGCCACCTCCATGCTCACAGGTTGCAGCGGCAGGTTCACGATGAAAGTGCTGCCTTTGCCCAGTTCACTTTCGACACGCACACTGCCGTGCATGGCTTTGCACAGGTTTTGCACAATCGCCAGGCCCAGACCGATGCCGCCGTAAGCGCGGGTGGTAGACTCGTCCACCTGGCGGAAGGACTCGAAAATCAGGTCGTACATGTGAGGGGCAATGCCGATGCCCGTGTCCCTGACCTTGATGATGAGCTGCCGATCCTGATTCTCGACAGACAGGGAGACGCTGCCTTTTTCGGTGAATTTGATGGCGTTGCTGAGCAGGTTTGTAATGATTTTAGTGAGCGCGTCGCCATCGGTTTCGACCACTGCCGGAACATTGGGCGCGATGTTGACGTTAATCGCAAGCTGCTTTTCTTCCGCCAATACTTCCATCTGCCCGCGAATGGATTCGACCACATCACGGATGCTGACAGGCGCGGGGACGATTTGCAGGCGTCCGGCTTCGATGCGGCTGATGTCGAGGATGTCGTTGATGGTGTTGAGCAGGCGTTCACTGTTGGCGTAAGCACGCTGGGCGCGGAAGGCATCCTTGCTGTCCAGTTTGCCGTTCATCATCATGATGGAGAGGAAACCCATGATGGCGTTCAGGGGCGTGCGCAGTTCGTGGCTCATGTTGGCGAGGAAGGTGCTCTTGGCGCGGTTGGCCAGTTCGGCGGCGTCCTTGGCGGTACGCAGGTCATTCTGGGCGGATTCAATCTGCGCCAGCATCCTGTTGACATCTGCTTCGAGAGTCCCTAACTCGTCTTTGCCGCTGATGGTCACGCGACCAGAGACATTGGTCTGGCTGATGCGGCGCACGTCAGCGCTGAAGGTGGCTATACGGGCCAGCACGAGGCGTTCGAGCAGCAGCAGAGTCGCGATGACGGCTGTTGCCCCCAGAATGAAAAGCACAATCACGAAGTAAAGCGCGGTTTGTTCGCCTTTCTGAACGCTGCTGCTGGGGGCATCAATACGCACAATCATCACGGGACTACCGTCCAGATCGTTTAACAGCCCATAACCCGCGCTGCGCTGGCTGTCAAGCATATTGACGTAGGTCGGGGTGCTGGGGTTGATATGCTCCAAGGCCGTGCGAAAATCAGCGGGCATCTGCGGATCGTCCAGCGAATACCAGTCAATGGAAAGCTGGATGATTTCCGCCAGCATCTGACGGTCAGCATCGTCCATGACGCGTACCCAGATCAACGCGCCGCCGATTGGCCCCTGATTGAGACTGTCACGAATGGGATGCGAGGCAATAATCGCCGCGCCTTCGGGCAGATGGGCGAAACCGCTGGTCTCATCGTCCACGCTGGCGAACTGATAGAGCGCCGGATGCTGAGCGACGTAGTCCAGGACATGGGCAGGCACGGGGATTTCTGTTTCAGTGCTCAGGTCGAGGCCAGAACTGTAGACAACCTGACCGCTGGGATCAGTGAAGATCATGTAGTCAATGTAAAACGTGGTAAAGGTCGCCGAGCCAATGTTGTCGATGATGTAATTTTCGTCGAGCGTCTGGATGAAGTTGAGGGTGTCATCCCAGCGCGCGTAATCGTCTACGCTGCCAGCGAAGTTGTCGGTTTCACGCTGCAAGCTGTTGATGGCGCGCTGGATATTGGCGCGGGTGTTCTGTGCCTGCAAGTCCTCATAGCTGTTAAAGAGGATGGTACGTGTTAACAGCGAGAGCACGCCTACCAGAAGGGCAAAGATAACTCCAATGATGAGCAGTGTTTTTTGGCGTAACGTCATAGGGCATCAAGTAAACTCAGGCACAGTCAGGATTTGCCTTAGTATAACGCAAAAATGGACACAGTTGCGACTATGTGTGCCTTTGTGAAGCAAGTTTTACCTAATGGCTTAAGGACTGCGTAACGCGTGGAATAGAATGACTGCCGCCGCCGCCGCCGCGTTCAGGGATTCGGTGTGGGCGGCCATCGGAATGGTGATGCGGGCATGAGCCAGCCGCCGTGATTCATCGCCAGCGCCGTGTGCCTCGCTGCCAATGACCAGCGCCCATGCGCGCGACCAGTCAGCGCGATCATAGTCCACATCGCCAGCGCCATCGGCCAGATAAACGGCGCACTCGCGGCAGTACGCGGCAATCTGCGGCCAGCTTTGTGCGGCCAGCGGTATGCGGAAGTGCGCGCCCATGCCGCCGCGCAGGGCTTTAGGATTGTAGGGGTCAACGCAGGCGGGGGAGAGCAGCACCGCCTGTACGCCAGCCGCCGCCGCTGTACGCAGCAGCGTGCCCATGTTGCCGGGGTCGCGGATGGCGTCGAGGATCAGGACGCGCTGCGGATGTTCGGGTAGAGTCGGCTGTGGGGTCGGGAATACGCCGACGACGCCCGGCGGTTCTTCCGTCGCGCTGATGTGGCGCATCACCTCGTCGCTGACTTCAAAGAGGGCAAAGCGCCTTGCTTCCAGATCACGCAGCAGTTCAGGGTCTGCCTTCGCCGTGTAGAACACAAACTCCGGCACATGACGCTGTTCGCAGGCATCGCGCAGCAGGCGCACGCCTTCCAGCGCGATTTTGCCTTCCTTGCGGCGGGCTTTCGCCTGGTTTTGCAGGGCATGGGTGAGTTTCACACGTTCGTTTTGCAGGCTGGTAATCATGAATAATGTTCGGCTTTCCGTGAGTCAAGAAGTGCAGATTGAAGCGCAAAGACGCAATGTTCGCAAAGGAAAAAAGAAGTAGGTATATAAAAGGAGTGAGAAACTGACACTGATGTCTACCAGATGCGTCCGGCGACTTCAATCGTGAGCAGGCTGTCGAGGTTGAGGACGGGTGTGGGCGGCAGGCGCAGAATCATGATTTTGCCGCGTGCTTCAGGTGTAGGCACAAGGCCGCTGTCTGCGCGTCCGGCAAGCTCGCCGCGCCATAGTTCCCAGCCGACTTTGGCGTAAAAGCCTGAGGCGGCGCTGGTTTCGAGGCAGGCGATTTCATAATCCGCGATGTTGGCTGCAAGCACGCGCATGACCGCCGCGCCATAACCTTTGCCCTGTGCCTGCGGGGATGTGGATACCGCATCGACGTAGGCGGTTTTCAGGAGGGGCAGGCCAGCAGGCTGGAGCCAGCGGGTTGTGACGACGGCGTGGCTGATGAGGTGGTCAGCGAGATAGCCGAGAACGTGCAGCCCGGTTGGCGGCAGGAAGGAAAAGAGTTGTTTGAAGTCTGAATTGTTGTGGGCGGCGATGCAGAGGTTGACGATGGCTGAACGCACAGCTTCGGTTAAGTTGGCTGTGCGTTCGATTGTTACTTTAAGTTCGGTCACGGTTTGCGCGCGCCCGCACGGGCCATGCTGCCGACGACCAGATGGTGGAAGGGCCGAATCACGCTGAAGTAAACGGGACCCGTCCAGTTGTTAAAATGCACAATCGTAATCACGTTGAAACGGTTACGCCCGTTTTCGAGAGGCTCGACACATACGCCAAGCTGGGCGTCGAGATGTTTGTCTTTGATTTCTGCCAGAATGTAACGATCTTCGCGGGCCAGCTTTACGGTAAAGAAAGCCAATTTCGCGTCGGGAGTCATGGGCACATCTTCAGGACGCAGCTTTGCCCAGCGCTGCTGCTCCTGCTTCATTCCTAAGAAGCGCACAAAAACGCTGCGCACGCCGTAAAGAAAAATAAGCCACGCGGGTTGATAATTAAACATCCCAGCCACAAACTCGCGCAGCGTCACATCACCTTCTACCGTTTTGACATCCAGATGATTAGCATTTTTGACGGCTAATTCAAACTGGGGAAACGGCAGCACGGAAGTCCTACTCACCGCCATAATTACAGACCCCCTGAATGCTTGTGAAATTAGGAACTTTCGCACGATAGAATACACGTTCATTCATGCGCTGTCAAATTTTGATATAAAGCGAAAAAGCGGCTAACTCATGAGAGGTAACCGCTGCCACAGTAGAGAAAAAGTTGAGTTTACTGCTGGTGCTGGAGGGCGACGGCGACCAGTTTGTTGAAGGTCGGCAGGTCACGAACCGCGATGTCGGCCAGCATCTTACGATCCAACTCAACGCCTGCGCGCTTCAGCCCGAAGATAAAGCGGCTGTAGCTGAGCTTTTGCAGACGAGAAGCGGCGTTGATGCGGGCAATCCAGAGCGAGCGCATGTCGCCACGACGTGCGCGGCGGTCACGATATGCGTAGAACAGGCTCTTGAGCATCGCTTCATGGGCGCGCTTCCACAGACGGCTGCGTGAGCCGTACTGTCCTTTGGTGAGTTTCAAGATTTTCTTGTGGCTGCGGCGGCGTACAAAGCCGGTTTTTGTTCTAGCCATGATTCAATTCCTCGTATACAACAAAGTGCCCAGAGTCCGCACCCCGGGCATCCAGATGATGGCGTTGGGTACCCGACGCTTAGGCCGGGGGATTCTGACGATACTTACGCAGGTAAGGGGCAAGACGCTTGACGCGTTTGGCCTGTGCGCTGTTGTGTACCTCACTGATGCGGGTGATACGATTCTTGACGCGCGAGGGTCTGCGACGGCGGAAGTGGCTTTTGCCGACGTTAGTGCGTAAGACCTTACCGCTACCCGTGACACGAAAACGCTTTGCTGTTGATTTGTGCGTCTTCAGTTTATATTTCTTGAGTTTACCCATGAGTACGACCTTACTTCTTTTTCTCTGGTGCCGGCGCGAGCAGCATAAGCATTGTGCCACCTTCCATAGTGGGCATCTGCTCTACGATGGCGATATCTTTTAATTCATTAGCAATCATTTCAAGGCGTTGGCGTCCAATGTCGGCATGAGTAATTTCACGCCCGCGAAAACGAATACGAACGCGCACTTTCATGCCTTCTTCAATCCAGCCACGCGCATCCCGGACTTTGAAACCTAAATGGTGATCATCCGTTTTGGGGCGCAGTTGAATTTCTTTGATCTCAATGACCTTCTGCGCTTTCCGTGCTTTGCGTTCACGCCGCTGCTTTTCGTATTGGAACTTGCCAAAGTCCATAATGCGGCAGACAGGCGGGTTGGCATTAGGTGCGACTTCGACCAGGTCGAGTTCGCGTTCTTCTGCCATCTGAAGCGCTTGTCCCAAAGGGACAACGCCGACGTTCTGGCTGCTGCCCTCTGGTCCATCGATGACCAGGCGCACTTCACGTGCGCGTATTTCTCGGTTGATGCGGTATTCCTCGCCGGAGATAGCCAACTTCCTCTCGAATATGTATTACGGTATGGTTTCAGTGGGGGAAGTCTAGCATAGGGGGTGGTTCGAGTCAATACGTGGTTCGCTCAAAATCGGGGTGGGGAGCGAGGAAAGTGGCAAGAGGCTGCGTCCGGGGCGATGAAGGTGTCATGCCCCGGATGTCACAGAGGGAATCAGGGGGTGGCAGGGGCGACCTGATTGGCTGTGGTGTTGGGTGTGGTGATACGGATGAAGGTGAGCAGCGCGACGGAGGCAAAGGCCAGCGCGCAGCCTAGCAGCAGGGTGGTGGAGGTGCCAAAGTGCTGCATGGCGCTGCCTGTGCTGGCGAAACCAATGACGAATCCGACGGAGTTGGCAAAGGTGAACAGCGATAGGCTGACGCCCAGTGATTCGGCGGGCACAAGGTCGGCAATCAGGGCCGAACCGACGGCCATACTGGCTGCCATTGAAATCTGGAAGGCCATCGACAGCCAGAAGTGCCAGGCGCTGAAGGCACCCAGCAGCACGACCAGGCCGAGGGCGTTTGCCAGGAAGCAGAGAATCAGCAGCGGCTTACGCCCGATGCGGTCTGAGAGCCAGCCGACGAGGAAGGGCAGCGGCAGACCGATTAATGCGCCTACGGCGACAGTGGTGGAGACATCTGTTGCGCCGAAGCCCATGCCAGTCATCAGCAGGGGACGGAAAAGGGTGCCCGCGCTGTTGACGATGAAGCCTAACACTGTTGCGGCGAAGAGAATCATGAAGCCTTTGCTGAGCGTAAACGAACGTTTGGCTGTGCCCTGCTGCGCGGCGCTGTCTGCGTCTTTGTATTCCTCCAGCAGCAGCGCGATGAAGGGAATGGACAGCAGCACTACGCTGGTAGCGGTGAATAAGGCGGTAAAACCCCAGGCGTCGGCGATGCGCCCACTGATGGCGCCGGAGAGCACGCCACTCATGGCGACGGCGCTGGACAGCAGCCCGAAGATGCGCCCGCGCTCGTCTTCTGTCGCGAAAAGCCCGGTCAGAACGTTCAGGGTAGAGAAGAAGATGCCCATCGTAAACCAGTAGACGACGCTGACCAGCGCTAACTGTGTCAGGTCGCGGGTTTGGCCCATCAGCCACATCATGGGTATCGCCACAGCGCTGGCGCCGATCAACATCAGCTTGCGACGGCGATAACGGTCTAGCAGCCAGCCTGCCACGACGGTACCCATCCCCAGGGCAAAGAAATTGGTCGAGAAAAAGGTGCCTGTGCGCGTCGAGTCTGCGCCAAGCTGCTCCAGATGAACGGGCAGCAGGGACATGAGGGTGTTGATTCCCAGAAAGCTGATGAAGTTACAGGCGAAGAGGACTAACAGTTGACGTTTAGGCATATAGAGTTTCCAGAATATCGGTGGCCAGATGGTAACGCACTAAAAGCGCTTTCCCCGTTGTTTTGTTTACAACCAGAAGCGATGTTGGATCAGGTGATCTATTTGGGTTTGGGAATAGAACGAATATTCTATGTTAAGAGCATAGTCGAAAACAGATGCACTGTCAAGCAGCAGCACCTGAGGGGGGGAGATTCAAGGTTATGTGGACGTTCAGGGGGAGTTCCCTGGACGTTCAATTGAACGTCCCTACACGAAAAATATCTGCGAAACTTCCCACTCGCCGCCTGAGGAGATAACAAAAGGGCAACCCGCTGGATCGCCCTGGTTGATGTTCAGCATAACGAATACTGGTACTAGACCTTCTGGCGCTGGGAGATTTTTTCTTTCATGGACAGCGGCAGGTCTTCGGCGGTGATGCGGTAGACTTCGCGCAGGATGTTGACGTTGGGATTGTCGTCGGCGAAGGTTTGCACGTCGCGCAGGGCGTCGTGGAACAGATCGAGGATTTCTTCGTCGCTGCCCTTGTAACGGCGCAGGGTTTGCAGGGCGCAGGCGGCGCAGCCCCGCATCGCGCGGTAGCTGTCGGTTTCACAGCTCATGCAGCCGTTGAGCCGGATCATGGTCATCATCAGCGCCAGCGTTTCTTCATGGTTTTCAGGGAGTGTAAGCACTCGTTCGACAAGCTGCTGCCACTTGCTTCCCCGCAGACGGCGCAGAGAAGGGATTGCATGATACGGGAAAAGCAAATCATTTGAAGTATACATACAACGTGTCCTGAAATATGTTAGAGTCCCAATAAAGAAGTTGTGACACAACCTGTCACGAGCCTTTTTTAAGCATAAGTTTGTTTCAAAATTGTGATAACAGGACTGAAGTACTAGAACAGGTTGGAATCTGGTTGTGACAGGGCGCTACGCTGGCAGCAGGCAGTTGTCACAGGGCGTTAACGGGGTGTATGCTCGTGGGGAATCGGTGCTTATCAGACGGAAAAAAACCATGCGTGGGATGTTAGCGTTCGTTTTAATCCTGTTATGCGCGGGCTGTGGCAGTGGGGCGGTGGTGTTTGCGCCGACGCCGCTGCCGCCTGATTTGACCCCCGCGCGCTATGAACATCCCGGCGGGGCGTTCAGCGTGACGCTGCCGCGCAGTTGGGCCGTGTACGTCCAGAACACGACGACGTTAGCCGCTGCTGCGTTTTCTATCCCCGGACATGATGAACCCGCGCTGACCATCGCCGTCGTGAACCTCGGCACGGCGATTGCGGTGGATGCGTTCGGCGCGCTGATTGACCAGTATCAGGCACAGGCACGCCCCGACCTGGGACATTACAGCGAACAGAATCGTCAGGCGATGGGCGATGGAAGCTGGCGTATCACCGGCATTCGTCAGCTTACGGGCGGCGCGGCGCAGCAGGTCAACACGTTCATTGACCGTGACGAGGCTTTCATGAGCGTGGTTGAAGTCGTGTTGCCCGACGAGCCGCTGCTGTTCGAGCAGTTACAAACGGCGGTCAACAGCATCAGCGTCAATCCCAGCGCGCCGCTGCTGCCTGCCGATGTCTCCGCGCTGTCGGCGGCCTCTACCAGCCGTTTCAGTGTGCTCAACAGCGCCGCGTGGACCACCGCCAGCGGGGTGCTGTTCATCACAGGCGAAGTGGCCAACTACGGCGATCAGACGGCGCTGAACCTGCCTGTGCGGGCGGTGCTGCTGGGAGATGATGGGCAGGAACTTGCCGAGGCGCGCGATGTGGTCATGGGGCACGGCATCACGCCGGGGGGCTTCGCGCCGTTCAGTTTACGCTTCGGGCAGGGGCAGGTGTCGCGCAGCACGCGCTATCGCATCGAACTGGGCGCGCCGGAAGACGGCGGCGTGGTCTACGGCGCGGATGTGCTGGCGTGGACGGATGCCTCGTCGTTTAACCGTGATGGACAGTTGGTGATTGCCGGGATTGTGAGCAACTGCCGCGTCGCGCTGGCCCCGGCGCAGGAAGAACTGGTGCTGCAGCCCACCGCCGTCCCTGACTGCGGCACGACGACGGTACACAACCCGCGCGTGATGGTGACGATTTTCGACAGCGGCGGCAACGTGATTGCGGCGGCGTTCAGCGATCTGGCGTTTGATACGCTGGCACCGGGCGACTCCGCGCCGTACCAGTTGATCGTGGGGGAGTTTGGCGGCCAGCCCGCGAATTACATCGTCAACGTGCAGGCGACGGGGTAGTAGATGACCACAGCGATATTGGTGGGTAAGCCCCTCATCCCCGACCCTTCTCCCACTCGCTTCGCGGGGGAGAAGGGAGAAATGCGGCGTTCAGAACCGCTGCCTTTCAGTAACTGTGTGGTTGTCTAGTCGGTTTCCCACTCATTATCCAAGCCCCAAGCAATCATGAACGCGCAGAGGTAAACAATACCACCACAGCGGGTAGAAGCCGCGCCAGTCAAAGAGCGCACCACCAAAGTTTTCTCCATAGTAATTTCTCCGTACGTATTCGATAGGTGTATGTGGTTGCAGGCTTGTTCCTCTGTAAACTGCTTGGATAGAGTGTTCCAACGTCAAAATGCCTCTATGTTGGGTAAATAGAACCTTTTGAGGCTCACCGAACACACCTAAGACATCCTGTGCGTACACATTGGGGCAGTTCTCTATTTCCAATGATGATTACGGGTTAGCTATATCAGGTTATAGACAATTGCAACAGAGTGACAGCGGTCAATAATTTGACTGTCAAAACCATCTCTGTATGCACCTGGAATTTCTAACATCGTGACTAACTTGCTCGTATCCAGCGTTAGAGAGGGTTTCCACAGCACTCCGAGTCTGGTTTCCCCGCTGATAATGCCATACCAGCACAGTCTTTGTACCTCCTCGCACCCTGACAAGCCCCGCAGCGCCGGATTGATGGGCTGCGCCCACCCAGTTCGCCAGCATCTGCCGCGCTGGATACCAGCGGCAGCAGGGTGAGCAGGAGAGCGAGGAGGAATAAAAGCCGAGCATACGATTTCTGACATTCCTCAATTCAAGAAACAGCGGTCAGGCGTTGCGGTCAGGCAGTAGCGCCACGCCAGCATGAAACCATCCCACGGAAGCGCGACCAGCATTGGGTGGAAACAGGGTCATGAAATGATCACATACAACGTTGTAAAGGGTAGAATTTGCCCAGAAAATTGTGCCTGAAGGCCATGCTCAAATACCAGAACATCCCGTTTCACCTCTGAAGGTTATCATATCAGGCAGGCCGAAGACGCTCGATCATGTCGCCAGCGTAAATCCCCTGACACTGCCCCAGGTTATCAATCGTGATCTGTGGGTCGGAGCTGGCTGAAAGGTAGCTGATGGTTACGGTGTTACAGCCAGCCTGCAGGGGCGATAGTATGGCTTCGATGGGCATCATGTGTGAACCCCATGCGAATGGCTGACTTGCTGAAGCCGTGCTGTGCCAGCAGCGCGCGGGCGCTGGCGAGGGTTGTGCCGTGTGGATGCCATACCAGCAAAACCTTTCTGCCGCGTCTTCACAGCCCTCAATCATCAAGCCCCGCCAGCGCCGGATTGATGGGCTGCGCACGACCCAGCGCCAGCATCGCCGCGCTGAATACCAGCAGCAGCAGCGTGAGTATCAGGAGAGTGAAACGGAAGTAAAAGCCGAAGCATCCTGTTATTCCTGTGTGCGCTGTCAGCATGATATATCGTTGGGGACGATGCTGACAATTGTTTCTACACCGCTGCCCGATAGCTGGCAGTAGCGCCAGAAGGGCTGCATCCCCAGCCAGCCAAAGACGTAGCCGATGTTAGGGTCGAAGGCACGCCAGATGGCCGTGATGGGCGCGAAGCCGCTGAGCCTGCCGCCGAAGGTCACGCGGAAACCGTTGTGGAAAATCAGGTCGCCGTCACTGGCACGAAACACGACAAACTGCGGCGTGCCAAAAAGCGTGATGACATCGTAGACGGCGATGTCGTGGCAGTCTTCCAGATGGGCCAGCATGGCGGTTTCCTGTGCGGCGAGCAAGTACGCGCTGCGGCAGCCAGCGCTTGAAGCAAGGCTGTAAATGTCATAGGAATTGGTCAGTGCGACGTGGAAACCCGCCTGTTGCAGCACCGCAGCCGCCTCGCGCGTCGTCGTCTGCCCGCTGATAACACCGTGCCAGCAGAATGTCTCTGCCCCTGCGCAGCCGTCGATAAACTCACGCAGCGCGGGACGAACGGGCAAGATGCTGCCCAAGACGATCATCAGCGCGCCGCTGAGGGTGAACACTGTAATCAGTAATGCCGCAAGGGGCATCATCCTGTAAACCACTGCCGCTGTCCTGCCTCCTGCTAACGAAAATCCGAATCCAATGGATAACCCCAGCGCGCGCGGGAAACCGTGCCACTCGCCGTAGCTTACGCCGCCAACCAGTGAAATCCACAGCCGTTCGACGGATGCGTATATGGCGTAAGCGTGCCGGAGAATTCGACGATGGCGTGGTTGGCGAACACCAGCCGCCCGCGCTGGCTGTCGAAGCCGACGCCGCTGGGTGTGCCGAACGCGCCGATGACATCGCCGAGCGTGAGTCCGGCACAACTGCTGGTACGTACCGATGGTGATGCGCGGGTCGGCGAAGGACACCGTATAAATCAGGCTGATGATGCCGCACCCTTGCGACTCGGCGTGCAGGTAGACATCCTGGCGCATGTCAACATTGACAGCATACAGATTGCCCGTTTCTATTTGATAGCCTAGCTGCTGCATGACGGTGCGTGCGCGGGTCAGCGAGGTTTCGCCGGGGATGATGCCATGCCAGCAAATGCCAACGGCGTCCTCACAGCCAGCGCTGAAGCCGCTGAGCGCGGGATGCGGCGGCTGTGTGCGGCCCAAGGCGATCATGGCCGCGCACAGCAGCATTGATCCCGTCAGGCACAGCACCAGCCCCCGCAGCAGCCATGCAACCATGTGTATCCCTCATCCATTGAACGTGCCCCTTCATATTCCATCTATTCCACTCGACGCGCAACTATCGAAACCTGTATACTCATCCCTCATTACTCAGGCGATATGCTTGTTGCAGACGTGCGTGGCAGCCTGCGCATGTCAGCGCGTTCAATGCGCGGGTTGAGCACCATGCAGTGTACAAGAGCCTCAACCTTGCGCTTGAGGCGTCCACCGTACAACAGGGGCAGCGGGAATGAGCAAAATGGCTGAATAATGAGTAAAAAGCAACGAGCAACGAGCAATGAGTAAGAAGTGAGGCGATATGCTTGTTGCAGGCGTGCGGGGTGCCTGCCGCCAGTGGCTAAAGCCGACTGGCTGTCTTTGAAATGCTGTAAAAGTCCACTAAAGGGACTTGCTCCTGGGGATGCTCGCGCACGTCAGCGCATTCAATGCGCGGGTTGAGCACCATGCAGTGTACAAGAGCCTCAACCTTGCGCTTGAGGCGTCCACCGCACAACAGGGGCAGCGGGAATCAGTAGATGACCACAGTGGTACTGGTAAGTTAGCCCCTCATCCCCAACCCTTCTCCCACTCGCTTCGCGGAGGAGAAGGGAGAACAGCGACATTAAGAACTGCTGCCCACCATCATCGGTATGGTCATCTACCAGAATAACGGATTACGCATCACACTATGATTACGCACATTTTCTTTGACTTACACGGGACGCTGGCGGACGGCGCGCGCGTCCATGAGTGCTACTGCGCGGGGGTGGGGCGTGTGCTGTCGGGGCGCTACGGCGGCGCGCCTGATGCGTGGGCACGGGCTAACCGCGCGATTGTCGCCGATTGGGACAGCTATTTCACTGACCTTGACCTTGCAGGGGATGAGGGTTATGCCGACATGTGGGAAGGTTATTTCCGCACGACGCGCGCCATGTTCCGCCTGACGGACACGCCGGAGCCGTCCAAAGCTGAACTGCTGAAACTGACGCGCGAACTGCCCGGACTGGCGGTAGAGGGCTGCGATGCGCTGTATCCTGAAGTGCGCGGTGTGCTGAAGCAGCTAGGCGCGGCGGGCTACAAGCTAGGGGCGGCGAGCAATGCGCTGCTGTCGCAGGTGCGGGCGACGCTGGCGGGCGGCGGCATTCTGGGACAGTTTGACGCGCCGATTATGGCGGCAGACGTAGCCGAGCAGTGGGTGAAGGACGCCGACTACTACCGCATCGCGGCAATTAAAGCGCAGGTGCCGCCGTCGTCGTGCCTCGTGGTGGACGACAACGTAGAGCCGCTGGCAGGCGCGCGCGAGGCCGGGATGCGCACGGCGTGGGTGAAGCGCCGTCAGTCCGAGGCGCAGGCGCGGGTGGATGTGATGCTGCGAGATGATTTGAGCGCACTGCCGCAGGTGATACAGGCCTTGAGATAAGGGGTCTGAAAAGGCGCGAGTCTCGTCCTGTGTCCGAGCATTTTGTGTTATGCTACAGCGTCCGACAAATTGAGAGAGCGCATGAGGTTAGGCTATGACAGCAGTCACAAAATCCAGCCCACGAATCCCCGGCCCGGCTGCGCTTGGCGTGGTTGGCGACTACGCCCGCTACATCGGGCTTTTCGCGAGTCCGCTGCGTGCCATGCGCCAGTACTACAAAACCTACGGCGAAATCTGCTCGCCGACAGGGGAGATGAACGAAGATCGGAAAGGGATGATTCTGGCGTTTGGGTCCCAGTATAACCAGCAATTGCTGAGCGACCCCTCGATTTTCTACAGCCCTGATCTGGGGGGTAAGCCGGGAAGCACCATTGAACAACTGGGCACAGGCCTGGTGATGGAGAACGGGGAACGTCATCGTAAGCACCGCCGTCTGGTCATGCCTGCCTTTCACAAAAAGTATATCGAGTCGTACCGCGACGATATGGTGGCTTTGACGGAGCGAATGCTGGCAGGCTGGCAAACGGGGACGATACGTGATCTGCGCGGCGACATCCATCATCTGGCGCTGGAAATTGCCAACACTACGCTGTTCGGATTGGATACGCTGGAGGAAAACCTCGGTGGGCTGATGGGGGAGTGGCTTTCGCTGACGGTGCATCCGATGGGGCGTATTTTCCCGTTCGATCTGCCGGGATTCCCGTACCGCCGTCTGGTGCGCTTCTCCGACCTGGTGGTGGAAAAAGTGCGGGCGGTGATTGCGCGCAAGCGTGCTAACCCCGGCGGCAGCGATGTCCTGTCCACCATGATTGCAACGCATGATGAAGATGGCAGCGCGCTCAGCGATGAGGAACTTGTCGGGCAGACGAATATTCTGTTCATCGCCGGACACGAAACCAGCGCGAATACGATGATGTGGGCGCTGTTCTTCCTGGCGCAGTATCCCAAACTGCTGGCCGATGTCGTTGATGAGTGTGACGGGGTGCTGCACGGGAACGCGCCGACGGTGCAGCAGGTTGGGCAGCTTCCTCTGCTGGAACGGGTGATTAAGGAGACGCTGCGCCTGATGCCGCCGCTGACGTGGCAGGTGCGCATCGCTCAGGAGGCGTTTGAGATTGGGCCGTATCATCGTCCGGCAGGTTCAAGCGTGATGTACAGCCACTTTATGACGCACCGCATCGCACCCGTTTTTGAACAACCAGACAGGTTTATGCCGGAGCGCTGGGAGACGATTAACCCTTCCCCCTACGAGTACATCCCTTTCAGCGGCGGGCCGCGCCTGTGTATTGGGGCGACGTTCGCGATGATGGAGATGAAAATCGTGCTGCCGATGATTTTGCAGCGTTTCGGCCTGGCACTGCTGCCGAACACAAAAATTGACTACCAGGCACTGCCGACTCTGAGCGTCAAAAAGACGCTGCCGATCATGCTGCATCCACGCGGGGCAACACCGGAAACGCATCGTCCATTGGGTACGATTAACGAACTGATTGAGTGGTAAAACCGAGGCGAACAGCGAAGGCTAAAGCGCGCGGTAGCAGGTTTCATCGGCGTAGAGCACGGCGACGGGCAGGCCACTCTGCGGCAGTTGTTTGATATTCTGTGGAAAAGCCTTGCCACGCAGAGTCTTGCCGTCGGCAGTGTTGAAGAAGTAGTGGACGATGAGGACACCGCGAGAGCCGCGTTGGACTTCCTGAATTCTGCCGTAGACGATGGTGCCCTGCGCTTCCAGCCGCGCGAACTGGCGTCGTGTGCGCAAGGTTCTGTAAAGCGCATAGATGGCCGCCAGCAGCAGGCCGAGGCCGACAATGGCGATCATAGCTAAGGCGCCACCCTCGTACATGGCTGCGCCGGGAAACTGACTGAAGTAGGGCGCGTCCAGCAGATAACGAATCTCAATCGTGCTGCCCGGCGTCATCCCGTCGCAGGTGGTGCGGTTGTTGAGGGTTTCGCGCTGGGTATACGGCGAGCCGTCCACCATATATTGGTAGAGCACCGTCGTACTGCGTCCAGCGATGCAGTCGGCGATGGTGGCTTGTGCAGATGCACCGTTTTGCACGAAGCGCAGGTCAAACCACAGAATCGTCAGCACAAGACCGAGCAGAAACAAGGCCGCGCCGCCTGCTGCCAGCGTCATGAAAAAGCCTGTGACAGGATGAAAGTCGCCGCTGCTGAAGTTGTGACGGGGACGGCGTGAAGTACCATCCAGCACAGCGGCGCTGCGCGGGTCAAGCAAATAGACGGAATCGCGTTCTGGTGTCATTCTGTTATGGGCTGCCTCTCAGAAGGACTGCGGATTAAGATGAAAGGGCGACCCGGTTGGATCGCCCCACACAATGTCAGCGGGTTAATCCGGCTTCCAGCAGCAGCGAGAACAACTGCATCAGTTCCGGCGGGATGAGGCCATCCTCCGCGACGATGTTACGGGTGCTGCCCGCGCGGGCCACGCTCAGTTCGTAGGTGTAGGTGTCGCGTCCACCGCCTGCCGAGGTAAAGGTGCCCTGCATCCCGAAGAAGTTCATCTCGTCGAGCATGTTATCGATGGTGGTGACTTCTTCCGGCGTGATGTGATATTCCACATCGTCGCGCAGCACGCGGCCATCAGGATAGACGTAAACGATGAGCGTTGTGCCCGCGATGCCCCCTGTCTGCGAGAAATACAGTTCATCGAAGACCAGCCCGGCGTCGGGGTCTTCTGTCGCTGGAGGCTGCTCAATCGTGCCCACCGCCTGCGCTTCAATCGTCGGCGCGCCCACAATCGCACCAGAGGTCGCCGCTGCCTGATTAATGGCCTCGATGGTGGCGGCCAGCGTCGGGTCAATCGTGGCTGTCGGGTTGTCGATAGGGGCGACATCCGTCGGGCGCACGGTGCCTTCAGAGGGTCCCAGATCAGAGGGCAGCGTAACGGTTGGCTGGGGACTGGGCGGCGTGTTGGTGGCGATCAGCGTGGGAACCGTTTGAGTCGCGTCGCCTCCGGTACAGGCGGCAAGAGTCGCCAGAAGGAGCAAAGCGCAGGCAAATGTGAACAGGTGGCGCATAGTTTTCTCCTGAAAGCAGCGTGCAGCAAGGGCTGTTCGCTGTGAGCGCAAAATGGCATCAACAACCTCATTATGCCACATAACACAGATAAACGATTCGCAAGCTTTTGGCAAGCGGACTACAGAGCTATCTGATGCGCGTGGCGTACAAAATCCTGCGCGCGCAGTTCTTCCAGCACATCGTCCGGCAGGGGCTGATCGAGCGTGAGCACGGTGAGCGTGTTGCCGCCGGGCTGCGAACGGCCCGTTTGCCAGCTTGCGATGTTGATGTTGTTGTTGGCCATCAGCGTACCGACGCGGCCAATGACACCGGGTTTGTCATAGCTGCCCAGAATGAGCAGATGACCTTCGGGCACGAAGTTCAGGCGGTATTCGTTGACCTGCGTGATGTAGGGTTCCTTACGATCCAGCAGCGTGCCGGCCATAACGATTTCTTCGTCGTCTTCCAGCGTGATCTGGCAGGAAACGAGGTTGCTGTAATCGCGCGTTTTTAAGCCTTTGACCTGTGACACGCTGATGCCGCGCTCCTGTGCCAGCAGCGGCGCGTTGATGTAGCTGACTTTTTCGCCCAACACAGGCGACAGCAGCCCTTTGAGCAGCGCGACGGTCAGCGGCTTGACCAGCCCGGAGACTTCATCGCCGCGAAATTCAACTTCGACGCGGCGCACGGGATGGCGCGCGAGGATGTGCCCCACCTTGCCGATTTGTTCCGCCAGCGACAGGTAGGGGCGAATCGACTCGAAATCGACACCCGGCAGGAAAGGCAGGTTGATGACGTTGCGGAAGTCCTTGCCGTGCAGCACATCGACCACCTGCTGCACAATCTGTATCGACAAGTCCTGCATGGCCTCAATGGTGTTGTCGCCGATATGCGGCGTGTGAATCACGTTGTCTAGGCCGACCAGGGGGCTGCTGTAAGGCGGTTCTTCGCCGAACACGTCAATTGCCGCGCCCGCGAGCGCGCCTTCCTTGAGGGCGTCGGCAACGGCGGCTTCGTCGATGATGCTGCCGTGCGCGGTGTTAATCAGACGTGCGCCGGGTTTCATGAGCGCGATGTTGGCTTTGGTCAGCAGGCCGCGCGTTTCGCTGGTCGCCGGAACGTGAATGCTGACGAAATCACTGCGTAACAACAGTTCCTTCAGCCCGACGAGCGTGATACGTTCGTCGCCTGTTTCGTCTTCGGGGACGTAGGGGTCGCAGGCCAGCACCGTCATGCCGAACGACAGGCAGCGCGTGGCGACAATCCTGCCGACGCGGCCCAGCCCGATGAGGCCCAGCGTCTTGCCGTGAAGCTGCGTGCCCGCCTGACGTTTACGATCCAGCAGCCACCAGCCGTCCTTGATGCTGTTGTGGGCGGTAATCAGCTTGCGGCTCAAGGCCAGCATGAGCGTGATGGTGTGTTCGCCAGCGGCAATCGCGCTGGTGCCCGGCGTGTTCATGACGATGATGCCGCGTCCGGTGGCGGCTTCGATGTCGATGCCGCTGAGGCTGGTGCCCACGCGCGCGATCACCTGCAAGCAGGGCGTGGCTTCGCGGTTGTTCAGCAGTTCGGCGTCCAGCAGCACATCATCACGGGCGATGATGGCGTGGGCGGTTTTCAGCCCGGTGCGCACGGCGGCGGTTTTGGGGGCGACGGTGTGGACGCGCACGCCCTCCGCAGCGCGCAGCAGGTTCATGCTTTGTTCGGTCAGATCAGTCGCGACGAGAATGTGAAAAGCGTTCAAAGGCGAGTCCTCTGGGTAGGGGTTAGTGATTACAGATTAGCTCAAAAAGCAGCTTTAAGAAGAAAATTTTTGCGGGTTAAATATTTTGCCTGCACTGCTGCCGCCTTCAACTAAAGGTGAAGGCTATTCAGGTTCGTAAGCTCACTGAGGGAGCTATGCTGCCGCAGCGTGTGATAAACCCGGCACGTTTACTATTTTCGCGATGATTTTACCAGAGGATGACCTTATAGTGGCCATCGATTACTTCAAATTTGTCCCTCAATTCTGCTTTAACTTTGAGAAACAATTCTTCTGCGGCGGCGTTAAATCTATCGGCTTCCTCTTGTGTCCAAGGAGAATGGTCAGGAGGATAACGCCAGTCAATTGAACCTTGAAACCAATCGCTCAGCCTCGATATCTCAGCTTTAGTCTCCGTTAGGAGAGGAAGTTTATCCAGCGAAATAGGATTCCATATTTTTCGATTAACGCCTTATATTCCGCTTTATCTTCAGTAGGTGCCAACCAGAAACAGCTTTTTGCAGAGTAGTCAAAAAAGTAGCGCACACGCACCTTTTTCGTTGTGTCCGCCATTCGTCACTCCCCGAAAATATCCTTCACGGCCAGCGTGAACCCCGGCAGCACGTCCCCGCCGTTCAGCGTATCGCCCATGCGGTAGGGCTTCATGGGCTGCCCCGGCGCGTAGACCTCCACCGTTTTCTTCTCCGGCAGCACCAGCCAGACAACTGTTCCTGCGGCGACATAATTGTGAATCTTGATGGTCAGATCATGCTGTGACTGCGGCGTGGATGGGAAATCGACTTCCACCGCTAAGTCCGGCGGGTTCGAGTTGTAACCCTGCGTCGCCAATTCGGGCTGTTTGGTTTTGGAAATCAGAGCCACATCGGGGGCATAGCGCTCACCAGAAACAATATAGCCGCCTGCTTCGCCCGTTAGGTGACCGGTAGGATTTTGCAGCAAATGGACGAAAAAATAACCACTGATACGTGAAGAATATTGGGATGCGGCAGCATTTGAAGGCACTTCGACAATCGCCCCTCCGATGAACTCCAGGAGCTTGTCGGCGTTTTCTGGCTGCTGCGCCAGCACATCAAATTCCTCTGCGGTGAGTCGTTTGACTTCCAGTACCATCGCCTTTTCACCTTCCACACGGTTATGAGTCTATTATAGACGGATGCCCGCTGAGGGCGCGCGCCATCGCCAGCGCTGCCTCCACGTCGCCCCGCTTGAGCAGCAGCAGCACCATCTGTTTACGCGCCTCAAGCGTCGTTTCGTCCAACTGGATGGCGCAGGTATAGGCCAACCGCGCGGTGTCGTAGTCACCTCGTCGCAGCGCGGTATTGCCGAAGGTCACATAGTCGTCCGGCGCGATGTAGGGGTCGCAGAGGACTTGCGCGGCAACCAGCGGCGCAGCGACGGCAAGCAGCATCAGCGTCAAGAGGAGAACGAACAGCAGTTTAGTCAGCGTCTTTTCCTCGCAGCCGCAGCTTATTGACGAAGAACAGGAAGGCGGCGAAGGCCAGCACAACGTACAGGCCGATCAGCGAAATGTCGAGGATGGTTTGGCCCATTGCTTCCGCCGGGCCGAGAATCCCCTTGAGACCAAAGATGCCGAACAGCATCGCGGCGCAGATGTCTACCAGCGTGTCACGGTCACCCAGCAGCGGCACCATGCCAATCAGCAGCACCATCATCACAATGAAGAAGGGCAGAATCAGGCGGTAGAGCAGGGGGCGCTGCATTTCCAGCGTGATCTGCTCGTACTTGCCGGGATACAGATACAGACTGCCGTCGCCGTTGTATTCCTGCGTCGTCGTCTGCATGTTGATGTCCCACAGGCGCGAACCGGAGGTGCGATACTCCCAGCGGAGATAGGGGGTTAAGGTGCCAAAGGTTAGGATGTCGCCTGCGTCGTTGTCGGTGACGATGTAATACGACACCTGCATCACCGGATGGATAGTGAAGTTATCATAGGGATACCAGAAATTGAGCGAAACAAAATCGGGGTTATCAATCGTGATACGCTTGTCGCTGAACTCCCAGCGGACGGGGAACAGGTTATCGACCTCGGTATCGCCAAAGGTACGGCTGCGCGACAAACTGTTGACTTCGACACTCAGGCATTCGGGGATGTCTTCGTGGAAGTCGTCGCCAATGAAGAAATAGAAGGTTGAAGAGTCAGGGGCGTTCAAGCCGAAGCTGATTTCGTCAATGCAGACAATGAGCGCTTGTCCCTGCCATGCCGGGTCATCGGCGCGCAGATAAGTCTGCATGGCGGTGAGTTCGAGAGTCAGCGCACGGCTTTCTTCGCCGGAACTCGGTGGCAGCAGCGCAATGTCTAAATCAACGCCCGCCAAATCTACCGCACCCTCAGCGATGGCGTTTTCATTGAGTACGGCATCGTTGAACGACACGCCGCGTTCGGGCCGCTGGAAAATGGCCCAGCCCTGTTGAATGCCGATGGCGACCACTGCCAGCAACAGCCCCGCAAAAACCAGCACTGCGATATAAGCACGAACGTTGGCACGCGACATAAGACCCCCTCAACCGCCACAACCGTTCAGGCTTATTTTAGCGGAGGATGCCGTTGGCGCGCACCTTTTCCAATACCTGATGCAGATTGTCGAAGACATGGGGGGTAATGCCAGTGAAGGCGGCTGCCGTGCTGTGCGTGGCGTCGGGCACAGCGTAACACAGCATCCCGGCAGCAATCGCGGCGCGCGCACCGTTGGGGCTGTCTTCCAGTGCCAGGCAGCCCGCCGGGTCGATGCCCAGCTTTTCCGCCGCGCGCAGGTAGACATCGGGCGCGGGTTTGCCACGTTGTTCATGCTCGGCGGAGCAGCGCACCGTCACCAGTTCGTCCCAGCCCTGCGCCTTCACAATGGCGTCGATGATAATCTGTGGCGATGACGAGGCAATCGCACGCGGCACCTGATGTTCTGCCACGAAGCGTACCAGTTCAGGCGCGCCCGGCTGCGGCTTCACGTCCGTTGGGATGAGCACCAACATCCGCTGAATCAATTCTTCAATCAGATCGTCCGCTGATTCCTGGAGATTGTAAATTTCGCGCATCTTCATCATAAACTCGTCGATGCGCAGCCCGATCAGCGCCGCGCGTGCTGTGGAGTTCATTGTCAGACCGCGCGCCGTGAGCATCGCCTCCTCGGCAATTTGCCACACGGATTCTGAGTCCACCAGCAGTCCGTCCATATCAAAGATGATAGCCCTGGTCATTTCGCGAATGCGCTCCTGAACGCTGTGATGAGGTCTTCGTTTTGTAAGGTTAAGCCGCCGTTGAGGGCGAGGTCGATGCCCTTATCGAATACGGCCTGATGCGGCGTGCCGATGACGCGCGCGTAACCAGATGGCCCCGCCGCGATGGGCAGAATCGGCGCCAGCGAAGGGCTGCTGACGAAGGCTTCCGCGCCTGCCTTTACCTTGTCACGCGCTACCACGCCGCCGAAGCCGACGAATAAGTCCACGACGGAACGGGTCGCCAGGTCCGAAGCGCCGTCGCCAATCATCAGGCGTCGTCCGGGTCTGCTGCCTGCCAGTTCGTGAACCACCTGCGGTTTGCCACTGGAGACGGTCAGCGGGCCTTCGTTGTAATCCATGTAGGTCTGTCCGGCGCGGGTGCTCTGGTCGTGATAGCGCCACCATTCGCCCGACAGTTCATTGTATTCCAGTTCAACGGCGCGCACATTTTCCGGCGGCACGCCCAGGCGCTTGCCGAAGCCGCGCACAGGTTCCGCCAGCCCGCCGCTGATGATAAAAATCTGTTTGTTGAGGAAACGCAGCGCCGCGATGACTTCCAGCGCTTCCGGCACTATCGTCTGCCAGTAACGGTCTTCGATCTCTTTTAGCTGGCCGCGTGTCGGGCGAATGGCTTGCAGGCGCTTGCCGTAGACTTCACGCAGGTCAAGGTCGCCGTCCATCGCCTTTTGCGTCAGCAGACCAACGCGCCATTCCTTACCCTCTTTGAGGCGCGCGAGTTCGTCAATGCCTTCAATCGCAGACAAGGTGCTGTCGCAGTCAAAGAAGATCAGGTCAAAGCTCAGCCAACGAGTCAAAATTCACTCCCCTGTTACCTAGCGCCCATTGTAATGGCGTGCGCGGCGTTTGTGAAGGATGGCGCTTGATGTGACACGAGTCCTGATTTCGATGGACAGACGACAATACCTTTCGGCTGTGCGTTCCGTTAGAGTAGTGAAGGGTGACGCGCTGTGATGCCCGTCACGTTGATTGGATAAAGGCAGAGAGAATGCACGAACGCTCGAAAACTACGGGGTCACTGCTGCTCACCGCCGTTGGCGCGGTCATGAGCCTGCTGCTGACCGTTTTTACCTTTAGCGCTATCGCTAACCCGACCAAATATGTTCCGCCGCCGACACCGCTGCCCACCGTACCTGTGACACCGACTGTTGAGCCGACACCCCTCTACGGCGTTGTGTCCTATGTGCTGCCTGCCACTCAGGAAAATATTGCGGCGGGCCAAGCGATGTTCAACATGTACTGCATCGGCTGTCATGGCGCTGGCGGCATTGGCACGAACATCGCGCCGAATTTTGTCGAGCGTGCGCCGCTGCGGCTGGAATACATCACGGAGCGCGTGCGCACGGGTTCGACGATCATGCCGCCCTGGCCGACGCAGACGATTCCTGACGCGAACCTGATTCTCATCGTCAACTATCTGCAAAGCATCGCGGGCAGCGCCATGCGTGTACTGACGCCGGAGCAGATGGCATTGGCACAGCAGGTGTATGCGCAGCACTGTCAGGCGTGTCATGGCGCAAATGGGCAGGGCGCGCCGGATGGCAGCGGATCATTGCAGCTTACGCCGCCGCGCAGCTACGGGCAGATCAGCGTGCGCGTGCGCGATACGACGCTGGATGCTTTTCATGGGTTTACGACCAGCGTGCTGAACGAAGGACAGATGCAGGTGCTGGCGGTTTACGTGCAGAGCTTCATGGTTCCCTGAAGGCTTTAGGGGGACGCCTCACATCCTTTGCCCGCCTGTAAAATCATGCGGCAACGTGGGGGATGCTGGCGCTGGGAACGATAGGGTTTTGCGGAAAGCGAAGATGGTGGCCGCACGACTACTCCAGGATTTCCAGTCCGGCGTCCTGGAGCAGCTTTTCAATCGCCGGGCGGTTGATGGTGAGCGTGCGGCCTTTGCCGCCCAGCACACCTTTACGGCGCAGGTCGTTGATATGCAGGCTGGCGGTGCTGCGATTGACACAGGCGATGCTGGCGATGTCTTCCTGCGTGATGCATGAGGGCAGGCGTGTCCATTCACCGCTGCGACAGCAGTAATGCCGCGCCATGTAGGTGAGCGTTCCTAACAGGCGATGCTGGGCGTCCAGATGCATCAGCGTATGCATTCGCGCCAGCGTTTCGCGCTGTTCGTCGGCCAGATGACGAATGAAGTTCATCGCCAGATCAGGGAAGCGCTGAATCAGCGAGTGTAAGTGGCGCTCACTCATGCGGGCGACGGTGATGTCACTCAGGGCGACGGCTGTGCCCAGATGCTGACGATACTTGCCCAGACACAATTCCCCGAAAATGCCGCCGCGCTCATAAATACTAATGACTTTCTCATCGCCGTTGGGGCTGCTGTGAGTCAGCTTGACGAAACCCGCCAGCAGCACGTAGATACTGTCCGGTTTATCGCCCGCGTGGTACAGATACTTGCCTTTGGGATAACGCACGAGGCGCAGGTACGGCAGTATCGTGTCCGTATCAAGGTCGGCGAACAGGGGCAGATGTTGAAAGTCGTCGTCAGAAACGTAGTTAAGCAGCATATTTTGACATCATATTTTTGCCGTTACTCGTTTACCTTAGCGGCAAAAAATTAAATTTGTATAACGTAGAATCAGAACACCCGCCGCAAAACTGCAACGGGTGTCCGAGACGTAGTCGTGAAGGACTGCGTGGTTATTGGCTGTCGCTCATCATCGACATTTCCATGTCGGCAATGGTGTGAACCAGCAAGAACTGCTGCACATCGGCGCGCACCTGGGCGCACAGCGCGTCCTGACCTTCGACATCGCCGGGGGCCAGCGTGGTGAGGGTCGAGAAGTCGACCATATCCATGCCCATGCTGGTGAAGTAGCTGTTGATGATGTCGGTGTCGCTCATCATCATCATGTCATTGGTCATGGTGTTCATTTCTTCAGCGGCCATCATTTCTTCGTCGGTCATGTCTCCCTGCATGGCCATCATGTTAGCCACAACTTCGTCAATCAGCGGGCCGTACTGGCCAAGGTCGAGGTGCGGCGTGCTGTCCGGCATTGCCGTCATCATATTCGAGATGTAATCGTAGTTGTGTTCTGCAACGAGCAGCAGGGTGGCCAGCGTAGAGTCGCAGGCAGGCCCCATCATCATCTCGTCCTGCGCCTGTACAGGGCTGTGCGCGGGGGCGAAGACCAGTACCAGCGTGGCGGTAGCAGCCACAAACGCACAGAATACCAGCAGGCGGGAAAGTATTTGACGCATGAGTCATCTCCTTAAACATGTAATCGGTCATTGGTAACTCTTGCATTACACGTTAGCGGAAATGGCTGTGCCTGTTTGTTGTGTAGGCAACACAGCGGGATTTCTACGGCTGGTCAATCAGTGAGGCGGCGCGTTCGTAGGTCGAGAGCGCGACGGTGTTGTAGTGCTCACGTCCCTCTAGGGCGATCAGCCACAGACTGGCGACCAGCAGCAGCAGGGCGAGGCCGATGCCAATTCTGCCCAGCAATTTCTGTAGGCTGTGGGCGATACAGCCCGCGCCGTAAGCCGCAATCGCCACCGCGATGGGCAGCGCGAGCGCCGTGCGCCATGTGTCGGGGTAACTGAGGGGCAGGGGGAGATACAGCGCCGAGGGCAGCAGTGCGAGTAAAAGGGCCGCCAGCAGCCAGCCTTCGCGCCAGCGCCGCACACGGTAGACGCGCCAGGACCACGCCAGCAAGCCCATGAGGAACAAGGCCGCCAGCAGCGGCATGAACACGGGACGGTTGATGATGCCATGCAGCGGCGACGGGTCGCGGGTGAGGTTGAACGACAGCAGCGCGTAGGCCAGTGCGTCGAGCACGGCGTACAGCGGGGAGATGCCTGTCAGCAGTTGGAAGTCCGGCGAGTTATTGGGAATGGGCAGCCAGCGATAATCGGGGGCGATGCGCACAAAGGGCAGCACGACCACCGCCGTTAGCAGCAGCGCGAGCAGCGAATCGGGCAGGCGGCGCTGCGTCCGCAGCCAGCGATAGCCGAACAACAGCGGCAGCAGCAGCGGCGTCGTGATGAACACCAGCACACGCAGCAGGGGCGGTCTGCGGTACAGCCAATGCACGCCGTCTACCGCCGTGTGCCACCACGCCGGACGCTCATCAAGGAAGCCCAACAGCACACGCGCTGGCGCAGCAGCAGCGCCATGAGGCCGAACTCCGGCGCAAGCAGCCAGCCGAGGCCCAGCAGCAGCCCGGCGAAGACAAAACGCTGCTGTCCCTGTTCGTTTGCGTCCTGCGGAAAGCGGTAGAACAGCGCGGCTACGTACAGCGCCGCAAACAGCGCCAGGGCCGGATAGACCGTGCCGGACTTGGCCAGCGCCAGCGACCATACGCCTGCCGCCGTGAAGCCTGCCGTGCCTATCGCTGCCCAAGCGTCCCAGCGTTAAGCGTCCCAACACATAGGCCGCCGGAATCAGCAGCAAGGCGAAGATGCCGCTGATGCGCTGTAGGTCTGGGCAGTTCGCGCGTCGGGCCAGCGAGGAGGTTTTCAATAAAGATGTAAAACGGTGAGGTGTCGGCGTAGTAAGCGGGTATTTCAGCGTTGGCCAGCGCATCCATAAGCTGTAAATCGAACGTTTGCGAGGGCAGCGGCGTTTCAGGGGGCGTAAGTGGTGCGCATCAACGCGCCGAGCAGCAGCACGACAAGTCCGACCCCGATCAGGTCAGGCACATATTCCTGCCAGCGCGCGACCTGCTGTCTGAGCGCAGTTATTTCCAGGCGGAGCGTCAGCGTGGCCGCGAGCACCGCGATGATTCCCAGCAGCCACAGCGCCAGCAGCAGGGGGGTGATGCGCCCAAATCTGGGCCACAATCAGGCCGACGAACACAAAAAACCCGCCGCCGCGAAGTACAGCACGCGCGACCTACGATTTCCGGCTGTAACGGTAAAAATGTTGGGCGTTGGAGCGTCATCGCCTGCAAGGGCGGCGGCGGCGTTGGCGGTTAGCGGCAGCAGCAGGGCGATGCCCAACAGCAGCAGGGCGAAGGGCGCATAGGGCAGACGTGAGGCCAGCAGCAGGGTTTGCATCCGCGTCAGGCAGAACAGCCCACCCGCCGCTGCCAGCAGACGCAGCGCCAAGACCAGCCGCGACGAAACGCTGTATGCAGGTGCAGCCGGGGGAGTGATGATTTCTGAAGGAGGTGGTTCGGTGCTGGGAAGCTCCGCAGGGACGGCGCTGGGAACGGTACGCTGCCGCCACCACAGCACGCCCATCACGGCGGCAAAAATCCCGCTGAGGGCCACAAAAAGGGAACGTCTTTTGCTCAATGAGTGCCTTTGCGCTATAATAATCTAATGACGATTAGATTCTTTTGCCTTTGATTTTATCGTGTGTCACACAGGGATCTCTCCCCTTGTCCACTGCTGGCGATTAGGAGTGAAGACGCTTTGGCGCGTAAACCTGCTGAACAATCTGTCCATCGTGACGATATTATCATGGCTGCGGCAGACGTGCTACAGCGCAAGGGTTACGAAGCGACAACCATGAAGGACATCGCTTCCCGTGTCAATTTGACGGCAGCCAGCCTGTATCACCATTTTCGCAATAAGGACGCCCTGCTGCTGGCCGTGCTGGAAGCCGGGTTGGACCTGGTGATCGAGCAGATTGAGCCGCTGCTGGCGTCCAACAAATCGTCGGCGGAAAAACTGCGCGAGATGGTGGCGCTGCACGTCGGCAGCCTGACACAGAATACTGCTGTCGGCGCGGCGATGGTCTTTGAAATCCGCGCGCTGATGAACATGAAAACGCCACAGCGTGACGGCAGCCTGGAAGATGTCGATGCGCAGCAGGATTTTATAGCGCGGCGGGATGCCTTTTTCGCGCGGCGTGATTACTTCGAGGAATTGTTCCGGACGCGTGGTGCGCGAGGGCATTCAGCGGGGTGAGTTCAAAGCGGTGGATGTACCGATTTACGTCAAGCTGATTCTCGGCGCGCACAACTGGGTGAGCGTGTGGTATCGCGGTGGTGGGCGTTTGAACGGTGAACAGATTGCGGTGATCTTTGCCGATCTGTTCCTTGATGGGCTGCTGGTGTCCGGCTGAACAACCTTGTGGGATGATCCTCTCAGTTAAAGTGACGGCTTGCGTGTAACTGAATTGATGTTCGATCCATAGAAAAGGTGCATCGTTTGGGCAATTTTTGTCGTATTAGACGCATGAATATCACGAGAAACAATACGATGAAAATTTATACTGGCCTGTGGTTCGTCCTTTTGATTCTTGTCGTGCAGCCTGCCTTTGCCCAAACAGAAGCTCTGCCACGCGGTGAACGTATCCTGTGTATCGACCTCAACGAAGCACAGGGCGTCGATTATCAAGAAGCGTTTGATCTG
Source organism: Anaerolineae bacterium (assembly GCA_046328675.1). Taxonomy (GTDB): domain Bacteria; phylum Chloroflexota; class Anaerolineae; order Aggregatilineales; family Phototrophicaceae; genus JACAER01. Next base: position 75,674 of record JAXLWC010000006.1, read on the forward strand.
GCGCTGTCGGTGGGCAACCAGAACGTCAACCTGTCCTTCGACTGGCGCGACCTTGAAGCCACGCCCGGCACTATCGCCAGCGATATTTTTCCGATCATTAACCTGTTTTATCCTGTGTATGACATGCCCGTCAGCCTGTTCATTCGCCCGATCAGCACCGGACTGAAAGTGGTGCCTGCTGATCTGGTGGACGTGGCTTTTGACGAGCCGCAGATGATCGCGCGCTTTGAGGCGATTGTCGATTACGTCTTCGCGCAGACGCCGGATACCAGCGTAACGACGTTGATCATCGGCTCGGAGATTGACGCGTATCTGGGCAGCGATGCGAGGCTGTGGGCACAGTACACGACATTCTTCCGCGAAATCCGCGATTACATCAAAGCCGACCATCCTGACGTGCTGGTGGCGACGGAAGGCTTGTTCGTAGGCATGACGGGTGACGCGCGTCGGTACTTTGACGAAATTCAGCAGTACGCGGATGTCGTCGGCGTATCGTATTACCCGACGCAGCCGGATTTCAGCGTGCGCGCGCCGGACGCTGTGCATGAGGATTTCGCGCGGCTGGTGGAGCTGTATGGCGCGAAGCCGATTCACATCTTCCAGCTTGGTTATCCGTCGAGCGAGGTGCTGAACAGTTCCGAGGAGATGCAGGCGCAGTTTGTGCGCGAGGTGTTTGCCGCGTGGGATGAGCAAGCCGCGCATATTCTGTTCATCAAGTTCACCTGGATGCACGACATCTCGCCGGAAACGCTGGCAGGCTTTGAGGCTTATTACAGTTACTCGGCGGAGGAGTTCGTCGCGTTCCTGAGCACACTTGGGCTACGGACGTATGAGGGTGAGGACAAACTCGCGTGGACGGCGCTGCAAGAGGAAGCACAGGCGCGCGGGTGGGGCACATAACCACAGAATATTTTTTAGACAAAAGGTTAACCATGAAACTTCTTGACAACAAAACAGCGATTATTACGGGCAGCGGGCGTGGGATTGGCGCAGCGGCGGCGCGGCTGTTCGCGGCACATGGCGCGAAAGTCATTGTGACCGACATCGACCCCAACCCCGCGAATGAAACCGCAGCGGCGATTCAGGCGGCGGGCGGCGTGGCGCTGGCGGTGCCTGCTGATGTCACCGACGCGGGCGGCGTTGAAGAACTGATCGGGCAGACGGTGAACGCTTACGGCGGCATCGACATCATCGTCAACAACGCGGGCTATACGTGGGACGGCATGATGCACAAGATGAACGACCAGCAGTGGGAAGCGATGCTGGCGGTACATCTCACCGCGCCGTTTCGTTTGATTCGCGCGGCGGTGCCCTATATGCGCGAAGCCGCGAAGAAGGAAAAAGACGCCGGACAGCCAGTGAAGGCGCGCAAAATCGTCAACGTCAGCAGCACATCAGGCACGCGCGGCAACGTCGGGCAGGCGAACTACTCCGCTGGCAAGGCGGGGATTATTGGCTTGACCAAAACGCTGGCGAAGGAGTGGGGCGCTTTCAACATTCAGGTGAACGCCGTCGCCTTTGGTTACATCGACACGCGGCTGACGCAGTCGGAAGGCAAAGACAACGTGACCGAACGCGCCGGGCAGCAGATTAAACTCGGCATTCCCGAAGCGATGCGGCAGGCTGCGCCGATGTTTATCCCGATGGGACGCCCCGGCACGCCGGACGAAGCGGCGGGTGCGCTGCTGTTCTTCGCCAGCGAACTTTCCAACTACGTGTCCGGTCAGGTGCTGGAAGTCACGGGAGGCATGTAGATGGCGCGCAAAAATGCCTACATAGGCTCGGCGTTAGCGGCGCTGGTGGCGTTTATCTGCGTTGTGATTTTCCTGGCGGCTTCAAGCGGCTTGCCCGCCGGAGTCCTGCTTCAGCCTTACGGGGCGTCGTCCGAGCAGGTGCTCAGCGGCATCACGCAGTACCTGGACAAAACGCTGTTGTTCTTCGGCACGGATACCGTGTTCCCCATCAGCTACCTGCTGGTGTTCGTCGGTTTGTACGTGGTGGCAGTTGACCATAACAGGTGGTTTGCCGTGCTGGGCATGGGCACGGGAATCCTGACGGCGCTGTTTGACCTGAGTGAAAACGCGTTCTTCATCAGCTACGCGCTGATGATTCGCAACGGCGTGACGGTCAACGATGCGGCGGTTACCTTCATCTATGTGCTGACAACGCTCAAGTGGGCGATGGCCTTTGCCACGTTTTACGCCTTTGGGCTGGCGTTCCCACGCGGCAAGTGGTTCGAGTGGGTGATTGTGATTCTGATGCTGATTTTCCCGCTGTTTGGGGCCGTCAGCACCGCTAACCCTGACCTGATCCCGCTGCGTTCGCTGTTCATGTTAGGCGGCATGGCAGCGTTGGGGCTTTATTTCGTTTATCGCTATCGTTCAGAACCCACAGGAGCAGCCTGATATGTTTACACACGGCGGAGAACTCGTCGCACGCGCGCTGGCGGCACAGGGCGTAAACACGCTGTATACGCTGTGCGGCGGGCACATCGCACCGATTTACGACGGCTGCATTAACAACGGCATCAAGGTGATTGACATGCGCCATGAGCAGGCGGCGGCACACGCGGCAGATGCCCACGCACGGCTGACGCGCAACATCGGCGTAGCAGCGGTGACCGCCGGGCCGGGCGTGACCGACGCGGTGACGGGCGTGGCCAATGCCTATCAAGCGCGTTCCCCGATGATTCTACTGGGCGGCGCTGCGCCCCTGAGCACCAAAGGCATGGGTGCGCTGCAAGAGATGCCGCAGACCGACATGTTCAAAACCTTCACCAAAGCCAGCTTTACCATCGAGGAAACCGAGCATATCCCCGACAAAATGACGGAAGCCTTTCGCATCGCGCTCAGCGGCAGGCCGGGGCCGGTGTTCATCGAACTGCCGTTTGATGTGCTGTTCAAGGTGATTGACCCCGTTGCGGTGCATGAGCGTTTTATGCCGACTCCCGTCGCGCCGGAAGTGGGCGACGTGGCGCGCATGTTCGAGGTGCTGCGGGCGGCGCACAAGCCTGTGATCATCGCAGGCACGCAGGTTTACTGGGATGAAGCCCACGACGCGCTGCGGGAACTCACCGAGGCGACAGGCATTCCGGTGTATACCAACGGGGCGGGGCGCGGCACGCTGGCGATGACGCATCCCAACTGCTTTAAGGACTCGCGCGGCGCGGCGCTGAAAGAAGCCGATGTGGTGATGCTCATCGGCACGCCGCTGGACTTCCGCCTGAAGTACGGGCGTGAAGGCTGGAACCGCGATGCCAGGCTGATTCAAATCGAAAACGACGCTGCTGAACTCAACCACAATAAGACTGCCGAAGTCGCGATGTGTGCCAACGCGCGGTTGGTGCTGGAAGCGCTGCAAGAGGGCTTACAGGGCTTGCGCTTCGACGATTGGCTCAAGCACATCCGGCAGGCCGAGGACGACAAAAGCGCCAAACTGGATCAATGGAAGGCGCTGGACGATGTGCCCGTGAATCATTTCCGCTTCGGCGCGGAGATCAACCGCCTGCTGGACGAGAACACCATCCTCATCGGCGACGGCGGCGATATTGTGAGCGCGTGCGCCAAGGTCATCGATCTGACGCTGCCGGGACAGTGGCTCGACCCCGGCCCGCTGGGATGCCTCGGTGTGGGGATGCCGTTCGCGATTGCCGCCAAGACACTGCACCCCGACAAGCGCGTGCTGGTCATCAGCGGCGACGGCTCGTTCGGGCTGAACGGCTTCGAGTACGATACGGCGGTGCGCTTCAACCTGCCGATTGTGAGCATCGTGGGCAATGACGCGGGCTGGGGGCAAATCCGCAACCCGATTTCGGCGATGATGGGCGAGGACAAGGGCGCGGTGGCGACGACGCTGGCACTGACGCACTATGAGAAGGTGGTCGAGGCGCTGGGGGGCTACGGGGAGTTTGTCGAAGACCCGGCGCAGATTGGCGCGGCGCTGGAACGTGCTTTTGCCAGTGGCAAGCCCGCGTGTGTTAACGTTCCGCTTGACCCCAAAGGCATGACCAAGACCGGGGCGAGTACGCCGTATATTGTGTAGTGATACTCTAATTGCTATGCAAGGAGTTCTATGTACGTTTTGAACCGACATGAACGTATTCTGAATGCCAGCGCAGCACAGGTCGGTGCGCTGATGGATACGCTGTCCTCGCCTGAAGATAAGCTGTGGCCGCGTGACCTCTGGCCCAGGATGCGCTTTGACCGTCCGTTAAGCGTCGGCGCGGATGGCGGACATGGGCCAATTCGCTACTTTGTCGAAGCGTATCAACCCGGCGTCAGCATCAGGTTTCAGTTCAAAGCGCCGCGCGGGTTCAACGGCTGGCATGGAATTCAGATAGAAGCGATTGACGCCACGACAACCCGATTGATTCACACTCTGGAGATGCATACCAGCGGCCAGGCGGTGCTGTCGTGGGCGTTGGTGTTTCGCCCGCTGCATGATGCGCTGATTGAGGATGCGCTGGACAGGGCGCAGACTGTCTTCAGCGGGCAGCAGGTCACAAGCCAGTGGTCGCCGTATGTGCGTTTCCTGCGTGGGCTGCTGTCGCTGTTGGGAAGGAGATCGCTGCCGAAGCGCGATGGCCTTCAACCGAAAGCCAGAACATAGGCGTTAGTTTGAGGAATGATTGTGGCACGACCTGACAAGATGCGCGGCTTCCGCCCGATGACCGCTGACGACGAAAAGTATCTGTGGCGTGTGAGCCGTTATGAAGATCAGATGATGCTGGAAATACTGCACGCCAGCAGCAGCGGGCAGCGCGTGGTGATCAGTCTGCGCACGAACGGCAGCGTTGATCACAGCGCGCAGATGATGGTCAAGCCGAACATGGTGCGCGAGGCCGTCAATTATGCGCTGGCGCACGGCTGGACGCCGCAGATCGCGGCACCCGCGTTCCGAGTGGATGGGCAGGAGGCGAACCTGCCGTTTGTCGATGTGGTCAAAACGCCGTTTGAAGCGACGGTGGACGATATTCTGAGCAGGACGCCGCTGATTGACGCCAGCAGTTTGCAGGGATTTGAACTTGATATGCGGCACTTTCTGGCGCAGGGAGAACTGCTCACCCATGTCAGTACGCAAAAGACTGATGACCCGCGCTGTCTGCTGCTGGCGACGGGCGAACTTTCGCCCACATGTCACGATCAGCGGCTGGCAGGCGAATTTATCACGAAACAATGGCTGGAAAATATTTGTTACAAGGGGTTTGAAGCCCATCAGATTTATTACAGGTCGCAGGCCATCGCGTTCCATTTCGTGACCATCAGCAAGGCCGCGCCGTACTGCGTCAGCGGCAGGGTGGTCATCGCGAAGTAGCAGTGAAGATTGTCTCACTTACCAACGGAAGTACAGCGAATGCTAAAAGCTTGAGTTTAGAAGCTAAAAGCTAATCGCTAATAGCTAAAAGCTAGGAGAATTCATGGTTTCCTTTACACCAACCGAAGAACAACAGTTATTGATCGATACCATCAAACGCTTTTCACTGAATGATTTGCGTATGGTGGCCCACGAAGCCGACGAAGCCAGCGAACCCGCGCTCGACATGGTCGCGAAAGGCTGGCAGATCGGATTGGTGCCGTCGTCTATCCCGGAGGAAGTCGGCGGCTTTGGCGAACTGAGCGCGGTTACCAACGCGCTGGCTTACGAAGAACTGGCGTTTGGCGACCTGGCGACGGCGCTGCATGTGCTGACGCCTGCGCTGTTCGCCTATCCGGTGGTGCTGTTTGGCACGGCGGAACAGCGTCAGGAACTGCTGCCGATGTTTTTGGAAGAGTCGCTGGCTCCGGCGACGGCGGCTCTGCTGGAACCGGGCGTGTTTTTCGACCCGAACGAGCTGGCGACCAGCGCAGCAGTGGACGGTGACAAGGTGACGCTCAACGGCACGAAAGCCTATGTGCCGCTGGCGGCGGACGCGCAACAAATCCTGGTTTATGCGCGTAATACTGTTAGTGGAACGACGGAAGCCTACATCGTGCCCAAAGCCAGTGTGACCATCGACAAGCGTGAAGCGCTGATGGGGCTGCGGGCGCTGCCGACGTACCGCGTGAGCCTGAGCAACGTCACCGTGCCTGTAACGGCGCGGCTGGGCGGCGTGGTTGGCATGGACTTCAACACGCTGCTCAATCGTCAGCGGGTGGCACTGGCGGCGCTGGCGGTGGGCCTGACGCGCGGCGCGTTTGAGTATGCGCGGGATTACGCCAAGGAACGCGTGCAGTTCGGGCAGCCGATTGCGACCAAGCAGGCGATTGCCTTCATGCTGGCAGAGATGGCGATTGAAATTGACGCGCTGCGCCTGATGGTCTGGGAAGCGGCGTGGAAGCTGGACAAAGGCGAAGACGCCACGCAGGAAGCCTACCTCGCCAAGCAGTACGCCGACAAGACCGCATTGTTCGTGACGGACGGCGCGGTGCAGACGCTCGGCGGCTACGGCTTCATCCGCGAGTATCCGGCGGAACGCTGGCTGCGCAACGGGCGTGGTTTGCCGACGTTTCACGGTCTGGCGATTTCGTAAGCTATAAGCAAGATTGAGGGTAGACGTGAGCGAAAGCAAGAGAGAGCGTTTAGCACTGGAACCTGCCGCCGACTGTGACCCCGTGATCGCGGTGGCGCTGTGGGGCTTGCAGGACGCGCGCCGCCGCACCGGTGAGGCGCTGCATCATGTTAATCCTGCCGCGCTGGAGTGGCAGTTGAATGGAGGCGGACACAGTATCGCCACGCTGTTATATCACATCGCGGCGATTGAACTGGACTGGCTGCATTCTGATGTGGCAGAAGGCAAGCTGCCGGAAGACATCTGGCAGCTTTTCCCGCACGATGTGCGTGATGCCAATGGCAAACTCACCATCGTCAAGGGCGAGACGCTGGAGTCGCTGTGGTCGCGGCTGGAACAAGTGCGCGCGCTGCTGCTGACCACGTTCAAGCGCATGACGCTGGATGAGTACCGCCGTCCGCGCGTGCTGGAACGCTATGAGGTGACGCCGGAATGGGTGTTGTATCACCTGATGCAGCACGAAGCGGAACATCGCGACGAACTGCGCCGCTTACGTCAGAATGCCGAGAATGAGGTGGTGTAGCCATGCCGATTGAAATTGTGTGGGATAACGACGAACACAACACGCTGCGCTACGATGTCAGCGGCAAATGGACGTGGGAAGAACTGTTCAAGGCCCGCGACGAAGTGTATGCCCATATGAACGGTGTGGCCCATGATCGTGTGGACGCCATCATCAACTTTAACGGCGGCTTCAATGTCCCGTCCGGCGCACTGAACCAGATTCAACAACTGCGCGAAGACCCGCACGCCAAAGCCGGACTGACGGTGATGGTCGGTGCGAACGGTTTCATGCGCACCATGTTCGGCACGTTTACCAAAGTCTACAACTCGACGACAGGTCACACTGTCGATTTCCTGTACGCCAAAACATTAGAAGAAGCGCGCGAGTTGATCGCGGCTGATCGCCAGAGGAGTATGTAGGGTATGCCTATCGATTTTGAAATTCCCGAAAGTGTTATCGGTATCCGGCAGATGGTGCAGTTTGTTGCGGAAAACGCGATGCGTCCGTTCTCGCGTGAGCTGGATGAAAACGAGCACGCACGCCCCACCGTGTTTATTGAACAGATGCTGCCTTTTATGCAGCAGATGCAGCAGGCGACGTTAAAACGCCTGCAAAAACAGATGGAAGCGGCCAGCGTCGGCGGCGGCAGCACATCCAGCAGCCAGGTGGAAACGAAGCCGCGCCGAGGCACGCTGCTGCAAATGATGCTGCTGGTCGAAACCCTGTCGTGGGGCGACGCGGGCATTTATCTGTGTATGCCCGGCCCGGCGCTGGGCGGCTTTGCTATTGAAGCTGTCGGCACGGCTGACCAGAAGATGCGCTTCCTCAAGCGTTTCGCTGAGGGCGATAAACCTGTGTGGGGCGCGATGGCCATGACCGAACCGGGCGCTGGCTCGGATACGTCAGCCATCCAGACTAGCGCTGTGTTTGACGAGGAAACCAACGAGTGGGTGCTGAACGGCGAAAAAATCTTCTGCACTAACGGCAAGCTGGCGCTGGAAGACTCGAACGGTCTGGTGATCGTCTGGGCGACGGTGAGCAAATCGGCGGGGCGCGCGGGTATGAAACCGTTCGTCGTCGAAGCGGGTACGCCGGGCGTGCGCATCGCCAAGGTAGAAATCAAGCACGGCATCCGTACCAGCGACACGGCGGCTATCGTGTTTGACAATGCGCGTATCCCTGTGGATAACATCCTGGGCAGCGCTGAAGTGCAGGCCAGCCGCGAGGACAAAGGCTTCAAGGGGGCGATGGCTACCTTCGATGCCAGCCGCCCGATTGTGGCCGCCAGCGCGCTGGGCATTGGCCGTGCTGCATTAGAGTTTGTTAAGGAAAAACTCAAGGAAGAAGGCGTCGAGATTCCTTATGGCGTGCCGTATCACAAGCTGACGGCCATTCAGCGTGATGTGCTGGAGATGGAAGCCCAGTTGAAGGCGGCCTACCTGCTGACGCTGCGCTCGATTACGATGGTGGACGAGGGTATTTCCAATCCGCTGGAAGCGTCGATGGCCAAAGTCAAGGCAGGCAAGGCGGTGACACAGGTCACGCAGAAAGCTGTCGAACTGCTGGGCACGATGGGTTACAGCCGGGAATGGCTTGCTGAAAAGTGGATGCGCGACGGCAAGATCAACGACATTTACGAGGGGACGGGACAGATTAACACCCTGATTGTGGCGCGCCGCATTTTGGGATATACCCGTAATGAGTTAAGCTAGGCTCCTTATTTTATCGGTGCGGATGTGTCTTACCGCCCCATGAGCCTTGCCTCCATTGTGGGGTGAGGCCCCGTGAGCAATGACGGTGCGAGGGCGAACCTGCGGGTTGGCCCTCGCGAACTGGTCAGGAAAAACGGGCGCAGATGGGTATCAGGGGAGTACATCGCAGCACTATAGACAAGGAGGACAATAACGAATGGCAATCCGCGTAGAATGGTATAACGATGAGCGCAGCATTCTCATCTATCATGTCGAAGGCGCGTGGGGCGCTGCCGACGTTTATGATTTACTGGCGCAGATTTCTGCGTTAACTGAAGACAGTACTGGCATCGTAGATGTCATTGGCGTTTACCAGAATGCCGCAATTCCATCCGGTGATTTGCTTAAGCCGGGTGAGACTCCAACTCAGAAACACCCCCGCACTGGCATCTTCGTGATGGTCGGGATGAACCGCTTTATTCAACAGCCCGTGACCGAAACATTTCGCAAATTATACGCACAGGGCTACCGGGAAACGGCTACCGCCTCGACGGTGGACGGCGCGAAGGGCATGATTGCCCGCCGTCAAAAAGAGCGTTGACAATAGAACTATTCATTTCCACGTTTTGAGTCCTCAGATTGAAGAATGACGTATACGGGTGGAGCACATCCGCCCGTATAATCCCTGACACACGATGAAACGAGGTAGGCGGCGTAGCATGAACGTATTGATTACAGGCGCGAGCCGGGGGATTGGGCTGGAGCTGGTGCGGCAGTACGCGGCGCGCGGGGAGCAGGTGTTCGCGGCGGCACGCAACCCGGACGGCGCGCATGAACTGGAACGGCTGCGTAAGCTGTATCAGGTGACGATTGTGCCGCTGAATGTGGTGGACGATGAGTCGATTAGGGCGGCGGTGCAGGTGATTAAGGGGAAAACGGAGTCTCTTGACCTGCTGTTTAACAATGCGGCGATTAACCCGGAAACGCCGCCTTACGAGAGCTTTGGCCAGCTTCAGGCGGAGGCGATGCTACAGGTGCTGCATACCAACACGGTAGCGCCGCTGCTGGTGGCGCAGGCCATTATGCCCCTGCTAAGCAAAGGGACACATCCCAAGCTGATTAACATCTCATCGGAGATGGGGTCGGTTTCCGGCAGGAGCTACGGCGGCAGCCATTCGTACTGCATGAGCAAAGCGGCCCTGAATATGGCGTCACGCGGGCTGGCGTACGATTTGCGGCGGCAGAATGTGGTGGTCGTGGCGCTTGACCCCGGTTGGGTGCAGACGGACATGGGCGGGGCGGGCGCATCGCTGACGCCGCACGAATCGGTCAGCGGTATTGTGCGCGTGGTGGATGGGCTGACGATGAAGGACAGCGGCAAATTTCTGGACTATCGCGGCGGACAGCATCAGTGGTAGGGAATGACACACCCATCTTCCCACAAGCTATGTGCTAATCCGCTGGCATGATGACCCAGCCAGCGCTGAAATCAATTGCTTCCGTGACCCTAAAACTGCTGCTTGTCCATGTCTCACGGCTGACGAACTCAAAACCCATGACGCTCCAACAATCATAATGGGGGAGAGTTTCGATGTAACTATACGCCAGCATCGTGCCATCCGGCGACCAATCCAGTTCACAGCCGCCCACGCCGCTGTAGAGCACATTCAAGTTTGTACCGTCAAAGGTGGCGATTTCGACAGCGGCGTTTGCCACCTGGGCAAGCCGGGTGTTGTATTCAGTGGTAAAAAGCACATAGTCTTCACGGCGAAAGGCAATCTCTGTTGGATATAGCGGATTGAGGATCCAATCCCAAATTGACTGATCCGCGATGAAAACCTGCGTGCCGTCCGCACGATGAGCCACGGATTCCTGTAGATAAAAGGCATCATCAAATCCGACTCCATCCTGGAATGGCCCTCCAGCCATCGACCTGAGCAGGGTGCTGCTGTCGTACCAGGCGAATGAATACCCCAGACTGTACTGCTGCAACGTCGATGGATATTCTTCCTGCTGCGCGAAATAAGTCAGCCGCGTAAAGGTGCTGTTAGCGAGGTTCAGGCTGTAGATGTCATGGATATAGGGCCAACTTCCACTGCCAATGCTGTCGCTACAGGCATAGAGAAATGCAATTGTCTGGTTATCTGGTGACCACGCGAATTGGCACAGGTAATCCCCTGAACTATCAAATTCTACGGAGTGTAAAGATGTGATTGAGGACATCTCAATTACGTCAAACCTACTACTGCAATGAAGTTCCGTAGGGCAGCGCATCCCAACTGTCAACAACTGCGTGCTGTCGGGCGACCACTCCATGTGATAGGGAGTCGTCTCATCCGCGCTCACCATGGACAGAGCAGCCGTCGCAACGTGGTAAACATAGGCACCGAGGAATGAATTTATGGATTCGGCGTCTCTCAGGATCAGCGCCAGCCATTGGCTGTCAGGCGACCAGGTGATCTTCAGGATGCGTACATCGTACAGCACCTCGCGCATTTCACCCGTTCGCGGCGAATATAGATTCACGGAGTAACTTCCTCCAGGGCGTGTGCTGCTATCGAGCATCCGAATGATGGTGTACACCCATTCCCCATCTGGGCTGGCCTGTGCAGAGAAAATGCGATGCCCTTCGCGCGCGGGGATGAAAATGGACTCAGCTTCCTCCGTTGTAGGGTTGATGACTTGCAGATAAAAGTCGTCTTCCTCTCTGTGCACGGCATAGGCATAACCATAGGTCACTGCTGATTGCGCCTCAACATGACAGGGCAGCAGGCATAGGAGTACCACGAAAGTCACCAGAATGCGCATCATTTGCCTCATATCTCCATGCAGGCAATCGTTATTATATAGTTTATTATGGTCATACGCTTTCGTACTTCAACCTGTTATTATATCGCTATCATTGGACACTAAAACGAAGGACTTCTCATGCAGCGGATTTTTATCACAGGGGCGAATCGTGGGTTGGGGCTGGAAGTGGTGCGGCAGTATCTGGAACGCGGCGACCAGGTGTTTGCCGCCGCGCGCAAGTTTGACGCAGTGGAGCAGTACGACGGCCAATACAAGGGCAAGCTGAGCAAAATCAAACTCGATGTAGACAACATGGACGACATCGCTGCCGCCGCGCAGCAGGTACGTGCCGAAGTGGACGGCCTTGATGTGCTCGTTAACAACGCGGCCATTAATCCGCGTGAGCCGGAGTACCGTTCGCTGGGGAGCCTGCGCCCTGAAGCGCTGGAACACTCGATACACACCAACGCCATCGCGCCGTTGATGATTGTGCAGGCGTTCCTCGACCTGCTGAAGAACGGCAGGAATCCGAAGCTAATTAACATCAGCACACAGCAGGGGAGTATGCAGTTTAAAACCAGCGGCGGCGGATACGCCTACAGCATCAGCAAAGCCGCGCTGAATATGGCGACGCGCGTGCTGGCAGGGGATTTAGGGGCGCAGGGCGTCATCACGATGATGATTCATCCCGGCTGGGTGCAGACTGACATGGGCGGCAGCGGCGCACCGTTGAGTACGCAGCAGTCGGCGTCCAGTTTGCTCAAGATTATTGATAACCTGACGCCGAAAGACAACGGACGCTTCTTCAACATCAATGGTGAAGATCACCGATGTTAGGGGCCAGCCATATGCTGGACCTGACCGAAGGGGATTAGTGTTTCGACAGCGTGCCTGACATTACAGGGCAGCGCTGCCCGTTCATAACCGTTCGCGACGGGCGACTCGCGGGGCGGGCAGTTACCCCCCATGAGCAGACACCGCTGCACTATTGGCGTAGCGCCAGCGTGTGGCAAAGCCATGCCAGGTATATTCGCTGTTGAGCGATGTGCTGCTCAGAATGATTTCGTGAACCTCTACATAGGGGGAGATGCGTCCCTGATAGAGGGATGCCAAATCGAGGACGACAGCGATGCAGCCTCCGGCGAACAACAGATAAATCTGATTGTTGGCGATGCGCAGCCCTTCGGGGCTATCGAGATAAAACATCACATCACCCAGCTCAACGTGATGGCAGTCCATTAAGATCACAGCATACTCAGAACTCGCCGCATCGTAGGCACTCATATCACAAGATGTATCGTCGGACGCGGCATAATCCACCCTGGTATAGAGGGTGGAGACGTGGACGATACCTGTGTCATAGACTTGAAACTCCCCTGAAGCTGCTGACTGCTGCTGCCGATGCCGAGGCGCGTTGGCACGACGCCATACCAGCAGGGCTGTGGAACCCCTTCACCCTTCGACAAATCCCCGCAGCGCGTGGTAATCGGGAGGGGCGGTGCAAAGCAAACAGATAAGCGGCATCAGCACAACAAACAACGCCAGGCTGGTCATGCTGGATACGGTGTAGACGCGCAGCACTTTTGCCCCTACAGCTTAACGTGCCAACTGGATTCAAAAGCTAAACTTATCCGAACAGCCGCGAGATTAAGGAACGGGTATAGGATTCAGGTGAACCCTAGCCTTAATCTTGGCCGCAGCGCGTTCTGTATTCAACCACATTACTGCCAAGTCCGGCGGCATCGGTGAGCACGATGCGAAACAAGGCTTCCACGCCGTCCGTGCCTTCGGTACAGATGGTTTCACGGCTGAAGACTGCGCCGGCCTGCTGCTGCTCGGTGCCAATGTTGACGGCTGTGCCGCGAAAGATGTAGTTGATACCGTTATCGGAAATATCCGCTATCGAAATGTCCAATACACTCACATCGCCTTCAACATCGGTGAAGGTAATGTCCTCGCGGGTGCGGGTCGTACTGAGGTGGGTTACATCCACGCGTGTAATGACTGGAGCGCTGGGGTCGGGCACATAAGGCTCTGCGGGTTGTATCTCGCGCTCGACCAGAGTCAGCGGCAGGGCTGCCTCGCGTGCGTCGTAAGGATGAGGGTCGCTAGGCTGGCCGTTCGCGCGAAAATCAGCACTCAGCGGAACCGTGAGCTGCTGGCCAGCACGCAGGTACTGGGCGACACCGTTGGCTTCGACGCGCGCTGTGCCCTCAACCATGTGTATGGCCAGGCTGTTTGCGCCGCTGGCATCGCGTCCGGCTGTGATATAGGCCGTAGACCCTAAGCGAATATCCACCTCATTAATCAGCAGCGAGATTTCGCCAACGCCTTCTGGGGTCTGAATCAGGATGCCGCTGCTGGGCGCGGAACTGCACTGTGCGTCGGCAGTCCCGGTGTTGAGGATAAAAGCCTGCATCGGGCCGTACTGTGGGGCGGTGCTGCCGGGGGCAACGCTTTCCAGCGTGTTGACATCTCCCTCGACAGCCAGTAATTGGCCAAGCACCCAGCCGCTTTGTTCGCCATCCAGGCGCACCCGTATCCACTGACCATCGCTGCTGTGTCCGGTAGCGGTGAGCGGCGTGCCATCGGTTAGCGACACAATTACGGTCGCCTGCGTAGAGGGTAACTGACGCACGTTCGCGGAACCCGGCGCATCAATGGCAGCGGGCAGTGTGACCAGCACAGGTACATCGTTATCAATATTTACGTCACCGAACATTACGACTGTGACGTTTTTCGCGGGGTCAGTGTCGGGCAGATTGGCCTGCAAACGCATCAGCGCAATCCCCCAGACTGAGGCATCCACATTCATGCCGTCCAGACGCAGCGTGCGGATGTAGCCTATATTCTCGATGTCGCCTGGCTCGTCGAAGCGAATAGCAGGGGCGTCTGGCTGCCCATCGGCTTGCAAATTGATGTTGCCGTAACACACCTGATTACGGGCGACTCCATCACACACCTGCTCAGCAGCAGTGATTGCGTTCTGAACCAGATCAGAACATTGATCCTGAGCGAAAATTGGCGCGGCGCAAAGCAGCAACGTAAACAACACATAAAAGGTGACATGCAACCGAGGCATCCCAAAACCTTTCTATGAACAGCAGTATTGCATAGGCTGATAGTAACATGTAAACGTCACACCTGCTATGCGTCTGCCCTGAATAGGGGACACGGCCCCTGCCGCCGTTTGTGTCTTGCGGTCATCAAGCCTGCTGCCCCTCATTGCGCTTTTTGAAGATTCTTTATACTCTATTTAATAAATCAGCAAAGGGGATTAAACATGTCAGACAACGGCAGCGAAAAGAATGCGGTGGTGGTGAACCAAGCGCAGGCGGAGGTGACCACGCCGATTATTGTGAACCTGGGCAAAAAGAAGAAAAAAGCTATAAAAAAACTGAAGCGCGGCAAGGGCGCGGCGATGGATGAAGTGCTGGATGTCGTCGATCAGGTGCAGATGAACCTGGGCGAACAGGCAGCGGGCAAAATCATCGTCCCGGTGGTCGTCGTGTACCGCAAAAAAGAGCGCCGTTTTCGCGGCTTATTTTAGGGAGCTGCTGCGATGGTGGATCAACCTGCACCTACTGAACAGGAGACTCCGTTAATCGGCGGCACACGCCCGATTGTCATCAGCAGCAAAAAGAAGAAGAAGCGCCGTTACTCGCGCGGGCTGGGCGACCTGCAAAAGGCGACACGCGGGCTGACCAAAATCTCTACGCGCATGTCGCGTTCGCTGTTCGAGGGCATGGACGAGTTCCGCAAGTCCAGTGACAAGTCTGCTGGCAAAAAGCGCGATGGTGCGCTGCGTGACCTGGGGCTGAACCTCGGCAAAGCCATGTCCAAGTCGCTCGAAGAATCCAGCCGCCTCCCGCTGGACATCGCCAAGATACTTAACACCCGCAGCCTGAAGCGTTCGACACGGCGGCAGATACGGCTGGCGTCGCGCTTCAACCGCCTGCTGCGCTTACGTTAGCTCACATTTGACCTGCAAGGGCATAACGCATCATGCCCTTGTTTATTTCTGAACAGCCCAAAAAACTATGGTTGATACAACGCGTCTGCACATCAACGGACACAAACCCGCGCTCAAACCCCTGGTCGTCAACGGCAAGACCAGCCGCCGCGTGCGCAAAGCTGTCGCCGACAGCCTTGCGCGCCAGCAGCAGCGCGTCCCTGCCAACTTCGTCAAAATCAAAGTCGGCGACGACTGGGACGGCATGGGGCGCGGCACCACCATGCATGTGCCCGACGACCTGCTGCCGGAACTCCCGCGCGAGGACGCGCACCTGCCGGTGGTGCGTTCGCTGTCGCGGCGCAAGCAGGCCAAAACGCAGGTTTCCGAAGACTACGTGCAGATGCAGATGACCATTCCCAGCGCGCCAAAAGTCGGCCTGCTGCGCACCCTGCGCCGCCTCGGGGTATGGATCAGCGCCTTCGCCGAGTTCCAGCGCGGCACGCTGTGGGATCGGATGCGGGGGCAGGACTCGATTGAACGGCAGGCGGTGCGCTTGCGGCACACGTTTGAGCATATCGGCGGCACGTTCGTCAAAATCGGGCAGCAGATGTCGAGCCGATTGGACGTGCTGCCTGTGCAGTACTGCCAGGAACTGGCCAACATGCTCGACAACTACCCGCCGTTTCCCACCGAGGAAGCCATCGCCATTATCGAGCGTTCCACCGGGCGCAGGCTCGACGAGGTGTTTTCCGCCTTCGACCCGACGCCTATCGGCTCGGCATCCATCGCCTGCGTCTATCAGGCAGTGCTGCGCGACAGCGACGAAAAGGTTGCCGTGAAGGTGCGGCGCCCCGGCATCCACAAGCTGTTTGAGGAAGACTTCCGCGTCATCGACTTCCTCACAGGGCTGATGGAAACCTTTACCGTCGTGCGTCCGGGTTTCATGGCGAACCTGCGCGCCGAAATCCGCAGCACGCTCAGTTCCGAACTGGACTTCCGCCGCGAAGCACGCCTGTGTGAACTGTTCGAGCGACGTTCACGCAAGCACAAAAAAGGCTACTTCGGCGCGCCCAAAATCTACTTTGAGTTCTCCAACGATGAAGTGCTGGTACAGGAGTTCGTCTCCGGCATCTGGCTGTGGGAAATCCTGGCGGCGATTGAACACAAAGACACCGCTGGGCTTGCCCGGATGCGTGAACTCAACATCAACCCCAAAGTGCTGGCACGCCGCCTGATTTATGCTCACGACTGGAGCATCTTCGCGCATCTGGCGTTCCACGCTGACCCGCACCCGGCCAACATCGTCGTGCAGGCCAACAATAAGCTGGTTTTCGTGGATTTTGGGGCGTGCGGCTACATCAACAGCGTGCGGCGCAACGTGTACCAGCGCGTGTACGAGAGCTTCCTTGCCGAAGACCACGCGATGGCTCGGTGTTCGCTGGCGATGCTCGAACCGCTGCCGCCGATGGACATCAACGCCATCACCAAGGACGTGGAAACCGCCTACCACAGCCAGCTTCTGGCGATGAAAAGCAAACATTCGCCGTGGTACGAGCGCACCAGCGCCAGCCTGATGATTACCTCGCTGACCGTGACCGGCAAGTACAACCTGCCTGTGCCGCGTGATTACCTGATGTTCACGCGGGCCTCGCTGCTGTATGACACGATGAGCGCGCGCCTCGACCCGGAGTTCAACGCCTACGACGAGTACAAACGCTTCCGCAGGCACGCCGAACGCAAGGCCAAAAAGCGCGGGGTGCTTGCCTTACGCCGCCGCCTGCGCGAAGGGCTGACGGGCGGGGATTTCCTGGCGCTGGGGGTGATGGGCAAGACGTGGGGGGACTTTATGTTCCGGGCGCAGCGGCTGTTGAGCACGCCTTACGACTTCGCCATCGTGCCGTACACCATCGAGAAGTGGACGTTTACCTTCATGACCATCATCGGTTTTGTGCTGCGGGCAGGGCTGGTGACGGCGGCAGGGGTGGGCGTGGTGGCGGCGGTACAGGCGGCACAGCAGCAGCCGTTTGAACTCAACGCAGCGCTGCAAAGTGTGGCGAGCAGCGGCGTTTATGTGTTCATCATGGTCGTGCTGGCGCTGCTGCATCTGCGCGTGCTGATGTTCCGGCTGAACGACAAAACACACCAAGGAATAAGGTTAGAAGCGGTTGGAAAAGACAAACGCAGTCATTTTGAAGTGCGCGAATTGATCGCTGAGCGTGCAGCAATTGACGGAGTGATTGCGCGAATTGATCGGGGATGAGCGCGCGCTCGATTTTGCGCAAAAAGGGGCTGTGAGGGGCGCAGCGGTTAGAAAAGGTTGGGAAATCCTAACGGTGTGCGGGGTAAACGATTGTGGCGGGGGCTTATGGATGGCAGCGGTCTGCGGCCCATTGTGATGGGTTGTTGTCGATGTAAACGCGGAATTGATGCGGCATCCGTTCGTCGCGAATGACGTTGTCGTAAAAGCCGCGCTGCCAGAAAGGGTGGGGTGGCGTCATTCGATTTGTTGATATGTCAGGTGACGGCGGCTTTGAAGCTGCGCACGATGGGAACGCGGCAAAGCACGTGCGACTCTGGCGAACGTTTTGGAAGATGGAGATGGTACGGGCGCAATACAATCGACCCTATGGTGCAGGCGCGAAATGGTCGTGACAGAGGCGTGGGATGGGGTGGCGTTGAGGATGGGCAGGCGCGGCGAGGTGCAGGGGATGGTGGTGAGGGGATGGTGATGTAGGTTGTGGAACATGAAAGGAGTCTTCAAACACCTCATTTGCTTCACTAGAACAAGCGGGCTTCTATGTTATAATATTAAGTCTAACCAGATTATATTTACCAGAGGATTATGAAACTCTTCATCAGTTTTTCACCGACGATGAAAATTTTGTCACTGAACTTTGCTTGTGATCATCTGCGAAATGATGCTTTCAACATGAAGTCTGGTTACGAAAGGATTCTGGTGGACATAATTGGTGGACTGCTATATCGAACAAATTGAACAATGCGAAGCATTTTAGTAGTTGACCCCGCAGCATCAGATCTGTTTATTGTATTGGTGAAATCAATTGTGGCATTGAATAAGCCAATCGCTTCACTATTCATAAGGAATGCGAATATCGAGATTGTTAGATGAGCGTCAAATTCAATGGTGTAAGATTACCAAACGCACCAATTTGGAAGCGGCGGTACGCTGTCATACTGCCTTAACCGCTATCGAAAAACGTGTTGTGAGGGGAATTTTGTCTTCCCAATCATTACCTAAACGCCAACCCTTCCAACCCTACCAATGAAACTCTCAAGACTATTGATTTAGAGAAGAGTTTAATACCCTTACCAGCACATGAGTCTATGTTAAATATTTGCGAAGGTATTTATCCCAATCAACATATTATGATGATGAGGTTATGGATTTATCTGAAGTCAATCTCGCAAAGCTTATTCAGACCCATTAAAAGCAGACGAATTGAATGCGTAGTTAACATTTTGGAAACTCGGCATTACCTGATGGTCAACCAAGCTCGCAGCGCCACTAATATCGTGTGGAAATCTATTAGCAGAAAAAGGCTATTTAGACACAGCATCCGCTGCCATGCTGATTTACGAAGCAAAGCCAATTAACTATGAGGCTCATGTACCTAATCCTCAACAGGATTTGAATTCTGCCCAAATCGCAAAACTATTAGAAGTAGTTCACTCAAGGACTCGCTTACGTG
Organism: Anaerolineae bacterium; assembly: GCA_046328675.1. Lineage (GTDB taxonomy): Bacteria > Chloroflexota > Anaerolineae > Aggregatilineales > Phototrophicaceae > JACAER01. Next base: position 94,872 of record JAXLWC010000006.1, read on the forward strand.
CTAAACGATGGCGTGATACTGCAATCATTCATTTGTTGGCTCTTTCACGGACTAAGCGTAGTGAGATTGTCTCACTCACTTGGGACAATCTTATAATTGATGATGAATCATTTTGATCTGTAAGTGGAGAAAATAACGAGAAAAGTCGCGTACTGAAGCTTACCAAGCCAACAATCTACGCACTACAACAATGAAGTTAGTCACCCATCTCCCAGAAACAGTAATCCAATATTTACACAATTTTGAAAAGAAACAGGCGTGTAACAACAGACAAATTACGACTCAACAAGATGGAATATGTAAATAGCATTATCACGTCTGAGCTTCCTATAATATCTCCTGAAGACTTACGACGTTCATTTGCAAGTGCCTATTCATCCGGTATGACCGAAGAAATTCAATATATCCTGGGTCATGCCGATCCAAAAGCACCGCAGAATATATTGAACTAAAGATTGAACCTTCTCAAGTGTCTATTGATCTAAGGTGGAATAAAATCAATAATGGCAGATAATCAGCTATAGCTTAATAAAAAAGGACGCATGACAATCTGCCACACGTCCTTTCTTATTCAGCTGGGTGTACACACAGGTACGCCCTAGGAAGTTTCGGTTGGGGGATGTTGGGCGCAATATATTGCGCCTGCGGGTTCAAGTTCTCGAAGATGCCTGCTGCGCCCATGCCGCCGCCGATGCACATCGTCACCATGCCGTACTTGCTGCTGCGGCGCTTATCTCATGCAGCAGTTGTACCGTCAACGGCTCCGGTGCAGCAGCGGGTGACCGAGGGCAATCCGCCGCCGATGACGTTGACCTTCTCGGCGTTCATCTCCAGATAGCGAATGACTGCCAGCGACTGCGCCGCGAGGCTTCGTTGAGTTCAATCAGGTCGATGTCGTCCAGTTTCATGCCTGTGCGCTTCAGCAGGCGGGGGATGGCGTTGATCAGCCCGACGCCTCGATCTCCGGGCGCACGCCGGCCACGAAGCCGACAAGGACGCCCAGCAGGTCAAGCCTCGCTGCGCCGCCTTGCCCCTTCCATGACGATGACCGCCGCCGCGCCATCGCTGAGGGGGCTGCTGTTGCCCGCCGTCACGCGCCCGCCGTCCTTGAAGACTGGCAGGTTGGCGAGTCCTTCGACGGTGGTGTCCAGCGCAGGTGTTCATCCTCGGCAAGGTCATTTTGACCGTCGTCGGGCGTCCGTCTTCGCCAGCATGGTTTCCTCGAACTCGAAGGGCGTGATTTCGCTGGCAAACTTGCCCGCGTCCTGCGCCGCCGCCGCCTTCTGATGGCTCTCATAGGCGAAGCGGTCCATGTCCTCGCGGCTGACGTTGAACTCGTCGGCCACGCGCTCGCCGCGGTGAGCCCATGCTCATGTAGACTTCCGGCTCGTTGGCGGCCATGTGAGGTTAGGGCTGATGCGGAAGCCGGACATGGGCACGAGCGACATGGTTTCCGCGCCGCCCGCGATGATGATATCGGCCCCGTTGGCGATGATGCGCTCGGCGGCCATAGCGATGGTCTGCAAGCCGCTGGAGCAGAAGCGGTTGACGGTCTGGCCCGGCACGTCCACAGGCAGCCCCGCGCGCAGGGCGATGACACGGGCGAAGTTCAGCCCCTGCGAGCCTTCGGGCATGGCACAGCCGACAATCACGTCGTCGATTTCGTTGGGGTCGAGCTTGCCGTCGGTCTGGCGCATGACTTCCTGAATGACGGTGGCCGCCATATCATCCGAGCGCGCGTTGCGGGTTGTGCCCTTGACGGCTTTGCCCACGGCGGTACGGGCGGCGGCGACGATTACTGCTTCACGCATGGTTTTTATCCTTTTCAAATCCGCTTGAATTATGAACAACTAATCTTCTACAGGGTCAGCAAATACGGCACGCACAGGCATGGTGAACCCCGGCATCACGTCCCCACCATCCAACACTTCGTCTTCTGTAAAGGGACGTTCATCGTCAACGGTATGTACCTCAACGATACGCTTTTCAGGGAACACCAACCAGACAATCCGGGTGCCATGCTGCAAATAGATGCGGGCTTTCGCTCGCATTTCCTTATACGAGTCATCCGGTGACTTGATTTCAACCGCCAGGTCAGGGACATAGGGGACGCTGCCTTTATCGACCATCGGCTTCTTGCCTGCAAAATAGGCAACATCAGGGATGAACACGCTGCGCTCACCCTGTGCCAGTCGATGCCGCACTTCTGCCGCCACACGGCCTGCTTTATGCTGCATGGCGTAAAGGTTGAACGGCGTGCCAACGTTCATGACGATTTGTCCATGTTTTAGGGTGGGCACCTTCTCAACAATCTCCCCGTTTATGAGCTGCAAGAGCCGATCACGGTTTTCGGGCAAATCGGCAATCTGCTCGAACTCTTCTACCGTGTACAAGCGCTGTTGAATCGCCATCGTTATTGAACTCCCTATCGTCAGCCTTTATTCATTATATGCTGAAAGCTAACAGGGGCAGGCGGCGGCGACGATTACTGCTTCACGCATAATTCTTAATCCTTTTCTTGTTAAACTTGTTTGGTCGGAAGCAACCCTTCGGCTGCGAGTAATTCATCCAAATGGTCGATCAGGCTGTGGGTCGCCGTGAGCAGGTCGCCGTTCATCAGCCCGGCGGCGCTCAACAGGTGCTGCACATCGCGCGACATGTGCGCCGGACGCTTGTCACAGCGCGCTTCGATGAGCGCGAGCAGCTTCTTTTCGCCGGGGTGCGGCTGACGATTGACGGCGAAGATGATGTCGAAGTAGCTGGCCAGCAGCGCCGCCACACGATGGTTGACGCTGACCGCATCGCCGCGCGACAGGGCTTTCTCTAGCTGGTGACTGTAGGCCGAGAACAGCAGGTCACGCAGGATGGGGTGATTCTTGGCGACAATGGCCCGCCGCAGCGCGTCGGGGTAGGGCTGTTGAGCGCGGGTTTGCAGCGCCGCGTACCAGCCGCTACGATCAAACAGACACGCCGAATGCAGGACGTTGTACCAGAAACAGGTCGAGTAGCCCGTCGAGGCCTCGTGGCGCAGCAGCAGGCGGTCAAGCTGGTCTGCGATCCAGGCGGGACTGCGATAGGTGATGTCTACGGCGATGGCGGAGGCGCTTTCCTGCCACTCGTCGCCCAATTCCCAGAACTGGTTGTCGAGCGCCATGTGTGCCGCGCGCTTTTCGACGAGGGCACGACGCGCGGCAAGGGGCAGGAGCGCATCGGTGTAGACGTACAGGTCAATGTCTGAGCCAGCGTCCGCAGCGCCCGCGCCTACGGAGCCAGCCAGCACCACCGCCACAACCTGGGGGAGCGCGGCGTAGTCGTCGGCAATCTGCTGGGCGACGGTGTAGGGTAAAGCAGCAGTGTCCATCATCATGAGTGTATCGGTACCTGTATCGTTACTATCATAGCTACTCAATCCTGTCTTTTTTGGCCAGGTTACAATTCACACATAACAGTTGAATATTTGCACTTGTTAACGAAGTTCCCCCCTTGGAATATGGAAGAATGTGGTCAAAGTGCAGATTCTTGTCGCTGCCGCAGTTGGCACATCGTCCTTTGTCACGTTCCCAGACTTCTCGCTTTACTGAACTTGGAATCATACGGGTATGATCCAGTTCAATTTCGCTACTACTCATAGTGCGTGAAGCGGGTTCCAATACAAGATGGAGTTTGAACTTGAAAACACTGCGCCTGGCATCATACTCCTGCCACGCATCTACAAGTTCAAAGATGCCGTTAAATACCCAAATCCCTTCACGAATTTTTTCGTAGACGCGTACTAACTCTGGCGGCTGTTCTCCATTTTTGAAACGAGTAGCGGCCTGAAAGAACAAACCGTTTTGGGTTAGAGAGCCGCCGGGATTCTGCATGGGTTGGTCTACTAACTTCGGATCAGCAGAACTGCCTTTGCGATTCGGGACATCATGTCCTTCGTAAATCAGCAACCTGCCATCGTCTTCAATCTTATCGATATAAGGCGCCCCTTTACGCTGGCTCATCAATATCACGCTGTATTTGGGATTGTGGTGAAAGTTCATACCACGCTGGAGCGTAGCCTTCTCCTCAACGGATAGCTCAAGGTATGAGATTACATCACCTGGATTGAACATCCATTTCTCCCAATAAAGCAGTGTCGCCGATTCGATGTGGTCAGCTTTCAGCCAGTAATGAGTGAAAGCTGACTAGCGATTGCTGCCCTAGTTGCGCAGCGGCTTGTTGTTCTGGAGCATGTAGCCGATGCGGTCAATGGTCTTCTGTTCGCCTACGAGACTCAGGAACGCTTCGCGCTCAAGGTCAAGAATAAGCTGTTCATCGACCCACTGCGGCTGCGACAGCGCGCCGCCTGTGAGCACGTAAGCGACCTTACGCGAAATCAGCGCGTCGTGTTCGCTGGCGTAACCGCCTTCGCGGAAGCCTTCGATGCCGAGCAGCAGCGCCGAATAAGCGTCGCGTCCGGCGGCCCACACTTTGCCCGCCGTGCGCGGCTGATAACCATCGGCTAAAGCCAGCGCCGCCGCCTTGGCCTCGCCGATGAGCAGGTCACGGTTCATGACAACCTTATCACCGGGGGCGAGGAAACCGAGTTCGCGGGCCTGTGTCGCGCTTTCGCTGACCTTGGCTGTGGCGATGTTCTGGAAAATCTTGAACAGATGCGGCAGCACATCAGCGTTCGGGCTGCTCTCAATCACAGGATTGATAACACGGCGCACGAGTTCCTTACAGCCGCCGCTGCCGGGGATGAGGCCGACGCCGACTTCCACCAGCCCGGCGTACAATTCCGAATGCGCGACGACGTGCGAACCCGCCATAATCATCTCGCAACCGCCGCCGAGCGCCATGTTAAAGGGCGCGACGACCACAGGCTTGGAGGCGTAGCGCATCCGCTGCATCACGTCCTGGCTGAACTTCATGGCTTTTTCGAGGTCGCCCAACATGCCGTTGTTGACGGCCATCATGACGAAGAACACGTTCGCGCCGATGCAGAAGCGTTCGCTGTCGTGGCTGACGACCAGCGCCTCAAACTTGCCATCTTCCAGCAGATCGACCGCCTTGTTGGTCATTTCCAGCAGGTCGGCGTCGATGGCCAGCGCCTGACTGTGGAATTCCAGCAGGGCCGCGCCGTCGCCCATGTCGTAGACCGTCGCGCTGCCGTTGCCGATGACCTTGCGTCCGGCGGCTTTGAGCGCGGCAGCCTTGATTTCGCGCTTGTCCTTGACCAGTTCGACGTAAGCGCCTGCCTGCGGGCTGTAGTAGCCGTTCACCAATCCGTTGGCGTCGCGGCGGTAGAAGGTGCTGTGGCCCTTCGCGACCATGTCCTTGACCCACTGCGCCACCGGATAACCCGCCGCTTCAAACTGCGGAATCGTTTCGGCAACACCAATCGCGTCCCAGATTTCAAATGGCCCCATCTCGTGGCTGAAGCCCCACTTCTGGGCGTTGTCGATGTTGACGATGGTGTCGGTGATTTCGGGCACGCGGTGCGAGGCATAGGCCAGATAGAAGCCATGCAGATGGAACAGGAACTGGCCGAAACGATCCGGCTCCTGAATCAGCAGCTTGATACGTTCACCTGTGTTCTTGACTTTGCGATGCTTCTGCGCGATGTCGATGGTGGGATTTTTGGGCGGCTCGTACTCGAAGGTTTCGAGGTTCATCACCCAGAATTCCTTCTTGCCATCGACGCGCACTTCCTTAAAGAAGCCCTGCCCGGTTTTGCCGCCGAGACGGTTCTCATCGAGCATCCGCTGGCTGAGCGCCGCGCCTTTTTCGTGGGCCAGTACGTCGCGCGCGGGGTCTTCGGAATCGCCGGATAGAGGTTGCGCGCCACATGGACGGCGATGTCGAAGCCCACCAGATCGTTGAGGCGGAAGGTCGCGGTTTTGGGGTGTCCGATCAGTGGACCCGTCAGCGCATCGGTTTCCTCGACGGTGAAGCCGTGATCGAGCGCGTAGTTCATGGTCTGTGAGCCGGCCATCGACATGAAACGGTTGCCGATGAAGTTGGGGCGATCCTTGCAGATGACGACGCCCTTGCCGAGCACGCTGGAGCCAAACTCCTGCATGAAGGCAATCAGTTCGGGATCGGTGTTCTCGTGGGGGATGACTTCCAGCAGGTGGAGGTAACGCGGCGGGTTAAAGAAGTGCGTGCCCATGAAGCGGCGGGTGAACTCATCACCGAGTCCTTCGGCAATGGCCTTGATAGGAATGCCTGAGGTGTTGGTGGTGATGATGGCGTTGGGGCGCACGGCTTCGGCCAGCTTGGCCATCAGGCTCTGTTTCACGTCCAGCCGTTCTACCACGACTTCGATAATCCAGTCGGCGTCGCTGACCATGTGTAGGTCGTCATCGAGATTGCCCGTCTTAATGCGGCTCAAATCGGCAGCGCTGAACAACTGCGCCGGACGCATCTTTTGCAGGCGCGCCAGGTTGTCGTTGACGATGGCGCTGCGCTTGGCAGGGGCATCGCCGGGCTGTGTGCCTTTGGCGGCGATGTCCAGCAGCACGGTATCGACGCCAACGCCTGCCAGCAGGGCAGCAATCCCGCCGCCCATCGTGCCGGAGCCAATGACAGCGGCTTTGCGAATGTGATAGGTCATAAGTGGGTCTCCTAAGAATGAACCGCCAAGACGCCGCGCTGAGTACAGCGAAGAACGCCAAGAGAACTTCACCCAACAGCGCTGCGAAAAACGGTTCGGTTAATCTAATGACGATTCGATTTTATAAGCGTATTGTATCATTGGACAGGGGTGGGTGCAAAAGTTGTCGGTTTTCGATTGTACGAAAACAAACCACTAGGCTTAACAACCTATTGGCGTTGTACAACCCCGACTGCTATATTCAAATGGTCACGCAAAAAGGTACTAGCAATGGATAACGACATAACAGGCGAACCAGTCGAAGATTTTTTCCTCAGCGTGATGGCCGCAACCAACGCCGATGATATCGAACAAGCCGTCACCCTGATTCTTGATTTAGCGGATAGGCAGGCACAAATAGACACCTTATCTCAGCTTGCCAATGCTCTGGTCAATGCCAATGCCCTAGCTCGCGGCAGTGACCTTGCCCCAGACCTTTCTCGAAGCCGCGATCTTGCCACTATCCATGCCCTTGCTCTGGATCGTGCCCTTAAACTAGACCTCGACCTTGCTGCTGACCTTGCCTATGCCCTTGACCTTGCGCACAACCTTGCCCGCGCCCATGCTTACCCTATTCGGATAAATCGCGTAATTCTGCGTGTTCTCGAAGTCCTAACGAACAGAACTGCCGTGAAATACTTCCCGCCATCATCTGAACCTGCTGCGACCTCAACCAGCCTATCACTCGTCTGGATTGATACCCTTACACCGCAAACCCTCAGTGCGGTTGTCGCCCCCTATTTGCAGGCCATCGCCGATTTGCAGCAAGTCATCCATCAAATCACGAATGTCCCGCCTGCTCCGGCAACCATCAGGCATATTTCTGATAATTTGTCTGTAGAATTCAAAATGGATGGCGTGGCGCAGGCCATCGACCTTCTTCAAAAGATTGTGATACCCTGGCGCCGTGAACATGCAAACATGCGAGAGCAGCTAAAAACAGACATGCATTTCCCAGAACGGGAGCAGCGCAAACTGGAACTGGACAACGCGCGCAGCGAAATGGCACTTGAGATTGTGAAACGAATTGCGCCAGAACTGCCAGAAGAAAAGCGCCTTGCTGCGGTCAACGATCTGCTCAAGGCGTTGACTGTGCCGCTTGAAAGCCCGCTACAAATCCAATAGACTGCCATACAGCCTGTATTGCCAACTGGCTACTAGAAACAGATGATGCGCCCGTTATCGACTGGTCTGCGGACACCGATGCTGCTAACCGGAGGCGCAGACGTTGCTGTAAGGCACGCTGCCGAAGTACTGTTCCCATTCGGTGAGGTCAAGGGAACGGTTGGCGACGGCACAGGCGCGCGCGACCCACGATGCCAGGCTGACATTCCACAGGCGCAAGGTGGTGTCACGGCTGGCGGACAGCAGGTGTGTGCCATCAGGGCTGAAGGCGACGCTGTTCATCCAGCTATCCCGGCTCAAGCCGCTGGCACGCAAGGGCTGACCAATGGCCTGACGTGTAGTTACATCCCAGAGAATGAGCGTGGTGTCACGGCTGCCGGAGGCCAATGTGCGGCCATCAGGGCTGAAGGCGACGCTCAACACCCAGTCGGTGTGGCCTGTCAGCGGCAAGCCGATGAGTTCGCGCGTGGCGACGTTCCACAGAACGACAGTGCGGTCACGGCTGGCAGAGGCCAGAAGCGTGCCATCAGGACTGAAGGTGACGGCGTTCACCACATCGTCGTGGCCTTGCAGCGTGGCGGTGGGGCGTTCGCCTGTTAAATCCCAGAGGCGGACGGTGCGGTCAAAGCTGCCGGACGCCAGTGTGCGGCCATCAGGGCTGAAGGCTACCGTCGTGACGATGTCTTCATGTCCCACCAGCGGGTCGCCCATCTGCTCGCCTGTTGACGTGTTCCAGAGGCGAATCGTGCCGTCGTCGCTGGCCGAGGCGAGAGTGGAACCATCGGGGCTGAAGGCGACGCTGCGCACCGTAGCTTCGTGCCCGGCGATGGCAGGGCCTTCCGCGCCGTTGACGTAGAGCGTGATGCGGCCATCCACCGCGCCAAAGGCGAACATCGTGCCATCGGCGCTGACGGCCTGCGCAGCCACCGCCGCGCCCAGCGCATCGGGAAACTCGCTGACGACGGTGCCTGTGGCCACATCCCATAACAGGGCGCGGCCATCGGCACTGCTGGACAAAACCTGTGAACCACCAGGGAGACAAACGACGTTGTAGACTTCGCCCATGTGCCCCGCCCACTGTGTGCTGAGAGGCTGACGCGCGGGAACTGTCCAGAGCAGGACGCGGTGATCCTGGCCGCCGGAGATGAGATGCTGGCCGTCGGGGCTGAAGGCAACGGTAAAGACATAGTCGGAGTGGCCGACCATTGGCGCGATGTCCCGCAGACGCTGACCAGTGGCGGCGTCACGCAGGAAGATACGGCGGTCTTCGCCCCCGGTGGCGATAAGCGTGCCGTCAGGACTGTAAGCGACTGTCCAGACGCGCGCGTTGTGGTCGATCAACGGCTGGCCGCGCTGCTCACCGGTAGCGATGTCCCACAGGCGCACCGTGCCATCCAGCCCGCCGGAGACCAGCGATGTACCATCGGGGCTGATGTCAAGGGTTTCGACCCAGTTGGTATGCCCCGTGAGCGTGGCGGATTGTTCAAAGGCACCGTCGTCGTTGGCGCGCCAGAGCAGGATGTTGTTATCGCCGCCTGCCGAGGCCAGAAGCTGACCGTCATCGGAGAAGGTCAGGTCAAAGACGCGGTCTGTATGGCCTGTGAGCGTCTGAAGCAGTTCACCCGTGTTCACGTCCCAGAAGGTGATCGTGCCGTCGTCATTGCCCGTTGCGACCTGGCGACCATTGGTGGTGAAGGCCACGCCGTACATAGGCATGAGGATGTTGCCGATAGGGGAGCCGAACGGTTCACCTGTGGCGACGCTCCACAGGCGCAGCGTGCCATCGTCGCCCGCTGAGGCCAGAAGCGTGCTGTTCGGGCTGAAGGCCAAGCCCCAAATCGTGCCGCGATGTCCGCTGAAGACGCCGATGGGGTTGTGGGTGGCCGCGTCCCAGACGACGATGATGCCGCTTTGATCCGCCGAGGCGAACATACGCCCATCGGGGCTGTAGGCGACGGCGTTGACCTCGTCGGCGTGTTCGTAGAGCATGGTGTCAAGCTGGGGGACATTCTGCAAACTGGTAAGCAAGCTGCTGCGGGCTTCGCGCGTGTCGTAAATACGCAGCGCGCCGATGCTTAAGAGCAGGGCGTTATCCACATGACCATCGCTGAGTTCGAGCACGCCTTGCAGCGCGACACGCCCGGATTGGGCGACATTGGCGGCGACGACGGCGGTGGCGGCGTTGTTTTCGGCTTCGCCGCGCGCGATGGTGGCTGTCACCGCGTTAAATTCGGCGGCACCCTGAGCGAAAGTGGCAGTTGAGGCGTTGTTCTGGGCAATCTGGCTCTGGTTGAAGGCCACGCCCGTCAGCCCCAGCGCAACGATCACACCGACGAACAGCACGGCAGCGATACCCCGCAGGAACCCGGCGGCACGGCGGGCATTTTCGGCGGCCTGATGCTCCAGCGCGCGTTCGCGTTCCTGACGTTCGTGCTCGGCGGCAGCCTGCTTATCGCGCTCGGCAACGCTGGCATCAAAGAAAGCACGCTCGGCAGGCGTCAGCGCAAGGTCGGTTTGCTTCACCCAATCTTCGTACTGGGCAAGGCGGGAACCGGAGAGCAGGAAACTCGTATCCCTGCCGGAACGCTGCCATTCGACATCGGCGGCGGCCAGCAAACGCTGCAAGCGGATGTCATCGCGGCTGGCGTCCATCCATTCGTGCAGGCGCGTCCATTCGCGGATAAGCGCTTCGTGGGCGACTTCCACGGTGGGTTCACGGGTTTCAGCGTCGCGGTCAAAACTAAGGAGACGGAACCTGCCGAACTTGTCCAGGACGGCGTCCAGCAGCTTCTGATCCTTGAGGACGGCCAAGAGTTCACTGCGCTTGACACGGCGGCGGGTGTCGCCTACGCCTTCGCCAAGCGTGACGAGACGGAGGAAGACCTGGCGCGCGGCGGTCTGGTGGTTGGCAGGCATTTCGATGAACAGTTCTTCGGCGCGTTTGGCCAGCGCGCCCGCGACGCCGCCGATGTCACGGTAAGCGCCGAGGGTGAGGAAACCCCCTTCGCGGCGCTCAAAGACTTCGGTGAGGGCGTATTGCAGCAGCGGCAGCGCGCCGGGTTCCTCGCGCACGTCGGCGGCAATCTGGACGATGAGGTTGGCGTCTACCATCGCGCCGATGCGCTGGGCGGGAGCACTGATGGCGCGTTCCAGTTCGTCGGCGGACATGGGCAGCACGAGTTCCATGCGCTGGCGCAGCAGGTCACCGAACTCGACGTAATGCAGCGGTCTATCGGTGAAGTCCGCGCGCAGGGTGACGATGATACGCACGCGGGTTTCGGGGTCGGTTACGGCGTAACGAATCAGGTCGAGGAAGTGTGTGCGTTCGGCTTCGTCGTCGCACTGGGTAAAGACTTCTTCAAACTGGTCGATGACGATGAGCAAATCATCCTGTGTGCCTTTGAGCACTTCAGCAGCGGCCCAGGTCAGGCCATTTCTATCGCTGCGCAGGCGTTCGGCTAAGCCTTCCGGCGGGAGCATGGCGACGCCCAGCAGCAAATCGATGAGGCTGTTGACGGGATATTTGCCGGGAGTCATTTCCTTGATGAACCATGATTCAGAGCCGGGGAGGTACCCTTTGCGCAGGGCGGGGAGCAGCCCGGCTTTGACCACGCTGGATTTACCGCTGCCGCTGGGGCCGATGACCGCCAGGAAATAAGCCAGCGGGTCGTCCTCGCCGACGCGCTGAAGCAGGCGTTCGACCAGCGTCTCACGCCCGAAGAAGTCCTCGGAGTCTTCTTCCTGAAAGGCGCGCAAGCCTTTGTAGGGATTGACCAGCGTAGTGTAGTCGATTTCGGGGAACTCGATGGTGTCGATGCCTGTGGTGCTGATGGCCTGACGGAAGGCTTTGGCGAGTTCGATCATGTCGGCGTAGCGTTCGCTGGCGTTTTTGGCCGTCGCGCGCTGAATTACCTCGTTGACTCCCAAGGGCACCGAGGAGTCGTAAATGTCGGGCAGTGCGTCTTCGATGTGCGCGAAAATCAGGCGGGAAACGGTGACCCCTGCGAAGGGGTGCGCGCCGGTCATCATTTCGTAAATGATGATACCGAAGGCGTACATGTCGGTCTGCGGCGTCAGCGGCTCACTTTTGATCTGTTCCGGCGACATGTAAGCGGGGGTGCCGCTGGTGCCGATGTCGTCATCCTCGGCGCCGAGCACTTTGGCGATGCCGAAGTCCGCGAGGTAGCTGTTGCCTTCTTCGTCCATGAGGATGTTGTCGGGCTTGAGGTCGCGGTGAATGACGCCTGCCCGGTGGGCGGCGTGCAGCGCGGTGGCAATCTGATCGACGATTTTGAGCACTTCTTCGTGGGTGGGCTTGCCGCGCGTGAGGAAGTCGGTGAGGCTGCCACCCTTGAGGAAGCGCATGACGAGATAAGCGCCGTCGGGGTCACGCCAGTAGTCGAACAGCGGGACGATGTGCGGATGCTCGAGGCGGGCGATAGTGCGCGCCTCGAACTCGAAGCGGCGGATGAATTCCGGCTGGCTGGCGGCGGTGGGGGGAATCGCCTTGATGGCGACTTCACGCTCGACGGCGGCCTGATAGGCCAGATAGACAACGCCGAATCCGCCTTCGCCCAGTTTTTTGCGGATTTCGTAGCCTTTAATGATGCTGCCAACCGTACTGCTCATAACGCCGCGCTTTCGTAAATGGAGGGTGTACTAAACACTCACGTTGCAAACGTTAGAACTGTAGCACATGCAGGGCGGGGTTGGCAATCACAGTGCCGCCGCGAATTCACCTGCTGATGTGAAGCGATCTTCGGGTTTCTTGGCGAGGGCTTTTTGCAGGGCATGGGCGGCAGCGCGCGGCACAGCGGGATTGAGGTCACGCGGGTCGGGCGCGGGCTGCTGGATGTGGGCGAACAATACCTGTGGGGCGCTGCCTTCAAAGGGACGTTTGCCGGTGAGCAGTTCGTAGGTGACGACGCCCAGCGCGTAGATGTCGGCGCGGCGGTCTACTTCTTTGGCGGCGGTAATCTGTTCCGGTGCCATGTAGTCAATCGTGCCAATCGCGCCGCTGCCAGTATAACGTGTGCGCCCGTCATCAATTTTGGCGACGCCGAAGTCCATCAACACGGCGTCGAAGGTTTCGCCGTCAGCGCTGTGCCGCAGCATAATGTTGGAAGGCTTAAGGTCGCGGTGGACTAATCCTTTGGCGTGGGCATAGTCGAGCGCCGCCGCGAGTCCGCGCAGGATGTCACGCGTGTCCTCAATGCCGAAACTGCCGTGCTGCTTCAGATGCTGGCTGAGATCAAGGCCCTCGACATATTCCATTGCCATGAAGGTGACGCCATCGGTGCTGCCGCTGCTGTAGACGTGGGCAATGTTGGGGTGAGCGAGGTTCATGCCTGTCTCGGCTTCGCGCTGGAAACGAGCGCGGAATTCGGGCTGCTGGGCTATGTTGTCGGGCAGGATTTTGAGGGCGACGGTTTTGCCTTCGCCGATGCCTTTGTAGACTTCGCCCATGCCGCCTCTGCCCAGCACGTCCAAGACCTGATAGGCACCGAGCGTTCGTCCGCTGAGCGCGCCGGGGTTCTTGATTTCTGGCAGTTTTTGCGCCTGCGATAGATCGTTGAGGTCGAAGCGCAGACGGTAGAGGTAACGATCCACAAAATGCTGGGCGCGCCTGCGTGCGGGATTGAAGAGGAGGATAGGGCCAATCGCGGAAATTATCAGCGAGGCCAGGGCGTTGGATGAACCGAGCAGGCTTTGCAGAATGAGGATGGTGAGGATGAAGATGACCCCTAGTACCAGTGTGACCACGCCGTAAACCAGCGAACGATTGATGACCAGGTCAATATCCCAGAGGCGATAGCGCAGGATGGCAAAGCCAATCGAGAAGGGAATGGCAAGCATCACAAGGAGTATGGGCGGTGTCGTCAACTCGGTAAAAGCGGCGAAATAGGCGGGTGCTGTCTGCGCGATGATGCCCTGTACCCCCGTGCCGACAACAGTGACGATGGCGGTGATGGCCAAGCTGAGGAGGAACCATTTGGTTTGCTGGCGTTGTAAGGGCGTCGAGTTATGGTGGTAGCGCAGCCATTGGGCATAACAGATCCCGCCGAATTCAATGGTCAGACCGCCAGCAACGACAGCCCCCATGATGCCCTGCATCTGGTAGAAGCCGTCGGGGAAAATACCCCAGCCCAGAGAAAACAACATGCAGAAGATGGTCAGATAACGTGTCCAGCCAGGAACAAAACGTCCGTCGGGGAACATGATGAAGAAGGCGGCTAAAGGCAGGTAACTCAGCGCGTTAATCAGCGTAAAGAAGATACGGTAAACGGACAGCAGGGGCGTTGTGTATGTTGGATTCAAAGCGACGATAAATGCCGGGGATTGGGCAGCGCCAAAAGCGATGAGGAAGGCAGAGGCGAAAATGGCGAAGCGTTCATATGGACGACGCCAGTAGATAAAGAAGCCAACGCCAGCGAAGCCCAGCAGGACGATGCCGTAAGCAATGAGATTGTAGAGAAAGTAGACATCATGAGAGATGGCGAACTGGGTCAGAATGGATTGCAGTGCGTCCGGCGGCTGGCGGGTGTATTCGTAATAGACCATAAACCCCAAGAGGGCGGTGATCAGCGACAGAATAGCAATCGCCCACCAGATTATACGAGAGGCAAGCTGTGCGCGTGGATGGGTGATGTGCCCGGTGAACAGTGTGCTGGTGGTTGGGGTGGCAGGGGTTGACGGTTGGTTGATCATAACAGTGTCCAGAGTGGAGAAAAAGGACTGACTAAAAGTATTATAACCAAAAATAACAACTGCCGCTTTTAGGGCGCGAGGGCTGCCGCGAATTCGCCTGCTGATGTGAAGCGGTCTTCGGGTTTCTTGGCGAGGGCTTTTTGCAAGGCATGGGCGGCAGCGCGCGGCACCTCCGGGTTGAGGTCACGCGGGTCGGGCGCGGGCTGCTGGATGTGGGCGAACAATACCTGCCCGGCGCTGCCTTTGAAGGGACGCTCGCCTGTGAGTAATTCGTAGACGATGATGCCGAGGGCGTACACGTCGCTGCGCCCGTCCACTTCACGCGCGGCCATGATCTGCTCCGGCGACATGTAGTCGATGGTGCCAATCGCGCCGCTGCCCGTGATGCGCGTGCCCGTGACGTTGACGCGGGCGATGCCAAAGTCCATGAGCACGGCCTCTTTGATTTCGGTGTCGGCTGTGGAAGGACGGAGCATGATGTTGGAGGGCTTGAGGTCGCGGTGAACCAGCCCCTTGCTGTGGATGTAATCGAGGGCGGACGCGATAGAGGTGATCCACTCGCGCAGGGCGTCGTGATCGTGGAGCGCGCCGTGTTCGATGACGGTGCTGAGTTCCTGACCATCGATGTATTCCATCGCCAGATAATGCACGCCGTCGTCGCTGAGGCCGCTGCCATAGAGCCTGACGATGTTGGGATGTTCGAGAGAGGCGAGGGTTTGGGCCTCGCGGGTGAAGCGAGTGCGGAATTCGTCCTTGCGCGCGAGTTCTTCGGGGAGGACTTTGAGGGCGACGGTGCGGTTGTCGCCGAAGCCTTTGTAGACCTCACCCATGCCGCCTTTGCCGAGGACGCCGAGCACCTCGTAGCTGCCGAAGGTGCGCCCGGTGTAGTGGCCGGGATTTTTGACATCGGGCTTTTTCTGCGCGGCGGCGACTTCGTTGAGGTCGTAGCGCAGGCGGTAGATACGATGATCGACGAAGCCTTGAATCGTTTTGCGGGCGGGATTGAACAAACTCCCTGCGGCAACGGCGGCGAGTGCTACGCCCACCACTTGCCCCTGTCCCTGCGTGAGCGCTGAGACGAGTCCGATGATGCCCGCGAAGACCAACGCCAGCAGCGCCGTCACTGCGGTGTAGACCAGCGAACGGTTGATAACGAGGTCGATGTCCCACAGGCGATAGCGGGTGATGGAAAAAACAATGGTAATGGCAAAAAATGCGATTGGAATAAAGCCGATAAGGCCACCGACTATAACATAGAACACGGTAATGAGTGCGGCATCACCGCTGTTGATTAACGCATTGAGCGGAACAGCGTAGATTAGAGGGAAAAAGATAATTGGCGCGCTAAGGCCGAGCAATACCCATTTTACCTGCTGGCGCTGTGTCGGGCTATAAACACGGCGATAGCGATAAATCTGTGTACCAAGAGCTACAAACATTAACGGAGTTAATACAGCTTCCATCAATGAAAACAACGCAGGGATGATTAGTGCGCCAGTTGCCACGAGGATAAACCCCAGGATAACCCAACGTGTCCAACGAGGCGCAAAATGCCCTGTCGGAAAGAGAAACAAAAACAATGCAACAAGTATGGTATTCGCTATTCTCAAAGCGACAAACGGTAGACCGAATTCTGCGCCCATGAGTAGGGCACCCAGCATAAGCGCCATCACTTCGTCAGAACGCTTCCAAAATAGCAGCAGCGCGATTCCACCGAACAGGCAGTTGACTAAGAAATCGCCAATGATGAATTCCCATGCGACGAGATGATAATCAATGTTCCAGGTGGTCAACTGGTCGGCGACAAGTCTTGGAACAAGCGGAAAACACTGGACTATGGGGCTTTCACATATTTCAATCTGCGCTGCGGTAGGCAGTGTGTAAAAGAGATAGTAGCCAATGTTGCTAACAAAAAAAAGCAACCACAGCATCCTCACGATGTTTAACAGTGTTGGATTGGTGATGTGCGTGGCAGCAGCAGTTACTGGCGTCGGGTTGGGGTCAACGGAAAGATCGCGCGGCGTCATAGATGATACTCCACGTTTATTATTGGCTAACCAGTAATTATAACGAAGCAGTGCTGCGCCTGCGACTCATGCAAACGGGGGACAGCGAAGATGATTTTAGGGCTGCCCGTCGTCGAAGGTTACCTTCTCGTAGACATCGGCGAGGGCAAGCGTGCAGTGGATGGATTTGAGTTCGAGCACGGCGTCAAGGCTTAGTACGTCGGTGAGCAGCCATTGATGCTCTGTTTGCCGGACATAGTGAATGATGTGGCAGCGATCCTGGGCGATGAAGAGGAACTCGCGCAAGCCGGGCAGCGCGCGGTAGTCGTCGTCTTTTCTGCCGCGATCATCGTCTTCGGTAGAGGGGGATAAGACTTCGATCAGGATCGTTGGGTTCAGCAGGGACGGCGGATTACTGGTGTCAAACTCCGGCGTGCCGCAGACAATGCTGAGGTCGGGATAGACATAGTGGATGTCGTTGACGCGCACGCGCTGGTCACTGCCAAAGACATCGCAGGGACGCTTGCGAAGCTGGCTGTACACGGCGGCATAGGTGCTGCCGCTGATGCGATTGTGATTGGGGCTGGCCCCGGCCATCGCATAAATTTCGCCGTCAAAGTATTCGTGTTTGATCTCGCTGGTCGCTTCAAAGGCGAGATAGGCTTCCACCGTCCAGTGTTTCGGGTCAGGCATCGCAGACATAACCACCTCCTTTACCAGCTTAAGTGTACACCAAAATGGTCTCGTTACGCTTTTTTTACGGCTTCAGTGCCCGTATTTACGTCCCCCCTATTTTGAGGGGGATTAGAATGGCGGTGTCTTAATATGTAGAAAGATACCAAAATATGGCAGCGCGAAGTCTTCCTTTTTCAATTCCCACGTTGTCGTTTCAGCACGCTTTTTTAGAAGCCTTTCGCAAGCTGAACCCGCGCTATCAACTGCGCAACCCGCTGCTGTTCGCAGTGGAAATGGGCAGCGTTACCCTCACACTGTTATGGCTGGCGCAGGTGGTGCTGGGGAGCGAGAACCCACGTTACGCGCTGTCGATTGCGCTGTGGCTGTGGCTGACGCTGTGGCTGGCGAACTTTGCCGAAGCGCTGGCGGAAGGACGCGGCAGAACACAGGCGGAAACGCTGCGCTTTGTCCAGCGCGATGTGGTGGCCAAGAAACTCACGCGGCCAGAGGAAGTGAACGGCGCGGCGGCGCTGTCTACGGGGGAATGGGTGGTGCGTGCGCTGAAGGCAGCACCCGACAACCGCCCGATGGCCTACGAACAGGTGGCGGCGGCGGCGCTGCGCGTGGGCAGTTTTGTGCTGGTCGAAGCGGGCGACGTTATCCCCGGCGATGGTGAAGTGGTCGCGGGGGCGGCGGCAGTGGACGAGAGCGCGATTACGGGCGGCAGTACACCCGTGATTCGGGAAGGCGGCTGTTCGGTAACGGGCGGCACGCGCGTACTCAGCGATTGGCTGGTGGTGCGCATCACGAACAATCCCGGCGATATGTTTATTGACCGGATGATTACGCTGGTGCAGGGGGCGAAACGGCAGAAGACGCCGCGCGAACTGCTGCTGAATGTCGTGCTGGTGGGAATCAGTATTGTGTTCCTGCTGGCGACGACGGCGCTGCTGCTGCCGCTGTATCGTGCCGAACAGATGCCGTTCACGCTGGCGGTGCTGTTCGCGCTGCTGGTGTGCCTGATTCCGACGACGATTGGCAGCCTGTTCCCGACAGTGGGCATCGTGGGCATGGACAGGATGATGCAGGCCAACGTTGTGGCGCTGTCCGGGCGCGCGGTGGAGGCGGCGGGCAAGGTGGATATGCTGCTGCTGGACAAGACAGGCACGATTACATGGGGCAACCGACAGGCGACGGCGTTTATTGCGGTGGACGACTGCACGCTGGTTAAGCTAGCAGAGGCGGCGGTGTGGGCGTCGTGCGGCGACGACACGGCAGAAGGACGAAGCATCACGATCCTGGCGAAGGAACGCTATGGAGTTACAGCCCCTCCCTCCATTGCATGGAGAGGGAGAGAAACTGCTGATTCTGCCAAGGTGACTGTCGTGCCGTTCAGCGCGCAGACGCGGATGAGCGGCGTCGAAGTGGGCGGGCGTTCGATTCGTAAGGGCGCGCCGGACGCTATCGAGGCGTATCTGACGACACGCGGCGGTCATTTCTCGGCGCAGGCACGCGCGGCGATTGACAGCATCGCGCAGCAGGGCGGCACGCCGCTGGTGGTGGCAGAAGCTGCGGCTGTGCTGGGCGTGATTCACCTGAAGGACACGGTGAAGGCTGGAATGCGGGAGCGTTTCGCTGAACTGCGCGGCATGGGCATTCGCACGGTGATGGTCACGGGCGACAATCCGCTGACGGCGGCGTCGATTGCCGTCGAAGCGGGGATTGATGACTTCATGGCGCAGGCATCGCCGGAGGATAAGCTGCGGCTGATCCGGCAGGCGCAGACGGAAGGCAAACTCATCGCCATGACGGGCGACGGCACGAATGATGCTCCGGCGCTGGCACAGGCCGATGTCGCGCTGACGATGAACACGGGCACACAGGCGGCAAAAGAAGCGGGCAACATGATTGACCTGGATTCTAATCCGACGAAGCTGATTGAGATCGTCAAAATCGGCAAGCAGATGCTGAACACACGCAGCGCGCTGACGCTGTTCTGCGTGACCAGCGATGTGGCCAAGTATGTGATGGTCGTACCTGCGGTGTTCGCGATGGCCTCGCCCGCGCTGGGCTGGCTGAACCTGATGGGGCTGCATACGGCACAGAGCGCGCTGCTGTCGGCGGTGATTTTTAACGCGCTGATGGTCGTGCTGCTGATTCCGCTGGCGCTGCGTGGGATGCCACAAGGGGCGCTGCGACTGCGCGTGCATCTGCTGCGCTACGGCGTGGGCGGATTTGTCACGCCGTTCGTGGCGATCAAGCTGATTGATGTCATCCTGACCACGCTGCGACTGGTCTAATTGAGGTAGAATGGGCGTATCAAAGCGATAGGTTGACGGTAATGAGTGATCATGTGATGGCACGGGCGCAGGATGAAGAACGGCGCTTCAATCGGGGCAAGCTGAAGATTTTTTTCGGCGCGGCGGCAGGCGTTGGCAAAACCTTCGCCATGCTGGACGCGGCACAGGCGTATGCGGCGCGCGATGGCAGCGACGCTAACGCCGATATTGTCATCGGGCGGGTGGAGACGCATGGACGCGCGGAGACCGAGGCGCTGCTGAACTCGTTTGAAGCGCTGCCGCCGCTGGTGGTGGAGTATCGCGGCAGCAAGTTTAATGAGTTTGACCTGGATGCTGCGCTGAAACGGCATCCGACGCTGATTCTGGTGGATGAGCTGGCGCACACCAACGCGCCGGGAATGCGGCACCCGAAGCGCTGGCAGGATGTTGAGGAACTGCTGGAAGCGGGCATCGATGTGTACACGACGCTTAACGTGCAGCATCTGGAAAGCCTCAACGATGTCGTGACGCAGATTACGGGCGTCGTGGTGAGCGACACCATCCCGGATTCGATTCTGGAACAGGCGGACGACGTAGAACTGATTGACCTGCCGCCGCAGGAACTGCTGCAACGCATGAAAGAGGGCAAGCTGTACATTTCGCAGCAGACGGAACAGGCGATGCACGGCTTCTTCCGGCCCGGCAACCTGATGGCACTGCGGGAACTGGCGCTGCGGCGCACGGCAGATCGTGTCGATGCGCAGATGCGCGACTACCGCCGCGACCACGCGATTCAACAGACGTGGCCGGTGAAGGAACGGCTGCTGGTATGCGTCAGCGCCAGCCCGCTGTCGGCGCGGTTGGTACGTTCGGCAAAGCGCATGGCCGACGGCCTGCACGCCGAATGGGTGGCGGTATGCGTGGAGACGCCGCTGTATGCGCGCCTGTCGGAGAAAGAGCGCAGCCGCCTGACGCAGAATTTGACGCTGGCCGAACAGCTTGGGGCGAAAACCGTCGTTCTCAGCGGGCACAACCCCAGCGAAGAAATCGCCCATTATGCGCGCACGCACAACATCAGCAAGATTATCGTGGGCAAACCGATTCATCCGCGCTGGAAGAACGCGGTGCAGGGCGCGTTTGTCGATGATCTGGTGCGCAAAAGCGGCGATATGGATGTGTACATCATTCGCGGCGAAGGCGATAACTCGCTGCCGGAACCCGTAGTGCAGACCTTCCAAAGCACCAGCACATGGCGCGATTACCTGAAAGGCGTGTGGATTATCGTTTTGTGTACGCTGATCGGGCGGCTGATGTTCCCCAACTTCGAGCCGGGCAACATCAGCATGGTTTACCTGCTGGGCATCATGATGGTTTCGGCGCTGTTTGGGCGCGGCCCGGCGATTGCGGCGTCGCTGCTGAGCATCGCGGTGTTCGACTTTTTCTTCGTGCCGCCGTATCTGACGTTTATCGTGGCCGACGCCGAGTACCTGGTGACGTTCCCGGTGTTCGTGGGCGTGGCGCTGGTGGTGAGTACGCTGACGGAACGTGTGCGTTATCAGGCAGACGCCGCCCGCCAGCGCGAACGGCGCACCGCCGCGCTGTATGACATGAGCCGGGAACTGGCGCGCACTCGGCAGAGCGACCAACTGGCAAACGTGGCTTCGCGGCATATCGGCGATGTGTTTGACGCGAAGGTGACGATTCTGCTGCCGGACAGCGATGGACGGCTGAAGCCTGTGACGGAGAAAAGTCCGGCCCCGGAGACAGGCGTCGTGGAGTGGGTTTATGGACACGGGCAGGTGGCCGGACTGGGCACGCAAACGCTGTCCGGCGCGCGCGGCATTTATCTGCCGCTGGTGGCCTCGTCGGGGACGATGGGCGTCATCGGCGTGTATCCGGCGCAGGCGACGCGCTTTGCCACGCCGGAACAGCTTCACCTGCTGGAGACGTTTACCACGCAGGCCACGCTGGCGATTGAGCGCGCGTATCTGGCGTCGGAGGCGGAACAGACGCGGCTACAAGTGGAAACGGAACGCCTGCGCAATACGCTGCTGAGTTCTATATCACATGACCTGCGCACGCCATTGGCCTCGATTACAGGCGCGGCCAGCGGTTTGCTGCAAGAGAATGAAAGCACGCTGGACCCGGAGTACCGCCGCGAACTTGCCGAAATCGTCTACGAGGAAGCGACACGTCTCAACCGCCTGGTGAGCAACCTGCTGGATATGACGCGGCTGGAATCGGGCGTGCGGCTGCGCAAGGAATGGTTCCCGCTGGAGGAGATTGTCGGCGCGACGATCATCCGGCTGGAAAAGCAGCTTGCGGATCGCCCGCTGACGACGCATTTGCCCGACGATCTGCCGCCTGTGCGAGTGGACAGCGTGCTGATTGAGCAGGTGCTGACTAATCTGTTGGAAAACGCGGTCAAATATACTTCAGCGGGCACGCCGATCACGCTTTCGGCGTGGGCCGATGAGGCGCAGGTGACAGTTGAAGTGGCTGACAGGGGAGTCGGGCTGCCGCCGGGAGAGGAAGAACGGATCTTCGACAAGTTTTATCGGGCAAAACCCGCCGCTGCGCTTGGTGTGGGTTTAGGATTAACCATCTGTCGTGGTATTATCGAAGCGCATGGAGGACGCATTAGCGCGATGAATCGCCCTGAAGGGGGGGCGGCCTTCCGCTTTACACTTCCAATTGAAGTCATGCCACCAGAGGTTGCCATCGAGAATGTCTGAAGAACATAACATTTCCGGTCAGTTAGTGCTGGTCATTGAAGATGATCCCCAGATACGCCGCTTCCTGCGCACGACGCTGCCGGGCAACGGCTACCGAATTCTGGAGGCGACCACCGCGCATGATGGGATTCGCCTGCTGGGATTGCAGCATCCTGATCTGGTGATTCTGGATTTGGGCCTGCCGGACATTGATGGGCTGGATGTTACGCGGCAACTGCGGGAGTGGACGACGACGCCCATTCTGGTGCTGTCGGCGCGCGATCAGGAGCAGGACAAGATCATGGCGCTGGATGCGGGGGCTGACGATTACCTGACGAAACCGTTTGCCATCGGTGAACTGCTGGCACGGATGCGGGTGGCGCTGCGTCATGCGCTGCGGGAGGCTCAGGGCACGGAAGACCCGATTTTCATGCTGGGGGATGTGCGCATTGATTTTTCCAAACGGCAGGTGTTTGTGAAGGATATGGAGATTCACCTGACGCCGATTGAATACAAAATTATGACGATTCTGGCGCGTTATGCGGGCAAGGTGGTGACGCAGCGACAATTATTGAAGGAGGTATGGGGGCCAAACTATACGACGGAGAATCATTACCTGCGCATTTATATGAGCCAACTGCGCCACAAACTGGAAACCGACCCGGCCCGGCCACAATATCTGATTACGGAGCCGGGGGTAGGGTATCGTTTGAAAGTTGATTGACAAAAAGAATTGGCTTTCCGTGCAGATTCACATAAAATCTTAGCAAATAGAATCGCTATGTGAAACAATTGGTAAAATTCGTTAATTTTTCAGTCTAGATTTAACAAAAACTGCGTTAAAATTAATGAGACATTAAAAATTGATTCGGAGGGGCGTATTGATGAGCGTTCCGTCCAACCAGGATTTTGCGAACGAGGTTCGGTCAGACAGACTTAGCACGCTGTGGAAAGTGACCCTCGTGTTGGCGGGGGTGATTTTCTGGGGTTCGCTCTCTTTGTTGATTATTCAGAGAGCGGATATGGGTCCCTGGGTAGGGGCGGCAGTTTCGCTAACAATTAGTTGTTTCTTGACGCGTTATTTTTTGAGACAGGATCGCTACATCCCGGCGGTGTGGAGTTACGCGCTGGGCTGTACGCTTGCGACGGCGTTCCCGATGCTGAGCATGGAACCGCTGGTGGGGCAGGTGGCCTCATTTATCATGCCCGTGCTGATCTTCCTGTTCGGGCTGCTGTTGTCGCCGCTGTCCACGCTGCTGCTGGCGGTGCTGTCTGGTTTGTTGATTATCTTTGCGCCGCTGCTGACGGGCGCGCCTTTGGCCATCACGGTATTGCAGGTGGCGGCGATTGCGCTAAGCCTGTTGAGCCTGCTGCTGTCGTCGCAGGTATCGGGCGAGATTTATCAGGTTACGGAGTGGGCGCTTGAGAATTATGAACGGCAGCGCCGCACTAACCATGAACTGTTCGAGAACCGGCAGGAGCTACAGCGCAGTTTGCAGCGGAGCCAGGTGCTCAGCGATCAGCTTAAGGATGCCAATGTCGAACTGGAAGCGGCGCGTGAAGCGGCGGAAGAAGCTAAACACTTTCGCGGCCAGTTCCTGGCTAACATGAGCCATGAACTGCGCACGCCGCTGAATGCGATTATTGGTTTCAGCGAAACGATGCTGAACTTCCCGATTATGTATGATGATGTGGCGCTGCCGGAACAGTATGAAGCGGACTTGCGCCAGATTTTTAACAGCGGTAAGTCACTGCTGTATCTGATTAATGACATCCTTGACCTGGCAAAGGTGGATGCCGGCAAGCTGGAAGTGGTGATGCAGCCTGTCGATATTGAGCCGATTGTGCGCGCGGTAGCTTCGACTGCGGTGGGGTTGATTAGTGCCAAGTCGATTGAATTGAAGCGTAACATGGCCCCGAATCTGCCGAAACTGTGGGCTGATGAGTCGCGCGTGCGTCAGGTGCTGCTGAACCTGTACAGCAATGCCGCCAAGTTTACCGACTCAGGGGTAATTGAGCTGACGGTACGCGAGGTAGAAGAGGGCGTGCAGTTCAGTCTGCGGGACAGCGGGATGGGTATTGATCCCCGCGATTTGACTATCATTTTTGAAGAATTTAAGCAGGCATCGAACACTGGCACGCGAGGACGAGACCCTCGTTCAGGCGCGGGCCTGGGGCTGGCGATTTCGCTACAGCTGCTCAACCTGATGGGTGGGCGCATCTGGGTGGAAAGCGAAGGTCTTGGGCGCGGGAGCACGTTCCATTTTATTGTTCAGCGCTATACCGAGCCAGTGAAACAACCTGAACTTGAGGCGTAGATCATGCGTATACTTTACGTTGAAGATAACCCAGCCAACTTGTTCCTCGTCCAGCGTGTGGCGCGTATGGGTAATCACGAGGTGTTGAACTACACCAGCGGCGAGACGGCACTGGAAAACTTTGAGCGTGACCATCCTGATCTGGTGTTGATGGATGTGCAGCTTGCCGGGAACATGACCGGGCTTGATGTGGTGCGCAAACTGCGTGGTTCCGGCTATCATACGCCGATTATCGCGGTTACGGCCTACGCTATGATTGGTGACCGGGAACGCTGTATTGATGCGGGGTGTGATGATTACCTGGCTAAACCGCTGCCTGTTCCAAAGCTGGTGGAGATTATCAAACGGTATGATCCATTGCAGCAGCAAACCGCCGATGGGATGCTACAGGTGACACAGCCCAGCCGTCCGACTTCCGAAATGCCTGTCGTGCCTGTAAATCCACCGCAGCCGCCCGCGCCCATCGCAGCCGCCAGCAACCACAACGCAGCAGTTCCAGCAGTGGCTACGGCAGCGCCCGCTGCGCCAGCGGCCCCGGCTGTAACGCCGCCTGCGGTGGTGGAGAAGCCAGCCGCTGAGGTGAAAGCCGCTGACGCTGCTGCACCTGAAGTAAAGCCTGCCGAAGCGAAAGCCGCTGAAGCTGTGACGCCAGCGCCTGAGGTGAAGCCTGCGGCGGAAGCGACACCTGCGGCGGAAGCCAAGCCTGTCGAAAGCAGCGCGGCGCCTGTTCCGGCTGCGGCCAGCGCGCCACAGCCTGCGACGGCGAAGGCACCTGAACTGCCGCTGCTTGATGATGAGCCGGAGGCTGATCCCGACGCGAAGACTGAACCGTATAAACCGATTCACATCGAACTGAACAAGGAAGACAAGGTATAAAGCGGGACGAAGAAATGACCGAAAGGGAGAAGCAGTTCTCCCGTAAAGCTTATGAGGCGTTCTTCTATCAATAGAACGAGTAGTAAAGGGGTTGCTTATGTCAGAAAGAATTGCTTTAGTGGTCGATGATACCCCTGCAAATAGAGACTTTGTTGAGCGTCTGATGATGGCGGCACGTTTTAGCGTGCGCACGGCAGACTCCGGGCAGGCGGCGTTGAAATGCGTGAAAGAAGGCGACAATGTGGCGTTGGCAATTGTCGATATGCAGCTCCCGGACATCAGCGGTTTGCAGTTGACCAGTGAACTGCGGCAGCGTTATCCGAATGCGGTGCTGGTGATCGCCACGATGTATGATGAACGTTCGCTGATGGACAGCGCTTTCCAGAAGGGCTGCAACATTTTTCTGGTGAAGCCGCATGGGTTCATGGAGTTGTTCAAACGGCTGACGACGATGAACCTGGACGTAATCCGCAACGAGTGCTGTATGGTGATTGACCAGTACGGCCCGCGCGCTTTCACGTCTATCAGCCGTTAAGTAAGCGCTCGGCAGTCGAATAGATAACGACTGCTGTCTATTTTGGCGTTTCCGCCAGCAGTTGGAGTAAGCCCGGACGCAGCTCAAAGGTAAGCTGGCGTCCTGCCGCACGTTCCCCATCCAGTTCCAAATCCAGCGATTGACTCACACCGCGAATTTCGACCTGCCTGGCGCGGGCCGTTTTGACCTTGGGATGTCTGAGGTGGCTGCCGTCGTAGACCATGCGCAGCGCCGAGAGCACACGGGGGCGTGACATGTGCTCGACCAGCACGATGTCAAACATGCCGTCATCAATCACCGCGTTGGGGGCGATTTTCATGCCGTGCGCGAAGGTTGTGCCGTTGGCGACTGTGAGGATAAAGGCGCGTCCTTCGTACCAGTCCTGACCGTCAAGGCGAATCTGCATCACAGGCGGGGTGTAGGTCAACAGGGCTTCCACCGTCTTTTGCAGGAACGTCCAGGGACGTTTGTGGGCTTCGTTGACGCGCCGCGCGACTTCGCCGCTGACGCCTGCGCTGGAGATGTTGAGGAAGTATTCCTGCTGGTCGTCAAATTTGAGCAGGCCGATGTCGGTGGGGCGAGGAACGGCGCTGGTAATCCAATCGACGGCTTCTTCCATTTTGAAGGGGATTTTGATGGTGCGTGCCCAATCGCGGCCTGTGCCGATGGGGATGATGCCGTAAATCATCTGGGCATCGGGGTGGCGCGCATTGAGGTCTGCCAGCGCGTTAATCAGCGTGTGGTTGGTGCCATCGCCGCCAATCGAAATCACGCGCGTCAAGCCGCTTTGATAAGCCTCGTTGATGTGCGCGGCGACTTCCTTCTGGTTCTGGGTGATGGCGACTACGAGATCACCGAGACGGTTCCAGAGCAGGGGTTCAATCTGGTGCCAGACTTTGCCTGCACGACCATCAGCGGCGTGGGGATTCAAGACAATCAGCGTTTTTGACATAAGTATCTTCTAAGGAGATGCGTCGGAAAATAAGTGTTCCTATTTTATACGAGCGCAATCTATTGCGCCCGTACGATGTTGACTCTTGCTGAGCATGGGTGCAAATGAAATGTTTCTGGCGGGACGTTTAATTGAACGTCCCTACAATACACGCGTTTTGAACATGAGCCACAATGTTTATCGGGTTGTTTACTGCGTAGGCTGCCACTTCTTTAACAACTCACGCAGTTTTTGAATGCGGAATGGTTTGTCGAGATAGTCGTTGGCCCCCAAGTCAACGGCACGTTCAGCCTCAGCGAGGTTACCGCTGACCGCGATGAATATGAGAGGCATCCATGATGGATGCTGGCGCACATGGGCCAAGAACTCAAAGCCATCCATATCCTGCATTGCTAAATCACTGAGAATCATATCGGGTAGTGCTGAGTTTTCTTGCAGCAGTCGCAATCCTTCACGCCCGCTGCGCCCAACCAACACCTCATGACCCTCTAACTCCAGCATTTGCTGAAGCATTGTTGCCATTTCGATACTGTTGTCGACCAGCAGAATGAGCATAAATGCCCCATAAGACAGAATTAAACTGAATCACTAGCAGTATACTACCAACCCGCTTTATGCGCGAATGTGTCCATCGCCGACCACGACCCATTTGTAGGTGGTGAGTTCTTCCAGCGCCATCGGCCCGCGTGCGTGCAGCTTCTGCGTACTGACGGCGACTTCCGCGCCCAGCCCCAACTGCCCGCCATCGTTAAAGCGTGTGCTGGCATTGAGCATCACCGCCGAGGAATCGACCTCGTTGATGAAGCGCGCGGCGTTGTCCATGTTCTGCGTCAGGATGCTGTCGCTGTGGTTCATGCTGTGCTGCTGGATGTGGTCAATGGCTTCGTCTAAGCTGTCCACCACCTTCAGCCCTAGAATCAGCGCCATCCATTCGGTGTCGAAGTCGTCTGGCCCGGCATCCTGAATAGTCTCGCGCACACCGTTGAGCGTTACAGCGTCGAGTATCGCTTTGGCGCGCGGCTCGGCGCGGAAGGTGACACCCTTCGGTGCAAGGTGCTGCACGATGCGCGGCAGGATGTGGGCGGCGACCCTGTGATGCACCAGCACTGTATCGAGCGAATTGCATACAGACGGGCGCTGCGTCCTGCCGTTGTCGATGATGGGCAGCGCTTTGTCGAGGTCGGCGCTTTCGTCGATGAACACATGGCAGATGCCGATGCCGCCCGTAATCACGGGAATGGTGCTGTTCTCGCGGCACAGTTTATGCAGCGATGCGCCGCCGCGGGGGATAATCAGGTCGACGTAGTCATGCAGCTTGAGCAGTTCGGTGATGTACTGGCGGTCTGTGCTTTCGATGTACTGCATGGCGTCGCCGGGCAAACCTGCCGAGGCCATCGCCGCGCGCAGCACTTTCAGCAGCGCCATGTTGCTGCGCATGATCTCTTTGCCGCCGCGCATAAGCACCGCGTTGCTGCTCTTGAGCGTCAGCGCCGCTACATCGACGGTGACGTTGGGGCGCGCCTCGTAAATCACGCCGATCACGCCGATGGGGGTGCGCCGCCGCGAGATGCGCAAGCCGTTGTCCAGCGTGCGCGCGTCGAACTCGTGCCCCACGGGGTCAGGCAGCGCCGCGACACTGCGCACGTCGGCGGCAATCGACGGCAGACGCTGGTGCAGGCTCATGCGATCCAGCAGGGCGGGGCTGAGTCCGCTGGCGCGCCCGTCTTCGAGGTCAAGCGCGTTTTCGGCGAGGATGTCGGCTTCGTGGGCGATGAGGGCGTCGGCGATTGCCAGCAGCGCGTGGTTTTTCTGCTCGGTGGTGGCGCGTGCCAGTTCACGGGCGGCGGCTTTGGCGCGCGCGCCCATGTCGGTGAGGTTAATTTGTTCGATGTTTAGCATAAGTTAATCCGTTTTCAGCAAATTGTTCAGAAATTTGGCTACTTTTTCAAACTTGGGTTCGTTATTGCCAGCAAGTGTTTTGGTAAGCTCGTCTTTGCAACCTGTAAATGTATAACTTAGTCCGTCTAGCCATGCCACTTCAGGGTCGGCTATCCAATCGACGCTCGCCCAAAACTTTTGATCTTCTAAAAATTCACAAAAACCAAGCCACATTTTAGTGTCTAGTGGCTTTTGTTTGAACTCTCTGAGAAATAATTCATCTCTGTAAACAATCGGTTTAGTATAAGCAGATTGTACCTGCTTAGAGGAAATTCGATAAATAATCAGCCCCATGCCAAAAGCATCGCTGACTTTAAGTTGATAACCTTCTGCAACCCCTTCTAACTGTATCCAATCATCAAAGTCGAACTTGAGTTGCTGTTCTTCAATTTCTGGTGCTGCCCCAAAACTTTCCAACGTTGCTTTGAGATGGGCGAGGCGTTCACGACTCAAATCATACCAATGAAAACCAGTTTCTTGTGAGCCGACAAAACGCCCATTTGGACTTGGCGACAGTAAATCTACATTTTGACAGACAATCTCAGGATAGTCACCGAAATTTTGTGGCGACAAATGCAAATTTCGTATGGTGAATACAAACATCGCCTACTTCCCGAAAATCTCCCGCACCGCCACGGTGAACCCCGGCAGGCATAATTCTCAATGGACATTTTACCTTCTGTCGAAAATATCTTTGACTGCCATCTGGAAACCGATTAGAAAGGCACTCCCATTTAAGGTATCATCGGTTCCATAGGTTTGTACACTGCCAGGGGTATAGACCGTCACACATTGGTTTTCGCAGTTAACAATCCATACAACCTGTGTGCCGCCGCGTAAAAAGAGCCGCGCTTTAGCTTCCTGATGTTCAACGACTGTTGATACCCGTATAACCTCTGCGACGAAATTGGGTGCGGCAGGCATGTAGAGTTTAGGGATTTTCGCTACTCGTTGATGACTGGTGAAAGAGACATCTGCCTCCAGGATAAGGTTCGGCAGCACCAAATGTCCGACGCCGAAAATAGTGATGCCGCTTTTTTCATCTTTATCATGCTGCCATAAGGTAAACATAATGTTCTGGCGACACTGCCCACGCGAAAAGCCTAGCATCGTCATTGGCATTACTCCCCATCAGGTGTCCATTCCACGCCACGATAGTACAACGCCAATGGCTTACCGACACTCTTCATAAGAGTCATTAAATGTGCCTTCCCAGATGATTGCAGAGTATGAACTTCTTTCTCTTCGTCATCATCTGGTTCACCGCCAGCCACCGCAAAGGGGTTTTTCGCCGCCGCGATTTGCCTTGCTTCAGCTTCCGTTTTGCATTGGCACATCATTTGATCTTGCCTATAAAATCATGTGGAACTATCGCGACAACATATGTCATAGAGATTATCCTTGTAGTGCAAGTCTATCCCTCTTCATCACAGTCCGTAATGCTGCTCGGACGCCTGTTCCACGCGTTCGCGCACCGCGTCCATGTCCACCTGCGCCAGCGCCTCGCGGAACCAGGCACTCGCCGTCTCGAAGCGTGCTTCCAAGTCCTGCGCGCTGCCGATGTAAACAGCGGTTCGAGGCGGGTCAGCACCTCCTGGCGGCAGGGCATAGTGGATGTAGCGCGTGTGGAAGTTGTAGCGCACCGGGTCGTGCTGGATGCGCAGCACTTCCACCAGCGGGCGCAGCGTCCACGACTGGTAAAAGGCCAGCGCTTCGATGCTGTTGTGGCGGTGGATTTCCTTCAGCGTCAGCACTGTGAACAGGTCGCAGAGCACGCGCAGGGCCTCGATGCGTTCACGGATCGCCAGCAGATGCGCTTCCACATCCAGCGGCGGGATTTTCAGCCAATGTTCCTTGTCGAAGTGGATGATCGGCTCGCCGTGAATTTCCGGCTGCAAGAAGCGGTTGTTGTTGGTGCGCTTCTGCACCACGAAGTCCAGCAGCAGGAAGGGGCTGGCGTCCTTCAGGCGGTAAAACGTCTGGAAGTGCCCGTGCCATGTCGGCTGTGGGAACTCGTAGCGCAGTTCAATCGGCGAAAGCGAACGCAGCGCGTCTTCGACCACTTTGAACACGTCCGAGATGCGTTCGTCGTCGGAGATCACCTGCAAATCAATGTCCGACCACTGATCGACGCGGTCAAACGAGGACGCGCCGCCCTGCCACATGGCATGGACATAAGGCAGCGGCTGAAGTGCGTTTTCGAGCGTTGTAAGGATGGTTTCGCGTGTAAGCATGGGTTATTTGAATATGTCCTTCACTGCCAATGAAAAACCGGGCAGCACTGTGCCACCGTCGAGTGTTCCGTTGAGGTCAAGCGTGCGAATGTTCACCGTTTCAGCGTCAAACAAAGTGTGGACTTCGACAATCTGCTCGTCGGGGTCTACGACCCAGACCATTTTGGTACCATAGCGCAGGTATTCTTTCGCTTTACGCTGGATTTTGCTGTGTCGATCAGTAGGCGACATGACCTCCACAGCCAGATCAGGTGCTCCCACCACAAAACCTCGAACTCTGTTCGGTAGACGTTGGAGGGATATAAAACCTACATCGGGGTAGCGCACTTTATCGGGATTAGTATCCAGCAGATAGCCGCCATCCGCACCCGTGACGCGCCCTAAACCATGCTCACGCACATAGGATGCGATATAGGTGCCGATGATTAAACCAAGTTCTGAGGCTTCTTCACCAGACATTGGCATTTCCTCCAGCATTCCGTCTACGAGTTCATAGCGTTTGCCGTCGTCAAATTCCATGTGCAGAAACTCGTCTGCCGTGATGAGTTTTTCCTGAAATACCATGACGCTAACTCCTCATCTCTCCTTCTCTAACAATACCATATTATTGCGGTGAATCACGGTATCGCCGTAGCTGTAGCCCAGCACCTCGCTGATGTGCGACGACTGCACGCCGCGTATTTTGCGCAGGTCATCGCTGTTGTAATTGGTCAGCCCGTAGCCGATACGCTTGCCATCCGGCCCTAAGACGAGCAGCGTTTCCCAACGCTCAAAAGTATCTTCTACGGTAGTAATGCCGACGGGCAGCAGACTTTTGCCCCCCGTGAGCAACGCCCTGGCAGCCCCAGCGTCCACGCGCACAATGCCGTGCGCCTTGTCCAGCAGCATCCAGCGTTTGCGCGTTTCCAGATGGCTTTCCACCGCGTCAAAGCGCGTGCAGATGTCGCTGTCGCCGTTCAGCACGCGCGCCAACGCATCCGGCGCGGTACCCAGCGCGATATAGGTCGTCACACCGCTGCGCGTCGCCAACTGTGCCGCCTGCAATTTGGTGAGCATCCCGCCTGTGCCCTGCTGCGTGCCTGCCGCGCCCGCCAAGGCCCATATCTGAGCGTCGATGGCGGCCACGCGCGGGATATGCAGGGCGTTGGGGTTTTGGCGGGGGTCGGCGCTAAACAGCCCCGGCTGATCGGTGACCAACAGCAGCGCGTCCGCCTCGATGGCGCTGGCTACCCGCGCGGAAAGGTTGTCGTTGTCGCCGACGCGGACTTCCTCGGTGGCGGTGGTGTCGTTCTCGTTGATGATGGGCACGATGTGGTGGTTGAGCAGCGTCAGCAGGGTTTCGCGGGCGTTGAAGCGGCGCGTGCGGATGTCGAGGTCGTCGCCCGTCAGCAGCACCTGCGCCACGACGATGCCGAAGATGTCAAACAGGTCTTCATAGATGTGCATCAGGCGGCTTTGCCCGATGGCGCTCAACATCTGTTTGGCAGGGATGTCGCGCGCGAGTTCGGGGAAACCGAGACGTTCACGCCCGGCAGCCACCGCGCCGGAGGAAACGAGCGTGATTTCGTGGCCCTGCGCGTGCAGGCGTGCGATCTGCTGCACCATTTCGAGGATGCGCTGCTTGTTGAGGTGCGGTGTGCCGCCCGTGAGTGTGCTGGTACCGAGTTTAATAACGATTCGCATGGGAGTTATCAGTTGTCAGTTTTCAGTGATTGATGTTGAGCATTATACTGGTGATGGATAGAAATGGGAGATTGGCTATGGAAGCGCCTGACGTACAAAAACAGTATGCGGCAGTCGGAATCAGCTTTGAGGAATTCCTGAAGCAGTTTGCGGAGGTTCATGCCGAATACATCATGGGCAACGTGGAGGTTGTCGTGACGAATAACACCCAACATCAGGAGATACTATCGTTTCTGAGCGCGTTACTGCGCCTGTTATTGGGCGTGCGTTCAATTGGCAGGTTACTCCTAGCGGGCGTGCCGATGAATGTTGGCGATGAATTCCCCAGACGTGAGCCTGATTTAATGGTGATTTTCAACGAAAACCTGGATCGTATTAAAGATACTTATATCGACGGGGCTGCTGACATTGTCGTGGAAATTGTCTCGCCGGAAAGCGATGGGCGCGATCACGGCGACAAGCTGCGCGAATATGAGGCGGCTGGTGTGCGCGAGTACTGGCTGTTTGATCCGCTGCGCGAAGAGGCTGACATTTATGCTTTGGAAAGCAATGGACGCTATCGCCGTCTGGCAAAGGATGAACAGGGGCGGGTGGTATCGCGTCTGCTGTCCGGTTTTGCGCTGGACCCCGCGATTTTGTGGCGTGAACGGCTGCCGGATGGCCTGGAACTGATCAAACTAGTGCAGGAGATGACGGCGTGATGCCCCTGGATTCGACACCCGAAGCACGGTTAGCCCGCGCGCGGGCAGCACTTGAGGGGTTGTCGGTGGGGGATGCGTTTGGCGGCTTTTACGAGCTGGGACATCGTGAGAAAGCACCGGTTTATCTCAAGATGCGCGTGTTGTTCATAGCGCCCTGGCACTGGACGGATGATACCAACATGGCGCTGTCCATATATTCGGTGCTGCGCCAGTTTCAGCATATCGATCAGGACAAACTGGCACACAACTTCGCGCTGCATTTTGATCGCGGACGCGGCTACGGCATGGGCGCGCGCCACCTGATGATACAGATGCAGGCGGGCAGGAACTGGCGGGAAATCGCGCCGCAGATTTTTAAGGGCGGGTCGTATGGCAACGGCGGGGCCATGCGTGTTGCACCGCTGGGGGCATACTTCGCTGATGACATGCAGCTTGTAGTCGAGCAGGCGCGTTTGTCGTCGCAAATTACGCACAGCCATCCTGAAGGCATCGCGGGAACCATTGCGATAGCTGTTGCGGCGGCGCACGCCAGCCGCTTACGCGGTCAGCCCGCGCCAGGTCGCGCGGAATTCATCGACGCGCTGCTGCCGTATATCCCTGACAGCGTCGTGAAGGAGGGATGCATCCGCGCGCGGGATTTGCCT
This sequence comes from Anaerolineae bacterium, assembly GCA_046328675.1. Lineage (GTDB taxonomy): Bacteria > Chloroflexota > Anaerolineae > Aggregatilineales > Phototrophicaceae > JACAER01. The sequence goes on from JAXLWC010000006.1 coordinate 128,888, forward strand.
GCCGATCTGTCGCTTTATGATGTGGTGGGGGTGCT
>JAXLWC010000060.1:0-35898 GCA_046328675.1 Anaerolineae bacterium
AGGCAGCAGGAAACCCGCGCGATAGCCGTGTGTCGTCGCGTGAGAGACCAGCGTATCACGCACCAGGCCGACCTGATGGGTGTTGGTGAGGCCAATGGATGAAATCAGGGTGCCCGATTCCTCCATCCATGCAATCCCGGTCATCTCGCCGTTGCCGTTGAACGAGTGAAATCCGGCGAAGCAGTTGTTTCTCCAAACTGGTTCAGGGCGCGGGTGGATGATGGTGACTCCGGTACGCGAGACACGCGGTTCGTCGTAGATTACGGTGCTGTGGCCGACGGTGACACCGGGAACATCGGTGATCGCGTTGTATTTTCCTGTGGGAAGCTGCCCGATGCTGATGCCTAAGTCGCGTAAACGTGCGCGCATAATGAAATCCCCTCGTGTGACTAAAATGCCGTATATACCGCATCACAGGGTATGCGCGCAACCCAGAGCGCCTATTCCAGCCTGCCGCCGAACCTCTGATTCTGCTGCGTCTTATGGAGAAACTTATCGAGCCGCTTCTGGAATTCGGCAGGCTGCCCGCGCGAGTCTTCGATAAAACGGATGCGAACGCGTTGATACAGCGGCGGAAAGTTCTGGAAGTTTTGCCACGTTTGAGCGTCAGCCTGCAACGCCGTTAGAATATCCTCGGCGATGCGAAAGGCATCCAGCGATAAGTCCGGCAGTTTGGCTAACCCGGCTTCCGTCATCAAGCCGCTGGCCATCATTCTCCGTGCGCGTTCCTTGTTCAGTTCGGTCCAGTTGCCGTTGGGACGGCGTGGTGTGAAGCGCTGCGCCCGGTACTCGTCGTCCATACGTTTGGCGATGCCATCAATCCAGCCGAAGCACAGGGCCTCTTCCACCGCCTCCACATAGGGGATGCCCGGCTTGCCTGAATCGCGAGCAGGAAAGAGCAGCCAGATTTCCTGTGCTGTCGCATGATTGTCTGCTAACCACTGGCGCCAATCGGCACGCGCCTTTACGACTAAGGTTGTTGTGATTTCCATTTGGGGCATGTGACTGTTCTCCGTTTATCCCGGCGATCATCGGGGAAAAAGCAGGCGATGGTCGCAACAGCCCCATCTTTACCTCAAGTTTCCCCATGTTACAAACTGTGATATGCTAATTACAATTCATTTGTCCTGGATTTATTGAGATCAAACCGTGAACGAGCAGCCTCCAAAGCCACCGTCGGAAGACTCCGGGCCTATGCGCTCGCCAATTCGTCCCAGCCGTCCACCTACGGAGTTTCCAGAGAAAGCCCCTCCCGTTCCTAATGCCCCGCCGCCTGCTGAGGCCCATACGCCGCTGCCCATTTCTTTGCCCAACAATCCTGCTGAGGCGTTAGAAGTGCTGCGGCAGAAGATGGAAAACGCCGCCAGCGAGTTTTCGCAGGGAAAGATCAACCGGGCGCAGTTCAACGCGGTCTATGCACGCTATGGTGAACAGCGCAGCATCATTGAGCGTCTGATGCAGCGTGATCCCGGCAGCGAGGCGTGGAAAGCGGTGGCCGCGCCGGGGCACACGCGCTTCCTGATTGATCACTTTGAAGCGCACGCCCTGTACTATCTGGTGTTCCTGCATAATCGTCCCAAGCCGCTGATCTGGGGAGGCAAACAGCCGCCCGATGGCCCTACTGTAATCAACATCCTGCGCACCCTGTGGTCGATGCCCAATCGTCCCAAGTCGGGCGCGGCGCGCAAAGAGGTCAAGGGCGGGCACTGGCTGCTGCTGGTGCTGGGCGAAAGCGCGCTGACGCTTGTCCACTTCTCGCAGGAACCCGCGAACCTGCAAATCAACCGTGTTCGTGACATGCACGCCGACTTTGAGCGCGCTAACCGTGTGCTGCTGGAACGCGGCATGACTTCACCGGAGCGGCTGGTGTTTCCGCAGCGCGCGCTGGTGGAGGAGAACCTTTAGCCGAGCGCGTCCGCGAGAAAGCCGACAAAAGGTTTCATGGCGCGGAACACGTCGATGATGTGCGGCACCAGATCATCCGACAGTACCTGTGCCTCCCGCAGCGCGTGGGACGCGAGGAACTGTTTGTATTTGAGCAGTTCCAGCGCCGGATGGTCGGCCTCGAAGCCTTTGGGCGTAGTCTTCAGCTTTTCCCCCTGCATCGTGCCAAAGTAACGCACGAAATCCTTGTCGGCAAGGATGTCATTGAATTCGCTGGGATGGTTGGCAATGTGCCGCCGGATAGCGAGAAGCTGCGGCGGCGATGGGGCGTAAGCGCCGCCTGCCAGAAATGAACCCGTCGGGTCGATGTGGACATAATACGAGCGCCCGCTGGCTTTGCGCCCACCGTTGGCGATGAGCGCGCCCATCTGAGTCTTGTAGGGGGATTTGTCTTTTGAGAAGCGCACATCGCGGTTGATGCGGAACATGCAGTCCGCGACGGTTGTGCTGCCTAAATCGTCTACGGTCTCAAAGCGCTGCATCACCTCGCTGATGAGGGTTTCAAAGGCAGCACGCGCCTGCTGATAGCGTTTACGGTTTTCATCAAACCAGGTCTTGTGATTGTTGAAGCGCAGTTCGTCAAGAAAGTCGAGTGTTGTTTTTAGTGATTGGGGCATACTTCACCTCCAAGCACTAATTTAGCACATGTGTTCAGTTTGGGCAAATATTGGAGGAGTGGTGAGATTCAAGGTTACGTGGACTTTCAATTGAACATCCCTACACGAAAAATATCCGCGAAACTCCCCACTCGTAAATTTTAGAAGCGCTGTACCCCTCTACCTTCAACTTGCTACGACTGCTTGAGTTTACGCTGGATGAATACCAGGAAGGGATACGCCAGTTTGCTGCTGTCGATGTGCGCGCCTTTGAAGTAGGGCTGGTTGGCTGACTCAAAATCGCGGTGCAGGCGTTCCATTTCACGCGCCTGCTGGAGCGACGGCTCGTTCTTGAACAGCGTCACAATCGTGGTGTACTGGCCGCCGACGAACAACAGCCAGTGCGAGGCATCCACCTTCTCGATGCGATGTTCCACCGCCTTGCCCGTTTCAATCAGCATGGTGAAGTCGTTGAGAATGGCGGCGATACGGCTTGAGGGCACATCAAAGTCGCCTAGAGTCTCGACCATCGTGCCACTTTTGTTGTTGTAAATCACGACGCCGAGCGCCTTGCCCATGCGCGATTCCAGGATGGCCACCGTCGCCGGAGAGTCCAGCGCGGCCATTTCTGCGCCATCGCCCAGCGCCTGTTCCGCTATGCGCAGCTGGCTGCTGTAGTGCTCGTAAACCGCGTGGAACTGGTCACGGTTGAGCTTGCCCGTCGCGAATTCCTTCAAGAGGCTGTCGATTTTGATTTTAATCTGGGCGATAAAATTGATGGTTTTGGTATTTGCGTCGCTCATAGTCATCAGGCTTTCCCAAGCTTTTTCTGCACAAAGGCCACAAATGGATAACCGAGCGTGTTGGCGTCCAGCGCACCGCGCTCAAAAGCATAGTGATTGGCGTCCTCAAAGTCGCGATGCAGGCGTTCCATTTCGTGGGTCTGCATCCGTGAGGGTTCGTGTTTAAACAGCGTCACAATCGTCGTGTAGCGGCCAGCGACGAACACCAGCCACTGCTGTTCGGCGACATGGGTGATCCGTGTTTCCTGCGGCGTGCGCACGAATTGCAGCAGCGGCGGCAGGACATGGCGGGTTTCGACGTTAAAACTTCCCAGCGTCTCGATAATTGTCCCCTGCGTATTGTGGTAAATCACCAGCCCCAGCGCTTTGGCTTCGGTTTCCTCGCGCACTTGCAGCGTTGTCGGCCCCATTTCAGCGATTTCGACGGCATCGGGGTTGCCGCTGAGGATCGCGTGATCTACGATTTGCAGGCGGCTGTTGTAACGCTCGTACAACGCATGAAACTGGTCGCGGTTCAGCCGTCCTTCCGCGAATTCGTCCAACAGCGCCTGTATTTTATCGTATAGGCGCTGTTTAAACATCTGTGCATATTCAAGGTTGCGTTTCATAAGGATGAGTCCGTTGCGGATAATGATATAGCTTCACTATAACACCGAAGGACACGGCGAATGATAAAAATGTCGTAGCAGAGCGTGGCACGCGGCATGATTCACGAATTATTCACTCATCACCTGCCGTTATGCCGATGATTTTGTGTGGTTTGCTGCCGCCTTCAGCTAAAGGTGAAGGCTGTAAGGGTGTGGCTCAGGCGTTGGCGCGGATGCAGGCTTCGATGTCGTGGATGGCTTGCGCAGTGTCCTTAAAGAGGATGCCGTGAATACCAGCGGCGAGGGCGGCGTCTATCGCGCCCTGCCGATCATCAAGGAAGATGACCTCGGCAGGCGGCAGGGCGAGGCGCCTACAGGTCAGGGCGTAGATGCGCGGGTCAGGCTTTTGCATCCGACTTTGTGCGAATAGATAATGAAGTCGCGATGTCCGCGAAGCCGTAAGCTCATGTTCTTCGCGCGCGCCGGACAAAGCCATGGCGAGAATGGCGGTTTTATACTGTGGGTGCAGGCTGCGGAAGTACTGAACAACTCCACGTTGAGCGTGCCGAGATACTCTTCCAGATGTCCGCCATAGCGTTGACCTGGGCCTCTGTCAGGCCCATGATGTCGCGGATGCCGTTGTGGACATCCTGCTCGGTGATGGTGCCGATGCTGCCGCCCTTTCCACACCTCGTAGAGTTTTTGTCCATCTTCCGGCGGGATCCCTAGCTTTGCTCCCACTGCTCGGTGATGTGGAGGTTGGGCGTCATTTCCAGCACGCCGCCGATGTCGAAGACGATACCCTTGATAGTCATAGCGTGTTAGTCCTTGTCCAGCAAATCCACGAAACATTTGTCCCAACCGATCATTCCCAATTATGCTTTTAGAATTTGGTTTTAACAAAAATGGTACACCACATAGTGTATAATTTGTTTAAATGTGTAACAGGAAGGGGTTGATATGTCACACGTTTTTATCAGCTACGCGCGCAGTGATCGCGAATTTGCAAATCGCTTGAGGGCAGAATTGGAATCAGCGGGGATTTCAGTCTGGATTGATCAACAGTTACATTTAGGCGAAGATTGGGAATATGCGATTCGGAAAGCTGTTGCTAACGGTAAGCAGTGATTGTGATTATATCGTCTAATTCCGCAAAATCAGAGTGGATACAAAATGAAGTTAGCCTTGCCAATATGCACAAAAAACTCATTTATCCAATTTGGGTTTCAGGAGACGCGCCAGATATTCCATTTTTGCTGGCAGACTACCAACAATGCGCGTCAAGGACACACCATACTGTAAAGCGATTGGTTTGTTACTGCAAACACAGTCGCTGAAAAAGGTTAAATACGGTGTCACCTGATAACAGCGTTGGCGCGGATGCAGGCTTCGATGTCGTGGATGGCTTGCGCAGTGTCCTTAAAGAGGATGCCGTGAATACCAGTGGCGAGGGCGGCGTCTATGGCGCCTTGCCGATCATCAAGGAAGATGACCTCGGCAGGCGGCAGGGCGAGGCGCTCACAGGTCAGGGCGTAGATGCGCGGGTCAGGCTTTTGCATCCCGACTTCGTGCGAATAGATAATGAAGTCGCAGATGTCCGCGAAGCCGTAAGCCTGCTGCTCCTTCTCGCGCGCGCCGACAAAGCTGTTGCTGAGAATGGCGGTTTTATACTGTGGGTGCAGGCTGCGGAAGTACTCGAACAACTCCACGTTGAGCGTGCCGAGATACTCTTTCCAGATGTCCGCCATGAAGGCGTTGACCTGGGCCTCTGTCAGGCCCATGATGTCGCGGATGCCGTTGTGGACATCCTGCTCGGTGATGGTGCCGATGCTGCCGCCCTTCCACACCGCGTAGAGTTTTTTGTCCATCTCTCCGGCGGGAATCCCTAGCTTTTGCTCCCACTGCTCGGTGATGTTGAGGTTGGGCGTCATTTCCAGCACGCCGCCGATGTCGAAGACGATGCCCTTGATAGTCATAGCGTGTTAGTCCTTGTCCAGCAAATCCACGAAGAACTGAATGTTGCCGCAGCGCTGGCACATACGCACGCGCAGCCGTTCGCCCTGCGGGAACAGCAGATTATGTTTGTCGTCCACGAACGCTGTGCCCGCACTGGCATAACTGGCGGCTTTACCCCAGGTGAACAGCGTCCCCCCGCAGATATGACAGGTACTGCGCGCGAGGGGCTGCGTTTCTTCTTCGTCGTGTGCGGTGAAGTGGTCGTCAGTCATCGCTGCTTAAATCCCACAGTCTGACCGTACCATCCTCGCTGGTGGAAACCAACTGCGTCCCATCGGCATTGTAGGACAGGCTTTCGATTACCGCTGTGTGGCCGGTCAGGGTGTTGATTAGTTCGCCTGTGCGCGCGTCATAGATATAGATGCTGCCGTCTTCGCCGCCCGCCGCAATCTGCGTGTTATCCGGGCTGAACATCCAGGCATAGGCACCGTTGGCGAGAGTCGCAATTGGCTCGTTGGTGGCGGCATCGAGAATCGTGACGATGTTGTTGCCGTCGGCGATGGCGATCATCGTAGAATCGGAACTGTAGGTCATGCCATAGGCCGCATTCAGCCCCGTGTCAAGCGTCGACGCAAGCTGACCATCGGCAGCGTTGTAAATGCGAATCTGTCCGTTCCCGTAGCCGCCCGACACTGCCAACTGCGCACCGTTCGGGCTGAAACTTATACCGCCCACCCCGTCCGTAAAATCTTCAATCGTGTAGAGTTCCCGGCTGGTCAGCAGCGTCCAGACATGAACCACATTGCTGCCGTCCACGAAGGCGAAGGTCTGGTTATCGGCGCTGAACGCCAACATGCGCACATCTTCACTGTCCACGACCAGCACCTGACGGTTGGTGCGCAAATCCCACAGGCGCACCGCGTTATTGCCCGCCGACGCCATGAGCAGACCGTTGGGGCTGATGACCGCGTTAGAGACCAGATCGTCCCCCGCGTTCAGCGTCAGCAGTTCGCCAATCGAAGGCGTCCACAGCCGCACCATGCCGTCTGCCGCGCCGAAAGCGATACGCGCGCCGCCGGGGCCGTAGTCAACGCCGAGGGTATTGTGCTCAATATCCAGCATCATAGCGTTGGTGTCAACCTGTGTTGAGCTGACTTCGGCAGTGGGCAGCGCTGGCGGCAGCGGGATGTTTTCGGCGTACTGGCTCACCGACCACAAGCGGATACCATCTTCAGCGGCAGAAGCCAGCAGCGTGCCATCGGGGCTAAAGGCAAGGTCGCGCGCTGTGACGGTATGGCCGCTCAACTGGGCAACCTCTTCGTAGTTCGCCGTACTCACCAGGCTGATCATGCCGCCGTCGTAAGTCGTCGCAAGCAAACGTCCGTCAGGGCTGTAGGTCGCGGCGTAAGCCCCGACGTTGAGGATGGTCACCTGCGTAGCTGTAATGACGTTCCATACCTCCAGCACCCCGCCCGCCGACACCGCCAACCGCAGCCCGTCGGGGCTAAAGTCCAGCGAGTCGACAAAGTCTGTGCCTGTGTCCAGCACCCTATTGCCGTGCGTCGAGAGTTCCCACAGCAGCACCTGTCCATCTTCGTAGCCGCCGCCCGCCGCCATGAGTTCGCCATCGGGGCTGAAGGCCACATCGTTGATGCCGCGCGCCTGCCCTTCGAGTTGGTGCAGCAGTTGGGCGTCGGTGCCGTCGTTGACGCGGTAAACCTCAAGCACCTGATTATCACCGCCGAAAATCAGATACTGGCTGTCGGGGCTGAAGGCGATGCCGCGCACGACACCCCCCGGTATCTCAATGATGGGGGACGCCGCGCCGTCGGTGAGGGTATCGGCCATCGACAGGCGCACGTCCAGCCCGCCCGCCGCGAAAAAGCGTCCATCGGGGCTGAAGGCCGCTGCAATCACAAATTGTTCGTCGCCCAGCGGAATGTTGATAAGTTCGTTGCCTGTGGCGACCTCCCAGACGCGCAAGGTGCTGTCTGCGCCGCCGGAGACCAGCCAGCGCCCATCATTGCTGAAGGCTACCGACAGCATGTCCTGATTTTGGCCGATGACGCGCACGCTTTGTTCATTGACGCTGGTTGGCGGAACTGTGGGCGCGAGGGCGGCCTGCGTATCCTCGGTGGGAGATGCCTCGGCGGCTGCTTCGGTTGGCGTGGGAGTCTCTGTGTCCGCTGCGGTAGGCGTTTCGGTGGCGGCCTCGGTGGCGGCTTCGGTGGCGGCTTCCGTGACGAGTTCGGTGGCGGCGGCGATTTCTGTGGGGGTGGATGGTGTATTGAGGATAGCGGACGCCAGCAGCGCCAGCACACCGAGCACCGCGAGAAGTGCCACGACGATGGCCCACATGGGGAAGGGACGCCCGGACGGTGGGGCGCTGACTTTGGTCCTGGGGAGGACGGCGGTCTGTTCGTCGGGAAGCTGCGGCATCTTTTTGCCCACTACGGTATCAGGATCGGCGCTGGCCGCCTGCTTCACGGGGGCTGGCGGCGGGATGCTGGCAACCGCTTTGTCGAAGGCTTCAGACATGGCCATGCAGGTTTTGTGGCGCGCTTCCGGCTGTTTGGCCAGCGCCTTGTAGATGACGCTTTCGACGGCTTCGGGCACGTCGGGGCGCAGCGAACGCGGCGGGGGCAGCGGTTCGCTCAACTGCATGTGGATGACCGCCAGCGGTGTTTCGGCCTGAAAGGGCGTTTCACCCGTGACCATTTCGTACAGCACGACGCCGAGCGAATAAATGTCGCTGGCGGCGGTGATGTCCTTGCGCCCCTGACATTGTTCGGGACTCATGTACTGCGGCGTGCCGAGCATGTTGCTGCCCGTCAGGTCGCTGGTGGATTCGACCATGCGCGCCAGCCCGAAGTCGGTGAGATAGGCGTTGCCCTTTTCGTCCAGCAGGACGTTGCTGGGTTTGACATCGCGGTGCAGCACGCCCTGTTCGTGGGCGTAGTCGAGCGCGCTGGCAATCTGTTTAAGGAGGCGGCTGATTTCATCGTAGGGCATTTTACCCTGACGAATGCGCTCGGACAGTGTACCCGTCGGCAGGTAGCGCATGACGAGGTAGGCCGTGCCTTCTTCTTCGCCATAGGCATGAACGGGCAGGATGTTGAGGTGTTCCAGCCTGGCGATGGCGCGCGCTTCACGGCGGAAACGCTCGTAAAATTCGCTGTCCTTGCTGTGATATTCCGGCAGGATTTTGACAGCGACGTGACGATCTGTGTTGGCGTCGTAAGCCTTGTAGACGGTTGCCATGCCGCCCATGCCGATTTTTTCGATAATGCGATAAGTGCCGAGTGTGCGCCCGATCATGTATATCCCCTAAAAACCAGCAGTCCACCGCAGTAAACAAACAATGGCCTAAAATCGTTATGATGAATTGTATCTTCATTTCGGTCAATGTGTGTGATTTTGACAACTTTTTTCATAGAAGCCGGAAAAGTGGGCAAGCGTCAGGCGGGCGTCAAGTCAGCGGAGCATCTCATCACCTATTATTCAGGATGTGGGTTCACGGCCCATCTTTTTCGGCTGCGATGGGTATCGCAGTATTGTGCCGGACAGAGGAGCGTTATGCTGCGCTTTTTGCTGCGCATCGGTTTGACGATGGCTCTTAGCTTCAGTCTGTGCGGCGGCATGGCCATGACGATGGGCACCACAGCCGCACCCCCCGCCGCTTTTCAGGGATTCGAGGGCTGCGCATTTCCCTGCTGGTATGAGGTGCCTCGAAATGTATAGGAACGGTGCTGATTTTCTGGCGAGACTGGCCAGCGTAGGGTATGAACAGCAGCGTATGGAAGCAGCCGATGACTACAACGCAAGATTTTTCTTTGTGTCTCCGCAGCAGTGTGATCTGGAAGTTGATTTCCAGGTATATGAAGAGGCTGTAACGCTGTACTTTACGAACTGCCTGGATGTGGATCTTGGAGATTGGCTGGCAGTTGCTGGCGTACCCGCTGAAGTGTCCACAAGTGGGACGCTGATCTATAGCGAGGATACGCAGACCATATGGGTCTTTCTGGATGGTGATTGGTTCACATGGGGAACACCCATCAGGGAGATCGAAATGACCACACGCCCGACGGCTGGTATGGAGGTCTTTGCGTGGTACGGCGTGACACCGCGCTGGTACTACTGCCAGCTAACGCCTGAATTCCTGTATTTTGTCTGTTAGCCGTGATAGAGAGCAGTTTCATTTCTCGCTCGTGCCGAATAGCTGGATATTCTGACCCTCATTACATTTGCGCGCGCGGACTTGCCTGCCCTGAAGCGAACACGCCTTCTGGCCTTACCTGCGGTGATTAACCTTACCCTGACCTTTGGCTCAGGAAGGATTCGCTATCAGAAAAATTCCCACCACGATTTCCGCAAGCAGGAAAAGCCCATAATCGATGGTCAGTTTCGGGCGGTCTGGCAGATAGGCGAGAAGGCGAACCGCTGCCGCACTAAGACACGCGCAGCCCAGCATTTGAAACACAAGCGGATGATTGACATACAGGGCGAAGAGTGGGCCAGTTATTCCGCCGTGCGCTATCCGAAATTCGCTGACCCCGTGCCCCGAACTGAATCCATTTTCCATCAAGCCCGCTATCCAACGTGGTTTCAGCGCGCTGGCGAGTCCATACAGCAGCAGCGAAACTGCCCCTATCCAGTGTAAAGCATCACTCGTGGTCATAATCTCTGTACCCTTTAAATCGCTCGACTTATGGTCAAAAATGGCTAAAGCAGCATGAAAACTCCCAGCACAATCTCTGTAACGGCTCCCATCAGGCTCAGCGGGATGGGTGGGCGATCTACAGGAATGGCAGCGATACGGACGAGACCCGCGCCGATCAATGACCATCCAAACGCCTGATTAACCAGCGGATGATTGGCGTAGAGCGTGAAAAGTGCCGTCCCCAGAAAAAAGCCGCCGTGCAGGATGCGAAATTCGCTCACCCCTCTTCCTGTGGTCAAAACTTGCCCCATCTTGGGCGCAACAAACCTCGGACGGACCAGACAAGCGATAGCATAGAAGAAAATCATTCCCAGACTTATCCAGTGCAGGACATTATTCAGCAGCATCATGTTGTCTCTCTTGATAGGGCATCATTTAGACGAGTATAGCGGTACATTATTGGCGCTACAAAAGAACTAGTTTTCGCCATTTGTCATCGCGTAGTTTTATCGCGAGGCTAATTATATTTGTCAACAGAACCCCGAAAGTTATCGAAAGGCGGTTTCTTATTCGTTCTTACGTTTGGACGTGGGCACGGTGAAGAACTGCATGTTATTGCGTCAGGCGGCGGCGCGCGGACGGTTTTTAAGCCCGTGCCCAGAAACTTCTGCATGGTGCTGCGGTCATCGCTGACGTAGTAGGTGTTTTCACTGCGCCTGGTTAGCAGATGCCCCCATTCAAAATCCACACTGCCGCAGATGTGACAGGTGTTGCGTCCAAACGGTTTGGTTTCTTCTTCGCCCATTGTTTGCTGCTCGGTTTCTAAGGGCATAGCAGCACTATGCCCCTACAAAATGCTGTGAGAACTCTAGCGATTACCGGTTAGCTGCTGCGCTTGTCGCGGCGGGCGGCGGCGATGGCGTGCGCCTCGCGCATCAGTTCCTTCGTGGTTTCGTCGCTGCGCGTCGAAGGACTCAAAATGCAGATGAAGTGCTGTTTGGCGTAGTCTGGATGCGGCAGGAACACGTCCAGCACGCTGTAATCGACTTGCTGGGCAGTGGAATCACCAATCAGGGCGTTGAAGGTTTTGCGGCTGACGCCGATGTTGACGCGGAAGACGCCTTCACGGTTCAGGTTGGAGACATTGTCGTAGTCACTGTCGGAATTGGCGATGGTGACAAACGGCAGGCGATGGTCGTCGCCCACGAAGTAGAAGATGTACCCGTAGTTTTCTTCGCGCTGAACGTCGTCAAGCTGCTCTACAAAAGCTTCCACGTCTGCCTGGTTCATGCTGGTCAACTCCTCATAGCCTACTCTGTCGAAGGGTGCTGGTGCTTTGAGATTGCTCTAGAGGTACGGACAGGGCACAGCGGCGCTATAGCCCTACAGATGTGTTGTTGGTGCAGCGGGTGGAACGGCCATTTTACTGGATGGCGGCACCCCCATCAACGGCCAGTGCGTGCCCGTTGACGAATGAGGAGTCATCGGAACACAACCAGAGTATCGCCGCCGCGATTTCGTCCGGTGTGCCGAGACGTTTCATCGGGTGGACGGCGAGATTGGCTTGGAGCGAACGGGCTGCCGCGCCTTCCATTTTATCGACCATCGCCGTGTCGGTGAAGCCCGGACAGACGGCGTTGACGCGCACGCCGCGCCGCGCATATTCCAGCGCCGCGCTTTTGGTCAGGCCGAGCACGCCATGTTTGCTGGCGCTGTAGATTTGGCCGTAGGGGAAGCCGATGAGTCCCGCGAGTGATGCGATGTTGACAATCGAGCCGCCGCCGCCCTCGACGATGTGCGGCAGTTCGTACTTCATCGAGAGCCAGACGCCTTTGAGGTTGACGTTCATCACCAAATCCCAGACCTCTTCAGTCTGATCGTGGGTGCGCGCCAGCGTGCCGCCGACGCCCGCGTTGTTGACGGCGCAGTCCAGTTTGCCACAGGCGCTGAGCGTGGCCTGGAGCAGCGCTTCGACCTCTGCCGCCTGCGAGACATCGGCGCGGCAGAAATGGGCTTCGCCGCCCTGCGCCTGCACTAACTGTACGGTTTCCTCGCCGCCCGCGCTGTTCACGTCCGAGACCATGATGCGCGCGCCCTCGGCGGCCATCATCAGCGCGGCGGCACGCCCGATGCCGGAGGCCGCGCCTGTAATCAACACTACTTTATTTTCCAGCTTCACGAATAAATCTCCTATCGTCAAAATCTTATGTATTTGCTGCTAAATGTACATCTATCCTAGAAGAAGTGCTATTCGCCTGCGTCACTGTGCTCTATAACCCTCACCGTCGCTCCCTATTCCGAATCCGTCACTTATTCGCTATCATAGGGTTATTCTTGTGAAAGTATGAGCAAACGCTGTGTGTGCCACACCCGTTTAGTCCATCCAGTAATGTTACAGAAAGGGAGCGTCATCGTGCTCATTCAGGACCCAAATTTTGGCAAGATTGTAGACTTCGACTACATCCGCCGCGTCATGCATCAGGTTTATGACCGCATCTTCCCAGAGTTCAACCTGCTCAGCGCCATGCGCATGAGTACGGAACTGTTCGATAATGAACCCAGTTATCTGATTGCTGCGGGCGCCAGCCTGCTGGCGTACCAACTGCTGCTGGCTGCCGAGGAATATGAGCTGGCGGAAAAGTGCAAGGATGGCATTTTCACGCTGGGCTGGACGGAGGAGCATACAGGTTCAGACCTGTTGAGTGTGCGCACGACGGCAACGCCTGTGTCTGATGACCCGAATGAACGCCAGTATCACATCAAGGGCAATAAGTGGTTAATCAACAATTCGTTTCACGGTGATTATCACATCGTAGTCGCCAAGATTGACCCCGAACAGAATGGCCCGCGCTCACTGTCGCTGTTCACGGTGCCGCGCAGCGGCACCCACAGTTGGGAACGGCTGCACCCGCATGTGCTCGAAAACATGGTGCTGACCAAAGTTGAGATTGACGGCCAGCTTACGCTGTGATGGCTTGGTCACGGCCTGAGCATCCAGCGCATGGCGATGCGAAACCCAGCAAGTATCAATGCACCTACGTCGGCGTGCAGCTTCTGAAGAAATCCATCCCACAGGCGATTGAGCACCTGTCCAAGAAGCGCATCTTCGGCGAAAACCCGATCAACTTCAGCAATGTTTTCCGCCAGATGTACAACATCACGATTCAGGCGGCGTTCATTGACTTTGTGTTCCACCGCGCCATGGTGTTCAACGGCGGCAATTTCCTGCAATTTCACGGCACGATGCTGAAGTCATGGGTGCTGCTGCGGGTGAATGAACTGCTGTCCAAGAACCTGCTGGTGGCAGGCTCACGCGGGTTCCTCAAGGACTCGATGATCGGCAAGGCGGTGATCGACTCGTTCGTGCTGCCGGTGTTCGATGGACACTACACGATCAACACCTTCATGACTGAGAAGCACGCCAACCGCTACCTCAACGCTGATGAACGGCAAGACCCGGCGGTGCGTATGGAACAGATGCGGCGGGAATTGTTCACCGAGCAGAACCACAACGAAATCAATGCAAAGCCGAGCGACATCCGCCGCCCGGACTTCTTTAACTTCGCGCAGTATATCGAAGACTGCCAACTGCCGTTTGATATGCAGCCGCGTGAAACGGTTGAACGGGTGCGGGCAATCCTCAACGAGATTGAGGAACGCGAGCTGACCGCCGACCCTGACTATCGTTACAAGGTGGGTGACCTGATCCACTGGATGGAATCGGTGCTGGCGGCGGTGGAATTCTGGAAGGTGACGGGCGAGGAAAATTACCTGAATGTCGTCGTACAGCAGTTCAACGGCATGGTGAATACCTTTAATAACATCATCTCCGAGGGTGGGCTGACGACGAGCTTCATGACGCCGCTGCGCCAACTGCCGCTGCCCAAAGTCGATGATGTGCGCGAATTCCTGTTCCGCCTGCTGGATGTGCAGGGCACGATGAGAAAGCGGATCAGCGACGCCCTGGCGCAGGGGTCGTAAGCACTTCGCGGATATGGAGATTAAATTAAGGGATGATGCCTCGCGGTATCATCCCTTTTTTGCAGGTACGACCATGCGAGAGAGTAAACTGCGCGCTTCATCGACTGAGCAGGCTGACATGTAGGTTTTGTAGCGCAGCGATGGGCGGTACAACTCCTCGAACGCCATCCACATTTCGCGGACGCCGGGACGCATCCCGACCAGCACGGTGCAGCAGATACGCGGATGGCGGTTGACCAGCAGCGCCCGCAGATGCATGAAAGCGGCGGGCGGCAGTTGAATGGTTTCCGTCAGATCATTGATGACGGCAACCTCGTGAGAAACGGATTCAACCAGCGTGTTGATGACGGCTACTGAGCGATATTCTTCGTTCCATTCCCACTGTCTTGGATATACCGATAGAAGTACTGTTTTTTCGTCGTTGTCCCAACCACTACTTATAGACATCGTGAGACCTTCCATTACAACACCATACGGTCATTATAACATAACGTTAAGATGGCGCTGGCGACTGCCGCCATTTGTTTGGAAATTGTAAGGGGAGATAGCGGAGTTCTTAACAAAAAGGGGAGTGATGAGATTCAGGATTACATAGACGTTCAATTGAACGTCCCTACACGAAAAATATCCGCGAAACTCCCCACTCGCACAAAAAGGGCACAGCGGCATCGCTGTACCCTTACGTGTTAAGATGAACGCCAGTGGGAAGATTACGGGGTGACGGTGGGCAGGTCGCTACAGGGGCCGCTTTCTTCCACGGTGTCATTGCGCACCCATCCGCCATCCTCCAAGCGCCACCAGACCGCGCCCAGCGCCGCTGTCGTCTGGCCGTCGGCAACGGCTACATCACCAGAGTTCAGGGTTGATTGCACCGCGAATTCTGTGCCGGGGCCGCTGCGCACGTTGACGGAGTTGCCAACGGGTGTGACGGTGCAGACATCGCCAGTGTTGTTATCGCCACCGCCGTTGTCGCCGCCACCGCTGAATTCCAGCCCGTCGAGGCTGTAGACCCAGACATTGTCCGCTTCACAGGAGGCGCGGCGTCCTGCACCGACGAGTGCTACGCCGAAGCCGCCTTCACGCTCCACAACCTGCACACGCTCAAATACAATCTCGCCATCGACGTAGACGGTCATTTCTTCGCCCATGACGACGACGGTGAACTGATGCGACTGATCGAGGTCAAACAGGTTGTCGCTGATTTCGATATGGCTGTCTTCGTCGGGGTCGAAGTAGTCCAGCATAGCGACGGTGCCCGTGTTGACCAGACCGATGTCGATGTAGGTGTTCTGGCGTGAGTTGAAGCGCAGGCTGAACATGCAGATTTCCACGTCGCTGCTGCTGGTTGTTTCAAACGTCAGTTCGCCAGAGAGGACGAAGTTGCTGAGCGAGGTACGCCCACCAATCGGCTCGATAATGTTGACTTCACCGTCAAGAGAGATGGATTCGTCGTCAAAGGCGATTTCGCCGCCTTCAGGAATGACGTTGGCATCCACGAATTCCGCTACTGCATCTTCGGCGTCGCCATCAAAGTTGTCGAGGCTGCTGGGGAAGTCACCGTCGGCAGGGCGGCGTGAATTGTCCTGCTGCGGCACTTCGTTATCGAAGCTGCCCAGCACGAGGTCGATATCCTCCTGGAAATCCTCAAGCTCACCTTCGCCTGTCAGCACCATGACAAAGCCGAAACTCTCCTCATCGCTGAAGGGCACGACGTAACCCACGCCGTCGGCATCGGTTACATCAACCGTCGCGGAGGTCAGGACACGGTCTCCGACTTCAACCTCGCGCAGCCGCCCATAGTCATAGTCCAACTGACTAAGGATGTCGTCAAAGATGTCTTCGGGATTATCGCTGCGAGAAAGCTGCGCCACGCGATCCGGCGTGATGAGTGCTATCCAGGCATAACCACGCGTGGGGAAGTCACTGTTGACGGCGTCCTCGTCGTTGCTGACGATGATGATGGAGCCGCTGTCGCTGATGAACCAATCGGCGGGATAGGCAAAGCCAAAGCCATCGCCTTCATAGACAGTTGTGTCGCCATCGTTCGTCTGATTGTTATTGTCGTTGTTGTTGTCGCTGCTGCCGCCGCCTGCACCGTCGAGGGTTTCGAGGACTGCCAGCAGCGTGTCGATGCGATCACGCGGCGCGCCCCGGCTGAAGGTTGCCAGCAGGCCGCCCCAGCCCCCGTCGCTGAATTCGATCACGCCTGACCATCCATCTGCGTCGTTGGTTTCCATTTCAACGTGCAGCACATCACGCCCGCCCAAACGGTCACTGATGGGGTCATCGGTGGGGTCGCCTTCGAGGAAGTTGACCACGCCGTCGAGGGCTTCTTCGATGTCGGCGCTGTCATCGACGCCGAGGATGGAGTTCATGCCCGCAGGCGCAAACACAGATACGACAATTGTTGCGTCGGCATTCATCAGAATACCGGAACCGCTGTCTTCCAGTTCAAACATCTGCCACCCACTGGGATAATCGAAGGTGTAAGAGTCGTCTGCCGCTGTAAAGGTTTCCGTGAGATTCTCCTGTGCGTGGGCGGTAAAGGTGACACCCAGCAGGAGGAGAGCCGCAAGAATGAGAAGTCGTTTCACTGTACGCATTATTGCCCCTTCCTAATGTTCAGCGGTGCTATCCGCATCATACCCTAAACGACAATTAAGTTGACATTAAGATGCCGTAATATAACATCATTCAAACGCGCTGATGGTTGCATGACGCTGGCGGTTACAGGCTTGTTCCGCCGCCTGCCCATTCCTTTAGAAGTTTTTACAGGTTCGCAACCTGGTGATTCCTGATACACTGAATTGGCGTTATAGTTAAGCCTATGGGTTGTTTCGCGCTGTGTAATCCCCCGTTCGTGGGGGGTGAACATAGATTTCAACAGGTTTTTTACAGATGTCGTTTCTCGCTCCCTTAGCCTTCATCGGCGCGCTGCTCGCCGTACCGATTATCCTGCTGTACATGCTGCGCCTGCGCCGCCGCGAAGTGGTGGTGTCCAGCACGTACCTGTGGCAGCAAATCCTGCGTGACAGCGAAGCCAACACGCCCTGGCAAAAGCTCAAGCGTAATCTGCTGCTGTTTCTGCAACTGCTGATTCTGGCGCTGCTGGTGTTTTCGCTGGCGCGCCCGTTCATTACAGTGCCGGCGATCAGCAGCGGACGCACGGCGATTCTGCTGGATGCTTCGGCCAGCATGAACGCCACCGATGGCACGGTGGGTTCGGCAGAAAATGTGTCACGCTTTGAGGAAGCCAAAAGCCGCGCGCTGGAAGTGGTCAATACGATGGGCGCGGGTGATGTGGTGACGGTGATTCGCGTGGCGGAAGTGTCCGAAGTGCTGGCCCCGTACAGCAATGACCGTGCGCTGCTGACTGCCGCGATTCAGGATGCGCAGCCCTCGCAGGCCAGCGCCGACTGGACGGCGGGGCTAACGCTGGCGGCAGCGGGTGCGGCTGGCAGCGAAGACTTTACGATTGTGGTCATCAGCGATGGCGGGCTGGGCGAGGCAGAAACGCTGCCCGCGATTCCCGGTGAGGTGCGCTACGTTCCGGTAGGCCAGTCGGATAACAATCTGGCGATTACGGCGCTGGCGACACGCACGGGCAGCGATGGCACGCCGCAGTTGTTCGCACAGGTCACGAACTACGGCACCGTTGACGCTGATGTGATTTTCAGCCTGCGCGTGGATGGCACACTGCTGACCTCGAATCGTTATACCATTCCTGCTAACGGCGATTTCCCGCTGGTGTCGCAGGCGCTGCCTGTAGGCTTCAGCACGATTCAGGCCAACCTGACGCTGCCGACGGATTCGACAGTCCCCGACTATCTGGCCGAGGACAATGCTGCCTATGCCGTTTCCAGCGGAGGCGGCGCGCGCCGGGTGCTGATGATGAGCGAGTCGAACCTGTTTCTGGAACAGGTGCTGCGCTACCTTCCGGGCATTCAGGCGTTTCAGGGGGACATCGCCATCGGTTTGCCGGAGCAGCCCTTTGATGTTTACGTATTCGACGGCTGGCTGCCGGAGACACTGCCGCAGGCCGATCTGCTGATTATCAACCCGCCGACCTCCACGCCGCTGTTTACCGTCGGCGCGAACAGCCAGGACATCAATCATCCGACGGTTGACACCAGCGACCCGCGCATGGCGTTCGTCGATTTCAGCAATATCAACGTCCTGAACTTCCACGTCATCACAGCGGATTGGGCGCAAACGCTGATTCGCACCGATGGCGGCCCGCTGCTGCTGGCAGGCGAAACGGGCGGACGACAGATCGCGATTCTGACGTTTGACCTGCACGAGTCTGATTTGCCGCTGCAACTGACGTTCCCGATTCTGATGGCGAACCTGCTGGAATGGTTCACGCCGCGCAGCGCGATTAATGTGCCCAACGGCCTCGATGTGGGGCAGTCGCTGGCGATTCGTCCGCAGACGAGTGCGACGGCGCTGCGCATCACGCGGCCAGATGGCACGACGCGCGACATCAGCGTGGATCGCGAAACGCTGATTTATGCCGAGACGGAACTGACCGGACTGTATACGCTGGATGTGTTAAATGGCGATACGGTGCTGGAGAGCGTGCCGTTTGCCGTGAATCTGTTTGACGCGGGGGAAAGCAATATCACGCCGCGCACGCAGATTGCGCTGGGGGATACCGTTGTGGAGCAGGCCCAGCGCGAGGAATTGGGCCAGTTAGAGTTCTGGCCGCTGGCGGCGCTGCTGGCGCTGCTGGTGCTGCTGATCGAGTGGCAGGTGTATCACCGCCGGATGCAGGTGCCTACGGTGATGGGGCCTGTGCTGCGGCGTAAACGCGCCTAGGTGAGGAGCAGAGTTATGGAAACGCCAACCATTGATTTTAGCGATGAGGATGTCAACGACTACGCCGCGACGGGCGTCAGCTTTGAGGACTATCTCAGGCAGTTTGAGGGCAAACATGCGGAATGGCTGGCAGGAAAGGTTGTTGTTTATATGTCCAACAACGAGAAACATCAGGCGATTTTGCTGTTCCTTAGTGCGCTGCTGACGCTGTATCTGGGCATGAAAAACCTGGGCAAGGTATTTCTCGCAGGCTTTCCCATGTTTCTCGCAGACGATCAGCCCGCGCCGGAGCCTGATTTGCTCGTGGTCTTCAATGAACATCTGGCGCGTGTGAAGCCGACTTATCTGGACGGTGCTGCGGACATCTGTGTCGAAATTGTCTCGCCAGAAAGCGTGAAACGCGATTACGGCAGAAAGTTCGGGCAGTATGAAGCGGCGGGGGTGCGTGAATACTGGCGCGTTGATCCTATACGCAAGCAGGCAGATTTTTATGCGCTGCGCGATGTGGATGGGGAACCGCGTTATCAACGCATTACGCCTGACGCGCAGGGGCGATTTGTGTCCACACTTTTGCCGGGCTTTACGCTGCATCCCGACCTCTTCTGGCGTGAAGAACTCCCAACCGGGATGGAACTCGTCGAACTGGCGCAGGCCATGACCCGTTAACCTGCTGTGCTGCTTGTATATGGGCGAACCTCACAACCTCGACGTTCGCCCACATGTGATGGATGTTTAGACCCCGACAGGTTCATTGACCAGAATCAGGTTGATATTACGCCCCATCATGGGCGGTTCCTGCGCCACGATGAGGATTTTGGCCAGCACACTGTTTCTGCCGTACATGGCCTGCGCCCGTTCATGTTCCTTGGGCAGCGAATAGTTGTAGAGGCGATCCAGCGCATCTGGCAGCGTGGGCACAATCTTCTGCGTGCCGGCTACCCAGATGACGTTGCGGCTGCTGAAGGCGTAGGCCGGAAGCTGGCTGCCGCTGGCGCTGGCGATGACGATTTCCCCATTTTCGGTGATGGCCTGCACGCTGCCGAGATAATAAGGCGACAGGGTGCTTTTCATGCGCAGTTCCATTTGCAGCGCGGGGTCGGTCTGCGCCAGCATTTCGTCCTTCAGGTTCAGCCAGTGGTGATCCTTGTCGGTGAGGACTTTTTCCAGACCAATCTGCTGCAATGTTATGGAAGCGCCGGTCATGATGGTCGCGCCTGCCGGAATCAGGCTGCGAACGGTGTCCAGCGCGGCGGCGGCGGTGTCCACGACTTTGACCTTGATGCCGCGTGCTTCAACGGCGGCGGCGGTTTGTGAAACACGCTCGGCGGATGCGGGGGTAGCGTAGTCGGTGACGGGAGCAGCGAGTGTACTCATGATATGTGGGTGTCCTTGCGATTGATCGGTTGTCGTAAAATAACACCTGTTGACTAAGCAACAGGTGATGTTTAGAATGATAGGGATGTCCGCAGGCACAATCAATCAGCAAGAGTGGCTGTTTGTTGCTTAAGCAATAAAAGGTGGAAAGTGTTGCTAAAAGACCCCGGTCATGACCCCCGCGCGCGGCGCACGCGCAAACTGCTGCAGCAGGCGATGAACGCGCTGATGAGTCAAAAGAGTTTTACCGACATCACGATTCAGGACATCACGGCGCGCGCGGAGGTGAACCGCGCGACGTTCTACAAGCACTTTGTCGATAAATATGATCTGGTCAACGCCATCATCCGCGACAACTTTCAGCAGTCGCTGGATGCCAAACTGCCGCGTGAACCGTTGTTTACGCGCGACAACCTCTACCTGCTGATTCAAACGGTGTATGAATATCTGGCGAGCTTTCCGGGGCAGTGCAGCACTGTGCATCTGCATCGCGATCAGGGGTTGATGGTGCAGCAGGTACAGGTGCAAACCTACACCACGCTGCTGGAATGGCTGCGGCGCTCGCCTGTGCCTGTGGATACGGCAGCGCTGGATTTGACGGCGATGATGGCAAGCTGGGCGATTTTTGGCCCGATTTTGCAGTCGTCATGGGCAAGTGGGCATCACAAGACCATCAATCAGGCGTTGGTGGAGCAGCTTCTGAATCTGGTTGAGTCGGCGTTTAAAGTGTACATGGTTGAGGATGCGGCGCTGCTTGCACGCTGAGGGTTATTCCCATTCCTCGTCGTAGCTCTTTTGCTTGCGCAGCAGTGGTTCCTCCAGCGAACGGCGCGCGGCTTCTGCCAGCTTGTCGGCCAACAGTTGATGCTGCTCGATGGCGAAGGCCATCGATCTCGCTTCCGGCATCGAAGCGCACCAGCCCATCTTCATCAGAGGGGCGTCTATACGCGGCAGCGCCATAATCTGACTTCGGCGCATCGGTCTCGATGCGGCTGATACGGCGCGCATTACCTTCTGCACGTAGCCATCCAGAATCGTACCAGATACAGCGGCGTCATGTAGAGCGAAACGGCGTCAGCCAGCTTCCACGCGCCGTGACATATCCTGTACGTCGCGGGATAGGCGCTGATGGGCCGTCAATGCACGTGGGGCTGCTGGCGAACATTGCGGTAGGCTTTGATGAGCGTCTCGTTGGTCATGGCTTTCAGCCGCCAAGGTCCATCTGCTGCATCTCATCGATTTGTGGATGCGTTTGATTTCCAGCTTCTGGTCAGCTCAGTCGCGGCTGTACCATGCTCGAATTCCAGCCAGATGTCGTTCAGATCAAGCGTCAGTGGTATTTTTCAGGGAATGCGTCCGAACCAACGCAGATGGCCGTAGCAAGGCTCCGCTTTTCCTGGGTCGTGCGCGTGCGGGGATGAAAGCGTTGTATGACCGGTTCGCGGCGCAGTTCTGCCACTAGGATGGCAGCGCCGCGAGTATTGACTGGGCGTGGAACCGTTGACCTGCTGAACACGGAAAGCCGCGTATCCGGAAGTCAATGCACTCAGCAATAGTGCGGGATTTGGGTTCAGCTGGCGCTGACTATATTGCTCGCAGTCGATAGGCTCCGACATAGCGGCGACCATTTCAACCAATCCGCACATTGGCTCCTCTTTTATAATGACGCTGCACTTATGCGCGTTTAGAGCATCATCCAGTCCTGATTCTTATCTCGGCGCGATGTCTGCTGAATGCGGGCAACGGCCTCGTGCCAACGTTGGTGCGAAGATGATCAACAGGAGCATTCCATCCTTAACGCCGCCAATATGCCCGTCCTGGAGAATCGACTCATGACAGCAGCGGACTAATCCGGCACTAGACACTACTTTGGAACCAGACGCCAATCAGCGACGATGTGAACTGTTGAGCAATCTGCATCAGCCTAAAAATGCCCTGGCGACAGATGATGCAATGGGTAACCTGCTGGAAGCCCGACACTCATCTACAAAAACAACATCCACGCGACATTTGCCAGCCGCCTGTGTTATGATCTGGTCAATCGCGTCGTGATAATCATTCCAGGTCATGTCTCTGGCGATAGTCGCGACAAACGCTTGATGCTGGTCTACATCGGCGATAGGCCATCGTTACTTCAGCCACGCGAAAACGCACCTTGCTCATCTTCATCGGGGGCGTCCATATTGGAAACTGGTGCAGCGCCATAATCTGTTGCACCTCGTTCAGGCACGGCGCTCAGCATAGATGCGCGCTATCCAGCCTCTTCCAGATGCAGCGGGGTGAGCTACAGAAAGGCCGTCGGCCATACCGCTCGTTGCACCGCCGAATGCACGACCAATGGTTTCCAGCGGGATAGTGCGGACAGATGGGGCCGTAATGTATGGGACGCTGGCGGCGAGCTTTGATGAGCGTCTCGCCGGTCATGGCTATCAGCGCGCAAAGGTCATGCATTTCATATTTGTGGCTGCAATTTAACCAGCCGCAGCCATGCGCTATTCGAATTCCTAGCCAAATGTCGTTGGAGCCATCGTGGTATTACCTTTCGGGGCATACCGACATTATCCAGATAGATAAGATCGACGTCGATAATTGACAGCTTTGTCGCAAGACTGACGATTTTGTCAATCGAAGCGTGATAGCCTTCGTCGGCGCACGTTAGATCCTTTGCTATGGTGGCAACCAGTATTGTGTGTTCAGCATCGTGCCAGCTTGACCTGCTGAACGCGGATTTCACCTTGCTCGCAAATACAATAAACCCTATGATGTATTGGGTACTCGGCGTGCTCAACTGTTTGTGCATGCCGTTAAGCTCCGACAAACGGAAACGTACCAGCCTGAGTCTCAGGTGCCAGTCAGCCGGACTGACTTTTCCGTATGACGCGGGCTCTGACATTCGGTGGCTAAGGGTTCCTGCGGTTTGGCGCGATCTGCGCTGAATGATCGGGCAATGGCTGCTCCTCTAAAGTGGGCGTGAAAATTTCCGGCGTCTTCTGCCCTTTGCCGAAAATACGCCCGACCATCATGAAAATGCTGCGAAAGTAGCTGTTGGACACGTTCGACCCAGCAACAAGCGCGCAATAGATATTCGGCTGCTGCATGAGTCTATTGATCCCGCTGCGCAGGTGTATCAACGGATTGCCGGACGGCATCCCCACATTGTCCACGAAGACCACATCGACACGATAACGGACTGCCGCCGCCCGTTTCACGATCTGGTCAATGGCAGTGTGATAATCCGACCAGGTAGTGTCCTGCGTAATGGTCGCGACCAGTATGGTCTGTTCCGTATCGTACCAGATGACTTCTAAGCCCATGATGTTTCCCCATATTGCTTACATTAAAACGATGCTTCATTCCCATAAATCCGAGAGGCGATGCGGCTGTCAGAACAATGGGTTCCGATAACTGTTCGGGCGAGGTGGCTGTGATGAGTGCCCGAGGCGGTGGGCCTGAATGCGGGCAACGGCGGCCTCCAGCGTTGGCTCGAAAACATGAGGCGTTTTGCCGTGCGTAAAGATACGGCCCACGATTTCAATGACGCTGCGCGCGTAACCTGTAGACCCCTGTGATCCAGCGACGAGGCACAGGTGAATGTTGTGCTGCTGCATGAGTTTGCTGGCCCCTTGCTGGAGATGCAGCAGGGGGTTGCCTCTGGGCATCCCCACATCATCCAGGAAGATCACATCGACACGATGGTTGGCCGCTGCCGCATATCTGATAATCAGATCAATGGCGACGTGATAATCGTGCCAGGTGGTATCCTGCGCAATGGTCGCGACCAGTATGGTCTGTTCCGTATCATGCCACTTGACTTCTAAGCCCATAACATCTCACTTTGTTTACAGTAAATTCCTACAGGTTGCAGGTCACTGAACATAACTCAGGGCTGGCTAGCGACTCGCCGCGTTTTTGACCAGCCCATAACGCTGTGCCGTGCGCCGCGCCATGTACAGGCGGAACGCTACACGCAGGGCCATCAGCGGCAGGGCCAACAGTACGAGCAGCAGGATTTCCGGCGTGCCCGGCAGCAGATTGCGCGTGGTCGTCAGGTTGGCAAAGAGATAGAGGTTCGTCGCCAGCAGCGCCGAGAGGACGAAGCCGTTGTCAAACACCGTCCAGATGAGCAGCCCGGCGAACAGCAGCACTACGCCGTTCTGTGTGAGCACAAACAACGCGCTCATCACCCCCAGAACCACCAGTGCCATTGTCGCCAGCTCAAGAAAACCGACAGCCCGCCGCAGCGTCCAGCGCAGCATGTTGCCGCCATGACGGGGCAGCTCCAGCGCGTCGTCGAGGCTGCCCGCCACCGCGATGGGCAGCCCGCTAAAGGTGAGCAGCATACTCAGCCCCACCAGCAGCAGCATGTCGAGCAGCGTCGGGGTTTTGATGGTGCCCGCGCCGTACAGACTTAGTTCACTGAGGGCAATCACGCGCGAGGCTTCGCCGACGATAAAGGCCATCATGCCCGCGCGGATAATCGCTGAGGGGATCAGTTTCGGCGCGACGAGGCGCAAAATCGTCCACCACTTGCCCCGGATGTATGCCTGGGCGTCAATGCCTGTCAGCACCAGCAGTTCCCAGCTATCCTTACGACTCTTGTCGCGGGCAATCAACTGGCGGGCCATGAGGCGGGCCTGTTGATAGGGGACTACGTAGGCACTGGCGATTAAGGCGGTGATCAGGGGCAGCAGCAGCGGCAGCAGACTGCGCCGGGGAATCGGGATGGTGACATACTGCCAGACATTAAAATTGGTGGCGATGGCATACAACTCATACACGAACAAGCCGATGCTCAACGCTGTCGCCATACTAATCAATATCTGTGAAACCCAACTCCAGCGCGAGACTCGGATGCGTTTCTGCACAGCCCACAAGCGCAGTTCTGTCGAAGTGAATGCGTCGTTGTTGAACTGCTTTAAAATACTCTGCATCGAATACACTTTCTACAAATCAGGGACGCGCGCCGACCAAACCATAACGCCGCACCGTCCATTCTGCCATTTTTAACCAGAACCAGGCCGACAGCAGGATAAATGGGAGCGCTGCCACAACCAGCAGCAGGACGTGCCTGAAATCAAGCTGTGAAAAACTGTCCATCGGCAGTCTGTTATAAGAATACGCGTATGCTGCCAGGAGGCCGCTGACGGTGAAGCCGTTGTCCAGAACGGTCAGCGACCACAACGCAATCAACAGCGTCAGCATAGAATCGCGCATTACTGCTCCTAGAATTGTTACACTAAATACGCCGCATAGAAATATTACACTGGTACCAGAGATAATTACCGCGCCGCGCATGAAGGCACCCCACCACGAGTTGCCGTTGCGCCGTGAGTCCAGCACGTTGTCCAGCGACAGCGCCGCACTGTTCAACGCGCCGACGTAAGGCATGAGGATGCTCAGCAGGCCCAGCACGAGAATGTTCAAGGCGCTGGGCGGCACGAACGTAATAACGCTGAAGCGCGCTGAGTTGGCGGCCAAGGAACGGGTGAACTCGGCCACCAGAAAGGTGACCGCACCCGCGCGCACGATGCCCGCATACAGCAGCGCTGGCAGCATCGCGCGCAGCAGCAGCCACCACTTTGAACGCACGTAACTGCGCGCATCGACGCCTGTCAGCAGCAGCAGTTCCCAGTTTTCGGGTTTGCTTTTGTCGCGCGCGATGATTTGTGCCGCCAGGGTTTGCGCGCGGCGCATGGGCGTGGTGTAAACGAGGAGTGCCAGCAGCGCGTAGATACCCATCAGCCAGCGCGCCGCATAGGGCACGATGTTCAGGTCGCCGCCGAGCAGCGCGCGCAGCAGTTCGCTGAGGTACAGCACTATCGACAGCAGCAGCACCGACCAGCCGAGCAGCAGGTTAATCCAGCGCCGCCAGCCTTGCGGGGCAGCCGTACGCCGCTGAAGCAGGTGCCACTCGAAGGTAAACAGTGGCAGTTGATTGAGGTTTGCGATGATGCGCTGGAAGCCGTTTACCATTGAGTTTTACCCTGAATAGAGGCCATCAGAACTTACAGCCGCAAAGGTTCCTGTGAGATATTTAACGCGATGAAGCGCTTTCGGTGACCTTTAGCGCGCCTGTGCGTTCGGCACGCCACTGCGAGACGCGCAGCAGTCCCCACGTCAGCCCGGCATAAGCCCCCAGCGCCAGCAGCGTCAGCAGCACGTTCGCCGCCAGATGATTCTGTGACCAGTAGGCGTTGACGATGACATTGCCGCCAAAGCTCATGCCGTTGTCCAGCAGAATCGCGCTGAACTGCGAGATAAATCGGCTGATTTCCGTGTAGTCAGAATTGGCGATAACCCCGTAGCGCCAGAGCCAGTTCGACCCGACAAATACCCACACGATGAGCGGCAGCAGCGCTGCGAGAGTCGTAAAGGCCGCGCGTGCCGCCATGCCGCGTGCGACACCGCTGCCGCGTTTGCTGTCCATCGCCGCCATGACGCCAGCCGCCGCTGTCAGGGGCAGATTCACCAGCGTCAGCGCCAGCACCAGCACCACGCCTAAGGCGATATTCAGCGCGTTGGTGTCCATGATGCGGTAGGAAATATAAGACGAATAGAACGGCACAATGCCGCTGCCAATACCGCTGATGCTGAAGGCTGCCGCCGCGCGCAGGCAGGCCAGAAACAGATAGTCCTGCCACATGGAGCGCAGCGTCGCCCACCATTTGCCGAAGATAATCTCACGCCCGCTGACGCCTGTGAGCAGCAGCGCCTCCCAGCGTTCCGTGTCGCGTTTTTCGCGGGTAACGGCCAGCGACGACAGATGCACCGTGCGGATCATCAGGCCGAAATGCCAGATGGTGAGCAGCAGATAAAACAGCGCCAGCACCAGTTGGATAGCGCGGTCATCAACGAAGCCGATGTACAGCGCGTACCAGCCTGTGCCCACGCTGAAGGCCGCCAGCAGCGCCAGCGAGCCGGAGAGCGCAGGGTGACGCCACAGGCTGCGGCGCGATTGCATCTGCTGCTGGTAGGAGAGTTCCTTGCGCCCTACCGCGCTGCGATTCAGCGTATTGAGAATCATCACGGTTTGCCTTTCGCTTCAGCCGGTTTTAAGGCCGCGCTGGCTTCCGCACGCCACTGCGACAGGCGCAGCAAAATCCATGTCAGCACAAGGTAGTTGACCAGCGCTAGCGCGAAGCCAATATTGGCCGATAAACTCTGTGTATTGGTCCAGTACGACGGCGCAATCCAGCCCGTCGCGAAGCTGATGCCGTTGTCCAGCAGCAGCGTGGCGTAATGTCCGAGGAAGTTCTGTACCGAGGTGAACGAGGCGGTAAGCTGTTCGCCGCTCCAGGGCAGGGCAATCATCACCCACCATACGAGCAGCGGCAGAAAAGCCGCCACGCCTGCCAGCATCGTGCGCAGCATAAAACCGCGCGCCGCCCCGCTGCCGCGCGACATGTCCATCGCCGCCAGTACGCCGCAGGCCGCTGTGAACGGCAGGCTCGCCAGCGTCAGCAGCAGCACGCCGCCCGTTCCGATTAGCGTTCCCAGCAAATCGAACTGAAGCGGCGGACGCCCATAACTCGACACGAAACTCAGGAGCAGCCCCGGTACCAGCCGCGCAGTGAGGGCCGCCGCCGCGCGCAGCAGTGCCAGCAGCAGATACAGCCGTCCCATGGTGCGCACCGTCACCCACCACTTGCTGATGACGATTTCGCGCCCGCTGATGCGGTCATCGCCAGCACCTCCCAGCGTTCGTCGCTGGATTTGTCGCGGGCGACGGCCACCGCCGCCAGATGCAGCGTGCGAATCATCACGCCGAAATGCAGCGCCAGCAGCAGCAGATAAAACAGCGCCAGCAGCCAGCGCAGGATGTCCGGTGTGGGGAAGTCCACCAGCAGCGACAGCCCACCCGCCGCCGCCGCGAACAGCCCCAATGCCGCCAGCGTGCCGACGAACAGCCGCCAGAGCCAGCCGTTGTGCCGACGCTGCGCCTGCTGCTGGTGAGCGCGTTCTGTGCGGGCAATGGTGTTTCCGTTGAGTGTGCGATCCACCATCAGCGCTTGCCTTTCGCCTCGCTGGTTTTCAGCGCGCCTAATTTTTCCGCCTCTAGCTGTGCCTGCCGCAGCGCGAATTTGGTCACTCCTGCATACAACGCCGCCGCAAGGAACGTGGTCAGCAGCGTAGACAAGATGGTCGTGAGCAGCGTCCCCAGTTCCACACCCCACAGCAGCACGCCACTGGTCGCGTTTGGATTGTAGGAGTAACTGTAACTCACCAGGTTGATTGCCATCGTCGCGCCGTTGTCAAACAGCGAACCGAGCGCGCCGCCAAAGCTAGCATACAAATTGAGTAAAGGCGTCGGGATTTGGGCGGGAAAGTTCATGCCGGGATTTAGTATCGCATAGACTATCGACAGCCCAAACAACACCGCAGAAGCGGCACCACCAAAGAAACAGCTAAACAGGATGCGCGCCACAAAGGCGGCAGCCAGCGCCGCGCGGCGGTAGGCGATGCCCGCGAACAGCGCGCAGGCCGTTGTAAACAGCAGATTCATCATCGTCAGCACGCCGATCAACAGCGCCGCCAGCAGAAAATGCAGCGGCGTTGGAACGGCAATCTCGATATTGACGCTTGATGCGTTGTAATTTGTCGTGGCGAACATAACTCTCATCAGCGCGCGGCTGAAGGCGGCTCCCGTCCACAACGCCGCGCCTGCCCGCCACAGCGCCAGCCAGGCGTAGGCCCGCCAGCGTGCCCGCAGCAGTGCCCACCACTTGCCCAGCACGACTTCACGCGAGGTAATGCCGGTCATCATCAGCGTGTCCCAGCGTTCGGTTGAACGGCGTTCGCGTTCCAGCGCGGCCACGCCTTGCGCCAGCGTGCCGAACATCACGCGGAAGTGCTGCAAAATCACCAGCAGCAGGTAGACCTGAATCACAGGGGTGAGCCGATCTATGAGGTCAGTGATGTCGAGCCGCCACGCCGCTGCCGCCATTTCCAGCGCCACCAGCAGCAGCGACAGCAGACTCAGGAAGACCATCAGCGCCAGGTCCAGCCCGCGCCGCAGCCTGCCTAAGGGTTCGCGTTTCTGCTGCGCCAGCGTTTCTACGCGGGCAATCGGATTACGGGTGAAGCTGAATACTGACATGGTTATGCCTCTCGCTGTGGCGAATGCCGCGCAGCGAACACAAAGGGCAGGAGCTTTTCACTTTTTGCTTTTGGCTCGTTCCAGTGCCGCCTGCCGCAGCGCCAGCCTGCGCGCGCCCCACAACGCAGCCAGCGTAACGAGGCCGCAGCACAGCAGGGCACCGCCTACGCCGAGCAGCGCGACGCTGAAGTCGGTGTACCATGCTTCGTACTGGGTGCGCGCGCTGGTGATCAGAGTTGTCACCATCATGCCGTTGTCGCCCAGCGTGATCACCACCCATTGGGCAATCATCGAAAAATAGAAGCCGACGGAGGGGTAAGGGCTGTAATAAAAATCGTAGAAGAACATCGCGCCGATGCGCAGCAGGAAAAAGGGGGCGATGAACAGCAGGGTGCGCACAACGGCAGCGACCCCGGCGTTCATGGCACTGCGTTTGCTGGCGAAGGCCAGCAGCATCCCCAGCGCCGCCGTGACCAGCAGGTTCGCGTTGGTGAGCAGGAACATGACCAACAGCCCCAGCAGCAGCAGCAGCGGATGAATGGTGCTGGTGTCATCGCGGATCAGGCTAAAGCTGAGTCTGGGGTAAACCGACAGCGATATGCGCGACCACTCGATAATCCACAGCACGCAGGCGAAACGCAGCAGCACCAGGCGATTATAGGATGGAAAGGCGCGCCGCACCGTTGCCCACCACTTGCTTTGCACAATCTCACGCGCGGGTGTGCCCGTCAGCAGCAGCAAATCCCAGGTGCCGCTTAGCTTTTCACGCGGGATGCTGTTGGCCGCCCACAGCAGCGTGCGCAGCATCAGGCCGAAGTGCAGCACCACCGTCGTAGGGAACAGCGCAAGGCCCGGTATCAGTATCCACACCACGAAGGCCAGCGGCACGACTTCTGCGGGCACCTGCGGGGACATGAACAGCCCCAGCGAGGCGCTCAGCGTAATGAGGAAGATGGACACGACTGCGAAGACACTCAGCGCCAGCCACCCCCGGCGCAGCAGCGTGATCCACCAGCGGCTGCGGCGTCCTGCAATGCTGCGCGTCTGGTGGGTATATTCCGCCTGGGCGATGGGCGTCCAGTGCCCCGTGAGTGCTAATCGCATGAGACTCTCCTTCAGCTATGCCTTAAGCGTGCCAGACACTCCGGCGCGGCGTCGGCGTAATCGTTGGCGTACTCGGTGTTGGTTCCCGGCGCGCCGCATTCCAGCGTCAGCCAGCCCTGATAGCCGCTGTCGCGAATGGTGCGCATCACCGCCGCGAAGTCCAGCAGGCCCTGTCCCGGCAGGCGGCGGTTGCTGTCCGCCAGATAAATCTGGCCGATGTCGCCGGCTTCGGCTTGCAGCGCCGCGCTCAGGCTGGCCAGCGGCTGGGCTTCTTCCAGCGCCATGTGGAACAGGTTGGCCGCCACCTTCACATGCGCGTGGTCTTTTTGTTGACGCCGAAAATGCACGGCTTGTTCCAAACGGTTCATAAAATGCGACTCGTAGCGGTTCACGGGCTGCATGTACAGTTCAACGCCGATGGCATAGGCCAGATCGGACACACCGCGCAGCAGCCACACCATCAGTTCGTACTCAATCTCGATAGCCGTCTTAAAGGGCGTCAGGTCAGGCTGGCGATTTTCGCCCCGGTGCGGCACGAAAGTCACGCCTGCCGCGCCGATGTCCAGCGCATCAGCGAAGGCCTGGCGCATGTGGCTGACGGCGGCATCGCGGGCTTTGACATCGGGATACAAAAGCCGTCCACCGTGCCCATGTTCACGGCAGAAGCGCTCAGACCGTGTTCGGCCAGCGCCTCGGCCACCTGCGGCACGCGCTCCGTCAACCCGTCCGACCAGAACTCCACGCCCGCGAAGCCCAACTCGCGCGCGTTCTTGAGGCGAGCGCGCAGGGTGCGTCCGGGCAGCATGTCTTCCTGAATGGCAAACTTCATCTGCATACTCTTTCAGTGTACAACCGTAGCAATGAGACGGTAATTGTACGGATGTCCTGTGTTTCATCATAGCGCCGATTTGCGCGGGCTGTCGTCCCTGAAAGTGGGGGGATGTCGTCACGATCCCCCAATAATCGGGTGATTCAAAAGCGTGGGGTAGGTGTATGTTGGAAGGTATAGGTGTTGCTGGTGGTAAATATGGGCAATCGTTTTCTGCTTGATCCCAGTTATGTTGTGTTCAGTCCGGGATTGTCCCTGAAGCGCAGTACAGTGGGCGCGTTGGATTTTGGGTGACCTGCAACTGGTTGGCTTGATGGGTGCTTTTCTCTGGCTGCCATCGGTGCGTTAGTCTATGTGGCTGGCTGGATAGCCGAAGATCGTGCCTTTGCAGATGAAGGCAAGTGATGACCGTCACCGTGACAGAGTGCCACCTTTCCAAAGGGGCAATCGTGACCTATACCTATACAGTCGATGGCACGCTGTTTGAGGCGGAGGAGCGTCTCAATTCCTGGTTTTTTCGGCTGCGGGAATTATCCGCACGGTACTACATTTCCTGCGCTGTATTTGGCGAGTGATCCCTCAATAGTACGCATTGTTGACGAAAGTGTAACGGAAGCGCGATCAGTGATCTTATTTGGCTATGTTTGCGTTGGTAGCGTTGGGATTGGGGCAGTGTTCTTCGTCTACAGGCAGTCTCCAGTATTTATTATCCAGTATTCGCGCAGCATCTCGGTTTAATCGTTTGGATAAATATGGCCAGCTTCTGGAAGGCGAAATCGTGGGTATAAAAGGGAAAAGGATTTGAATTACCCCTGACATATCACGTTACTGTACACTATCGCTTTCGGACTTTCCCGATGGGCGCACGCTGACCCGCAAGCAGCGCCACGCCCGCAACGCCTGCGCAACGCAGACCTGCCCCTGCCCGGCACGCCCGTTACTGTCCTCTACGCCGACGATGACGCTGTGGTGATGTTGTGAGGAGAATTCATGAACCAGCGATTTCTACTCAATCCAACAAATACGAAAAAAGATGTGCGGGCTGCGCTCAGAATTTGAAAATTTGAATTCGATGAATTGGGTTGGCTGTGGGTGCAGTACAGCAATGTTGGTCTTCTGTTTTTTGATGGCCTTGTTTATGGTTTTCAGCATTTATCAGGAATGTATCCCTCGACCAAGCCTATCAGACAGAAGGTGTAGAAGCTGACGCGACGATCACCAACTGTTACTTACACGATGAATCACGACTCAGCCCACCAGAAGTAAGTTACACCTACTCGGTAGGAGGGGCTAATATGAACGTACTCGCCAGCTTAATCGTGATTGGGGAAACTGCGTCGATTATGCGCCACAAATGGGTTTGCGTATCATTTATCTCCTAACCCAATCCGCGTGAGTCGCGCATCCTTTCTGATATTCCATTTTTATGACAATGGTGGTTTATGGATTGACCGCCGCCTTTGCGCTCCGGTTTCATGTGGGTGGGTGGGTGACCACGCGGATTTTCCGTTATCTGCGCGATCTAAGACGTTATCGCCGCTTGAAACAAAATGGCATTGTGTTGCCGGGGGATCTTATCGAAATAACGGGCGTATTCTCCGCAAAGATTGATAAATATCATGTTACTGTACACTATCGCTTTCAGACCTCTAACGGGCGCACGCTGACCCGCAAGGAGCAGCACGCCCGCAACGACCTGCGCAACGCGAGACCTGCCCCTGCCCGGCACGCCCGTTTCCGTCCTCTACGCCGACGATGACGCTGTGGTGATGCTCTGGCGGGATTGACTATGACCCCTTGTGGACTATAATCAGCCTCTTGTATTATTTTGGCGACCTGTGTTGTACTCAACGCGGCACCTTGGCGGTTCGTTCCGCATTGTATTTGCTAACAGCTAATGGCTAAAGGCTAACCGCTACATGACCGACTTCGACCCCAACTACATTGTCGCCGTTGGCACGCAGGTGGTGACCCACCTCGACATCACGCTGCAAAACGGCAGTGTTGTCTTCGCGCGCGGGGCGGTGGGCGTCATCGTCAAGTCGCCTGTCGATAACACCCACAACTACCGCGTGCGCTTTATGGATGACACCGAAGTCGCCCTCAGCCGCAGCCAGTTCACCGTGCGCAAGCATTACCAGAACCCCACCGAACCCGCCACCAGCTACAACCTGTACGACTACGTGCTGTACAAGGCGGTCATCGGTTCACGCGCTATGGCCTCGATCACGAAGGCTCGGATGTGGACAAGCGCGGTTTTTTACCTGCCGCCAGCCGATTTGCACTGGGCGCTTTACGGCGTGCCCGACCAGCTTGAAAACGAGGCGACGCAGAAGGCTTCGTAGAACTGCAAAGTTCATCACTCTGGCGCTCAAAGCCAATCCCAACGTGCTGGAATGCCTGTACACGCCGCTGGTTGAATACGCCGCGCCGCTGGCCCATGAACTGCTGCAACTGCGCAGCATCTTCGTCTCGCGCATGATTTACCAGACGTATAACGGCTACGTCATGTCGCAGTTCAAAAAGATGCAGCAGGACATTCGCAATCACGGCGCGATTCGCTGGAAACACGCCATGCACCTGATTCGCCTGCTGCTGTCGGGAATCATCGCACTCAACGAGGGGTATATCCCGGTGCGTGTCGAGCAGCACCGCGAGCAGTTGTTAGCCATCCGTCACGAGCAGATGTCGTGGGATGAGGTCAACGACTGGCGCACACGCTTGCACAAGGAATTCGACGCCGCCTACGCAGTAACGAAACTGCCGGAACGTCCCGATTACGAACGCGCCAACCAATTCCTGATTTACGCCCGCCGGAGCAAAGTGTGAACACAACATTACTGAAGCAGATTATCGCAGAACAGCCCTATCCGCTGCTGTTCATGACCGTCAGCGGTGCGCACCTCTACGGCTTCCCCTCGCCTGACTCGGATTATGATCTGCGAGGGGCACACCTTCTGCCGCTGCGCGAGGTGCTTGGCTTGCTCCCGTCGAACGAAACCGTCAAGTTTGAGGAAATCCGCGACGGCGTGGAAATCGACCTCGAAACCCATGATGTGCTCAAGTACTTCCATCTGCTTATGCAGAAAAGCGGCAACATGTTGGAGCAAATCTACTCGCCGCTGGTGCTGGCGACGCACCCGCTGCACGACGAACTCAAGCAGGTGACGCGCCACTACATCACGCGCCATCACGTCCATCACTATCTGGGCTTCTCAAAGTCGCAGTGGGAGTTGTTCGATAAGGAACGCCCGCGCCGCGTCAAACCGCTGCTGTATACCTTTCGTGTGCTGCTCTCTGGCATTCATCTGATGCGTACCGGTGAAGTCGAAGCGAACCTTGTGCATCTGAACGAGATTTATAAGCTGGCGTATGTGCCGGAACTCATCGCGCGTAAGCTGGCAGGCGGCGAACAGGGCACGCTGACCGACAGCGATGTGACCTTCTATCAGCGTGAATATGAACGGCTGCGCGCCGAACTGGAAGCCGCGCACGCTGAAAGTACGCTGCCCGATGCCGCGCCGGGACGCGAAGCGCTGCATGAACTGCTGCTGAAGATTCGTTTGGGTGCCTGATGCCTCCCCTCGACGAACTGCTCGACTACCTGTTTGACGGCAAGCGGCCCGCGCTCTATCCTGAGTTTGAAGGTTGGGTACGCGAGTCACGGCGTTTCAAAGCGTTTGCCATCGCCTATCGTGGCAAGATTCGCACCAAGCTCAAAAATGTGCGCGATGAACACGGCATGAAGGATGTGCGCGCCGAACTGCTCAGCGCCGCGCTGCTGCTGCGCGAGGAACGCTTCACGCTGGAGTACGAGAAGTACGCCGCCTCCAAACAGCGCGGGCCGGATTTCAGCGTCACCTTCAAAACGCACACGCCGTTCAACGTCGAAGTGCGGCGCATCCGCAGCCTCGAACTGGACGACGGCGACAGCGACGAGGCGCGCCAGCTTAAGCTGATGGCGGTGCTGTGTGACAAGGTGGGGCAGATGCCGCCGGGAATCGTCAACCTGCTGTGGCTGACGGGTGAACGTGCGCTGGCCGAAGCGGAACTGTCACAGGCGGCGAACACGCTGCGTCTGCGCGCGGAACACAAAGCCGAAGACTTTTTTACGCGGCGCGGCTTCGACAGTGCCGCCGATTTCCTGCG
>JAXLWC010000061.1:0-35725 GCA_046328675.1 Anaerolineae bacterium
GCGAGCGCATATCCTTCAGCAGATAACTGCGCAGGCGGTTCCGATCACCCTGCTGGTGATGGCGCGGCAGTTCTGCGACTAAGCGGGCAAAGGCTCCACACGACTGCTGCGTGATTTCCAGCAGTTGCAGTTGCAGGCTGTACGGCGCTTTGGCCAGCTCGGCGCGCAGGGAGTCTGCTCGCTTGACGATCAGGGTGCAGTCTGAATACAAATCCGCGTAAAAGGTAGGAAAGGTGGTCGCCATAACAATACCGTCTGAGACTAAGATTTATTATTCTCCTGTGTCTATATATTGTCCGACAAAATTGGAATCTGCGCTACCACCGATTTTGAGGGGTATGTCAGGCATGTTAAGCGAGGGCACGATGCGGGGATAACTCTGTGAGTTTAGCCTGTCTCCAAACCCTCAACGCGTATGGTGTAAATGGCGAGGTCATACAGCGGAGGAAGCTCACCCCAATCCTGTATCTGATAGCCAACAGTAACCTCAAAAATGCTATCGCCAAGGTAAGTTGTAGAAACCAAATCATAGAAGCGGCGATTGACTTCAATAAGGTCAATTTCCTGTGCAGTTCCCCAATGATACAAACGTACAGGCTCAAAGAATCGTGTATCATTTTCGGGTCGATCTGGATAATAAATCACCCACCCGCCAATTCCACCACCCATTATTGCCTCAGGTGTGTCATATTGTGTGACTTCGCCCCCTTCGATATGAAGAAAGGCAACCGCGTCAATAACGATCCAGTCGTCGCCTTGGGAAATCGCATACGGCATCCAGGTGTCAGCAATCCCACCCATAAAGGCAGGCGTTTCAAATACAACCTCTCCTGATGTGGTATCAACAAGCACCATGCTTGGTTCCCCCTCGACGAGTGCGCGAAAGGCATAAGGCTCAAGGTTGTCAATCGTGCCGCTGGTATCGATCAACAGCCACAGGTAGCGGTCATCAAAGAGAATCCCTCGAATCTGTTCAACCTCGCCCGTATAAATCAGGGTGCTTTCGCCAGTCACCACATTCACACGGATAATATCGGCCTGCGTGCCGTCGGCAGTTAACACCCGGCAATAGAAGATGGGGAAATCTTCAGGCCCATCGGCAATACATGAGGGGGCAAATGGATACGAATAAAGTTCATGCGTCAGGAGGTCGAGACCTGTGATCTGGCGCGCGATGCCTTCAGGAGTCTCGATTTCTTCCCACGCCTGTAAACGTGGCGGATTGTCGTAGTAGTCGCCGCCCGTGAACGCCAACTGCTCAATCGTCAGAAGACTGAGGTCAACCTGATAACGTGCGGTGATAGTCGAGGCGTTATTCGCATCGGTTTCGCCAATGCTGACGAGAAACGAGTTCTCATCCTCCCCGATCTGACGGATGCTGCGTACTGTGCCAGCCGCAGTTTCCCCAATGATTGTACATCGCGCGTCACAAAGTTAAATGCAAATAATGTCGCGGTGTTTTCTGCGCCATCCAGCGAATGTCCGAACAACAGCAGATGTCCCGCCGGACCGAATACTGGCGATTTGCCACTGGTCAAAACCTTCAGGCAGCGGCGGAGTCCGAGATCCATCGGTTAATCGGCAGGCGTGCTGCTGCCCATTTCTCCCGACGATGACAAACCAATCCCTGCCGATGCTCTCCGTGATAGCAGCGCGCCGCCAGTAGGTATCGGCATAATTCAGGGATTGCGCGCAGTCGGGTATAACTTCCACTCGTGAGGTCAAGCATCCAAACCTGCTGTATCGGTTCGGTGTACTGCTGTATGTCGCTGTTCACCGCGCCAGCGCCGTTCGGAGGCGCTCACAACCTGCACATCGCCGCCATGTGATTCTTCCCCTATCTGAAAATAGACGCGGTTGTCGAAATACTGATGCGACTCAATCCAATCATCATCAACGAGGATGCCAGTTGTTCGGGGAACAGGAAAACGCGCCCATCGTTCGTGATGACTGCTCGATAGGGAATGGAAACCATCGCCGGACGTGCCTGCTGGAATTGAGTGCTGGAAAGCCGCATGTCGAGGATGTCAACGGCATCGCCAAAGAGGATGTCTGGCGCTTCGGGCGGGAAAGGTGCCGACTCCTGTGCGTGCCCACACCGAACGGAATAAGCGCAAGCGCCAGTAGTACGAATAAGCCGAAACTGCGTCCCATGAAACGCTGCCTTACTGGATGTCGTAGCCCTACGCCTCGACGGTACGCATCCGGCGGATCGACAGCACCACCAGCACCGCCGCGATCACCAGATAGATAATCGTGAACGTAATCCAGGGCGACACCTGCGGAATCGTAGCGCCTGTCGTGCTCAGCGTGTACGATGCCAAAGGCAATCTGCCCGCGATTAATCAACATGTCCTGTGTATTCAAAGCCGTTGAAATCTGGGTTCAGGCTGATGAGCAGGTCGCGCAAATACACCAGTCCCACTTCCAGCGCGGGCGGGAAATTGCTGGTCGTCGCGCCAGAGCCATAGAACACGCCGTAAAACAGGCTTTGCAGAATCACCAGCGCACGCCACGCCGAAGGTAATCACCAGCGCCACCGTGTACGCGCGCACCGACGCCGACAGCGTGCGGTCTACCGACGTGGAGAAGAACAGCCCCACCGTCCCCAGCCCTACCGCCGTCACCGCCAGAGATCACAAACGCCAGCACCAGTTCCAGTTCGCTCACGCCGCCAAACGCAAGGCGATGCTTTGCAGCGGAATCGCCGACAGCAGCAGCAGCAGTACGTAACTCAGCGCCGATTCCAGCTTGCCGATGACGAACATCGGGCTGGACATCAGCGTGGTTTGCAGCAGATCATAAGTCTTGCGCTCGCGTTCGCCCGTAATCGAGCCTGCCGTGAACGAGGGCGCGATGAAGATAATCAGCAGCAGTTCAATGCCCACGATGCCCGCGAACAGCAGTCGTCCCACTTCGCCCGCCGCCGTCGAACCGGTCAACTGCCGTGCCTGCGTGCGCATAAATCAGGTACAGCAGCACCGTGAACGCGCTCATCAGGCCCAGGTAAATGGTCATCACCATGAAGGCACGAATGCCGCGCATACGCCCGCGCAGTTCCTTGAGCATCACCGGATTCGTGCGGAACGCCCGCAGATCACGCGCCAGAATCGCGCCGCTGATGACCGCAATCGCGATGCTCAGAATGCCGAGACCTAACCCAACAGCAGCAGCAGCACGCCGTTGCCGACGATAATCAGCGCCAGCGCGAAACAGTCCACACCTCGCGCGCCAGCGCGCCGACCATCGCCACCAGCAGCGCCGCGACGTTGGCTTGCAGCAGCAGAGTGATGGCAATCGCCAGTTCGTCCGCGCCGTGATACAGCCCCAGCAGGTTATGCACCGCGTCGAACACGCCCACGATCATCCCGGTGCCGCCTGCCGCTCACCAGCAGGAACATCAGCACCGTCGCCACCATGTTGATAATCGCCCCGGATGCGCAGCACCAGCGCCCCGCGTTCGAGACGGTGTTCACGCGGCGTCAATGCTTCTTCAACCGCAGGGACTAAATGCAGCGTTTCTTGTGCCATGTTTTCGGCATCCTCTGATTGTCTTCTCTTGTATTACAGCTTGGTCTTCGCGTGATAGATGTTGATGATGATGTTGCCCAACACAAACTTAAGCGCGGGTTCACCTTGTTCTCCGACAGGGGACTGGCCGATATGCGGCTGCCTTGTTCCCGCGTCAGCCAGCGCTTGCGCGAAAACAGAAAACCCATCACCAGCGCTACAATCAACACGACCATCATATAGACGCTCAGGTCGTAGGTCACTTCCGTGTCATGTTTTGCCATCGCCTACCGCCGCACCAGGTATGAACGCTGGTCGCCCTGATTCTGGAAACGCTCGATGATCTGCATTTCCTCTCCGTGCAGCCCAACAGTATTTTGATTTCCACTTCACGCTTGAGCAAATCTGCCGTACACAGCACGCCCGTCACCCGCGTTCTAGCGCCCGAACCACACCACACGTCAATGCCGCCGCCGTCCAGTGACGCCGTTCCCGCCAGATAACCATAATCCGCCGGGTAAATCGACTCCGGGTAGCGTGGATGCGGCGTGCCTTTGGGGCGGTCAATCTCCACGCTGCTGCTGCTAATCAGTTGCTCAAGGTGCTGCCAAAATGTTGTGTCCATAATTTTAAAGTTATCAGTTGTCAGTTATCAGTTATCAGTTGTCAGTTGTCAGTTGTCAGTTGTTGGTTGCTTAGTCTCTAGCCGTAAACCATTCTTGAACGTCAGATAGTTAGCGGATATACAGTATTGGCTCATGGGTAAAACTGGTGCGAACAAGGGGATTAATCCCCTTGGCCAACAACCAAATGCACTACTTGTACACAAGACCCACAGTATTTCTTGGCGGGTTCGAGTTCGGTTTCAACCGACTTCCCGCCGAAATATGGCAGCTGGATGGCTTTAGCCTCTGGCGCTGTCACCGCACAGATTCCGGCTTAGGGATAGGTTTTAAGCCTCGACAAACTAATCATAGCTGCTCGCTAACATCTTACGAGACAATCCCCTTCGTCACACGCATGAACATCGCTTCAAGGTCTTTGGTCTCTTCGTTGAAGCCCAGCACCGCGATACCCGACGCTGCCAGCTTCTGATTAATCGCCACCACGCCTTCGTCGTCGCCAGTATAGTCGATGCGCACGCGCGAACGGCCACCTTTTGGCTCCAGAATTTCAATGGCGACGATGCCCAGCGTATCCATCACCAGCGCTTTCACCTGTTCGGCGGAGTCGTTGTCCTTCACCGTGACCATAATCTCGCGATGCGGGACTAGCTGCGCGCGCATGTCTTCCATGCTGCCCTGCGCAATCATCTTGCCCGCTTCGATAATCCCGATGTGCGAACAGATTTCGCTTACATCCGCCAGAATATGCGTCGAGAAGAAAATCGTCTTGCCCATTTTGGAAAGCTCAACCAGCAGTTCGCGGATTTCCACACGTGCGCGCGGGTCAAGGCCCGACGCGGGTTCATCCAGAATCAGCACCTGCGGGTCATGCGCCAGCG
This sequence comes from Anaerolineae bacterium, assembly GCA_046328675.1. Lineage (GTDB taxonomy): Bacteria > Chloroflexota > Anaerolineae > Aggregatilineales > Phototrophicaceae > JACAER01. The sequence goes on from JAXLWC010000061.1 coordinate 5,015, forward strand.
TGCGTGCCAGCGACAGACGCTGCTTCATACCACGACTCAGTTTGTCCACCATGTCGTCGCGGCGGTGCGCCAGATCGACCAGTTCCAGCAGGTCATCAATCAGCTTCTTGCGGTCAGCTTCGGGAATGTCGTAGCACGCCGCGAAGAAATCCAGATACTCCCACACGCGCAGATCATCGTACACGCCGAACTCGTCCGGCATATAGCCAATCGAACGGCGCACGGCGCGGCGGTCTTCCAGCACCGAATGGCCGCAAACCCACGCCTGCCCGGATGTGGGCCGTGTCAGCGTCGTCAGCACGCGCATGGTCGTCGTCTTGCCCGCGCCGTTCGGGCCGACAAAACCATAAATCGACCCCGCAGGCACTTGCAGCGACAGCCCATTGACCGCCGTGAACTTGCCATATTTTTTGACCAGGTCTTTCGTCTCGATGATTAAATCCGCCACGGTTGCTACTCCCGTTATCCCACTTGTACTGCTGGATAGTTGTATTCTAACGTTTTTACGATTTTCGTCCTAACATCACGGCTGGACATCCTCAACATCGGGGATTTCTGCATCCGCCGGGTCAAGCTGCACCACGCCCGAAAAGATCCACATTTCGTCGTCGGCATCCACCAGATACCACACATCGTCGCCTTCACCCGTCTGCGCGATGATGTCAAAGGTATCGCCGCGCCGCGCTGTGCCAACGATGTCGAACTCGGTGCCCGGCCCGCCGCGCAGATTAGCGCTGTTCACGGTGACTTCTGCGCTGGCCGCAACTTGCGCTTCGTCCTGAAGGTTGCCAATCAACGCGCCAATCTCGTCGCCAAACTGCGCCGCAATCTGGTTTTCCACATCGACGGCTGTCACCTGCACATCATCAAACAGGACAATGGCATTGTCGCCCACCAGCACACCGATGCCGCCGCGTTCGCCCTGTTCGCGTGAATTGGCCTGCACCAGCACCTCACCATTCAGCGACAGTTCCAGTTGATCGCCAGCCGCCACAAAGCGCGCGCTGTACCATTCGCCGACGTTAAGAGTATACGATGCGCTGCCCCGTTCTTCATAATTGTCGTCATTTGAGGTGGCGATCAGCACTTCCTCGTTCTGGCTGGAGAGGATCGCTCCGGCGCTGGCGTTGTTATCCACATCATCGCGCACCACCAGCACGACATCATAGCCTGTGCCGTCGGTGGGAGTCTCAATCTTAAAGCGTAGTTCCAGCGCGTAGTTTTCCCAATCGTCGCTGTCCTCGCTGAACAACCCTGCGCCGTCCTCGTCGCCGATAAGCCGCAGCGCGCGGTTTTCGCCGTCCGTCGCCACCCGCGCGAAGTCGTGGTCGTTATCGCTCCAGTCCCAGCCGGGCAGTTCCTTGCTGCTTTCAAAATCATCCTCAAACAGCACATCGCCCGCGTCCTGAGCGTGCAGAGCACTCACACTCAGCAGCAGTACGGTCAATACGACAAGACACATACCTTTGAAGCTAACCATCATTGCTGCACCTCAAGGTAGCAGTTCAAAATAAGCACAATATTTAGGGCGGAACACGCAGACATTCAGCTCGCTCACTCAAACGCTCCCTGCTGCTCAATCCACAGCGAACGGAAGCTGAGCGTCAAATCCTGTGGCCGCCGGAAGATGCGAATCTCAACGGCGTTCTGCGGCCCCAGATAACGCGCCGGGTTGCGAATCACCGTCTCGTTGTGCGTCACTTCAATGTCTTCCCACACGCCATCTTCCCAGTTCCACAGTTGCAGCGGCACGCCTGCGCTCAGTTGGTCGCTGTCCATATACAGCACCAGGCGGTCAACGCTGGATAACACGGCGGTGGGCAGCGGCGTATAGCGGAAGATAATCTCGCCATCCGAATACATCGACAGGTTGTACGGCCCTACCGCATTGACGTTCTCACGCTTGCGCACCGTCCAGGTAAAGCGATCTCCACTGATGATGACATGGTTCGTCGGCTGCACGACCTCAGTGTTCAGCTCGGTAATCAGCAGCGTCACGTCCTGCGAACGCCAGCTTACCCCCACCACATCCAGCGGCGCGGGCGAGGTGTCTACCCAGCCCACCAGATACACGCGGTCACCACGCCCGGTAGAGGTGAAGTAGTCCGTGAGGAACGACGACAGGAAAGCGCGCCGCCGCACGTTGGGCTGCCAGTTAGGATCGTTGGGGTTGTTGTAATACGTGCCGTAGCCATAGTAGTACGGCGCGGTCAGGCCATAAAGTTCTTCGCCGAGGATTTGCAGAATCGTCTGCTCGGCGTTGGCATAATCATAGCTGGAATAATAGTACGGCGTGCGCGGCGTAATATCCACACGTCCGGGCGCGGGTACGGTTTCGTTGGTCAGCGGGAATGAGAAGGGCACTGTATCTCCCGGCGACAGCGCATTGTTCAGACGTTGTGCCGTGCCGCGCGCCAGAATCACCGGCTCCAACAGCGTCCACTCGCTGTTGTTGCTCACCGCGCCGCGCACACTCTGCTGCCGTTCATCGTCGAACGCCAGCGAGGCCTGCCCGCCGATGTCAGGGCGCGTCATCGTGCCGCTGGTGTTAAATCCGGCGATAAAACTGGCGTCTACCGGAAAGTTGTTGGCGCGGAACGTGTCGCCCTGCTGGATGTCCGGCCCGGCCAGCGAGCCGCCGAACGGCCCTGCCTGCGAGGACTGCGGCACAGTGCGCAGCATGGTGTTGTCGTCCAGCGTCAGCGTATAGTTGGCGCGGCGTGGAGCCAGCAGCCCCACCAGCCCATCCACGCTGGCATAGTCTACGTCCGGCCACGTCTGAATCACCGTCATGCGGTTCAGCGTGACATCGGTGCCGCGCAGGTTAAAGCCTGTGACCCACGCCACCACGCTGAAAATCAGGATCAGCGCCGGGATGCTGAACCAGGCGTATTCGCGTTTGTTCAGTTTGTTGAGGATAAAATAGTTCAGCGGCCCAATCAGGCCAATGTACAGCGTCAGGAAACCGCACAGTGCCAGCGTATCCGGCAGCAGGTTGAAGCCGGGGATAATCTGTGTCGCCGATTCGGCGCTGGGCCAGTTGGTGTAGCTGTAGCCCCACGAGGGCAGCGGCGCGCGGCTGCTCATCAGCGTGTACCACAGGCCGCCCAATCCTGTCCAGCCACGCAGCGGCAGGGTGTTGGGGTCTGCCGTCAGGTAGTCAATCACGCCGTTGCCATAGCTGCGCCGCACCAGCAGGGGAGTCGCGGGTGAGGTGCTGCCCGATGTGACCAGCACTTCCGCGCCATCCTTGACGTTGCCCGTCGCCACCAGAGTTTGCGCTTGCAGTTCAGCCTGCGCCTGTTCCAGTGAAATCGTATTTTCTGGCGTGGAGCCGTCGCCGCTCATCGTCCAGCTTGCCAGTTCACCCAGGCCGTTGATCGTGGCGCTGCTGCTCGGTTCAAATGGCAGCAGGTCGCTTAAGCCCGCCGAGGTCGCGCGCCAGTTCGAGCCGCCTGTGACAATCAGGTGACCGCCTGCCGCCACCCACTCGCCGATGGCGCTGCGCTGTTCGCTGGTCAGTCCTGCCGTGTCGATGCTGCTGAACAGCATCACATTCACCGCTTGCAGCGCTTCGCCGTAAGCGGGCAGGTTTTCGATGTTCCAGTTGGTCTGGAAGGCGTCGTAGCCGTTCATCTGCACGCCGGACATATCGACGGAACCGCTGGCCGCCGCCGTGACCACTACGTACAGTTGGTCAAGGTTCTGCATCACCTGAATGCGCGCGTTGGTCGAAGCCTGCACAATGCCGTCGCTGTCAATCAGTTCTACGCGCACCTGTGTGCCAAAGCCGCTAGGCACGATGTACAGCAGCGTCGATTTGCGCGAACCGTTGGGCAGTTCAATCGCCGTGCTGAACGTGTTATCAACCACGCTGCCCGACGTTTCCGGGCGCACTACCAGCCGCCCGCTGATGGCATCGCCGTCGTTGCGCACGCGGATAAACAGCGGCATCCACATGTTGCCCCGGAAATGGCTGTCGAAGCCGGCGTTGACATCAATCTGGATGAGGCTGTTGACATCCTGCGCGGCGGCAGGCAGGGCAAACGAGAGCAGCAGCAGAGGCAGTAACACGATGCAAAGGGAGACCAGTCGTTTCATAACGGTACTCTTATGGCTTATAACGGACAGGCAGCGCTGCATAAAGGGATTACGCTTGATGCGCCTTGAAAGCGGTTGGAAAGCGTGCGATCTGTAATTGTGGACGCTGCGGCGCCCGTTCCCGTTCCAATTTTGCGATTATGACGCGTCAGGTTCACGAAACATTACCCGACAGCGCTATTGTAACATGAGAACGCTTGTCCTCGATGTTACGAAACGGATAAATCCCCTAAACGTGGGGAAAGCGTCAGACAGATGCCTCTCCCATATAACGTAGCGCTAACCATAACAAATACACGCCAAAGGGATAAAACCCTCTCATTTCTCGGTACTCTCCGTTATATGCAGGGTCTGGGCGATTCTACCTCTCTTTGTGGTCTCTTTCTCCTGTCTTCTCTTTGCGGCCTTTGCGCCTTTGCGGTTCAATTCTGCATTTGCTGACTGCTGAACGCTGAACGCTGTCTCCCCGCCTTCAAGCCTTGCTGGAACTGTTACCTTCCTTTATGATATGTTGTGACCCTTAAGAGCCTTATTCACTAATCAGAGACCATTCACCCATGCCCCGCATTCAGATCATCATCGTCAATCACAACACCTCGCTGTTCACCGAACTGGCGCTGCGTTCGCTGCTCGCCACGCACAGCGCCGACCTCGACCTCGCCATCACCGTGATGGACAACGCCTCGAACGACGACACCGCCGACCTGCGCGCCTTCACCGTCGCCAGCGGCATTCCCTTTGTTCAGTCCGGCTTTTCGCCGCACACCGCCGTCAACACGCATGGCGAAGTCCTGCGCGCCTTTGTCCTCACTCACCCCGACTGTGATTATTATCTGCTGCTGGATGCCGACATCTGCTTTTTGCAGCCCAACACCCTGCATACCATGCTGACCGAACTTCAGGCCGATGACAGCGTGTTCGCGGTGCAGGCGCGCATGTCGTGGGACGGCGTGAACGAAATGCCGGGGAGGGGCTGGCACATCGAAGCAGGCAAGTCGATGTACATGAGCGCGCATCTCGCCGGGCAGCCCATCAGCGCCGATGAACTGGCTCACAGCGCTACTGCCTACACAGGACAGCTTTTGCCGCGCTGTCATCCCGGCTGCGCGCTGGTCAAAAACACGCCCACCTTCCGCCGCGTAGCCGAACACATCGGCTTTTCGCCAGCGTGGTTACAGGGCGAAACTCAGCCTGCCAGCGGCTTCTACGACACCTTCGCCCTGTGTTCGGCGGTGATGAAGACCCACGAGCAGCGGTACATCCTATCGTCAGCGATGGTGCTGCACTTCTTCTGCGTCAGCTACGACCCGCAGGGCATGGACTGGAAGCGCCGCGTCTGCCGCGAACGCCTCGCCCAACTGCGATCATGACACCCTCCTGCCCGCTTTTTCTCCGCCTACAGCCAAACCTCTGGCGGCTATCGCGGGCGCTGGGGTGAGTTCTCATGAACTGCGTTCAGACAACAGGATGAAAATCACGGCTACTCTCTCTTGGCGACCTTGGCGTCTTGGCGGTTCAATGATTCGCATCTCACTGCGATTTTCAGGCGCACGTCTAACGCCCCCGTCCCCTTTTCCGCGGCTTCCGACAAATATGGGCTGTTCATCACATAATATTCCAGACAAATGTGCCTGCCCGCCGCCGCCGCCGATGTTACACTGATGGAAATATAAGCGTTCACTTTAAGATAGAGGTGTCATGATGGATATGTCTATGCTCAAAATCCCATCGATGGTTTTGAAGCAGTTATATACGTTTGGCAGCCTCAAAAATGTGGACGCTGGCGTTCAGTTTTCGATTAAAAATCGGCTGGCGGATACCCTGTTCGCTGGATTGGTCAGTGTCAAAGTCGCGGGGCATAACGTGCCGCTGGAACAGGTGACGATTGACTCTGGCGATGGCACGATCCTCAAGCCTGACCATGTGACCACCGATGCCCCGCTGAATTTCCCGCTGCGCAAAGTGCTGACGGTGCTCTTGAACAAGGAACACCTGCCCATCGGCAAGCATGAACTGGAGATTACCTTCCGGGCGCAGCCCTTCGGCGAGCTAACCCTCAGCGTCGAAGACACCATCACCGAAAATGTCGAGCACCTCACGCGCCTTCCACGCGCTGACGACGACGATTATGCGCCGGACATCATCGCCCAGCGCCAGAAATTTGTCGAAGACTTCACGGGCGTCAGCTTACGCCATATCAGCGATTACACCTTCGATTCGCACATTGCCAAGGGCAACATCGAATCGATGACCGGAGTCGCCCATATCCCGCTGGGCGTGGCCGGGCCGATCCTCATCAATGGCGAACATGCGCAGGGTGAATTCCTCATCCCGATGGCGACTTCCGAAGGAACGCTGGTTGCGTCCTACAATCGCGGCATCAAGGTCTTGAATCTTTCGGGCGGGGTCAAATGTACGGTGGTGGGCAATGCCATGCAGCGTGCGCCCGTCTTCGTCTTTGAAGATGCCCGCGCCGGACGTGATTTTGTCAAATGGGTGGAGGACAACCTCGACAAAATCCGCTACGAAGCTGAGGCCACCTCGCATGTTGCCAAATTGCAGTATATCGACCCCTATCTTTCCAATAAATTTGTCTATCTGCGCTTCAATTACACCACGGGCGATGCTGCCGGGCAGAACATGGTCGGACGTGCCACCTTTGGCGCGTGCAGTTGGATTCTCGACCATTACGCCGGGATTCAGAATTTCTTTCTGGAATCCAACTTCGCCACCGATAAAAAAGCCTCACAGATCAACATCATGCGCACGCGCGGCAAACGCGTGACGGCGGAAGCGGTCATCAAGCGCGATGTGCTGCTCCAGCATATGCGTGTCGAGCCGTCCAGCCTGCACCATCACTCGAACATCGCGACGGTAGGTGCCTTTCTCTCCGGCGCGAACAACAACGGCGCGCATTCTCCCAACGCCATCACGGCCATGTTTATCGCGACGGGACAGGACGTGGCCAACGTGGCGGAATCATCGGCGGCCATTCTCTATACGGAACTGACTCCCGAAGGCGATCTGTACGGCTCAATCACCATCCCATCGCTCATTGTGGCCACTTACGGCGGCGGCACTAAGCTCCCCACGCAGAAGGAATGTCTGGAAATTATGGGGTGTTATGGCGAGGGCAAGGTGAACAAACTGGCCGAAATTATCGCGGGCGTCGTGCTGGCGGGCGAAATCTCGCTTGGCGCAGCGATTTCGTCATCCGACTGGGTCTCCAGTCATGAAAAATACGGGCGTAACCGTTAGCGGCGCACCGTAGAACCGGAGGCTTGACTTAGGGGCTGAACGCATCACTCACATCCCGCCGCTGTTATAATGCTCTCAGCGTCCTTCGTTGTACTCAACGCAGCGTCCTCCGTTGTACTCAACGCGGCGTCCTCCGTTGTACTCAACGCGGCGTCCTGGTGATTCATTTGTTTGATAGGAATGCCCAATGCATAAACTCCTGCTCGACCTGCCCACCCATCTCGAAACCGAACGCCTCACCGTCCGCTGCTACCAGCACGGTGACGGCACGCTGTACTACGACCTGTGCCAGCGCAGTAAAATGCATCTGACCCCCTTTGAAGCCGACAACCCGATTCACTTCGTCAATTCCCCCGACGACGCCGAAATCCTCATGCGCCGCTTCATCCTCAGTTGGGCAGCACGCGACGCCTTCTTCTTCGGCGCGTGGGACAAATCCACTGGCGCGTTCACTGCGCAGATTTACGTCGGCGTCATCAACTGGTCGCAGCGCGAATTTGAACTCGGCTACATCGTCGATCCGGCACAGCAGGGCAAAGGTTACGTCACCGAAGCCGCCAGGGCCGTGCTCGGCTGGATTTTCCGGCACCTCAACGCGCGCCGCGTGCGCCTGGCCTGCAATGAAGCCAATGTTCGCAGTTGGCATGTTGCCGAGCGCCTCGGTTTCAAGCGCGAGGGGCTGATGCGCCAGACCCACGACGACATCCTGCTTTCCGATGGCACCCCCAGCGGCGATTACGTCTATGGCTTGCTGCGCGCCGAGTTTGAAAACGGCGCTTGATGCGAGTGGCGAGTTTCGCGGATATTTTGCGTGTAGGGACGTTCAACTGAACGTCCATGTAACTATTCCTCGGTTGATGGTTATATTGCCTTCCCACGTCCCCCCAATGTTATAATCCACTTGATGCCACACTAGGTTCACTTGATTCTTCACTCTTGGCGAACTTGGCGTCTTGGCGGTTAGTCCGAATTTGCCATTTTAACGGAGAAGTACCCATGCCCGATTACGCTGCACGTCAGGCTAAACTGCGTGCTCTGCTCAAAGATGCCGATGCCGTTGCCTTCGTCCCCGGTGCCAATTTCAGCTACTACACCGGACTCGACTTCCATTTGTCCGAACGTCCCACCGTCGCGCTGTACACCGCCGAGGGCTGGGCGCTGATTATCCCCAAGCTGGAAATGCCGCGCATCGTCGCCCGCCCGGACATCGAAGCGCGTGCCTTCATCTGGACAGACAGCGAAGGTTACGTGGGCGCGTTCCACGAACTGGTCAAAACGCTCGGCCTGCGCAAGCTGGCGATTGATGGGCTGAACATGCGCGCCTTCGAGATGCTGACGTTTGAAGGTGCCAACCCCAACTTGCAGGTCGCCAACGTGGCGAAGGAACTGCTGGACATCCGCGCTGTAAAAGAGCAGGACGAGGTTGAAACCATCCGTCAGGCCGCGCGCATCAGCGAAGCCGCGCTGGATAAGCTGCTGGCGTGGGTGCAGCCCGGCATGACTGAACACGAAATTGGCCGCCGCCTCAGCGACGAGATGATCGCGTTGGGTGCGTCGGGCTTTGCCTTCGAGTCGCTGATTCAGACGGGGCCGAACAGCGCGCTGCCGCATGGCAACACCTCGGACCGCAAGCTGCAAAAGGACGAATTCCTGCTGATCGACTGGGGCGCGAAGTACGACGGTTATCCCGCCGACCTGACGCGCACCTTCTGTCTGGGCACACCCACCGCCGAGATGCAGAAGATTTACGACACAGTGCGCCGCGCCAATGAAGCGGGCATCGCCGCCGCCAAACCGGGCGTGCCGTGCAGCGCCGTTGATAAAGCCGCGCGCGATGTCATCAGCGAGGCGGGCTACGGCCAGTACTTCATCCACCGCACCGGACACGGGCTGGGCATCGAAGGTCACGAACTGCCGCAGATTTCCGACACCAACGACGCGCTGCTAGTGCCGGGCAACGTCTTCACCGTCGAGCCGGGCATCTACATCCCCGGATTGGGCGGCGTGCGCATCGAAGACAACGTCCACATCACCGCAACGGGCGCGGACGTGCTCACCAGCTATCCCAAATCCCTCACACGCTGAAATATCATGCCAGGGGCGAACCTGTGTGTTCGCCCCTCACCGCTTATCCAATCACCCGCCGATACAAATCGCGCTGTCGTGCCAGCGCCCCGCGCATGATCTCGACATGGGCGGCGTTCGGCTGGGCCACCTGCATAATCCTCAGCGGGTAGGCATCCAGCGCCGCGCCTTCCCTTGCCCGCAGCACCAGCAGCGCGACGCCGCGCGCCGTCAGTTCGCTTTCTGCCGTGAGTTGTATCGGGCGGTTGAGCGCGTTGGCCATCATCTGCGCCCACGCGGGCGAAGCCGTCAGCGCCCCGCCGCTGGCGACGACCACTGCGTTCTCTGCCGCGTGAAGCTGCTCCGCAATCAGCGCCAGCCGCAGCGCTACACTCTCCAGCAGCGCCTGCAACATATCCAGCGGCGTGGTGGACAGCCGTAAGCCGTGAATCGTCCCCGTTGCGTCGCCCGCCCATCCCGGACTGCGCTCGCCTGCCAGCAGCGGCAGCACGGTTAAGCCGTGTTCATCCGGCGTGCGTTGGCTCAGTTCAGCTTCAACGTCTGCGGGCAGTTTCAGCGTTTCGCGTGCCCAGCTAAAGATATTGCCGCCTTCGCTCGTCGCCCCGCCCAGCAGATGATGCGCCGCTGTGACGCGGTAGCTCCACAAGCCTGACGGCACGCTGGGCAGTTCCGCCGTCACGGTACGCAGCGCCGCCGTTGTGCCGACGGTCAGCGCGATATGCTGGCTGTCCACGCAGCCCGACCCCACGTTGGCCGCCGCGCCGTCGCCCACCGCCAGATAGAACGGCACATGCGCCAGCTTTTGCCAGCGCGCGGCATACGTAGGCGTCAGTCCCACCTGCGGTTTGTCGTAGTCCGTCAGCGTCGGCAGCGACTCGCGCCGCACGTCCAGCACGCGCAGCCATTCCTCATCCCACGTCAGCGCCGCGCGGTTCAGCAGCCCACTCCACGCCGCCACTGAATAGCTGCACGCCGCCCGCCCGAACCAGCGCTGCATCAGGTACGCGCCGAAGTCCAGCCAGCGCGCGGGGGCTAACCCCTGCGTGCGTTTCAGCCAGTGGATGCGCGCGGTGCTGTACGCCGTGTGCAGGCGGCAGCCCGTGCGCTGATGCATCTCGATTTTATCGATGCGGTTGCCCAGCAGAAAGACATCGTCGGCGCTGCGGGTGTCGGCGTAGGTGTAAACCGGAGTCAGCGGTGTGCCTGCGGCGTCTGCGGCCAGCAGATTGCCGACGAACGTCGTCAGTCCCACTGCGGTAATCTGCGTGGCGCTCGGATGCAGCAGCACTTCATCGAGGCACGCCTCAACCTGCGCGCGCAGCATGTCAGCGTCGATTTCCGACGCCCCAGCGGGTTCCGTCGTGAACGTATACGCGCGCACCGCCGTTGCGCCATTGATCGGCTGTGCCGCGCCGTCGAACAGCCGCGCGCGCACCGACGAACTGCCAATATCAAGCACTAAAATCGTGGTCATGGTGATTCCCTCTGACGCACGATAATAACGCAAAGCGTCTGTTGATTCCTGTTTCCTGTGTTATCGCGCGCTTTGCAGCGGCGTTGTCCCCATATCGACGTTGCGCAGCAGCGCCACCGCCAGGAACAGGTTCACCACCGTAATCAGCAGGAACGGCACCATAATCCCGATGCTGTCCGGCACGCCTTGCAGCGCCATGTTGATGACCATTGTGCTCACCGCCAGCCCCATCGTGATCGCTTTCATCACAAACACCGACGCCAGCAGATAACCCCACGCGCTGCGCCGCAGCAGCAGCAAACCCGCCAGCAGCGCCAGCGGCACCACCAGCCCCAGGTCCATCGCTTGAATCACCATCGTTGTAGAGTTTTCGAGGATGGGCGTCTGGTTCTGCAAAAACGGCGTGGCGATACGTCCCAGCCATGCCAGCGACAGGAACGCCGCCACCGTAAACAGCAGCCCGGCAATCCAGCGGCGCGGCAAACGCTCCGAGAAGTGCTTCGGCAAATCCTGCAAGTCGAACGCCATCATGCACAGGATGAACGCGAACAGGCTCAGCGTGAACAGCGCCACGTACACCGGAAACAGCACGTTAAACGAGGTCAGCATCGACATCGACATGTACGTATACAGGAAAAAGCCCAGCGTGCCCGTTAGCAGAAGCTGCCCGCGTAGCGACCCATGAAACGCCAGCCACGTCGCGATCAGCAGCAGCGGCAGCCCAACGACCAGCGTCACCACGTCGTTGCCCTGTTCCTGTGCCGTTGTGCTTACGGTGTCGTAGTAATACAGCCCATGTCCGGTAATCGTCACCGTTTCGCCGCGATGATTGGTGTACGAAAACGGCGCGCCATCCGTCTGATAAAACAATCCCATGCCAGCGGCAAACAATGCCAGCACCGCGATCAGCGGGATAATCCAACGTAAAACAGATTGGTTCTTCATTAGTAGACTCTCCTTCCAGGGTGATTATCCACAGGAGACATCTTTCAGTGCAGATGATAAACATCACCTCGTCTGCTTTCCCATGTCACATTCTTGACTTTTCCAGCGCGCGGATTTACAACACGCTTTCATGTCTCAACGTCCCTCGACGTACTCAACGCGCTTGTCGGCGACTCAGGTGTTCTTTGTTCCTATACTCTCTTGTATGATCTTGGCAACCTTGGCGCCTTTGCGGTTCAAATGTATTTTTGTTCTTGGGTGTGAACTCGGCGGCTGCGGTGTTCTTTGTTAACATGCTCTCTTGTATGATCTTGGTGACCTTTGCGCCTTGGCGGTTACTCTCTTGCATGATCTTGGCGACCTTGGCGTCTTGGCGGTTGGTTGTATTTTCAATGGAGTTCATCCCATGATCGTGGGTAAAATCGCTTTTTTCGTCATTCTCGTCGGGCAAATCGTCATCCGTTTTCCCTATCGCAACAACTCAAAGACACATGCCGCAGATCGTCAGGAACAACTGCTGCTGCTTCTGCTGACGATTGGCGCGATGCTGCTGCCGTTCGTCTACATCTTTACTGACTGGCTGAGCTTTGCCGACTATCCGGCTTCTGGCGTGGTGGTGGGTCTGGGCCTGCTGCTGGTGGTGGTGGGCTTGTGGCTGTTCTGGCGCGCGCACACAGATTTAGGCAAAAACTGGTCATCATCGCTGGAAATCTATGACGACCACACGCTCATCACGCGCGGCGTTTACGAGCGCATCCGGCATCCGATGTACGCCGCAAACTGGCTGCTGATGCTGGCGCAGGCGCTGCTGCTCTCCAACTGGATTGCCGGACTCGGCGGGCTGGTCAGCTTTGCCTTGCTCTATTTCCTGCGCGTGCCCAAAGAAGAGGCCATGATGGTGCAGCAGTTCGGCGACCAGTATCAGCAGTATATGGCGCGCACAGGCCGCGTGCTGCCCAAACGCGCCGCCTGAATCGCTGCGTCACAGCCTTTCAGCAGGCGGGCAGCCTGAATCTGAGTCACTTCCAGCCGCCCGCTTTTTTCAACGCTGGCTAATGCTGGCAGTTGGGACAGAAATAACACGCGCCGCCCAGATACTTCATCTTCTCGATGGCCGCGCCGCATCGTGGACACGGTTGCCCAACAGCGTTATTGTCCATCTGCCGCACATAACCGCCGCGCTCGTTGTACAGGTTGTATTCGTCGTTACGTCCGCCCTGCTCAATGACACAGCGCACCGTGTTTACGATGGCCTCGAATAAAGTGCGCCGCTGTTCCTGAGTCATCTCAGCGATTGCGTGTTTGGGGTGAAGCTGTGCCCTAAACAGGATGTCCTGCGCGATTGCATTGCCCAATCCGGGGATAAGCTGCTCCTGCGTCAGCAGCGCCTTCACGCTGCGCTGTTTCTGCTGCGTCAGCTCATCCAGCAGGGCACAAAAATACTCCAACGTGAATTCCGCATCGCTGGGGGTTGGGCGCATGTCCTTGATGTACTGTCGCTTCTGTTCTTCGCCTTCCTCGTAGAGTTCCATCGCGCCCCACATCTGCGTGGTCACACTGAGGGCTGAGTCATCATCAAACCCGATAAGCAGGTGATATTTCTGCGGCAGTTTGGATTGCGGCGCGTGATACAGCACCTTGCCTCCACACTCGCCCAGCACCAGCCGGTAATGCGGTTGCAGCGGAAGGAACAGCCATTTGCCTCTTGCCCATGCGCTGCCGACGGTCTTCGCGCACGTCAAGCGTTCAAATTCTTCGGGACTCCGGTTGTACCAGACAAACTTCCCCGGGCTGTTGCCAAGCTGGCCCAGCTTAACGGTTTTACCCTTTAGCGTGTCGTTCATTTGTCGTGATAGGATCACAAATTCAGGAAGTTCAAACACCTCCGCACCTCCTTGCGATCATACTTTTAGTACATATATTCTATCACGAAATTGAGCGATTCCTGCCTTTTCAGTGGGTAAACGCGGCCTCTCCTCCCTGAGTGATGCCCCACCATCAGCGCCCGTTACCCCTGCACACGCCGCGCAATTTGTTCCAGTTCTGTAAAAATCTTCAGAAAGGGCACATGCGCTAATACGATTTGTCATAAACTATCCATACCAACTCAATTTGTTCGGGGGATTACAATGCCAAATCTGGACTCCTTAATGGGCGGTGTGGGTGGCCTGACGCTGGTTCTGACGACGGTTCCGTTTTTGATTGTGGTAGTCGTACTGGTGATGATCGCGCGCCGCAGCAGCGCAAACGCCAATGCCAGCAAAAACTGGCCCAGCACCAGCGGGCAGGTGTTGATGTCACAGATTGAGATGCGCCGCAGCAGTGGGCGTAACACAGGCTTGTCGCCCTTTCCGGTGGTGGTTTATGAATACAACGTCATGGGCCAGCGCTACCAGAGCAACCGCATCGCCTTCGGCGGCGACATCGGCGGCTCAATGATTGCCAGCCGACCATCGCCAAGTATCCGGCGGGCAGCATGGTCACCGTGTATTATAATCCGCAGAATCCGGGGAAGCTGTGCTGGAACAGCGTTCACGTTCCAGCAAAATTCTGGTGTGGGTGGCCGTGTTCATTGTGGCGATTCTGGCCTGTACAGTCGCCATGACGCTGGGCATGATGGGCTTCGTTACCCAGTTCGTGAACCAGTTCACCGCTGGCCTGCCCGGACGTTAATCACTAGAACTGTACGTAGGGGCGCTGCGCACTGAGATATGTCGCGCTGCACAGATACTGGACGATTGTTGTCGTCGTTTGCTCCCTTCTCCCCCGTGAAGCGAGTGGGAGAAGGGTTGGGGATGAGGGGTAGCCCACACTTTTCATGAGACATGTCGCGCTGCACAGATACTGGACGGTTGTTGTCGTCGTTTGCTCCCTTCTCCCCCGCGAAGCGAGTGGGAGAAGGGTTGGGGATGAGGGGTAGCCCACACTTTTCAAATGACCGCTTATCAGGCCGCGCCTAGCCCCCGCAGAATCAACGACCAGACGCTCTCGAACGCTGTATCGATAGCCGGGTCAGACCACTGCTTGGCATGGGCGGGGTCATGGAAGCGGACGGTAGCGTAAAACACCGCCCGTCCGCTTGTTAACGCATCATCCACGCTGAACGTGCCTTCAGCGATCCCGTCCGCGATAATCTGCGCGACTTGCCCCACCAGATGGTCAACATGTGCCTTGACCACATCGCGCGACTCGGCGACCAGTTCCACGTAAGTCGCGAACAACTCCGGGTCATCCAGCGCGCGGCTGCGTTTGGCGCTGATCAACACATCAAACCAGTGCCGCAGACGGTTAACGGCAGGCCCTTCTTCTGTCACCACACCCGCGAGTGGCTCCGACAGGCGCGCAAGCCATAGTTCCGCGACGGCATCCCGCAGCGCCGCCTTGCTGGGGAAATGGCGGTACACGCTGCCGTGACTCACGCCCAGCACGCGGGCAACATCCACCACAGTCGCTTTCGTCGGGCCATAGCGGCGGAGCACATCCTCCGCCACTTCAAGGATTCGTTCGCGGGTAAGGACAGAGTCGTTCATCCGGTACTGCTTGTTCTCCGTTCGCTGTCCAGCACAGCCATTGAGCGTGCGTCGTAGCGGTCACCCGCAGCGGCGTCTTTGGGGACGATTTGCTCAATCTGTGCCAGGTCGTCTGTTGTCAACTGAAGCTTGAGCGCCCCCAACGCTTCAGTCAGTTGGTCGCGCCGCCGTGATCCCACCAGCGGCACAATATGCTGCCCACGCGTCAGCACCCAGGCGATAGCCATCTGCGCAACGGTGGCTCCTTTCGCTGCCGCCAGCGTGCGCAGCGCTTCGACTAACGCCAGATTGCGTTCCAGGTTTTCGCCAGCAAAGCGCGGCAGATGGCTGCGATAATCGCGCGCTCCTGCCCGTTCGCCTGACCAGTGGCCGCTGAACAGCCCGCGTGAGAGTACGCCGTAAGCCGTCACGCCCACACCAAGCTCATCACAGGCGGGCAGCAGTGCATCCTCAATGCCGCGCGAGATGAGCGAATATTCAATCTGCACATCAGCAATCGGGTGTACCACAGAGGCGCGCCGCAGCGTTTCTACCCCTACTTCTGAAAGCCCGATATGCCGCACATAGCCTGCCTTGACCATGTCTGCGATAGCCCCTACAGTATCCTCAATCGGCACGTTGGGGTCAACCCGCGCCGGACGATAAATGTCCACGTAGTCCGTCCCCAGCCGTCGCAGGGTATACGCCAGGAAGTTCTTGACCGCGTTGGGGCGGGCATCGTTGCCGTTCCAGCCGCCCTTCGCATCACGCAGTATCCCGAATTTTACACTGATTACCGCCTGTTGACGATTGCGTCCTCGCAGGGCCTCGCGCAGCAGCAGTTCATTGTGCCCCATGCCATAAAAATCACCCGTGTCCAGCAGCGTCACGCCCGCATCAAGCGCCGCCTGAATCGTGGCAATACTCTCGGCTTCGTCTGCGGGGCCATACATGTCGGACATCCCCATGCAGCCCAAACCAACGGCAGAAACGTCAAGACCAGTCGCACCAAGTGGGCGAGTAAGCATAGTGTGCTCCTATTGTGTATCCGTATGAAAGAGTCCGTTCCGCGGTTCGGATATCTGTACTATAGACTATCAACTGACAAATGTCAATATTTGTCAGTTGATAGCAAGGGGATACAACTGACTGCCTCTGCCCCCATGAACTGTGCTACGGATTAGCAGGCGTGCGATCCATTTCGGTGATGTACAGCGTGCCGCCCACGAACTCGCCCGGCGTAAAGCTGCCCACCCAGATGTCATACTGTCCCGCGCTGGCGTTGTTGAATTCCACCATCGGGTTAAAGTTCGCGTTGGGATAATCGTCGTTGCAGACCCACGTCCCGCTGCCGCTGTTGACAATCAGCGTCGTGTCGTCGCCCACATGGTCGGCCACAAAATAGATGCGAATGCGCGCCGAGGTGCTGCTCAGGTTCAGGCGGAAGTCCGGCGGCGTGGTGACGTTGCCACGACATTCGGCGGGCAGTCCCTGTTCGGTGACGTTGACGCTGCCGCCGCTGGTGATGCGCACGGTGTACGGGTCATTCGTGAATCCGGCTTCCAGTGCTGCCGTGCCATAGTTCGGCGTACAGGCGAAGTTCAGGCCGCTGCTGCAATTCAGCGTCGAGTCGCTCCCTTCAGCGCTGCCTGCTGCCGTCGTGCTGCTTGCCGTGCCACTAATCAGCGGCGTGACGATCTGGCCGGGCGCTGTCGAAGCATTCTCGGTAATCATCAGGTACGCGCCCAGCAGTTCATCGCCCTGAAAACTGCCGACCCAGATGTTGTAGGGGCCGAGTTCGGGGTTCGTAATATCCACCACCGGGCTTAACGGCAGGGCCGCCGCGCCGCCGTCGTCGTTGCACTGCCACGAACCGTCGGGTAGCTGCACAATCAGCGTCGTATCGCCTTCCGACACCGCGAAAATCCGCAGCAGCGCCCAATCGTCCGCCACCATATTCACGCGGTAATCGGGATTGCCAGAGACAAAGCCGCGACACTCGGCAGGGATGCCATCCTGTGCCTGTGCGTTAAACGGCCCGCCGCTGAGCACGGTGACGATGAACGGGTCAGGGAAATCGATCATGCCGAGGTTGACTTCACCCCAGCGCGGCGTATCGCTGCCCACCAGAATATCGTCGGCCAGCGTCGGCGCAGCCGCACTCAATAACACGCATAACAGCAAACAGCACAATAATAATTTTCGCATGATGCACACTCCATCGTTATTTGCTTCTTAAGATAAAGCGTAGCATGAATTGACTGTGGCGGCAGACCTGTAGCCTTAAGAAATCCGCCGCGCCACGCTCGATTGTCATATTCGGTTATAGACAGTTCCCGCCCAGCCACATACCCTGAACATAAGGCACCCTACACAAGGAGGCTGCGATGCAGTGCCTGAAATTCCTCTCTATCGCGGCTCTGCTTACGTTATGTTTTGCGCCTTACGTGCTGGCGCAGAACGACTGTCCGGCGCTCGTGACCACCGCGCTGGACGCTGCCAGAACCGCTTGCCAGATTATCGGACGCAATCAGGTGTGTTATGGTCATGTGGACATGCAGGTCACGCCGCAGGGCGATGCGCCGCAGTTCACGTTTCAGCAGGCCGGTGATACCACCGACATCGATAACATCCAGACGCTGCACCTCAGCGCGATGGATGTCCTCAGCTCAGCATGGGGCATCGCTCTCATGCAGCTACAGGCCAATCTTCCCGACACGCTGCCCGGACAAAATGTAACGATTGTTCTTTTTGGAAACGTAGAATTTGCTATGGTCAGCGCGCAGGCTGTCCGGCTTCCCGTCACGGCGACGGCCAACGTCAATGTTCGCCTGCGCCCACGCACCGACGAGAACAACGTCATCAGCGTTTTGTCCAGCGGCCAGCAAATCACCGCCGATGGACGCCTCGATGACGGTTCATGGGTGCGTATTCTGCTGGAAGATGAAACCGTCGGCTGGGTAGCGGCGGACTTCCTCAACAGCGACGGGGACTTAAGCCGCCTGCCTGTCATCAGCGCCGCCGACGGCACCATTGGCCCGACGCAGGCCTTTTACTTTCGCGGCGCGGTGGGCGACAGCCAGTGCGCGCAGGCTCCCGAAAGCGGCATGTTAATCCAGACGCCGCGCGGCGTAGGACAGGTAACCCTGCAAATCAACGGCGTGCAGGTTGCGCTGGGCAGCACCGCCTATGTGCAGACAGATGGTAACGCCATGCGTGTGGCGCTGCTGGCCGGGCAGGGCGTGCTGTTCGCCAACGACGCCGAAGCCAACGTGCCTACGGGCGAGTTCACCGACATTTCGCTGGACAGCGCGGGACAGACGCCCATCAGCAGCCCGACCACATCCAGCGCCTACGATCTGGCGCATGTGGACACGCTGCCCGTACAGCTTCTTCCCGATCCCGTCCCCTCGCCCGGCAGGTTCCGTCCCTATCTGCTAGACAGCGCTTGCACAGGCTTGCAGGACGGCGGCCCGCCCATCCAGACAGGCGAAACCGTGCGCTTCGCCGTAGGCTGCTGTCACGGGGATACGTTAGAGCAGCAGCAGCAGATGGAACAGGAAGTCGGCCCGCCCTGGATGACGCTCGATGGCGCGTCGCTGGACTTGTTCGTCACGGGCATTTTCTTCGCGCCTGTGGGCTGGTACACCGACGATGGCCGCTACTTCTGGGTCGCCACGCCCGGCTCGCATACCATTTCCGGCGCGTGGGGCACCATTCCTGCCAGCACCTGCGCCTTTGAAGTGCAGGACTAATCCCTCATCAGCGTTTCCTGTTCATACAAAGCCCCCTGCGCTCGATTGCAGGGCAGGGGGCTGTTTGCATTTATAACCATTTGCGGTAGTGGAAGTACACCAGCATAAAGATCACGATGATCAGCATCATGCCCATCACGAACACAAACGCCAGCGGATGCTCGTTCAGTGGCAGTTCGATATTCATGCCATAGATGCCGGACACCAGCGTCAGCGGCAGCATAATCACCGAAATCACCGTTAGCACGCGCATCACCTCATTGATACGATGGCTGACCAGCGTATCGGCAGTTTCCGCCAGCCCCGCGATAATTTCATAATTCTCGTCGATGATGTCGCGCGCCGTGTACACATGATCCAGACTGTCGTCGAAATAATCCTCCAGTTCCTCGCGGATCACCGGATGTTCGATGTGCGTCAGGTGTTCCACCACCGGAACCAGATGGCGAATCATCCGCCGCAGGGCAATGATGTCGCGCCGTACCAGCGCAATGTCGCGCACGATGCTGCGTGCGTCTTCGGTAAATATTCCATCCTCAATGCTGTGGACGTTGCTGTCCACCTTGCGCAGAATGGGAAACAGATAATCCACCAGCTCGTCGATGATGGCATAAAATGTATCGTTGGCCCCTTTGCCTGCCAGTTTGAAGCGCTGTTCCTCATACAGCTCACACTGCGAAAATCGCCGTACCAGCGGCTTCAGCGTCGCGTCGTGAACCGTCACCAGCAGATTGCGCGCCACGATGAATTCCACTTCGCTGGATCGCGACAGACGGTGCTTGGGGTCCCACACCGGGAAATGCATCAACACGAAGATATAGTCTTTTTCTTCGTCGATCTTCGGGCGTTCGGTCTGGCTCAGCAGGTCTTCAAGGTTCAGGGGGTGAATAAAACGATACGCCTCGCTCAAACGCTGCACGTCTGCCGCGTCGGGGCGCACGATGTTGATCCAGGTGAAACGGCTGCACTTGAGTTCAAATATTGGCATCCCTCAATTATTGCCTAAGTGTCGGGGATGGACAAACCCTATTCGTTTCAAATTGGTAAGAAATATTCCATTATAATAGGCAATTATCAGAAAACGGAGTATAAATACACTATCTGCTGTGTCTCCTGATTTCATATGGCTGGATGTTATGCAATTAAGACGCCTGCCTCTGATCTGCGCGCTGCTGATGGTTTTGCTGTCGGCGGCGATTTTTGTGCGTGCCACCTGCAATCCTGCCGACACAGGCACAGCCGGCAGCGACACGATTGTCTGTGACGTGGCCAATCAGCCTGCCGGAGATGTGGTCGGGCAGGACGGCGATGACACAATTTATGTGGGCGCAGGTGTGGTGACATCAACCAATATCAGCGGTGGCAACACCGTCGCTGTCGCGGAATCCGGTAACGATACGATTGTCAATGATGGCACCATCATCGGCCCAATCATGGGCGATTCGGGGACTGGCGCAGGCAGCGGCGATGATACCATCGTGAACAATGGCCTCATCGTCAGTTACATTCACGGGGATAGCTCGGATGGGAATGGCAGCGGTGACGATGCGATTACCAACAACGGCACGGTCAACGGCGGCATCGTCGGCGATACAGGCGGCTCCTCGGATGGCAGCGGCGGTGATGTCATCATCAACAATGGCAGTGTAACAGGCGACATTCTCGGTGATGCTTATCTAGGGGATGGCAGCGGCAGTGACACCATCACCAACAACGGCACGGTTTCCAGCCTCTATGGGGACGCCTTTTTAGGGGATGGCAGCGGTAGTGACACCATCACCAACAACGGCACCGTCAGCGGTACCATCTTTGGCGATAATTATCCCGGCGCTGGCAGTGGTAACGACACTATCACCAACAACGGCACCGTCGGCGATGATATTATCGCGGGCGGCGGCAATGACACCGTCATTCTTCAGGCTGGCAGTGCGCAGGTTGATGGCATCATCAACGGCGGCAGCGGTTATGATGTGCTGACGTTCAATCTCTCCAGCGCCAACCCCGCTGAATTGCAGGCCTGGGCCGAACAGATCGCCGCAGCCAATCCTGCGGGTGGCGCGCTCACCTTCAGCGGTCACACCTATACCTGGGTTAACTTCGAGGAACTGACACAGCTTTTGTTCTCGCTGGTACGCATCAACGACCTGATGGACCCGCTGGCCGTGTTCTGTGCTTTAAGCGGCGGCGTGGATGTTTACAGTGTAAGCGGCGGCGCAGGAACATTTTCGCTGAATGTGTCCCAACAAACGATTGCCAATGGACTGGCGCAGGCAGTGAACGGCAGAATCCAGCTTGCGGCATCATCAACGGCGACAGTCTACGCGCTGCCTACAGGTGAACTGCAAGTCACGCATCCCGGCGGATTTAGCTTCAGCTTTACCTTCCAAACCTACTGCGGCACCCTACCGCCTGCGTCTGAAAGTGAGCCGACGGTTGACGAGGAAGAACTCGCGCCGTTTACCATCATCAATCAGCCTTACAGCGGGTAATCACATCCGATTACACTATTTGTCCCTTAAACGAGCGATGGAAGAATGATTGAACACACCTTATAAGTAAACACCCAAACAACAACCTGGAGCATTTTATGAAACGCACACGTATGCTTCTCACTTGCGCCCTGTTGGTGGCTTTGCTGTCAGTGACGTTTTTAGTGCGCGCCGTTTGCAATCCCGCAGATACGGGCACAGCAGCTAACGACACGATTGTCTGCGATGTGGCAAACCCACCTGCGGCAAATGTGCAAGCAGGAGCAGGTGACGACATCGTCATCATTGATGCGGGGGTTGTTGCGGGTGTGGATGTGAGTGGTGGGAATATGGGCGCAGGAGCCGAGTCAGGCAATGATGTGCTGGTCAACAATGGCCTGGTAAACGGCATCATTGGCGATACCGCCAGCGGAAATGGCACAGGCAGCGACATCATCGTCAACAATGGGATCATCGGTACCATCGTGGGCGATACCCTCCTTGGCACGAGTTCGGGCAGCGATCTTATCACCAACAATGGCTCTGTCAGCGGCTCTGTCTTTGGCGACGGCGGTGCCGGGGGCAGCACAGGCAACGATACCATTATCAACAATGGAACAGTCGGCGGCGGTATCTTTGGCGACGACGGTCCGGGCACTGGCACAGGCAGCGACACCATCATCAATAATGGCAATATCGGCACGAGCATCGTCGCCGACGGTGGCAATGATGTTGTAACCAACAACGGCGCCGTGAGTATGAATATTGATGCGGGCAGCGGCGCAGATACCGTCATCATCAATACCAATAGCGCCACCGTCGCTGGCACCATTGACGGCGGCACGGGTTACGATGTGCTGGCCTTCAACCTGGCTTCGACTGACCCTCAGGTGCTGCTGGATGCGGCGGCGCAAATCGCAGCGGCGAATCCTGCTGGCGGTACAATCACGCTCGCCGGACATACCTACACCTGGACAAACTTTGAACAATTGACCCAGCTTTTGTTCTCGGTGATACGCATCAACGGCCTGATGGACCCGCTGGCGGTGTTCTGTGCTTTAAGTGGCGGCATCGACCTGTATGTTGTCAGCGGCACTCAGGGCATCTTCTCGTTGTACGTCAGCACACAAACCATCAGTAATGCGCTGGCTTATGCGCAAACCCACACCCTTGATCTACAGATTACCGCGTCGGGGACAAGTTCGCTGTGGGCGCTGCGCACAGGTCAGGTACAGGCGCGCACCTCCGCGGGCTTCAGCTTTAGTTTCACCTATCAGCAGTATTGTGGCACGCTGCCCGTCGGCGATGCAGCAGCCTATGGAGCGCCCGGCACGGTGACGCAGGACGGCGAATCCCTGCCACCCTTAAGCATCATCAACCAGCCTTACACTGAATAAGCACCGCCGATGACGAGGTTTGTCCCTTAAATGAGCGCTGGACGTGTTTTATAGAAGAAGTTACGCGGTTGAGTTCACGAACAATGGGTTTAAACCCATTGTTCAGGCACAAATCGTTGGTCAACTGCGTGAGTCCTATTATAGGTAAGTACACGAGAAACAAATGGGAACATCTTATGAAATTAAAACGCCTGCTCCTGCCATCCGCGCTGCTGGCGCTTCTGTTGTCAGTGGCTTTTTTTGCGCGTGCCACCTGCAACCCTACCGATACAGGCACAGCAGGCAATGACACGATTGTCTGTGACGTGGCTAATCAGCCTGCCGTCGATGTGGAAGGACAAGGCGGCGATGATGTGATTATCATCGACACGGGCGTTAACGCGCCGGGGCTGGTCAGCGGCGGGGTGGCTACCGGGCCTGCCGCCGAATCGGGTAATGACAGCATCACCATCAATGGCAGCGTCGCGGGTAGCGTACTTGGCGACTCTTCGACAGGTACAGGCAGCGGCAGTGATATCATCGTCAACAATGGCACGGTGACCGGCGCAGTAGTCGGGGATGCCTTCGACGGCACGAGCTACGGCAGCGATGTGATTATCAACAATGGCACCGTGACCAACAGCCTTCACGGCGATACAGGGGGCGTATCGGACGGCGCTGGCAATGATGTGATTATCAACAACGGCACCGTGACCCAGAGTATCTACGGGGACGCTTTCTTGGGCACTGGCACGGGCAGCGATGTGATTACCAACAATGGCCTTGTCTATGGTGCGATAGTCGGCGATGCTTCCGACGGCGCGAGCAGTGGCAGCGATGTGATTGTCAACAATGGTACTGTGATCAACAGTATTCATGGCGACACAGGGGGTACAGCAGACGGCAGTGGCGGCGATGTGATTATCAACAACGGCACTATTGCCCAGGATATCTACGGTGACGCCTTTCTGGGCAATGGTACGGGCAGTGACGCCATTACCAACAACGGCAGCGTGACCAACATTTACGGCGACGATTACAACAACGCAGGCACCGGGAACGACACCATTACCAACAATGGCACAGTCAACAACATCAACGCGGGTGGCGGCAGTGATACAGTGGTCATCAACGGCACGACATCGACGGTGAACGGCACGATAGATGGCGGCACAGGTTACGATGTGCTGACGTTCAACCTCACCAGCGCCAACCCCGACGAACTCCGTTCCTGGGCCGAACAAATCGCCGCTGCCAATCCTGCGGGCGGCACGCTCACCTTCAATGGTCACACCTACACCTGGGTCAACTTCGAGGAACTGACGCGCCTCGTATTCTCCATCGCCCGCATCAATTTGCCTGCCGATCCGCTGGCGGTGTTCTGCTCGCTGCAAGGCGGGATTGATACCTATGCGATTGTCGGACAGCAGGGCACTCTGTCACTGGGCATAAGCGCGCAGCAGTTGAGCAACGGCCTGGCGCAGGCGCAGTCCAGCGGCGACACGGTGCTGGTCGGGCAGTCGGCAACCTCCACCGTCTACGCGCTGGCAACGGGCGAAGTCCAGGTGAACACGCCCGGCGGTTTCACCTTCCGCTTCCGCTATGAGGGCTACTGCGGAGCATTGCCCCTCGCCGTTGAAGAAGTGGAGACTCCCGTAGCGGAAGAACCACCCTTCACCATCATCAACCAGCCCTACGGCGGATAGCGCAACCTGACGTTGAAACAATTGTGAACTTCGGGCGTTCACCTGAACGTCCCGTTCCACACTAGCTAACCCTCCTCGCGTTTCAAATCAGGAAATATGCGCGAATGATAGGCAGTGATCGGAAAACAGAGTATAAATACAACTTCTGCTGTGTTCATTGTAGTATGTGGTGTAGTTTATGAAATCCAAACGCCTGCTTCTGCCGCCGCGCTGTTCCTGCTCTGTCAATCACATTTCTGGCTCGCGCGACCTGCAATCCCGCTGATACAGGCACAGTAGGCAGCGACACGATTGTGTGCGATGCAGCAAACCAACCTGTCGGCGATGTGCAAGGACTGGACGGCAATGATCTGATTGATTGACACGGGCGTTAACGCACCGGGGCAGGTCAGCGCGGGGTAGCGACGCGCGGTTGCTGAATCGGGCGGTGACATCATTACCATCTACGGCAGCGTTGCCGCAGTGTTCTCGGCGATTTCACAGGCGCAGGCGGCGGCAGTGATGTGATTGTCAACAACGGCACGGTAATGGGGGCTGTTGTCGGTGACGGTATGCCGCACTCAGCAGTGGCGACGATGTGATTATCAACAACGGCAATGTAGGCGCTGATATTCATGGCGATACGGGAAGCTCGTTTGATGGCAGCGGTGACGATGTGATTGTCAATGGCACGGTCAGCGGAAATATCTATGCCGATTCAGTTTTGGCGAAGGCAGCGGCGATGACGTGGTGACCAACAATGGTACGGCCAATATCATCTTCGGCGACAACGACACCGATCTCGCTTTTGGTAGTGATCTGCTGGTGAATAACGGCACGTCTCCGCATTGTCGGAGACAATGCAGCAGGTTCCGGCACGGGGAACGACACCATCATCAACAGCGGCGTTGTAACGGGCGGCATCAACGCGGGTGGCGGCAGTGATACGGTGGTCATCAACGGCACGACATCGACGGTGAACGGCACAATAGATGGCGGCACAGGTTATGATGCTGACGTTCAACCTCACCAGCGCCAACCCCGACGAACTCCGTTCCTGGCTGAACAGATTGCCGCTGCCAACTGGCGGCACGCTCACCTTCAATGGTCACACCTACACCTGGGTCAACTTCGAGGAACTGACGCGCCTGTATTTTCCATCGCCCGCATCAATCTGCCTGCCGATCCGCTGGCGGTGTTCTGCTCGCTGCAAGGCGGGATTGATACCTATGCGATTGTCGGACAGCAGGGCACGCTGTCGCTGGGCATAAGCGCGCAGCAGTTGAGCAACGGCCTGACGCAGGCGCAGTCCAGCGGCGACACCGTGCTGGTCGGCCAGTCGGCAACCTCCACCGTCTGCGCTGGCAACGGGCGAAGTCCAGGTGAACACGCCCGGCGGTTTCACCTTCCGCTTCCGCTATGAGGGCTACTGCGGAGCATTGCCCCTCGCCGTTGAAGAAGTGGAGACTCCCGTAGCGGAAGAACCACCCTTCACCATCATCAACCAGCCCTACGGCGGATAAACGCTGTAGCCTGACGTTGAAACAATTGTGAACTTCGGGACGTTTACCTGAACGTCCCGTTTCCTTGATATACCCCCTTGCGTTTCAAATCGGTAAGAAATATCCACGAAGGATAGGCAATTATTAGAAAACAGAGTATAAATACACTATCTGCTGTATATTCCCTCGTTGGTGTACCTTATGAAATCCAAACGCCTGCTTCTGCCTGCCGTCCTTCTGCTGCTCTTATTGTCAATCACATTTCTGGCTCGCGCGACCTGTCTGCCTGCCGACGCGGGCACAGCGGGGAACGATACCATCACCTGTGATGCGGCTAATGCGCCTGCTGCCGGGTCTGTCACCGGGCAGGGCGGCGACGACACCATCAACATTGATGCGGGCGTCGTGGGGAACATCAGCGTCAGCGGCGATGTGCTGGGCGGTGGTTTACCGGGCGCGGGCAGCGATACGATCACCAACGACGGCTCGGTAACCAACATCTTCGGTGATGCCTCGTCAGGCAACGGCGCAGGCAATGACAACATCGTCAACAACGGCACCGTCACCGGGCTGGTCACGGGCGACGCTTTTAACGGCAGCGGTAGCGGCAGCGACACGATTGTCAACAATGGCACCATCGGCGGCACCGTGTTGGGCGACAGCAATAACACCACTGGCAGCGGTAACGATGTCATCATCAACAACGGTACGGTGAACAATACCATCATGGGGGATTCATCGCTGGGGACGGGCAGCGGCAATGACACGATTGTCAACAACGGCCTCGTCACAGGCGGCGTCTTTGGCGACAGCCAGAACAGTACAGGCACAGGCAGCGACGTGCTGGTCAACACAGGCACGATTGACGGCGGCGCGGCAATGTCCAACGTCATGGCAGGCGAAAGTAACGCGGCGGGCGTCGCCTCTGGCAATGACACTCTAATCAACGATGGTTTTATCCGCGATGGCATGTACGGGGACACGGTCAACGGCGGCAGCACAGGCAACGACGTAATCATCAACAACGGCGTGGTAGCTGGCGAAATCTCCGGCGATGGCCGTACCGGGTCGGGCAGCGGTAACGACTCCATCCTCAACAATGGCACCACCGTCGATATTTTCGGCGATTCACGCTTTGGCGGCGCATCCGGCAGTGATGTCATCGTCAACTATGGCACAGCCACTAACATCTACGGCGACGACGTTTTCGCCGCAGGCACAGGCAGCGATGTGATCACCAACGGCGGCACCGTCAGCGGTGACATCGTCGCGGCAGGCGGGAACGATACGGTAATCATTCAGGGTAACGCAGCGACAGTCGGCGGCGTCATGGATGGCGGCGCGGGCTACGACGTGCTCACCTTTAACCTCACCAGTGCCAGCCCCGACGAACTGATTTCGTGGGCCGAGCAGATTTACGCGGCAAACCCGGCAGGCGGCACACTGACACTCGCAGGCCATACCTTTACCTGGGTCAACTTTGAAGAACTGACGCAGCTCCTGTTCACACTGGCGCGCATCAACGGCAATGCTGATCCGCTGGCCGTGTTCTGTGCCTTTGGCGGCGGGCTGGATGTCTATGTCGTCGTCGGGCAGGATGGTCTGTTGTCCCTGAGCCTTACGGCACAAACCATCAGCAATGGGCTGGCGCAGGCGCTGGAAATCGGACAGACGCTGCAAATCGGCGGCTCTGCCACCGCCACCGTCTATGTCACGCCAACGGGTGAGGTGCAGTTGAACGCCCCCAACGGCTTTAGCTTCAGTTTCACCTACCAGAACTTCTGCGGCAGGCTGCCCGCGCCGGGTGAGGAAGACTTCGTGCAGGCGCAGGAAGAGGAACTCCCGCCCTTCACCATCATCAGCCGCCCACGCTAATGAGGCTGAACGCGTGAGTCAGAAAACGCCTTATCACAATATGAAGGTGTTTGAAATCGCTAAACCCTCGCGAAGTCTCTCCCTGCTGCGTGGAGAGAGACCAAACTCCCGTGTGTTTTTCCCTTTCTCTCTCCTCAGCCATGCAATGGGGAAAGGGGTAGAGGATAGGGGCTGATTTTGCAGCCCAAGCAACAGCTTTTTAAACGCGCCGGAGTGCGCCCTGATGTGCTGCGGCCTTTTTGCGCGGGAGGCGGGACTGCGACATAAAAAACGCGCAGGCGAAGGTGTGCCTGCGCGTTGATACGCTGATTCAATTCACGCTCACTGAGCCATATGCGATGAGCTTATCCGATGCCGTACTGCTGAAGGGCGATGAAGGCGAGAGTGCGCTGCGCCTTGCTCATCTTAGCGGCGCTTGAGCCACTCGTAGATGGTTTGTCCCACCATTTCGCTGAAGCGCGGCGCATGGGCACGCACATCCATCATCGTGCGGTCTGTGTTTTCCGCCAGATAAAAGGTCGCACCGTGTGTATAATGCGCATTGTGGGCTTTCGCGGCGGCCTTGCCAAAAAGCTGCCAGGGTATCCAATCGCTTTCCCCGACGATGATTTGTACCGGGGCATTAATCGCCAGAATCGCCTGCGGGTCAAGCATGTTGCCTGCCAGCACGACACCTGCCGGAGGCTGAATTTGTGCAAAATCATCGAAGGCTGCACCCAGCATCGTGGTTCCCGCGCCGACGGCCACAATCACCACCCGCTCTGCGTTGATGCTCTCGTGCGACACCGCCGCGTGATAGGCATACAGCGTGTCGCGTGTCGTCGAGCCTTTGCCCGACGCGCCGCTGCGACCTGTGCCTCGCTTGTCCCACGTAAACACCGCATAACCACAGGCACGACCAATCTCACTGTAGTAAGCGTAGGCTTCGCGTGTGTTGTATCCGGCGTGGTGAAGTACAAAAACGAGAGGGTATCCTTGGGCAGGAGGGCGTGTGTTGGGGAAGTCTAGCTGGCCTGCAAGTGCGACTCCGTCGCCCGCGAACCTGACTTCTTCCGTGTGAGCAGTTTCCAAAATGGCATTGTGCATAGTTGACCCCTTCAGGCAATAGCATCATCTTTGGATCGCCACAAAGAAGAATATTAATTTTAACAAGTGGTTAATCTTTAAAAATGAGTATAGCAAAGTGATCTACAACACGCGAGTATAGATTTTTGTATAATTTACACAAATTTAACACCGATTCGGTCAACTTTTTTTAAATGTCTTGAGCGCTGTTCACCCGTATCAATCTGCACAAATGTTCTGTGCTTGACGCTGTAGAACGCTAGTGCTAATCTTACTTAACATGTTTAATATGAAAACAACAACGAGTAGACAACCCTATATGATGGCCACCATTTTTCACCGTCGCTTCCTATCCGCCTTACGCTCACGGCGTAGGGGACAGAGGGTCTTTTCTACGCTTCATCTCAAAACCGCCCTATTCTTTACGCATTCTCACGGTAATCGCGCCACTCCGCGAACCTGTGTTAAGTCCCTCTCCATCCGGCGAACCTGCCCTTATGCTCAAATACAAACAATGGAGAGGGGTTGGGGTGAGGCCAAACACGAATGCTGGTTTACCTGTCTTTTCGCTCCCTTAGATACCTACACTGGTAAAGGGGGTGAGGTTCCGCGCGAACGCTTGCCTTTCAGGATTCCGTCCTTGTCTTGGACTAGCAGCTAACGACTATCGACTTTTTATCGCTAGGAAAAACATATGTCGCTTGAATTTAACAAGATTATCGACAAGGTAGAGAGCATGGGGCGCTGGTTGGCGCGGCGTGACCCGAACCTCGATGACCGCCTTGATGAAGCGGTGGCGCTCTACGAAGCCTCAACCGACCTCGAAAAAATCTATCACCGCATTCGTATCGTGCGCCAGAGCAGCGTCAGCGGCTATCGTGGTGCCGCGCCGCCTGACCCCGAATACGCCGAAATTCTGCCGACGCGCATCGCCCGCCCGCCGCTGCCGCCGCTGACGACGGTGGTGGCCTCCGACGGGTCGCAGATTTACCCGGATCGCCATACCTATCCGCGTTATTTCCTGCTGAACATCGGCCTGTTCACCTACTACTACGGCATTGACCGCCGCCCCGACCAGTACACGCTGCCGCAGTTGTACTACACAGGCAAAGCCCTGCGCGACCAGCGTAAGCGCCTCATCAACCGCCTCACTGTCGATGCGCGCCGTTCCGTGCGTGAGGTGGAAGTGCTGTCGCAGCACGCCCTGAAACTGCGCGAAGAAGCCGGCGCGCTGGTCACGCTGGTCGATAACCGTCTGCTTTTTTTCGTCGGCAGCAACGTCACCGGCGCGGACAAAATCATGAACGACTACCGCCGCGCGCTGGTGCGTTTGCATCGTTCCGGCGCGCTGCTGGCGGGTTACATCGACTCGCCGCAGGACAGCCGCCAGATTATCCGTCTGCTTTATCTGCTGGACATCGAGGAGCAGAAAATCTATCGCAACGATATGCGCGGTATGGGCAAGTTCGACGCCCTCACCGACATCCAACTGATGCGCCGCGTCCTCAAGCCCGGCGAACGCTCGGCCATTCTGGTGCAGAACTCGCCGACCAACGCCGATTACCGCGAGGCGTTTGGCCTGGATTACGAAATCGCCTTCTTCTTTGTCAACG
>JAXLWC010000062.1:0-34693 GCA_046328675.1 Anaerolineae bacterium
AAGGACTGGGGATGAGGGGGTAAATCGTATCAATTGCTAGACAGTTCATGAAACGTCATCCGGGTTTATCTACTGGTGTTATCTCAGCTTAATGTAATCGGAAAGGAGAAAATACAATGCAAGCAAATAACATAAAAACCGTGCTGCTGCTCGGTGGTCTGACAGGAATGTTTCTGCTGATCGGCTCAATGTTGGGCGGCAGTGGCGGCATGTTCATCGCCCTCGTTTTCGCCGTGCTGATGAACATGGGCGCGTGGTGGTTCTCAGACAAAATTGCTCTCGCGCTCAGCGGCGCAAAGCCGGTCACCGTCGAGGAAGCTCCCGAACTCCACCGTATCGTTGCGCACTTGGCGATGCAGGCGCAGATGCCGATGCCTCGCGTTTACCTGATCGATAGCCCCATGCCCAACGCTTTCGCCACCGGGCGCGACCCGCAGCATGGCGCGGTTGCCGTGACGACAGGCATTATGAACCTGTTGAATCGCGATGAATTAGCAGGAGTCATCGCCCATGAACTCGCCCATATCAAGCATCGTGACACGCTGATTTCCAGTATCGCCGCAACCATCGCGGGCGCGATTACCATGCTGGCAGATATGGCGATGTGGGCACTGATGTTTGGCGGTTTTGGCGGCGACGATGAAGAAGATAACGGCATTGCGGGTGCTGTGGGCGGTGTCCTCATGG
Source organism: Anaerolineae bacterium (assembly GCA_046328675.1). Lineage (GTDB taxonomy): Bacteria > Chloroflexota > Anaerolineae > Aggregatilineales > Phototrophicaceae > JACAER01. The sequence continues at coordinate 688 of JAXLWC010000062.1, forward strand.
TTTTCCTGGCGCCGTTAGCCGCGATCCTTGTGCAGATGGCAATTTCGCGTTCGCGTGAGTTTGCCGCTGACGAAGGGGGTGCCCAGATCCTCGGTAACCCGCTGCCGCTGGCAACCGCCTTGGAGAAGTTGGAAATGTGGAAGCGTTCTGGAGCGATGCCAACGCAGGTATCTCCCGCAAGTGCCCACATGTACATCATGAACCCGCTGGCAGGTGGTAGCATCCTTGAATTGTTTAGCACGCATCCACGTACTGAGGAGCGTATTGCTCGCCTGCGTTGGATGGTTGGTCAGGAAAAAGTATATGCCTGACACGTTCCCTGTTCGCTGATAAGCAGAAAGAAATGGACATGAAATGCCCTGTATGTGAAACAACTGATCTTGTGATGACTGAACGGCAGGGGGTTGAAATCGACTACTGCCCCAAATGCCGCGGTGTATGGCTGGATCGAGGTGAACTGGACAAAATCATCGAGCGTTCCGGCGCGTTAGAGCAGCCTCGCGCTGCCGCGCCTTCTCAGCGCGAATATCCGCAGGAAGTGCGCAAGCCAAAGGAAGATACCAACTTCTACCGCGATGATGATTACTACAATGACGACTTCTACAAACGTCAGCCGCACAAGAAAAAGAACTGGCTGGGGGAAGTCTTCGACATCTTCGACTAACTGAGCTTCTCGCAACGCTCATGTTCAAAACGCGTGTAGGGACGTTCAACTGAACGTCCACCAGCAACCTTACCCTGGCATCCATTCTGAACAAGCGTTTCTCTCGCAAAGCATTCCACGAAGTTCGTATGTTCCCCTACCCGACTCTCCCTTCTCCTCTGAATTCAGGGGAGAAGGGTTGGGGATGAGGGGGGCGACGAGCGCCTGTCGTTGACTAATGCGTCAGCGAATGCATCATCTGCCGGAACGTAACCTTATAATCCCCCGCCGAAAAGTCAAAGCGTGGGCTGCGCCGGATGTCATCAGGCGGCGCGCTTTTATCCACCTGCGCAATGATAATCGGCTTGCGCTTTTCGCGGAAGAAACGCCATGCCGCCGTCACCGTTTCATCCGCTAACCCCTGGGGCGACAGCACAACAACCATGCGCGCGCATTCTTTCAGCGCCGGGTGTACGCCCCCCGCCCAGTTGATCTCATCGCCTTCATTGCCGTGAATCCAGTTGGCCACGCCTGATTTTTGCAGGTCATCGGCAAGCTGTTCCGCGAACGTCATATCATCCGTCGCGCACGCGATATAAACCGTGTCCTGCGACAGCTTGGCCCGCGTGTTGCTGGCGACCTTAATCGCGCTTGGGCGGTTGATGTTGTCATGTGCCTGTGTTTTGCCCATGCGAAACACGGTGCCGCCGCAGGTCGGGCATTCCCCGCGCGTAGCAGGCATCCCCTTGCGCGTCCATACCGGGATGGGGCTTTCCATGTGGACCGATTCCCGGCAGCGCACGCAGTAGGCTTCTATGAGTTCTTCTTCGTCATCCAGCAGGTCGTTGTCCTCGTAATCCACACCGCACTCCTTCGCACATTTGTACTGAGTATAGCAGGCTGTTGCCGATTGCTGCTATGTCTCTTTCAGGCTGCGAGGGGGGAGTTTCGCCGATATTTTTCGTGTAGGGATGTTCAATTGAACGTCCATGTACCCTTGAATCTCACCACTCCTTTCAGGCTCACCTGTGGCGGCGGTCTTACTGTGGCGGCAGGCTTATGTCGAGGACAAACGTCACAAAAAACTGGGGAGGAGTGTTGGGTTTTATTAACGATTATTCGTTTGACAAAGGCTTAAACGGGGCTTAAACTAGAGTTCATAGTACTAAGGAACGGAGTATTTTAGCCGTGCGCAAGTATTCTTCATCTTACCTTTGGCTCTGAACACGCGGTTTCAAATCGTCACGAAACCGCGTGTTTTTTTATCTCTTCATGTTCAGTCTATAAATGGAGGTTATAACTCTCATGGACTACGGAACGATCAGTAAAATCGAGAAAGCGCGGCGCTACGCAGAGGAACCCGAGCGTATCACCTTTAATAATCTCTCTGTCGAATTCAAAGGCGATAACGACACCTATACCATTACCCTCGATCAGCATGGTTGGCACTGCACCTGCCCCGGTTTCCATGCCCACCACATTTGCCCGCATATCATGTCGCTGGAGCGCCTGTTCCCCAAGATGCTCAAGCGCGACCCCCTGCCTTACGCGCACGGTCAGAATGTGGTCAGTGATGTTGAAAAAGCCAAACGCTACTCAGAAGAGACAGATCGCATCCGTTTCATCACTTTCGACGTGACATTCCACGGCAATAACAGTGATCATCACACCGTCTACGGGCACGATGGCTGGGATTGTGACTGTTCAGACTTCCATCGCGCGGGCCATTGCAGCCACCTGATGGCTCTCGAACGTATCCTTAAGAATATGCTGCCTGTCGCCGCACAAGGCGGAAGTTAGCCCGTCCCCCTGAAATTACTTAAACCCCTCTCTGGCATCAGCTTTCAGAGAGGGGTTTTTAATTGCCTATCGTTTGAACGTCCACGTTTCATGCCCGAAGACTTCCGTCGTAAGCTGCGCGGCATGTTCCGCCTCGTCGGGCGACAGCGCTGAGTCCACCAACTCCAGGTCAAACGTGTCCTGGAATCCCTGTATCACGGCCTCCGCTGCTTCCTCCCACGTCACACGATACCCCAGCGCCGTCTCCAGCGTCAGCGCCCGTGCCTGTACCTGAGCCTTGGCCTCCTCGCGGTCTCCGGCGTGCGCGTAAGTCAGGGCGTCACAGATACGGCTGATGTCACCATACAACGGCAGGGTGCCGTGCTGTAACACGCCGCCGTTGTATTCTTTGCGGCGTACCTGCGCGCTGCCGATGAGTTTGCGTCCCCCGACAGTGATTTCATAATGCGATGGCGTCTCAAAGCACACCGGGCCAATGCCGCTTTTGCTGTCCTTGGCCGGTTCTGCCTGCGGTTGTGCGCCGAGGATACGCAGCGCGGCCAGCAGGGCTTCGCTGATGCGGCGGTAGCTCTGTACCACATCCCCTTCCACCAGCGCGTGGTCGGCAGGCAGGCTCACGCTGTACGTCAGTTCGTCCGTATGCAGAATCGCGCGTCCCCCTGTTGGCCGCCGCACAAGCTGCCAGCCAAAGGCGTGGATGCGTTCTAAATCCGCGTCAGCCGCCCGCTGCCCATAACCCAGCGACAAACACGGCGGCGACCATTGATACAAGCGCAGCACAGGCACAGAATCGCCGCTGGCAACCGACGCCAGCAGCGCCTCGTCCACTGCCATATTACGCGCGCCCTCTGTCGGGGCATCCCAAATCAAGCGCCATTGACGCGCCATAGAAGCCCGCCTATACTGAAAATGTTAGGCTATCGTTACAACTGAAACGAACATGGAACTTTTGCCCCTTGTTCGCTGTCCATCCAGTATAACTCAATGTGTTCAGGTAGATCACTGTGCCAAATGACATGAACAACCCTAACCAGCGCCCCCCGACGACTAATTCCGGTTGGAATTATGGCGCGCCACCTCCCCCACCGCACGAGTCCGCCGCGCGTGAACGGATGCGCCGCCGCCGTGTCAAGGGACGTGGACGGCGTGACGAATGGGCCTGGGTGGTCATCGCGCTCGCTTTGATGGGCGTGGTGGCGATTGTCAGCACCAGCCTCTTTATCCTGATTCGCGCGCTCCAGAATCAGCCGGACAGCATCGCCCTGGCCAACGCCCAGCAAATCCCCACTCCCGTCGATATGCGCACCGATCTCACAGGCGGCGGCGGTTTGGGGACGGGTGAACAGGTGACGCTCGACGATGGCCGCAGCATCGTGCTTGAACCCTGGGATGGACAGTCGCGCTTCACCGTGCTGCTCATGGGCATTGACCGCCGCCCTGACGAAACGGGCTTGCAGTACCGTACCGACACCATGATGCTCGTCAGCCTTGACCCTGCGACGGGCACGGTAGGGCTGCTCAGTATCCCGCGCGACCTGTTTGTCGTCGTCCCCGGCTACAGCCAGCTTCAGCGCGTCAATACGCCGATGGTGCTGGGCGAACTTCAGCAGCCGGGTTATGGCCCAACGCTGGCCATGCAGACGGTGCAGTATAACTTCGGTATCCGCGTTCATGATTTTGTGGTGGTGGACTTCGACGCCTTTATCACGCTGGTTGATGTCATCGGCGGCATTGATGTGACGCTGGATTACACCATTGACGACCCGATTTACCCTGACCTGTATTATGGCTACGACCCGCTGTATATGCCGCCCGGCGATTATCACCTTAACGGTTATGAGGCGCTGCGTTTTGCCCGTACCCGTCATGGTTCCAGCGACTTCGAGCGTGCCCTCAGACAGCAGCAGGTGTTGAACGCCATTCGTGATCGCGTGCTTGACCTTGATCTGCTCCCCAGCCTCATTGTGCAGGCACCGAGTATGTATGCTAATCTCAGCCAGAGTGTTTACACGCAGCTTACCCTCGATCAGATTATCCAGTTGGCGTGGTACCTCAAGGACATCCCCAGCGAGAACATCCACATGGGCGTGGTAGACCAGCGTTATGCCTTCAACTACACGACGCCGGACGGGGCACAGGTGCTGGTGCCGGATCGTTCACTGCTGGGGCCGCTGATGGTCGAAATCTTCGGCGACGACTACTCGGAATAACGACTGCCGCTGCTGCCGCTGACAAGGAACCCTCTGCCCTGTGCAGGCGGTTCCTTTTTTGTTCCCGTGAGCAGCAAGTCGGCGGAGAGCGTACCTTCTGTGGCGGCAATTTGAGTACGACGGCGTGCGCGGGTGAGCGTGGAATAGTCGTTAGGCGCTGGTCTTCGGCTTAAAGTACCGCCCATTGTAGGGGCTTAGCGCCGCTAAGCCCTCTTGCTCCTTCAACGTACACTTTTACCAAAACACGCAGCTTTGAATGCGCGATGCACTCGACCAGCGATGATCAGTGACGTAGGCAAACCATGACAAGCGCTTGCCAAAATCGGTCTATAATTCTGTTTATAGATTGATAATGACAACGGGTTTAGGGATAGCGATGTCGCAGCATAAAAGTGTTTTTCGCGCGCTGCTGGTGTCAGCGCTGGTGTCGATACTGTTGGCGCTAACGGTGCCTGTGGCGGCGTTTGTGCCGCTGGGTGATGAGTTCGTGGTCAATACCACCCGGCTCAATAATCAGAACTATTCCTCGATTGCCACGACAACCGGGGGAGATTTCGTCGTCGTCTGGCAGCAGGATACCAGCGGCAGCGGCGGGCAGATTTATGGCCAGCGCTTTACTCAGACGGGGACGCCTATCGGCACTGAATTTCTGGTCAGCGCTGCGGGGTATCGCCCTGAAGTCGATTCCGGTAGTTTAGGGGCGTTTGTGGTGGTCTGGCGTCAGGATGACAGCGTTTATTTTCAACGCTATGACATATCCGGCGTGGCGCAGGGTGCTGCAACGGTGGTCGGCAGCGTCAGCGGCGACAATCAGCCCATTGTCCAAGTAGCGATGAGCAGTGGTGGGACTTTTACGGTTGTCTGGAAAAAAGCGGGCGATCAGATTTTTGCGCGTGTTTACAATGCATCGGGGGTGCCCAGCGGGAATGAATTCAGCGTGGGCACAGGCTATGCGCCGCGCATCGGCATGGGTTCCGGTGGCAACTTTGTCGTGACCTGGACCAGCGGCGCAAATGTACTGGCACAGCGTTACAACGCATCCGGCGTAGCCCAGGGAACGACCTTTCAGGTTAATACAACAGCAGGGGCATCCTATTCGTCTGCGGGAATAGACGACTTCGGTAACATGATTTTTGCATATCAGGCGGCAGGTGTCGGTGTTTACGATGTATATGCCCATCGCTTCAACTCCTCCAACGATCCACTGGAAGCAGAATTTATCGTCAACACGGCGACAGCAGGTTCACAGGGCAATGCGCGCATGGCGCTGACCTCTGGCGCGGCCTTTGTAGTCGTGTGGTCGGATGTGAGCGCTGGCAATGGCAACATCTTTGGGCGGCGTTTTGATGCGGCAGGCGCAGCGCTGGGCGATCAGTTTGCCGTTGCTGATAACAGCTTCAGTCAGGATTACGCCATGCCTGTGCTCATCAATGGCTTTGGCGATATTGCGATAACCTATATGAGCGTCGTGGCCGCGCCTAACGCGAGTTCGACGTGTTCGCGCGACTCTTTGGCCGAGCGAGCTTCACAACGCCGCCAGCGACGAATGATTTTCGGGTCAATACTTACACCACCAGCGACCAGACTTCGCCTTCGGTGGGCATCGACGATGCCGGGAACTTCGTAATCGCCTGGCAGAGTTCGGGGCAGGATGGCAGCGGCTGGGGCATCTACGCCCAGCGTTATGCGGCGACGGGTGAACCTCAGGGCGGCGAGGTTCTGGTGAACACCACGACAAGCTCCAACCAGCAAAGCCCTGTTGTCCTGATGAAATCCAATGGCGATTTTGCCATTATCTGGGCTTCGACAGCAGGCATCTTCATGCACCGCTATAACGCAGCGGGCACAACACTGAGCGAGGGAGTTCTTCCCTCCACTGGGGCTGCTCAGGTTCTGAGTGCAGCAGCGGACGCCAATGGCAATATGGTGATCGTGACCACAGCATCAAACTCGGTGCTGGCGCAGCGCTTTAGTGCCGCAGGCGTTGCGCAGGGACCAGCCTTTGGGGTCAATATGTCGCCGAATCTCTATACCGGGGTCACGCCCCGAGTCGCTATGGACAGTGTCGGCAGTTATGTGGTGGTTTGGGCCAATCAAATCACCAGCGGCGATACGGACATTTATGCCCGGCGCTACAACGCGGCGAACGCTGCTCAGGGCGATCAATTCCGCGTCAATACAACCACGGCAGGGATGCAGGAATATCCCACTGTGGCGATGGACAGCGCCGGAAACTTTATCGTTAACTGGCAGACTTCCGTTAAACGGCCTCGAACAGTACGCCCAGCGTTATGACGCAGCGGGCAATCCTTGGCGCTGAGTTCCGCGTTAACAATGAGACAGCCAATATTCAGGGGCGCGGCTGGATCGCCATGAATCCGGCGGGAAGCTTCCTCGTGGTCTGGGAAGGGGTAATCAGAGGTCTTGATATTTATGGACGACAGTTTAACGCTGATGGCACCCCGCAGGCGATTGACTTCATGGTCAACGCCAATACAACAGGCGATCAGGTATATGCCAACGCCGCCATCAACAATAACAGGAATTTCGTAGTTGCCTGGGTCTATCAGTTGAACCTGGGCGATCAGGATGTGTACGCGCGGCTGTTTAATCCTGTCATTCTGCCCACGACAGCGACCCTGAGCGAAAACGACTTCTACGCCGCGTTTGAGGCCGAGCGTGTCGCGTTCCCGGCGATTGCGCAGGGCATCGCGGACTTCGTGGTCGGCGGCATCAACCTGACCGTGACGCTGAACACAGGCGAAGCAGGACGCGTCACTTTCACAGTGACCGACGCAGCGGGTTTCGTCAGCATCCAGATCAGCAGCATCACGGCGCTCAACGGCGGCGCGGCCTCGCAGGCCTACATCGACACCATCAACCGCGATCTGCCCTCCCTGCTGACGGCGGCGCTCGACAACCTCGTGCTGGCGCGCTTTGGCGCGGGGCAGGACGTACAGAGCATCACCATCGACAATAGCACCATGACCCTGACGGTGGCTGAACCCTAGTGTGTTGAGGCAAATTAAGAAGATGAAGCAAAAGACGGTTCACTTTGTCATAGTTGTAATCGTGTGGATGCTGGTGTGCTTGGCGCCCTCGACCTCTGCCGCAGCGTTTGGCGCGCTGGGCAATGAGTTTGTGGTCAATACGGAAACATCAGGCACGCAAAATTATCCCGCCATTGCCGTTGATGGTAATGGCAATGGGGTAATTGTTTGGGGTAGCTCTATGTCTGGTGTTCGCAATATTTATGGACGGCGGTTTAATGCGGCGGGTACATTGCTCGGCGAAGAATTTCTGATTAGCACCGATACTACAGGGGCATATCCTGAAGTGGATATGACAATCACAGGGAATTTTGTCGTTGCCTGGCAGGGTTTTGACGGAGTCAGAGCACGACTCTATGACAGTGTCGCCACTCCCCAGACAGATCCAATCCTGGTGGGAACAAATTCTGATACATCTCTCCAACCTGTTAACGTAGCGATGAGTGAAGACGGTAACTTTGTTGTGGTCTGGGAACGTCTGTCTTCAACACTGTTTGCCCGACTTTATAATGCCAGCGGAGTCGCACAAACGGACGAATTCAGCATTATCGGGTCACAGTCAACGCCACGCATTGCTATGAATGCGACAGGCAATTTTATTGTCACATGGACGGCAGGGAGTAATGTTTATGCCCAACGTTATAACGCGGCTGGAACATCACAGGGAAGCGCCATTCAGGTCAATACATCAACAGGCGCCAGCTACTCTGCCATAGGAATGGATGACAATGGCAATTTTGTGATTTGTTGGCAGGACTCAAATGATGATGCAGATGTATTCGCACAGCGCTTTAATGCGGCTGGCGCACCCGTCGGCAGCGAGTTTGTTGTCAACACCACTATTTCGTTTAATCAAGGAAACCCCTGGATAGCGATGAACGCTTCAGGCGCGTTTGTTATTGTCTGGGAAGCTGCCGCTGGACAAGTGGGCATTTATGCACGACGTTATGATTCTTCTGGTAACGCCCAAGGTGCCGAATTTACGATCAGCGAACAACCGGCTGGTTTTGCTGTTGCTGCAATGGATGCTAACAGCAATTTTGTGGCAGCATATATGGCCGGGAGTCAGGACATTTACGCCCGCCGCCTGGGTGAATTTGACCTTAATGCGCATCTGATTGCCACCAATGAATTCCTTGTAAATACCTACACGGCCAGCAATCAGGCGCTTTCCTCTGTGGCGATGAATAACGCTGGCAACTTTGTCATCACCTGGCAAAGCAATTCGCAAGATGGTCAGGGTTGGGGAGTTTACGCGCAGCGTTACAATGCCCTCGGCACCCCGCAAGGCAGTGAGTTTCTCGTCAACACAGTCACTGCCTTTACCCAGCAATCGCCAACAGTAGCGATGGCTGAAAACGGCAATTTCGTCATTGCGTGGTCAGGCTCATCATCGGGGGACTCCATTAAATCGCAGCGCTATAACGCCGCTGGTGTCGCGCAAGGTGGCGAGATTATAGTGAGCAACCCTAACGCCTTTCATCCGCAGATCGCAATGGATGATGCGGGGAATTTCATTGTTGTTTGGGACAAATTCTCGTCTTCCGATATTTATGCGCGTCGCTTCAGTACCAACGGTACACCATTAGGGGCTGAATTTATGGTCAACACGACAACCGCCAATGAACAAACTTATCCCCGTGTAGCGATGGATGCCGATGGGGATTTTGTTGTGACATGGATGAGTGGTGTCGTTGGGATTAGCAGCGATGACATCTATGCACAGCGTTATAATGCTGCGGGAATTGCTCAGGGTAGCGAATTCCGTGTCAATACCTACACCGCCAATTCACAATCCTATCCCGCTGTCGGCATGGATAGCACTGGCAATTTTGTAGTGGCATGGCATGGTGAGGGTAATGGCGATACATTTGGCGTGTTTGCGCAGCGCTATAATGCACTTGGCGCTGCTCAAGGCAGTGAATTCCGCGTCAACATGAGTACCCTAGGTCCACAGGGTATTAGCTGGGTGGCAATGAACGACAATGGCAATTTTATCGTTATTTGGGAAGGGGGAGTGTCGTCCCAAACGCCCGACGTTTTCGCACGTAGCTACGATACGATGGGAACTGCTCAGACCGATGAATTTCTGGTCAATGTCGAAACGGCAGCGTATCAGGGCTTTTTCGTATCAGGAGCACTGAATACAAACGGTAACTATGTAATTACCTGGCTTAGCCAGGCAAATAGTGCAGCGCAGCAAGATGTGTACGCGCGGCTTTTTGGCACGTTACCGACTTTAACCAGTATCACCGAAAACGACTTCTACGCCGCGTTTGAGGCTGAGCGTGTCGCGTTCCCGGCGATTGCGCAGGGCATCGCGGACTTCGTGGTCGGCGGCATCAACCTGACCGTGACGCTGAACACAGGCGAAGCAGGACGCGTCACTTTCACAGTGACCGACGCAGCGGGCTTCGTCAGCATCCAGATCAGCAGCATCACAGCACTCAACGGCGGCGCGGCCTCGCAAGCCTACATCGACACCATCAACCGCGATCTGCCCTCCCTGCTGACGGCGGCGCTGGACAACCTCGTGCTGGCGCGCTTTGGCGCGGGGCAGGACGTACAGAGCATCACCATCGACAGCACGACGATGACGATAGGGGTGCTGCCGTAAAATGTTAAGCGCGCTTAAAGAGGCTGGGTTGATGACGGAAGGTACTGCTCCCTCAGTGAGCTTACGAACCCTGATAGCCTTCACCTTTAGTTGAAGGCCACAGCAGCGCAGGCAAATTAATTGGGTATAACGGCTTGTCCGTTAGAATCTCCCAACCGATTCTAACCTTCGTGCTCCATCACAGCCCGCTTTTAACCCAAATTGATCGCACGCTCATGGGCGATCAATTCGCGCAATCACGCTGTCACTTTTCGCACGCTCAATGATCGATTCACGCAGCCCAAAATGGCGAGGTTAACCTTTTCCAACCGCTTCTAACCAAAAACACGGCATAATCTGCCCTTGTTTTGCGCTTAGCGTCCGCTTTCCGCAGGCTGCTTGCGGTAGGGCCGGATGGTCGCGTGCAGGAACTGGAAGTCATCCCGCGCAGGCATAATCTCCTGCACCTCCATGACCTCGAACATCATCGGGCCAACCTGCACGATGTCACCCACCTCTGGTCGCTGGTTTTCGTTTTTGATGCCGCCGGGATATTCCCCACCCTGCACGACGTAGCTGACTTTGTATACCATGATTCTACCCCCCGCCTGTGTCACGATGACGCAGTTTAAAGGACAGGTCCTGCGCGAGATTGCGCATCATCACATAACCAATGCCGGTGTCGGTGGCGCAAAGCTGCCGGAAATCCTGATGCGGGATGCTGTAGACAATGGTGTCATCATCTGCGCCGAGAACGGAGGCGGAACGCTTGCCTTCGTCAATCAACGCCATTTCACCGACGACCTGCCCCGTGCCTAAGTACACCACGGGAACGGCAGCGCCGGAACTGTCCTGGACGACAACTTCCACCTGCCCATGACTGATGATGTAAATCTTGTCGCCGGGGCTGCCCTGAACACAGATGGTTTGCCCGCGCTGGTACACTTCGCGCTGACTGATGCCGGCGATGCGCTTGAGCTGTTCCTGTGAAAGACCGCGAAAGAGTTCGACGCGGCGCATCACTTGAGTCAAATCTTCTTCGTGCATAAATAATATCCTCAGGATGAACGGCTTTTACGTTCTTTATTCTAATTCTACTGCAAATTCAAAATCTGAACCAACATAATGGGCTTCCCCTTAAGTTCTTCATGCGAGTGTCTAATATAGTTTTTACCAGCAGATGCTATAATGCGTGAAACAATCATTTAGATGGATTGGATTAGCATTCTCGTGTCCAGCAATGGGCAAACTCAGGACAAATCATGACAAATAATCTGGACTTGTGGACACTGCTGTCGGAAACAAGTAAGAAAAGCGAGACTCCGGTCAAAGAAGCGCCGGAAGGCGAAGTAGACGATGATATTGACATCCCCTCGGAACTGCCGATTCTGCCGCTTCGAGGATTGGTGGTGTATCCCCAGACAGCGATTCCACTGACAGTCGGGCAGCCGCGCAGCATCAAACTGGTGGATGATGTGGTGGCCGCGAACCGCTTGGTCGGCCTGGTCACAGCGCACGACCCGGACATGGAAACACCGGGACCCGATGATGTGTATCGTATCGGTACGCTGGCGTCGATTCACCGCCTGTTCCGCGCGCCTGATGGCACGATTCGGCTGTTGGTGCAGGGTCTGGCACGCATTCAGGTCGATGAGTTTCTCGAAACCGAGCCTTATCTCAAGGCCCGCGTGCATGGCATCCCCGAATCGATGGAGGAATCGCTGGAGGTCGAGGCGCTGGTGCGCAACGTGGTTGACCAGTTCACGCGTATGGCCGACCTCGTCCCCAACCTGCCGAGTGAGTTGATTTCTTCCACGCTGAATGTCGATGATCCGCTGCAACTGGTGTACAGCATCGCCACCTACGCGCGCATCGACCTGAAGGAAGCACAGACGCTGCTGGAAATCAACGAGGTTGAAGCCAAGCTGCGGCACATGATGGGGCTGCTGGGCAAAGAACTGGAAGTGCTGGAACTAGGCAAGAAAATCCAGACGGAAGCCCAGACCGAAATCGAGAAGACGCAGCGCGAATATTATCTGCGCGAGCAGTTGAAGGCCATTCAGCGCGAACTGGGCGAGGGCGACGAGCAGGTTGTCGAAGTCGAGGAGTTCCGCAAGCGCATCGCCGAGGCAGCGATGCCGCAGGAAGCCGAGAAGGAAGCCAAACGCGAGCTTGATCGTTTGTCGCGTTTGCCTGTCGCCGCCGCAGAATACGGCGTAATTCGCACATACCTGGATTGGCTGACCTCGCTGCCCTGGTCGAAGCGCAGTGAAGACAGCCTGGACATCAAGAACGCCCGCACCGTGCTGGATGAAGACCACTACGGCCTCAAGGACATTAAAGAGCGTATCCTGGAATTTCTGGCGGTACGCAAGCTGCGTGCGGAGCGTTCGTCGGAATTCGAGTCCACACGCCATACGGATTACGTGCGCCGTGAACGCATGGGCGCGATTCTGTGCTTCGTGGGGCCGCCCGGCGTTGGCAAGACTTCGCTGGGAGCGTCCATCGCGCGGACGATGAATCGCAAGTTCATTCGCATGAGCCTCGGTGGGATTCGCGATGAAAGCGAGATTCGCGGCTTCCGCCGGACGTACATCGGCGCGCTGCCGGGGCGCATCATCCAGACGATTCGCCGTGTGGAAACGCGCAATCCGGTGATTATGCTGGACGAGGTGGATAAGCTGGGGCGTGATTTTCGCGGTGATCCTGGCGCGGCGCTGCTGGAAGTGCTTGACCCGGAACAGAACGCCGAGTTCCGCGATCACTACCTTGATGTAGCCTTCGACTTGAGCGAGGTGCTGTTCATCACAACAGCCAACGAACTGGAGCCAATACCAGGGCCGCTGCGTGACCGTATGGAAATTATTCATCTCAGCGGCTATACGGAACACGAAAAGCTGGCGATTGCGCAGCAGTATCTGGTGCCGCGCCAGATTCGCGAGAATGGGCTGCGTCCAGAGGAAATCGAGTTCACCGAGGACGCGATTCTGGAAGTGATTCGTGACTACACACGCGAGGCAGGTGTGCGCACGCTGGAACGTGAGCTTGGGCGTGCTGCGCGCAAGGTCGTGACCAAAATCGCGGAAGGCACGCAGGAGAAAACGATCATCGACGTGAAGATGATCCGCACGCTGCTGGGTAATCCGCGTTACGGCTATCGCACGGAACTGGCGGAACGCACCGACCTGCCGGGGGTAGCAACCGGGCTGGCGTGGACACCCGTTGGCGGCGATGTGCTGTTTGTGGAAGCGGCGTATATGCCCGGCGCGAAAGGCTTCCAGTTCACCGGACAGCTTGGCGAGGTGATGCAGGAAAGCGCGCGCACGGCATTAAGCTACATTCGCTCGAAAGCGGTGGAACTGGGCATCGACCCCAAGTTCTTCGAGAACCGCGATATTCACCTGCACGTTCCGGCGGGCGCTGTGCCCAAGGATGGCCCATCGGCAGGCGTGACGATGGCGGCAGCGCTGGCTTCCCTGCTGACCGGACGCCCTGTGCGCAGCAACGTGGCGATGACGGGCGAAATCACGCTGCGCGGGCAGGTGCTGCCTGTCGGCGGCATCAAGGATAAGGTGCTGGCGGCGCATCGCCTAGGTGTCGATACGGTGATCCTGCCCAAGAAGAACCAAAACGACATCGAGGAAGTGCCCGAAGAAGTGCGCAAGTCACTGCGGTTCATCTATGCCGAAAAGGTGGATGATGTGCTGCAAGCGGCCCTCGTCAGTGGACAGGATCGCAAGTAAAGGATAGACTATAATTCTCACCTGTCACCCCCTTACTGAGATGGTAAGGGGGTAGCTGTTGATAGGATGATAGTCTTATGGGGCGCGTGCGGTGCGCGTGATATAGTGGGTTTAATGGGAAACGCACGAGAGGATGATGAGCCTTGACGAAAGTCATGATAATTGATGATGACCGCACGACGGTTAAACTGCTGCAAACCCTGCTGGAACTGGATGATTTTGAAGTCTCTGTGGCAGGGCGCGGTGCCGATGTGATGCCTCTGGCGGAAAAAGTGAAGCCCGATATTTTCCTGATGGATTATCATCTTTCCGATATGCACGGTGTGGAGATTTTACGGATGCTGCGTTCAAGCGCGCAGTTTGCGACAACGCCTGTGGTGGTCGCATCAGGCATGGATGTCTCCGAAGAAGTGATGAGCGCGGGCGCTAACCACTTCCTGATCAAGCCATTTGAGCCGGATGATCTGCCGCCGCTGTTCAACAAGCTGGTTAAGGGATAAAAAGAAATGCGCCACGAACGGATTACGGTTGACCCAACGATTATGGTTGGCAAACCGTGTATCAAGGGCACGCGGATTCCTGTTGAGCAGGTTTGCAGAACTTGCAGGGGGAATTGCCGACATTCTGGATGCGCATCCACGTCTAACTCTTGCTACATTCAGCCGCGGCGGAGTATGCTGCTGATGTGATACGACAAATCTGGCTGACAACCCAACCTGCGCTGTTAGGCGAGGCGGGTAATGAAGTTTCTGGCTGATGAAAACTGCGACAAGCTGATTGTCATGGAACTGCGACAAACGGGCTATGATGTAGAGTACATCGCCGAACTTTTACCCGGCATTGATGACATTGACATTCTCCGACAATCTCTGACCGATCAACGTGTCTTGATCACCGAGGATTTGGATTTTTGCGAAATGGTTTTTAGGGATGCAGCACCTGCTTTTGCCATCATCCTGATACGCATTGCGTCTGACCAGCGTATTGCCAAGGCATCTCGTATCAGGGAATTTATCAAGAATGCTGCTGAGCTGGCCGGGACTTTTACTACAATCACCTTGGATACAATTCGAACAAGACCTCTCCCCATGTGACTTCGTTTTGCCAATGTATGTTGCTTAAGAAATCTTCGCCAACAGGGAGACAAATAGAAACAGCATACATTCGCTGGCGCTGTCGTAAACAACAGGGACGACACGCTAATCGCCCCTATACCTGTATCCCCATGTTTGTCTATCGCCCCGTTGGCAGCAGCGCTTCGGCTTCCTTCAGCACGCGGCGCGCGATGACGATGCGCTGAATCTCGCTGGTGCCTTCGCCGATGGTCATCAACCGCTGGTCACGATAGATGCGCTCCACCGGAAACTCGCGGCTGTAACCATAGCTGCCGTGAATCTGGATGGCGTTGCGCGCGACTTTTTCCGCGACTTCAGTGGCGAACAGCTTGGCCATCGCCGCCTGCTTGGTGTAATCCTTGCCCCCATCTTTCATCCACGCCGCCTTAAAGACCATCAACCGCGCCGCTTCAATTTCTACTGCCGCGTCTGCGATCATCCACTGAATCGCCTGATGCTGCGCAATAGGCTTGCCGAAAGCGCGCCGCAGTTGAGCGTACTTCAGCGCTTCCTCGAACGCGCCCTGCGCCAGCCCAATGCTGATTGCGCCGATGCCGATGCGTCCGCTGTCCAGCGTTGCCATCGTCTGCCGGAAGCCTGCGCCTTCCCCGCCGAGCAGGTTATCACGCGGCACGCGCACCTGATCGAAGCTGAGCATGTGCGTCGGCGAGCCTTTCAGCCCCATTTTCTTTTCCGGTGGGTGGATGGTGAAACCCGGCGTGCCCGGTTCAACCAGCATCATACTGAAGCCGCTGGTGCCTGCCTCGCGGTTGGTGCGCAGCAGCACGGTGACGACGGGCGCGATACCTGCGTTAGTAATCCACGCCTTGTTGCCGTCAATCACCCAGCTATCGCCATCTTTAACCGCGCCGGTTTGTACGCCGCCTGCCAGGTCGGAGCCAGCGTTCGGTTCGGTCAATGCTAGCGCGCCCAGTGTATCGCCGCTGAGCAGACGCGGGAAGTACTTTTCTTTCTGTTCGCGCGTGCCCCAGTGAGCGATAGGCGCGCAGCCCAGGCCATTGTGCGCTGCAATCGAGAGCGCCGTAGAGCCACAGGTACGCCCGACTTCTTCCAGCGCCAGCACGGTGCCCACCATATCCATTTCCGCGCCGCCGTATTCTTCGGGGATTGCCAGACCAAGCAAGCCGATGTCTGCCATCTTGCGAATGGCTTCCCAGCGCAGCTTGCCCGTTTCGTCCACTTCTGCGGCGTAGGGCTTAAGTTCGGCATCGCAGAAATCGCGCACGATGCGCTGAAACATGCGCTGTTCGTGATTGAGTTCAAAATCCATAACTATGTCCTTAAAATATTTGTCGTATAACATCATTACCTTTTATGATAAAGGGTGTTGTTAAATATATCCAACGCTTGGCGAACAACATGCCTATACCGGTGAGCCTGCGTGTGCGGGTGATCGGCAAACGAGTCACCGTGTTCAAGCGGCTTGATCGCCACTTTGGCAGTAAACTATACACAGCATCAAGTGTTGAACAGGTGCGCGACATCATTCACAAACAGCGCGCGCACACAAAGTAAGGATGGCTGATGGCACGATTTTCACAGCGCTTGGGACTCACCCGCTACGACGCCGACGAGAACTATAAGCTGGCGCTGGAAGCCTATCGCAAGCGCCAGTTGGACGAAGCGATTCTGAAGATGGGCGACGCGATTGAACTGCTGCCGACGCGCGCGGAATATTATGCGGCGCGCGGGTTCTTCTATCTTGAGGATGGCGAAGACAAAAAAGCGCAGGAAAACTTCCAGCAGGCGCTGAAGCTCTATCCGCTGGAAATGCTGGCGAATTATGGGCGCGGCATCATTGCCTATAAGGACAAAAACTGGGATGAGGCACTGGCACACTTTAAGGATGCCTTCAAAGCCGATTCCAAACGCCCGGAAACGCTGTACTATCTGGCGATGACCTATCACCGCAAAGGTGACAACGCGCAGGCTTACGCCTACATGGAAATGGCGCTGGCGGCCTTCGACAAAAGCGGAGACAAGCGTAAAGCCGATGCCCAGAAATGGCAGCGCGAGTTCCAGAAACTGCTCGAACAGCACAACAAGCAGGAACCGCCGCAGCTTGCCAGACAGCAGCTTCCCCTGCTCGGCGCTGACAGCGAGGAATAGGCTCAGGCGGGTTCTTCAGTGGATGTGGGTGTTTCAGTGTTCGAGGGTTTGCGCAGCGCCAGCCCCAGCAGCGCAGCGGCCAGCCCCAGCAGCGCGCCCGCCGCCGTCCAGGCCGGGGCACGTTCCAGCATCGCCAGCATTTGCAGCGGCGGGTAATCCGGGAAAATGTGGGCGTGCGAGGCCGTTTTGAAGAACATCAGCAGCGTTGTGGCGATCACCGCACTTAAGCCCAGCACCGCGCCAGCCAGCACCGCCGCCAACAGCAAAAAACGGCTGGGGAGAGTTTTGCCGCCGAACCTGTTCAACAGCCAGCCCACCAGCAAAAACCCTGCCAGCGTCGTGCCAAAGATAACCACAGGCAGCGTTTGGAAATCCTCGATACGAATCCACGCAAACAGGATCAGGCCATACAGCAGTGCGGCGTTACGGAAGCGGCGTCCGATGATGGGCAGCGTCATACACGTTTGACGTGATAGATGTGCGCGGTATAGGGCGGGAGTTCTACGGGCAAGCCCGATTTCACAAGTTCATCCCCTGACCATGTAATCGTGCCCTCGCTGAAGATGTTACGCAGCGTCCAGCTATGTTCATGCAGATAATCCCACGCGCCGAGGTTGACAACGCCTGCTGCCGCTTCGCTGGTGAGGTTGACAATAATCAGGCGCGAATCGCCATTTTGTGACCAGCCGTAAGCCAGCAGCCGTTTATCGGAGCCATCAAACAGTGTCCAGCTTCCGTCACGATAAATGGACTCGCAGGTTTCGGCCAGCAGATGGGTGTAGTAACTGCGCAGTTCCTCATCAGCGGTTTCATCTGGTTTGCGCGCAAGCTGCACCGGCATCTTGACCTTAAAGCCTTCAAACTGCCCATCATGCAGCAGCACCATGCCGGGAACGGTACAAATCAGGGCGGCGGCGGCTTTGCTCTTGGCCGTGCCAAAGGAACTGTTCGCACGCGGCTCGTCGTGGTTTTCGATGAAGTGTACCGCCCGCTTCTGGAAGTCCAGCATGGCCGTCAGATGGTCATAAATCTTGTCGATCTGCCCCTCCCCGATGCGGTCATACAGGGTTTTGTCGTAAGTGTAATCAAAGCCCTGCTGCTGGAGCGTGTGTTCCAATCCCCAGTAACACTCGGCAATGAATAGGAAGTCGGGATGTTCCGCGTTCACCCTGGAAATGACCTCCGCCCAGAACTCGGTCAGCGGCGCCTCGTCAACGTGCCCGATCCAGGTCTGCTCGAAAATGCTGTTGAGCATCAGCATCGCCATGTCACAGCGCACGCCATCACACTGTGAAGCAATATCCTGAAGCGTCACAGCGGCCTGTTGGCGGTAGCTGGCGTCATAGGCGTTCAACTGAGCAGTATCAATCCACGCGGGAAAGTACGGGTCACGCCCATGCGCCAGAACAGCGCTGCGTTCCCAGGCATCGCGCGCTTCAAAGAAGACATCCTTGCGCTTTTTCAGATCACGCGGTGTACCCTGAACATAATACGAAGGGTGTTCCACCGTCCACTGAGCATCGACAGCCGTGTGGTTGGGCACAAAATCCAGAATCAGCCTTAAGCCGCGTTCAAGCAGGCGCTGACGCAGCGCTGCCAGCGCCGCCCGTCCGCCCAGATGCGAGTCAACTTCATAAGCATAAATGGCATAAGCCGAGCCAATCACATCGTCATCCGTCAGATCAGGCAGCGCGGACTTGTATTCGTGTTTGTAGTTCAGCGCCGATTTACGGGCGGCGGTGCTGCGCTGCCAGATGCCCATCAGCCAGACCGCATCAACATTAAGTTGTGCCAGATGGTTGAGTTCGGCATCAGGAACATTACCGAGTGTGATAGGCTGTCCGTATTTACGGCTCAGGGTGTTGAGCCAGACCCACGTATTAATCTGATAGAGGAAGGGTTTGGAAGACCACGTTGACATGAAAATTCTCACATTGGCAAGGTTGAGCGCAGTCCATTGTAATCCAAGTCGTGGGCATGTCGCTAGACAAGCTTGTGTACGTTCGCCATAATACAGGAAAAGTTATTCGCTGAAGGAGACCGTATATGGCAGACGGGTATTTCATTACCAAACAGGATGTCAGCCGTATCGAAATGCTGCGAGGAGTACATCGCCGCACGATGGCGACTACCGATGAGGCGATGTTGTGTGAGTTTTTTCTGGAACGCGATTCGGTTGTGCCTGCACACAACCACATGAATGATCAGGTTGGTTATGTAATCTCTGGCGAGTTGGAAATGACAATTGGTGGACAGGTTCGAGTGTGTACAGCGGGTGAAAGTTATGCCATTCCCGGCGGCATCATGCACAGCGCCCGCGCGCTGACCGATGTGATGGCGATTGATGTTTTTTCGCCGCCGCGCGACGATTACCGCACAGAGGCGCGCTAACCCCCCCACATCTGGCATTTCGGCGTATAATGGCGCTATGCAAATAGAGTGTAGAGGTTGACTTTATGGACACCTTAGAACCTCGACGCAAGCGGGGCGGGCGTGCCCGTGAGCGTCAAGCAACTCGCCAGCGCCGTCGTGAGGATTTCGCCGTCCTGCGCAGTGATGTGCCTTCGGTTGACCTGTCAGGTGTCAAATCTTCCGAGCTAACAAAACGCGCGCTGGTCGTGCTGAACGATTTACGCTGGTATCTGCTGCACAAGCCAAAAATCTGGCAGGTGGCAGCGGTGGTGTTCGGCGTGCTGTTTCTAATGTTCGCGGGGACACATCTATTGGGCGGGCGCACCTTCCCCAATGTCTGGTCACTGGATGCAAACATCGGCGGCATGAACGAAGATGAAGCCCTCACCGTGTTGAACAACGCCTGGGCAAGCGAGCGTATCGCGCTGGTCGTCGAGGGCGAAACCGTGCTCAGCGCATCGCCTGCTGACATCGGGCTGCTGCTTGACCCGCGCGCAACCTTTGAACAGGCACGCAGCGTTGGTTTGTCGGGCATTCCGCTGGGCTACAACATTACGCCTGTGGTCACAGTGGATTATGTCACCGCGCAGAATTATTTCCTGAATTTGACGAATCAAGTTGAAATTGCCCCATCGAACGCGGGTTATACCTGGCAGGGTGCGGAACTGGTGGGCGTAGCGGGCAGCACCGGACGCGCGCTGGACGTGACGCTGACGCTGCAAAACCTACAGCAGGACCCGGCAGGCGTGGTAGAACGGCGGCGTTTTGATTTACAGATGGCCGTGCTGCCGCCCGATACCACTGATCCCAGCCCATTCTTAGAAACGGCACGTTCCTTTGCCAGCCGCAACGTTGTCATTCACGGCTATGATCCGTTCCGCGACGAATCCGTTGACTGGACGACAACGCCGGAAGAACAGGCCCGCTGGCTGGAAGCAACCGGCGCGGGGTTGGTCGTGCGTGAGGATGTTTTTACGCGCTTCATCGACAGCCTGAATAACACGCTGAATCCGGCTGGCTCGACGGATGTGCGTTATATCGAAGTCAACGAGGCGCGTGATCTGGTGAGCAGCGCCATTAACGGTGGAGCAAGCGATGTGACCCTGCGCATCCGTTACCAGCGCGCGACGTATGAAGTCGTGGGCGGCGATACGGGCTACGGCATCGGACGGCGCACAGGCATTCCCTACAATCTGATTGCCGAGCAGAACAGTGGCCGCGACATGAATCAACTATTCCGGGGCGATACTATTTATCTGCCCTCGCGTGATGTGACGCTGCCTATCATGCCCGTAGCCAACAAACGCATCATCGTCAATCTGGAGACACAATCGCTGATTGCCTACGAAAACGGCGTGCCGGTGTTCAACTGGCTGATCTCGTCGGGTATGGACACTGCCCCCACCTACCCCGGCGTGTTCCAGATTCAATCACACAATGATGTGGCGCTGGGCAGCAGCTATACCCTGTGCAGCAGCGATTTGAGCTGCGGCCAGTGGGAGATGTACTGGTTCATGGGCATCTACGAAGTTGTGCCGGGGCTGATGAACGGCTTTCACGGCGGCGTACTGCTGCCCAACGGCGCTTACCTCGGCGGTGGCAACGTCGGCGCGAAATATACCTTTGGCTGTATTATGTCGCAGAATGAAAATGCCGAGGAGCTTTACGACTGGGCGCAGGATGGTACGGTGGTGGAAATCATTTCGCAGGATTTCCCGCCGCAGAGCGACCTTGCGCGGCAGTGGTTAGCCGCCACACAGTAACTTCACGGTAAAACAGAGGGCGTTCGCGGAAGTGAGCGCCCTTTTTGATTCTCCTTGCGCGAACGTGTTATTCCCCGGTTTCGTGCGGGCGCACGCGCACTGGCCCGAAGTTCTCCGGTACATCCGGCGTGAACTGTGAGTAGAACGCGGCGATTTCTTCCATATCCTTCTGGATGTCCCCGCTGGGATAGAACGGTTCCAGGCGCGCGCCGACGACCTTGCGCTTGTAATCAACGTAACCGAAGACAATCGGCACATTGGCTTTGCGCGCCATGTGGTAAAAGCCGGACTTCCAGTATTCGGTGCGTTTGCGCGTGCCTTCTGGCGTAACGGCGAACACGGCGCGATCAGCCTTGTTAATGTAGTCCACCACCTGATCGACCAGCTTGGTGCTGCGTGTGCGGTCAACGGGGTACGCGCCGAGCCAGCGCAGCAGCCCCCCAAACGGCGGCTTGAAGGCGGTGTGTTTAACCGTAAACAGTGGGCGAATGCCAACCTGCAACGCGCCGCACAGAAAGACAATCGCGTCCATGTTGGAAGTGTGCGGTGCGGCGATGGCGATATATTTGGGCAAATCGGGCAGCCCGTTTTCGACTTTCCAGCCGAGAATCTTTAAGATGAAGGACGCGAGGCCGCGCAAAAATGGCGAGGGTGGGTTGTCGTACATCGTGGTGTCCTATTCTGCAATACCGTTGTCTGCCAGCCCTTTCGCGCCAGCCTCACGCCATGCGGCTTTGTCGCCAAAGTAGCAGGCGTATTTCAATAGGCGCAGCGCATCGGGTCCGCCGATGGTGCTGACGACCTCAAGTATAGCAACGCCTGTCGCCTCGTCTACCCCCGCGTAAAACTCATCAGTCAGGGTGTCAACGGCAGCTTCGTCCATGCGGTACAGGTCATGCAGCGCGGACTGGCGTTCATCGGCGCTGCCCTGTACCAGCGCGCGCAGCAGTTCACGGATGTTCATGGCGTAATCGTCTCCGGCAAAGTCACTGTGGCGTTGGTTGTGCCATCCGGCAGGTTAAAAATCACGTTGGCGTTGTTGCCTGCGTCATACTGCCCGATCATCACCGTGAACGGCGCGGGTGCATCAGTGGGCAGTTCAAAGCTCATCACATGTACATGCACATCGCCGACCTGCCACTCATAACCGGGCACAGGCTGTCCATCGACCACCAGCACCCGACTGCCGTTGCCATCGAAGATATGCGCGAACGGTGCGAACAAACGCTGGTCGATTTCGGCACACGGCTCTCAATCCGCCACGCAGTCGTGAGCATCCAGCCATTTCCTGACGGTTCAAGGTTGTAGCCCACAAACGTGATACTGTTGACTTGTTATCTCTATACGCTCACCCGGCTCAAGAGTTGCGGCCTCGGCTAAACGCTCAACCGTAATGCTGGTGTCATCGCGCAAGCTGACAAGCGACACCACAGGTAATGGTTGAGGGAGCGTGGTCCCGCTGGCAGGATTGTAGGTGACATAAAGCCCGCCAGCGCGCGGATAAATGGCGAATGATGGGAAACGATTATCGCGCACCCCAGAAATGACCTGCCCGCCAAACTGTTCAGCACCCAATCTTCGACAGGCGAAAACACCACGCCGCCTTCAGGCAAATACTCATTAATCGCGCGCCCAAGCAGCAAGCCGTATTCCAGCGGCAGCGCATAGAGTTCGTGCGCGCCGGGTGTCGCCTGCGTTTCCTCTCCGTAGCGCGCGCTGTTGATGCCCATCAGCAGCGCGAACGGGAGATACGCCAGCGCCAGCCCAACATTCATCGGGCGTTTGTTGGGCAGCAGCGATAAGCCCCACGCCCGCCAGCCCGTACCCCGCTGGCAGAGTCAGCAGCAGGTAATGGATGCACATTCTGCCCGACGCGCGTCATCGCCAGCACAGGCACGCCGAACCAAACGAGCAGGATGATGGCGGCATCGCGCGAAGTCCCCGACTTGCTTTTTCTTTGCGCCCTTTGCGCCTTTGCGGTTAGAAACTGAATGGCCGCCAGCACAAGGCCCACGATCACCGCAATAGCCAGTACATCATGCGCGATTTGGCTCAAATGTTCACGTAGTTCCCAGTCGCCGATAGGCGCTAGTGTTCCGCGCGCGACGGCGTAATCCGCGCCGCTGACCAACCGCAGCGCGTGTTCCCACGCATCAGTGCGAAAACTGGCTTCAGCAGACGTGAAACTACCAAGTTTCTGCTGCACGCTGTCCCACTGCTGTAACAAGCCAATGCCGTACAGCGCCAGCGCAACGCCGAACACCGCTGCGCCCGCGAACAGCGCTTTCCAGACAATACGCCGCCGGAAAATCAGCAGCAGCAAACCAATCGGCGCCAGAATCGCGAAGCTCAGCAGATAGGTCTGCGTGAAGGCTGTCAGCAGCAGGACGGCGATGAGCAGGCGCTTAGCTGGACGCTTGCTTTTGCCCGCGAACACCGGAAACAGCAGCCACGCCAGCGCACAGGTGAAAAACGGCAGCAGACTTTGTACCCACGTCGTGCGGCTGTATTCGATCACCCAGGGATTGACCGCCATCAGGGCCGCCGCGATCAGCCCGGCCCGCGTGCCCAGCAAGCCTTTGATGGCGCGGTAGGCCAGCAGCACGCCCAACGTATTCAGCGCGATGGTGAACACATACGCGCCTAACGGTGAGCGTGTGATAGCCACAAACGGCAGCAGCAGATAGCCCGTCAGCGTGGGGTTGGCGAACAGGACGGAAGTGCCCTGCCCGGCCAGCGGGAAAACGCCGCGATCCAGCGTTTGCAGCGCCTGCCAGATGGGATACGCCTGATCGACGTTGTGTTCAATTTGCAGCAGATAACGTGCGCGCAGCACCGCCGCCAGCAGCAGAATGAGCGTCAGAAGGGTTTGAGTTCGGGTTAAAAAACGCAGCATACTGATTTAGTGTTGAGCTTTAAAGCCAAATTCATATACTTGTGGCGCGGTAAGTTCGTTTTGAAATAAGGAGAAAACATGGGATATGTATTCCGCGATACAGAGCAAAGCCTGAGCGAAACTTTATACCAAACAGCGCGATCCATCAACAGCGAACATATCACGCTGAAGGAACTGTTCGAGAAGGTTGGCGAACACGGCTTGCTGCTGTTTTGCGCCTTGCTGACCATCCCTTTCCTCATCCCCGTCTCGATTCCCGGTGTCAGCACTGTGTTTGGTCTGGGGATCATCCTCATTGGCGTGGGCATTGTCCTCAACCGTGTCCCCTGGCTGCCCCAGCGCCTGATGGCTCGCCCCATAGCCACCCAGCATTTGATTCCCACGCTGGAAAAAGGGGCGCAGTTCGTAACCAGAATCGAACGTTTCATTCACCCCCGCCTGCTGATGCTCACGCACGGCGTTACTGTCAACCGCGTCAATGGTTCCGGGCTGGTGTTCAGCGGCGTGCTGCTGATGTTTCCGCTGGGGCTGGTGCCGTTCTCCAACACCCTGCCCGCGCTGGCCATCCTGTTTCTGTCGATTGGTATTATGGAACGCGATGGCTTTTTCATCCTCGGCGGCTTCGGCATGATGCTGCTGACGCTGATTTACTTCGGCATCCTGTTTCTCGGCGTAATGCTGGCCGGAGAAGGTATCCTGTCGCTGTTTGACGGTGGCTAAAATGAAGGCTCATGGGTAAAAGGAGGGCAAAATACTAAAGTCGAGAGATGGACTTTCCAATTTTAGACCTCCTAGACGATGAGATGCGCGAGGCGTGGTTTTCGTTCCCGCTGTTGCTACCCATGAGCCAAAAAACTGATCGGAGAGATAGCATATGATTACTATCCGCAAGGCAAATCTGGAAGATATTCCGCAGATTCGCGCCGTTGGGTCGGCTTCATGGCGGGCGACTTATACAGGCATTTTCCCGGATGAGTTTATTGAGAATGCGCTGGCACAGTGGTGGTCAGAGGCCATTTTTCAGCAGAGTATTCCGCATTCAGCCGCGTGTAATCTGGTCGCGGAGCTGGATGGGCACATTGTTGGCACGCTGCTGGGAACAGTCAATCCTGGTGAGGAAGCGCAGGTACATCTTTTTAAGCTGTACATCCATCCTGATTATTTTGGCCAGGGAATAGGGAAACAGTTATGGCAGACATATCTGCAACATCTCGCACCAGGAGTCAAACGGGTTGATCTGGATGTGGAGCCGCAAAATGCCCGCGCCATTCAGTTTTACAAACGCCTCAGCTTTCAGGAAACAGGCATAAATGAGGTCGAGGCGTTTGGATATACGATGAAAACAATGCTGATGTCACTCAACTTGCAGGGTGGACAAGCGGCTAAAACCACCTTGCCCTGAATATATCCAGGAGCAGCGCATTCAAAGTCTCCGATGATTCCTGATTTTGGATGTGCTGCCGCCCGTCCGCTTAATGTTACGAAAATTACTTCACACGCTTTTACCCTTGAGCTAAAAAAACACCAGACCGGAGTTTTCCAGTCTGGTGTCGTTTTTGTCTGATACAACGCTGCGATGTTTATTCCGCTTGCGGCTGGCGCTTGAACAGCTTTTGCACCGATTTGATGATGTCGCCGCGCATTTCCGGGTCGCGCAGCACATGAATCACCGTTGGCGCGACGGAAACAATCAGGATCAGCGCGATGATCGGCAGCAGGTACTTGTCGATGTCGGGGATCAGGTTGCCGAGGAAGTATCCCGCCAGCGTAACCCCCACCGACCACAGCAAGCCGCCCACAATGTTATAGGTTACGAAACGGCTGTAATGCATCTGCCCCATGCCTGCCACGATAGGCGCGAAGGTGCGCACAATCGGCATGAACCGCGCGATCACAATCGTCTTGGAACCGTGCTTTTCGTAGAATTCTTCAGCACGCACGAGATGCTTTTTGTGGAAGAACACCGAGTCTTCACGCTGGAACAGTCTGCGCCCCACACGCCGTCCAAACGAGTAGCCCACGCTGTCGCCTGTAATCGCCGCAATCGCGCAGCCAAAGATTAATATCCAGATATTGAGAATAGGGGTCTCAGTTCCGGGCATGTTTGTCGAAGCCAGAAAGCCAGCGGTGAACAGCAAACTATCACCGGGCAGGAAAAAGCCAATCAGCAGTCCCGATTCGGCAAAGATAATGGCGAAAATTCCAATATAGCCGATGGTTTTGACCAATTCGGCAAGATCAATTCCGAGCATTATAAACTCCCTGTTACTTGTGCGGGCAATCATGCCCGACAAAAGATAGCGTGTCAATCCTGCATCTATGAGCTAGAATCATACACATCCTGTCGGTTTATTCCCCAATAATCATACACGATGGTGATGCTGGAAACGGTTAAGGGTTCCCTGTGGGTTGAAGATAATCGCAGCGGCGATGACACCCCCGTCACGCTGCTGATTCATGGTGCGGGCGGCTCGCATGTGCATTTCCCGCCGCAGTTACGCCATCTGCCGGAGGCCAACGCGGTTGTCCCCGACTTGTGCGGACATGGCAGCAGTCCCGGTGAAGGTCACAGCACGATTGCAGAATACGCTGCCGATATGGTCGCGCTGCTGGACGCGCTGCACATTGACAAAGCCATCATTGGCGGGCACAGCATGGGCGGTGCGATTGCTGTAACGCTGGCATTGGATTATCCTGAACGTGTACAGGGGCTTATCCTGATGTCCACCGGAGCAAAACTCAGCGTACATCCTGACATTCTCAATGGGGTGCTGGCGGAGTTTGCGCAGACGGCAAGGCTCTTGATGGACTGGCAGTGGCACGAACACGCCGATCAGGATGTGCGTGAAGTAGTCGGTTATCTCACGCTGATGAGCACGCTCCCGCATATTGTCTATGGCGATTATGCCGCCTGTAACCTGTTTGATGTCCGTGCGCGCTTGAGCGAAATTCGTGTGCCCACGCTGATTATCAGCGGCAGCAGCGACAGGCTGACGCCGCCGAAGTACGCCGAATACCTGCATGAACACATCGCAGGCTCGAAGTTGGTGCTGGTGGAACACGGCGCGCACATGGTGACACAGGAACAGCCGCAGGTGATGACCGACGCCGTTGGGCAGTGGCTTTTGGAGGTGCGAAATGCGACATCTTGATACGCTGTGGCAGGTGGTTAACGCGGCCAGCACCGTGCGCGACCTGACCGTTACAGCCCAGACTTACCGCTTCCCGGTGACCCATCCCATCACCTTTTTTCTGCAATCGGAGAATGTCTCGGTGCGTGTTACCCGCTGGTCGCAGCCGCTGATTGAGGTCACGATTCGCTTGCAGGCGGCGTTTGGCTGGCGCGTGGCCACCGATCAGGACGACGCCGGGGTGTACATCGTCGCCAAACGGCGCGCGGTGGTCGGCAGCATCGCCAGCGGCAGCTTTGACATCTCCGTGCCGCAGGACACCTACCTCACGATCAAGCTGGAAAACGGCAGCTTGCAGCTTGATAACCTCAACGGCACGCTCAATATCCCGCCGATGTGATAGTCAATCGTCTTTGGTCAAATCATGTTTGGCATTAGAATGCATTGGACTTGCGAGTGAGGAGTTTTGCGGATATTTTTCGTGTAGGGACGTTCAATTGAACGTCCACGTAACCTTGAATCTCACCATTCCCTTGGACTTTCCACCCTTGCAGCCCATCTGAAATCATGTTACTCTTTGCCATATGATGACTCAATTCGCGCAGCCCACTCCAAAAACCAACCGCACATCCATGATGTGTATGTGTTGTATGGATGTTCCGCCATCGTGCCGGGTTGCTTCGCGCTGACACATCGTTAACGCCTACGCTTTTACAAGCAAGTCACAGAGCTAACCCGCAGCGGTTGGCTCTTTTTATTTTTACGCGGAGGATTATTCCTGACATTCGGCATTTGCTTACGTTTACACACCCGTTCAATGTTCACTGCTGTTCATATAAGGAGAATTTGAAATGAGTGACCTTTCTTCCCGCGGCTACGCTAACCCCAATGTGCTGGTCGATACCGATTGGGTGGCAGCACATCTGAATGACGCCTCGATTCGTATCATCGAATCCAACGAAGACCCGCTGCTTTATCCGTCCGGCCACATCCCCGGCGCGGTGCAGGTCGATTGGGCGCAGGACTTGAACGACCCGCTGCGCCGCGATTATCTTGACCGCGAAGGCTTTGAAAAGCTGGCGTCGAAAATCGGCATCACGCCTGACACAACGCTGGTGTTCTACGGCGACAAGAACAACTGGTGGGCGACCTATGCCTTCTGGGTGTTCCAACTGTTCGGGCACAAGAATGCCAAACTCGTCGATGGCGGACGCCTGAAGTGGGAAAAGGAATCGCGCGAACTGACCCGTTTCACGGGGGAAAGACCCACCCACAACCGCGCCGCTGGCTTCATCACTGATGGTCAACCAATCACCGCGCCGCTATCCTTCAGTTTGATCTGTTCCTTAGCGTCCAACGCCCACACCGATGCACGCCAGCCCACGCGCCACCAAGGCCAACGGTTGACGCCGCGTCGCGGCGGGTCAGTTGCGCCTGGCGAAACCAGCGTTGCAAACTTCGCACGGGCAGGTCTTGCTCCTCAAACTGATCGGCTAATTCCCAGATAACTCCCCGCGCACCCCCGATGAGCGCTTTCATGGCCAGTGCCGCTTCATACGGCCTTCGCCAGGCGCACCACCGCGGACCGCCCGGCGGCTTGTTCCGGTTCAAATCCTGGTAATGCGCATAGACCTTCCGTACCGTCCCATACGGCGACAAGTCGCGTCAATCGCGTCATAACTCTCCCCGCCTCTCGCCGTTCGACACCGACGGATGTGGTTTGCTGTAGCGGCTGGCATCGTTCTATCTAACCTAACCCAACTCCATGTCGCTTCTTTATTCTAACCCTATGTCGCCCAACAAATTGAACGTCCACGTAACCTTGAATCTCACCATTCCCTTGGACTTTCCACCCTTGCAGCCATCTGAAATCATGTTACTCTTTGCCGTATGATGACTCAATTCGCGCGCCCACTCCAAAACCAACCGCACATCCATGATGTGTATGTGTTGTATGGATGTTCCGCCATCGTGCCGGGTTGCTTCGCGGACACATCGTTAACGCCTACGCTTTTACAAGCAAGTCACAGAGCTAACCCGCAGCGGTTGGCTCTTTTATTTTTACGCGGAGGATTATTCTGATATTCGGCATTCGCACGTTTACACACCCGTTCAACGTTCATGCTGTTCATATAAGGAGAATTTGAAATGAGTGACCTTTCTTCCCGCGGCTACTAACCCCAATGTGCTGGTCGATACCGATTGGGTGGCACATCTCAATGACGCCTCCATTCGCATCATCGAATCCAACGAAGACCCACTGCTCTATCCGTCCAATATTCTGCGCGGTGAGTCGATTGCTGCGGACTTGAACGACCTGCTGCGCCGCGATTACCTTGACCGCGACGGCGAAAAGCTGGCGTCGAAAATCGGCATCACGCCGACACGACGCTGGCGTTCTACGCGACAAGAACAACTGGTGGCGACCATGCATTCTGTCCAACTTTCGGGCACGAATGCTGCGTCTGCCGGACGCCTGAAGTGGCGGTGATGCGCTGGCCCGCAAGCCCCTACCTGGCGACGACGGTACGCCATCGCGACGACAGCAAAATCCGCGCTTTCCGCGATCAGGTGCTGGTGCATGTGCGCAACAAGCCGCTGGTCGATGCGTAAATGAATATACCTGGCAGCGTCTGCTGGAAGTCTACCCCAGCGATGTGCGCAGGCGATATCCCGGCGCCAGAGCACCTGGCGCGCGCTGGGATCCTGAAGACGGCACTCAAGTTGCCGCTGACCTGAAGGCGACGGCGAACAGGGCTTGAAGTCCGGCGACGACATTATCGCCACTGCCGCATCGGTGAGCGCAGCAGCCATTCGTGGTTCGTGCTGACCTACCTGCTCGGTTATCCCAACGTCCGCAACTACGATGGAAGCTGGACAGAGTGGGGCAACTCCGTCGGCGTGCCGATTGAGAAGTAGACAGTAGACAGTTTTGAGTTATCAGTCTTCGGATAGAACCTGTCTGGAGACTGATAACTCGTTAAATCAATATCACCTGACTTCAAACTCCCCGCTGATGCAGCAACACAACGCTCAAAATTTCATTCGTTGAGTATTGCCAAAGCCATAAACTGTAAATCATCAGCACAAACCGTCGGAATAGCGGTTTCTGGTTGCTGATCCACCCAATCCATAAATTCGTTGTACTGCTGTCCTTTTATCAACGCCGTACCTGTGGCAACCGCCCCCGCGTCGTTACCGCAATTTGCCAGTATCGCGGATAAATGCGCTTGTGAGGCATTAGGAGATACGAACTGAATGAGACCGTTGAGTTCCAATTGCCCAAAGCTTGACAGTGGGACAAAGTTGGGGTCGCTTGTCAAGTTGCCAGAACGAAGCCCTATCATTAAGCGCCCCCCATAAGGGCTGTAGCTAAAATTTCTAACAATATAAGGGTGAGTTAGTTGAAAACTATCGAGTAAGTTCCCTGTATTTGAATCCCATATATATATCCTTGACCAGTTACCTTCCACAGCTATCTGATTTCCATCAGGCCCCCAGGCAACTAGAGCAATGGGGCTAACAATAGGCTGGTGAATATTTACAGCAACCTGTTCAGTTGCAATTTCGAAAACGATGATCGAGTCTCGACGTGCGCCATTGACCGAGTTTGAATCAGGGTAGCTGCCTAAAGTTCCAGTGGCAACATCTGCTGTAGTGAGGACTGCCAAACGAGTGCTGTCTGGACTCCAATTCACACTCAGCAGCGCTTCACCTGTGAATTGATACTGAACAGTGAATTCCCCGGTTGTGGCATCTAGCACATAAACAGTATCGCGCCCGGCTAGGGCAAAATACAAATCATTTGGACTCCATTCGAGACCCCCTTCGTAGCCATCCCGCGGTGTGGAAATTGATCGCAGCAAAGTCCCGTCAACAGCGCTGTAAACATTTATACTGCGCTCATCTCCGCTGCGAAACGCAATAGATACGCTATCGCTACTCCATTCCGCGGCGCTGGAGGATACAGGAATGGTGCCAAGATTGACCAGTAATTCCAGATTATCGGTCCCCACAATCACATGCTGCTCACAAACCACCGCTGTCCAATTGGAGTCGCAGTATGCTGGCAGTGCAATATCAACTAAACCAGGATCTACATAACCTCTACCCACATAGAGGCGATCCCCATTCGGACTGAGGGCAATATCGGGTATTTCAAAGCCAAGAATGTCTGGAAATTCCTGGAACACGACGACATTAAAGGAAGAATCGTAGATTGTTAGGCTATCACCCGTAACGATTGCAAAACGAGAGCCGTCGTTACTCCACTCGCCGAAAATAGTTGAGCATCCCCATTGGTCTGAGCCATTGCAACGGAAACACTCAGCACGCAAAACAAGGCAACTAGCATGATACTTATGAAGGATGTTCTATTCATAACAGCCTCTTTAATAGTAATACGTAAGCTTTTCCCTGTGAAGACTTTCTAACAAGTGACAACTGACAAGCGCTCACTCTCTGGTTAAAATGGTCGCATGACTCAACAAGCGACGGGAATGATGTATGGCTGATTATCCTGAAAAACTGGCAGCGCTGGTGGAAGATTTCGCGTCGATTACGGACCGCAGCGAGCGCGCCGAGATGCTGATTGAAATCGCGGATCGTTTCAATGAAGTGAAAGTTCCGCCAGACATCGCGACCAAGCCCTACCCCGCAGAAAACCACGTCAACTACTGCGAATCCGACGCCTACGTCTGGGCGGTGGATAAGCCCGATGGCACGCTCAAGTGGTACTTCGATGTGCTGAACCCGCAGGGCTTGTCGGCCAAGGCGATGTCCGTCATCCTCAGCGATTCGCTCGAAGGCGCGCCGCTGGAACAGGTCTTGAAGGTGCCGCACGAAGTCGTCCAGCAGATTTTCGGGCGGGAGATTTCGATGGGCAAGGGGCAGGGTTTGATGGGCCTCATCATGCAGATGCAGCACGAAGCCCGCAAGCGCCTGAACAAGAGCTAACGCCAGCGACACGGGCTGCGCATCATGGACGAATGCGCCAGACATGCAGCAGCCCATTAAAGTCGCTCGTCACCAGTGTCGCCCCGTCCACGCTCAACTGCATTCGGAAGATTTCACCGGGCAGCACCCCTAACACCGCGCCGCTGGTGTTCATGAAGCGCACGCTGCGCCCCGAATCGTTGCGCAAAATCAGCAGCGAACCATCGCTGGACATCAGGATTTCGTTGGTCAGCAGCGTTTGGGTGTAGCCATCATCGCGCAGCAGTGTCCCTAATCCACTTTGTACATTCCATTCGACGATGCGCCCGCTGCTGCTGGCCGTATACACCAGCCGCTCATCAGGGCTGAACGCCAGCGCCAGCAGATACCCGGACTGTAAATAGAGTGCGGCGCGGCTCTGGCAGGTGCTTGCGTCCCAGAACTGCACCGTGCCATCTGCCCCGCCCGAAACCAGCAGCGTGCCGTTCTGCTGAAAGCGCAGATAAGGGACGCCCTGCCGCGTGCTGCCTGCTAGTACGCAGCGCTGCGTGCCGCTGGCCACCTCCCACAGCACAATTTCCCCCTGCTGCGCTTGCGTGGAACTGCCGTTCAGGGCGTTTGCTGTTGCCAGCAGGGTGCCGTCAGCGCTCAGCACTTCGGTAGCGTAGTAACCTGCAATCGGCAGGCGTCCAAGTTCCACATCGGTCAGCGGATTGAGCACGACGACATCTTCCCCCTCATGACTGGCAAAGGGTGCGCTGAGGGCTGTGGAGTCGCGTGTGCCGTTCTCCATGTCGAGGCGGTAGCGGTGCAGGATATTTTGATAGTCATGAATCAGGATGTCGGGGTCACTGATGCTCTCGATTTCCAGCAGCGGTTCCCAGTGGCGGGAAAAAGCCTGCGCTGTCGGCGGGCTGCTCAAGGCCCACAGTTGCAGCATCTGGTCGCGTCCTGTCACCAGCAGGTGCAGTCCATCCGGGCTGAAATCGGCGTTGGCTATATGCTGCTGGCGGCTGCCATAAACCGCCCGTTCATGACCCGTTCGCACATCCCACAGCGTTAGCCGCTGCTGTTCGTCCCACAGAATCAGCGTATTTCCTGCGATAGACAGACTCAGGGAAGAGGAGGGAATCGAGGCTTGTAGCGTGCCTGTCGTCGTGTCCCAGACGTAGATTTGTGTTTCCGTAACGGCGGGTGAACTGCCAATCGTGACCAGCAGTGTGCCGTTTTCAGCAAAGCCAACCAGTGATAGGCCATAAAAGCCCTGCGGCTGAATCACAAGGCGATTCTGGTGCGTGCTGATGTCCCATAAAACGATGGAATAAGGCTGTGCCGCGCTGATGTAGGCAACACCCAGTCCATCAGGGCTGAAACGTACCGCGTCGCCGTAGGCATTGCTGGCTGGCAGCTCCCCTAAGTCGTTTTGACGCTGCCCACTGGCCATATCCCAGAAGCGGATGACGCCATCCTGCACCGATGCGCCGCTGATCGAATACGCGCTGTGCGTCACCAGCAGGCTTTCGTCTGGACTGAGATCATAACCGCGAAAAACTTCATTTTCGTCGGGCTGAATTTGCGCGCG
>JAXLWC010000063.1:0-33627 GCA_046328675.1 Anaerolineae bacterium
CGGCAGCACATTGTTATGCCTGATTTTTATGGGTTGGTTCAGGCTGCGCCGTTCCAATTCTTTGTACAACGACCTGAAACTGCTGACGAGGGAATAAGCGCGCCAGACAGCGATTGTTGCGGGCAGCTTTTTAGTGTTCATTGTCTTATTTGCCTTTCCGGCATCGCCGCTGTCACTTCGCGCCCCGGCGGGGCACAGCCTTCAGAATGTGGTAGCCCTGCGTAACCTGAGTGACATTGGGTTACAGCCTATCGCTTATCGGCTGCCACGCGAGTCCTATCATCAGGGAGAACCGATCAATCTGGAACTTTTCTGGCGTGCCTCGCGCCCCCTGTCCGAGAACTATCAGGTACAGGCGTATCTGGTCAGCGCCGACAATGCGAATTTGCACTGGTACGAGACACCCTTGCATTTTCCCGGTGGTTTCCCTACACGGCGCTGGCTTCCCAATCGTTTTGTGGTCGATACCTACACCTTCCCGCTTTCCACCGGAGTCATCCCCGGCAGCTATTTCATCGCGCTTGAAATCTACAGCTGCAATCCCTTCTGCCTGCGCGATACGCGCGCGAGCTTTTTCGACGGCGATGGCAATTGGCTGGGGCAGGTGCTCACCCTCCCGGCAATCATTGCCATTACGCCCTGACAGGGTCTTGCCTGCTCGTATTATGGTGAGAGGGTTCTCTAACGTTATCTCCGTTTCCCCCTGTTTATCAGGCATTCGTCAAGGCTCACTCATGTTTCTTATCAGTAAGACTGAAGTTCGCTTGTATTGCTTTTAGCGCACTTGTACAATATCTTGCAGGTCTATCTACATCGACACATAAGGAGTTTTAGTCATGGCACAGGAAGAAGCAGCACGGATCGGCGAAGCGTGGCGTATGCATCGTGAAGGCCGCAGCGAAGACGCCATCGTCGAATTTGAACGTATTCTGAAAGACAATCCTGAAAGCGTTGATGCCCATTACGGTTTAGGACTGGCGCAGCGCACCGCTGGGCGTCAGGCCGCCGCCAAGTCCACTTTTGAACAGGCGCTGATTTTGGTGGATAAAGCCGAAGCTGCACGCCGGACTCATGCTGCTGCGGAAGGCCGCCATGACGATGTGGTAGGCTGGAACGACGAACGAGACATTTCTTTTGATCACTTTTTGATGATGAAGCGCATGATTGGCCAGCGTCTTAGTGAACTTGGTGGTCAGCCAGCTAAGAAGTAGCCCATGAACAAACGTGAGCGATTAGAAAAAACCATCAGTGGCGAGGTCGTAGATCGTGTACCTGTCGCCCTGTGGCGTCATTTTCCGGGGGATGACCAGCGTGCCGCTGATCTGGCGCGTTCGGTCATTGAATTTCAAAAAAGCTATGACTGGGACTTCGTCAAAGTAACTCCGGCCAGCAATCACAGCGTGGCCGATTACGGCGTGCAGGACGAATGGCGCGGGTCGATTGAAGGCACGCGTGAGGTGACGCGCCGCATAATCAGGAAATCGTTGGATTGGACTGAGCTGCGTCCACTCGACCCGGCGCGCGGTGAGCTTGCGAAATATCTCGAAGCCTTACGTCTCGTCGGCGAAGGCTTGAACGATGGTGAAACACCGATTATCGCTACCATCTTCAACCCTTTGTCTCAGGCCAAGCACCTCGCTGGCAATGACATGCTCCTGCGTCATCTTCGCACCAACGCAGATCGTCTCAAGAGTGCCTTGAACGTACTCACAGAAAATACCCTGCGCCTGATTGAGGCCCTGAAGCGCACCTCGATCAGCGGTATTTTTTACGCCGTACAGCACGCCAGCTATGACCTGCTGTCTGAAGAAGAGTATCGCAGCTTTGGCCTACCCTATGACCGGAAAATTCTGGAGTCTCTGCCGCCAAAGTGGTGGCTTAATGTCATGCATTTACATGGTCAGTCCCCCATGTTTAAGCTGTGCAGCGACTATCCGGTTCAGGTGGTGAACTGGCATGATCGGGAGACCGAGCCTGATCTGGCGCTTGGCAAAACCTTGATTCGCGGTGCTGTTTGCGGCGGCTTGTCGCAGTGGGCAGATTTGCATCAGGCCACGCCCTCCGCAATCCGTGAAACGATACGAGAAGCCGTCAACACTACCAATGGCCGGCGTTTCATTCTCTCAACCGGCTGTGTCTCCTTGATTACGACACCCTTCTCTAATCTGCGTGCGGTGCGCCAAAGCGTCGAGAGTATCTAATGCCAATACGCGTCATTGCAGGCAGCGCCAGAGGGCGACAGCTAAAGTTAGTGCCGGGGGATTCCACCCGACCCATCATGGATCGGGTCAAGGAATCGCTCTTTAACATCATCGGCCAGGATATCCTCGATGCTCTGTTCCTCGATTTGTTTTCGGGAACCGGAAGCGTGGGTATCGAGGCCTTGAGTCGCGGCGCTGCTAAAGCCTATTTCATAGACTCGGAGAAAATTGCCATCCAGACGATTGATGCTAATCTGAAGCTCACCCGTCTGGCAGAGCGCGCGGTAGTGCGCCGGGGCGATGCCTTTGCCTTCCTGTCACAAACACCCCCGGAACACTTCGATTATATTTATATCGCTCCGCCTCAGTACAAGGCGATGTGGCTGCGTACCTTAGAGGTTCTGGAAGCGAATCCGGTCTGGATACCGGAAGGCACGATTGTGATTGTGCAGATTGATCCTACTGAACTTCAACCTGCGAATACACGGCGTTTAGTGGAGTATGATCGTCGCAAATACGGTAACACCTTATTGATATTTTATGAGGCGTCCAGTGACCTACAGGATGAAAGGCTGCAACCATGACTGAGACCAAGCAGGAAGAGTTTCGCCGATTAGAGGACTGTACTGCGGAGTTAATGATCGCCTTCGAGATTACGGCTCCTCCGGTGCCGATTGAAACCATGCTTCAAAATCCGCTGCCGAACATGTGGGACCAGGTGGATGCAACTCAGTTATCCGGCACCTTTCTTTCCATAAAAACGCAGTATTCACCGCGCATGTCTCTGGCGCGTTTGCTGACGCGACATGTGGCGGCCAGCCCCTGGGGGAAAGAGCATAATCTGACCTATATGTTGAAGGATGACGAACTGCTGCGGGTGTTCGCCCGTATGCTGCTGATGCCTTCCCCAATGGTCAAGAACCTGACCAGCGGCGCCCGTAATCCCACCACCATGAGTATGCACTTTGAAGTGCCCGAAGATGACGCGCGTCTCCGCTTGCAGGAATTGGCGCTCTATTCCTAGGACAATTGAGTACGCGCAAATTCAAGCGCTTCTTCAGGGGAATGCACGCTGCCGACCACCTGTGCCTCACGGATCGCGTCCAACAGCTTTCCAATCATCGGGCCGGGTTTCAGGTCAAGGGCTTTCATAAGCTGTTCCCCGTTGAGCAGAATGGGCGGTTCAACCAACTGCTCGTAGCGTTCAAAGTAGGCGTCCAGCAGGATGTGTACACGTTCAATCACGTTCAGCCACGCATTATGCTCAAACTCTACGCCTAACTCGCTGAGATATTGGGCCATATTCAGGATACAGAGGTCAACGCCAGCCGCCCCAACTTTGCGCCAGAAGCGGTGAATCACAAGCGGGGCGAGTTCTTCCGATGGCAGCGTGTGTTTGGTGATGAGCAGCAGCCGCTGCCGTTCCGGGTTGCTCAGCCTCAACGCCTCAGCAGCCTCTTCTATCTGTCCTGCTCCCAGCAGTAAGGCCGCCAGCACCAGCAGCGCCTGATGTGAGCGTTCATTGGCCCATGTAGTCTCAATATGTTCAATCAAGCGCGAACGATAGCGATCCAGTTGGATAGCAATCATCCCTAGCCCAAACGAGGCCGCTGTATGATCGGTGCGCCGGGGACTCCACACCGTCAGGATATCGATCACCCGCTCAATCATCGTGACTTTGCCTGACCAGAGGTCGGCATTTCCGCGAATCAGGTCTACAAGACTCTCGTAGTGGGGAATGATAAACGGCAGCAAACCTACCGCTTCCACCACACGCAGCGCTGCCCCCGCCTTGGGCTGTGAAAGCAGATTGTAGAGTTCATCACGCACACGCTCAGGAGAAGTGTTGAGCAAGCTCCCTGCGTTAGCCCGTACATCTTTCAGCGTTTCCGGCTCAATCCGCAGCCCCAACTGCACACTCTGGCGCACGGCGCGCAGCGTGCGTATCGCATCATGCGCGATGGAGTGCGGCGTGCAGCGCCGAAGCTGCTTTTGTTTCAGGTCAGCTTCACCACCCAACGGATCAATGAGCAGGTTCACATCACGGTGTAAATCAACCGCCATCGCGTTTGCCGTAAAATCGCGGTCAGCCAGGTCGTCCGCCAGCCCCGTGCCGCGAAAGCGTGCCACATCAATTGTCAGCTTTGCGTCGTTAACCTGAAGCAGCGCTCGGCCAACCCCACGTTCTGCGTCCAGCACAAAAAAATCTCCCCGCAGGCGATTCGCGATTTTGCGTGCCAGTGCCAAAGCATCGTGCGGAGTGATTAAATCAATGTCTTTCAGCGGGCGGTGCAGATAGGCGTCACGCACTGCGCCCCCCACAACATAGATCGGGTCTGTGGTATCGGCCAGCAAATCCTGCAAATCCAGCACAATGTCCGGCCAAATCAGCGGACGCTGGGGCTGACGCGGCGTTAAGTCCATCATATCGATTCGGGCTTCACCACACCGATAAACGGCAGGTTACGGAATTTCTCATCGAGGTCAAGTCCATAACCGAACACGAACTTGTCTTCAATCTCAAAGCCCATATATTCAATCGGAATCGGAGTGATACGCCGGGATGATTTATTGAGCAGCGTGCAGAGTTTGAGGCTGGCCGGGGTGCGCGTGCTCAGCATTCGCATCAGGAAGCTCAGGGTGTGCCCACTGTCAATAATATCTTCCACAATCAGGACATGTTTCCCGCCAACCTCAGCGGTTAAATCCATATCGACACGCACCATCCCGCTGGAATCGCGTGCCCCTTTGCCATAACT
This sequence comes from Anaerolineae bacterium, assembly GCA_046328675.1. Classification (GTDB taxonomy): domain Bacteria; phylum Chloroflexota; class Anaerolineae; order Aggregatilineales; family Phototrophicaceae; genus JACAER01. The sequence goes on from JAXLWC010000063.1 coordinate 4,961, forward strand.
GGACAGCGCCATGAAATCAATCTCATGCGGCACACTGATATGGCGCATCAAATCGGTCAGAAACATCACGCCACCTTTGAGGACGCAGATCAGCAGCAGGTTTTCGCAGTCGGCATAGTCCTGTGAGATTTGGTGCCCAAGTTCAGCGATGCGGCGCTGTAGCGTATCAGCATCAATCAGAATTTCCTGTAAATACTTTTCATAAGGCTGCGCCATGAAAGTCCTCATGTTGAACACTGCAAGTCGTTGCGCCTGAAGTATAAAACAAAAAACCGCTTTGCTAAACAGCAAAACGGTTGTGTTTGACAAGAGGTTGGCATCATTCAAACTGGATGCTGATCGCCAGCCGTCCCAGCAGCAGTTCGTCGCCGGGTCTGATCACCTGTGGCTCATTCGGCGCTAGTTTCTTGCCTGCCACAAACGTCCCATTCGTGCTGCCAAGGTCGGTGATGTAAAGCTGTCCCGCCGATATATGCATACGGGAATGTGCGCGCGAAACGCCGCGTTCTGCTGCGCCATAAGGTGTCAAATCCACATCAGGATTAAACCGCACATTCGCGTCCGAACGTCCCAGAACGATGGAGAGATTCTCTGTAATTACCACGCGCCGGGTCACACCACGAATCATCAATACTAACGCACGCTGTTCAGCCACATTCTCTTCAGTTCCATTTGCCTGGGCGGACGGATGGGAAAAATGACGCAAAAAGTTGTTCGGTAGGATATTTGTATCTACCTTTGCGTCTTTATTGGGGTTATTCTTGAAGGACTCGTTTGTATCCGGCATGAGAGTGTTAAGTGACTCGTCTTATTCTGAAACAAACTCTATAACAATCATATCATATATTTTTCCACAGAGTAAAGTTTTTGCAGCTTTTTACGAACGAGTAAGAAATCTCGAATGATTTGCTAACGGTGTTTTATGATGCAGTCCCCCGATACCCCTATTTCCCTATCTAAACCCCGCGACACAGTACGGGTTACGCTCGATGATGGCTCCGTACTGGAAGGCCCTGTCGGGACTCGTATTGAAGCGTTTCTCAAAATGCACCAGAAACTCGCGCCTGAACGTTACGACAGCACCCTCATGGGCGCGATCTTTGATACCCGTTTACGTGAACTTTCCTATGCGGTGGTGCGCGACGCGGATCTTCAACCCGTGTTGTTATCCAGCAGTGATGGCGGGCGGATCTATCGTCGCTCACTGGTATTTCTGCTCACCACCGCCGCCGCAGAGTTGTGGAAAGCTTGTCAACTGAACGTGCGCTACGCGGTGCCAGATGGCGGTTTCTACTGTATGCCCCTCAATCGCCCGCCGTTCTCGGTAGAGGAATTGGCGCAGCTTGAAGCCCACATGCGCGCCATCGCCCTTGAAGACAGCCCTATCACCAAGCGCAGTGTTCCCTTGAGCGAAGCCCTTGAACTGTTCGCTTCGCGTGGCGAAGATGATAAGGTGCGCCTGATGGAACAGCGCACGCGTAACGAGTTGATGCTGTACACCCTGCGCCAGCGTTCAGACTACTACTACGGCTATATGGTGCCGTCTGCTGGTTATCTGCATACCTTCCGTCTGACGCCTGTTGACGAAGGATTTATTCTGCAATACCCGCGCAAAGAGTCCCCAACGACTCTCGATGAGTTTAAACAGGACAAAATCACGCAGGTCTTTCATCAGGCCGATGAGTGGTTACAGCTTATGGGCGTGGAAGACATCGGACGCCTGAATCGCCTTGTCCGCAACAATCGCGTTCACGAAATTACGCTCGTAGCTGAAGCCTTGCACGAACAGCAGATCGCGCGCATCGCCCACGATATTTGTGAGGCCCATCGCCAGCGCGACTTGCGCATCGTCTTGATTGCTGGTCCCTCGTCGTCTGGTAAAACGACGTTTGCCAAGCGTTTGGCGATTCAGGTGCTGGCGCACGGGGTGCGTCCCTTTACCATCGAACTTGACAACTACTTCGTTGACCGCGAACTGACGCCGCGTGATGAAGATGGCGACTACGACTTTGAGACCATAGAAGCCATTAACCGCAAGCTGTTCAATCAGCAGTTGTTGCAGCTCATTCGCGGCGACAAGGTGGTACTGCCGCGCTTTGATTTCAAACAGGGGCGCAGCCTGGAAGGCAAGACGGTGCGCCTGCGGGAGAATCAGGTCATTGTCATCGAAGGCATACATGGGCTGAATCCGCAGCTTGTGCCTGATATTCCGCCGGAGAATATTTACCGTGTTTATGTCTCGGCGCTCACGCCGCTGAACATGGACTCGCACAACCGTATCTCGACCACAGATTTGCGTATGCTGCGCCGCATTGTTCGCGATGCCCGCACGCGTGGCTATACTGCCGCAGATACCATCAACCGCTGGTCAAGCGTGCGTCGTGGCGAAAAACGCAACATCTTTCCCTACCAGAACAATGCCGACGCGATTTTTAACTCGGCGCTGGTGTATGAGTTAGCCGCGCTCAGGCCGTTAGCCGAACCGCTGCTGTTACAGGTTGAACCGGCCACGCCGCCGCATATAGAAGCGAACCGTCTGCTGTCGTTCTTGCGCTGGGTGCAGCCCTACACCTCGGCGCAGGAAGACCTGATTCCTGATACCTCGCTGCTGCGCGAATTCATTGGCGGGTCGAATGTGCTGGACTATCCTATCGAAGAATTGGAAGAAGCCGAAAACTAAAAAGCGGTAGGTCGCCCATGTACCTACCGCCTCATTCCTTAAACTGTTTTCTGGATGTGCTGCGCGCGTTCCTGCATAATCTTCTCTGCTGCCGCGCACACTGTCGCGTCCCGACTCTTCAGCGCGTCCTGTAGAATTTCCTCACCCACTGGTGACATAAGGCTTGCCGCCACGCGCACGATGTGAGCCTTAACCTCGCTGTCTGTTTCCATCATATAGGCACGTTTGAGGATACCGGGCATCCGTGCGTGACGCATCCACGCCAGCGGCCAGATGACCGCCATGCGGGCCTCTGCCGCTGTGTCCATCACCGCCGTCTCCAGCGCATCAATCATCAGGTCGGCGGCTTTGCTTTTGCTCACATCAATCTTGAGGTAATTTGTCGCGTGGAAGAATCCCCGCAGCACCTGTTGCAGCGTCACTCCGCTGGTACGTCCAATCACGCCTGACAGTTCCTCCAGCCATGTTTCTCCGGCCAGTTCCAGCAGACTCAGCGTCGCCGCGTATTTGACATCCGGGTCAGGATCATTCATCGCCTGCCGTACAACGGGCATCGCCTGCGGGGTATCGTTCTGTCCCAGTGCTTCCAGCGCTTTCACACGCACATCCGGGTCTTTGGCCTCAAGCACCGCCTTGAGCACAGGTACCGCTGCCGGGTCCTGACAATCGCGCAGTCCCCAGGCCGCCGCCTCGCGCACGCTGTCTTCTTCGTTTTGCAGCGCTTCCACCATCAACTGATAGGCGCTTAGTTCACGCAGATCGCACAGCGCGTAAACCGCTGCCTCGCGCACGGGGGCGTCTTTATCTTGCAGCGCTTGTTTAATCAGCGGTTCAGCGGAATACCACGAGAAGCCGTATAAATGCCGCGCAGCCGAAGCCCGCGTGGGCACTTCCCCTGTGGTGATGGCATCCTGTAACACCATGCGCGCATCGCGGTCACCGCGACGGCCCAGCATCTTGGCCGCGTTGTAGCGCACAAAGAACTCGTCGTTGCGCAGTGCGGCGGCGGCGGCGTCTAACGAGATGGCTTCTGGCGGCAGCACATTGAACATGGTCGCCAACCCGCGTAATGACAGTCGGCGCTGTCCATGCTGACGGGCGAAGGTATTGGAAAGGCGTGGTTCGCGTCCGGTGATCGGTGTTTGATTCATCATGATTCGCCTTTAATGCAGTGTGGCAATAACAACATCATTGACAAGCGGCTTGTTGTTGAGTAAATCCGAGACCGTCACGCGCAGTTGCCGCCGTTCGTCGATGCGGAACCATGCCTTAAGACGATCTGTACCGGGGTTTCCCGGTGGATCAAGGCGTGCCAGCGCGGCCAGCGCCTCTTTTTCGTTGAGCGTAATCACCTGCTGCCCTTCGCTGTTCGCCTGCGCCACAAACACAGCCTGCCCATCTTCGTATTTCACTTCCACCATGCCAACGGCTTCGCTGTCAATTTCGCCGATGATAAGTTCAATTTCCTTCTGGTTTTCATGCGCCGCGCCCAGCAGCAGTTCCATCGGCGCTTCTGATGGATAGCGGCTGCCCATCGGGATGATTTCGTCGTACTGATGCTGTCCATTGGTGTCGAGGTGGCGAATGCCGTAGCTGTGGGCGAGATAGTCCTCTAACCCATAACCTGCTGCCAGTTGCAAAGCGCCTTCCGCAACGGCGGTGAATGGTTTATCGGCGCGCACTGCCATATCCGTGAAATACTGTCCCAGCGTGCGCTGCACCGAAGGCATCAGCGAGACACCGCCAACCATCAACACGTAGTGAATGTCTTCCTTAAAGATGCCGCGCTGTCGGGCAACATGCATCACCTTGTCCACCACGCGCCGCAGTGCCGTATAAAAGCCGTTGGTTTCAAGCAGTTCTTCGAGTTCTTCGCGTGTGATGGTTATGCTGTGTTGTTTGCCGCCAGCTTCAAAACTTATCTCCGTCTTGTCCGTCGTGGATAAACTGATCTTGGCTTGCTCGCACAGGGTCAGCAGGGTAGCGTAGTGACTGCCCAGATCAGTCGTAGAAAGCTGCGCGCGTTTCAGGACTTCCGCCAGCAGCCATTGATCAATATCACTGCCGCCGATAATACGCCCCGCTTTGGCAATGACTTTTGCCGTGTGCTGGTTAGCGTTGCTGCGCCGCAGCCGTGCCAGAAAACCGCCCGTTTTCTCACGGCTTTCGGGTAGTTGCACCAGTGACAAATCCAGTGTGCCGCCGCCGAAGTCGAACACTAACACAAGTGCCCCCGGCTTGGTGACCGCATAACCCAGTGCCGCCGCCGTCGATTCATCGACAATGCGGATTTTGTCTTCTGGAATATCACTGATCGCTTCGTTAAGCCATGCGAGGTACCCCTCGAACGAAGCCACCGGCGCCGTAAGCACAAGTTGTTCGATGTCGTCGCGCTGATAAGGAAGGCTGCTGATCAGATGACGAACGAAACCGCGCCCGGCATCACGGTCTGCCCACTGTGCCTGGTCAATGGTGCGCGGTTCCGGGGCTGGCGACGAAACAATCCCGCGCTTAAAGTTTCGGAACAGGCGGTTATCCTGCTGGCGGTCTAGCGCCTGGTCACGCACCATCTGGCCGCAGGTGATGGTGCCATTTTGCCCATCATGTACATAAACCAGTGAAGGCACGACACTGACCGGATAATCCTTTGCAGCAGGCGCGCTTAACGCGTCGAGGCGCACAATTTCTGCGGCGTCATTATTCCAGCGGGCAATCACACTGTTGGTTGTCCCAAAGTCTATGGCAAGCTTGTGTCCCATGAATCTCCTCACGAGGTCGTGGAAACAGATGTTGACTGATAAAACGGGTTACTTCTTCCCTTGTTCATGTTATCACAAATCAGCTTCTGGTTTCAGTTAAATAAGTGAAGCAATTAGCCCCTGATTTCAGTGAAAAGTCTGGCGGCTTGCTCACAGTCGTCTGCAAGGCACTTCCACCCATTTGTCATCTATCCGCGTTAGTCCACATCAAAGACTCCCATTTTTAGATTACCCGTGATAAGACGCATTATCACAAAGTAATCCTGCAAACCCTCTGTCAACATGATAATGGTTCTTATCAGTATCTGGCGCTTTGGTCACGCTTGCTTCCATCCCGTCCCACTGCCGAGCAGCCTGATTTATCACGGAGTAATCGAAATCTAAGCCATTTTCAAGCGCTTATCTAATCACAATCGAGATATTTTGTAGGTGTCGTCGGTTTTGGTATCTGCTGCAAACCACCCAAATCAGACCGACCACTTTTCTTCCGCGATTCCGGCTTTCATATTTTCCCAGCGCGCCAGGGTAAACAGAAAATCCGAAAGCCGATTTAGATAAGGGATGACATGCTCACTGATGGGTTCCTCGTCGCGCAGCGCAACGGCCAGGCGCTCGGCGCGGCGGCAAACAGTGCGCGCCACATGAATCTGCGCTGTTGCCACTGAGCCGCCGGGGAGAATAAAATTTTTGAGTTCCGGCAGTTCTGCGGTCATCTGGTCGATGCTTGTTTCCATCCAGCTTATGGAATCGGCATCAATCCGCACAATCCAATCGGCTTTGGCGTCCAGCGGCGTGGCCAGGTCTGCGCCAAGATGGAACAACTGCTTCTGGATACGTTCCAGCCAGCTATTGGTTTGCGGGTGTGGCTGATGTGCCCGTGCGACGCCGATCATCGAATTCAACTCGTCCACCGTGCCGTAAGCCTCAACGCGCAGATGTTTCTTCGGCACGCGCCCGCCGGAAAAGAGACTGGTCTCCCCGCTGTCGCCAGTCTTGGTGTAAATCTTCATGGGTGCTCCACAAGAACATAATTTCGATTAACCTGTGTTTCATTCTATAATGGCTGTAGGTCATTGTCTTTATCGAACTATACGTGAGGATCATTATGGGCGAGGAATTTCTGCCACTCACTGCCGGGCGCTGGTCGGATTTCGAGAAATTGTTTGGCAAGTCCGGCGGCACGGGCGGCTGCTGGTGTATGTACTGGCGGCTGACCAACAAGGAATACGAAGCGCATAAAGGCGCGGGCAATCGCCAGATGATGCAAGGGCGCGTTGAGTCTGGTGAGGTAACCGGGATTATCGCCTATGTCGATGGGCAGCCTGCCGGATGGTGTTCACTCGCCCCGCGTGAGCAGTTTCCGCGTTTGCTCACCTCGCGCGTGTTCAAGGCATTGGATGATCAACCGGTGTGGGCTATCGTGTGCTTTTTTATCGCCAAAGCATTTCGGCGCAGGCAGCTCTCGACCAAACTATTGCAAGCCGCTGTCGCGTATGCCCGTCAGCACGGCGCACACATCATCGAGGCTTGCCCTGTCGAGCCACAAAGCGCTGCCATGCCCGAAGTCTTTGCCTGGACGGGCATCGCCTCCACCTTTCACAAAGTTGGATTTATCGAAGTCGCCCGTCGCAGCGCAGGCCGCCCCCTGATGCGTTATTACATCAATTCAGACAACGTAGGGGAATCGTAGCACTTCCGTCACGTTGGCTTTGATATTTTGCGGCATCATCAGGCAGCTTAATAGAAAGGCTGCCGACTATGCGTCGTTCATTATTTTTACTCGTGATTCTTTGCCTTGTTAGCGCCGCCTTCATCAACACAGCCATCAGTCAGGACATCTCGCAGGATTTTACCATCGGGCGTGGCGCGATTCAGCGTATCGCCTGGCAGCCCAACGGCGACACCTTGCTTGTCAGCACCGAGAGCGGCGCGTGGCTCTACAATTCTGAACTTGATGATGTGCTTCACCTTCCCACTGCGCGACTTGCAAGCTTTTCCCCGGATGGGCAGACCATCGCAGGCGTGAATGCTGACAACGAGATTACGCTTTGGGATGCCAGCACTTTTCAACTGCTCGCGACACTTCAGGCTCATGAGAACCTCGTCCTCGATCTGGCCTGGCGTCCTGGTGGCACCACTCTGGCCAGCCTGGACAGCGGCGGCACCCTGTTTCTATGGGACACCGACACCCATGAAATGCTAAATAATTTCGACGCAGCCAGCGCGGAACATCTGTTATGGAGTCAATCCGGCAGTTATATCGCCGGAACGCGCACCTTGACTGATGAATTCACCGTGTGGGATATCGAAGGGCAGGTGATCCTCTCCAAGGAAGTCGCATCGCCTTATGGTTATGGAGTCAGTTTTGTCTGGCGCGATGACAGCCATATTGTCCGCTCTACTGGCTACAGTGAATGGACTCAGGTGCTGCTCTTTGACGTAACCACAGCCGAAGTTCGCGAGTTATCGCGGGGCATGGCTAGCGAGGTTGCCTACAATCCCCGCAGTAACGCCTTTGCCATTGCCGATTGGCTCAACGGCACCTATGTCTACAGCGACGACACGCTAACGACGCTTGAGTTTCACGCGGGCGCACAAACGACAAACGCTGAATGGAGTCCCGATGGGCGTTATCTCGCCGTTGGAAGCTGGCAAGCTCCTGCCGCAGAAGCCCGCCATGTCTGGATCGTTGACGCGGCCACTGGCACGACTTTATGGGATTTGGCCGACGCTCATGACAATATGGCCTACCTTCGCTGGAATTCCGATGCCAGTAAAATCACCGTCGTTGATCGCGCCAACGTGATTTACATCTACGACATCGCTAGCGGCGAACTTTCAGCCACCTCTGAGGTACACGGCATCGTGGGCAGCGCCATCGCCTGGGATGACACAGGTTCGCATCTGGCAGTTGGGGATTCCGTAGGCGCTGTTCGCGTATGGGACACTTCCGGCAGCCTCGTCGCCACCTTCGCTGGACATCAACAGCCTGTGACCGAGATTGCATGGCGTCCTCACAGCAGCATGTTAGCCACATATAGCGGAGACTTCTGGCAAAGTATCGACAACAATGTCTATATGTGGGATTGGCGGGAAGGGGAACAGCCTATCATCGCCTTCCCACACAAACAAAATATCGTCGATATGGCCTGGAGTCCTGATGGCGTATGGTTAGCGGTTGCTCCGCGCGATGATCGCATTGATTTATGGAGTATGCCCACGAGCGAACACCGCGAACTTGCGACTTGGGAGCCGGAAACCTTAACGGGTGTGGAGTGGAGCATCGACGGTAGTGTCATTGCTGCCGCGCATTCAAGTCCGGGCAATGGTGGCTATGTGAATCTGTGGGATTCTGTCAGTGGTGAATTAATGGAGGGTGGCGTAGGACTTTACGCCAGCAATCACGTCTGGACAGCCGATAACCGCCTGCTAGGTGTAACGTGGGGCTACTACGGCTGTGGTGGGATGCCTCGGCCAATCTATGATGTGTCCTTTGGCACAGGTTATGGCGTCGGCATTGACGACCTTACCTTATCAGGATTGAAGGATGAAGTTGCATCAGCAGTGATTAGTCCCGATGGACAGCGGGTTGCCGGATTTGATCGGGATCAGGATATGATTATTTGGGATATACAGACTGCCGAAGCCGTTTTCAACTATCAGGGTGCAAGCGCTATCGTCTGGTCCCCTGATAGTCAGATCATGGCGCTTGTTACCACAACAAACCAGACCCTTCTATTAGACGCTGATACCTTTGAACTGCTGCAAACCTTTGAGGGAACCTGGCAAATACTCTGGTCACCGGATAGCCAGCATTATGCACAGATGGGTTATGGGCTTATCTACGTCCAGCAGGCATTCTAAACTGGGGGAGGTCTCGGCCTCCCCGAACATTCCCCACCGCATCAATTCGTGACAGGTGTAACCGTGCGCACATACGCCGCGAGGTTTTGCAGTTCCCTGGCGAACATCTTGCGGGCCATCGACGCCTTAGTCAGGCGTTCCATCACGCCCATCAACCCTTTGCTAAGCGGGAATTCGCTGGAAATTGTGACACGCGTTTGCTTACCACCGTTCAGCGCATCGAACGTGAAGGTGCTGTACTGCCCGGTGTCGAGGTCTGTCTCGACGATGACGCGTCCCGGTTCCGGCTCTGTCACCATCTGACGGAAGGGGAATTCACGCCCCATGACGCTAACGCTGCTGTGCAGAATCGTGCCCGCACCGCTGCCGCCTTGTTCCACCGTCAGTCCCTTGGTGAAGTATTCCTTCGGCAAAATCGCCGGATGCCCAACGCGATAGTCGCTCACGACGGCGTAAAGCTCCTCCGGGCGCGCATCAATAACCAGCGCGGCTTCAGCATGGATCCAGTTGTTCATGGGGGTCTCCTTATGTTGTGACTTCTCGGTGGTTATGGGATTGACGGAAATCAGGGTGACGCCAAGGTCACGACAGCGTGCCAGCGCGCCATGCAACGCGGCCTGGTCGGCGTCTCCGCTAAGCAGCGTGTCGCCATCTGCGGTGTGCGTGATGCTAAAGCTGCCAAACCACGCCGCGAACTTTGCATCAAGCTGTCCTTTGATTCTGATCTGGTACCCGCTTGCCATAGGCACTTATTCCAGCCCCAGATGCGGCGCAAACCGCAGCTTCAGGCTTTGTTTTGACGCAAATCCGGTGACCCGTTCCACCGCCTGCCCGTTGACAAACAGCATCAGTGTGGGAGCCTTGAGAATCGCGTAGCACATCGTCATGCCGAAATTCTCGTAGATGTCCAGCGTGCCCACTCTCAGGCGTTCGCTCCATTCTTCGGCAAGCTCCGTAACGATTGGATTAAGCGTCTTGCACGGGCCGCACCAGGGGCTGATGAAGTACACCAGGGTTGGCGTCGGCGATTGCAGAACCTCACTGTCGAAGTTGGCGCTGTTCAGTTCATTCATCACAGCCATCAGCCATCCTGCCTTTCCTACCACCGCGTTCATGATTGATGCTTGCAGTGTAGCATGGTTGACGGCTTGGTTTCTCCCATCGAGGGGTGGGAAGTGGGGGTGGGAAAATCAGCCGAGCAGTTTTAAATCGTGGGCGCGGGCGATAGCCTGACTGCGCGTTTTGACGTGCAGCTTTCCGTATAACTCATTGATGTACCATTTGACCGTACTCAGCGCCAGCACCAGTTCTTGCGCGATTTCTTCATTGGAATGTCCCGCGACGATCAGCCGCAGCACCGCCAGTTCACGCTCGCCAAGCGCATCCACTGCCGGAGCGCTGTCCACAATCGCCGGGAATAAGCCGAGCATTCTGCGCGCAAACTCATGGGTAGGCTGTGCCTCGCAGAACTTTGCCAGCAGCTTTGCCATCGGCGCGCCCAACTCAAGGAATACCCGCACGCGGTTTTCAGCCTCCGCCGCTTTCAATGCTTGTTCCAGCGTCAGCAGCGCGTGACTGCTGTCGCCCTGTGCCTGCCGCGCCAGCGCCAATAACCCCAGCCGTTCCACAGTCAGCAAATCAGTGGCTTCACTCAACAGTTTTGTCAGCAGGGCCGCCGCCTCATCCGCCTTACGCTGTGCCAGCAGTACCCGCGCCTGTGTTACTTTCTGGATACTGTTCGGATAAAACAGCGACGTTAGCTGTTCCTGATGCTGTGCCATTTGTGCCCATGCCGCCGCTGCCGTGATATTGCCTTGCAGCAGCCAGATACGTGCTTGATAGGCTTTAAGCCACAGCACTTCCGGCAGCGGGTCATAGCGTTCTGCATGAGCGATGGCGTCCTCTGCCAGGCGGAACGCGCCTTCCGTGTCGCCCTGTGCCTGCTTCACTTCTGCCAGCATCATCGTCGCGCTGGACAGCATTCCCGTCAGAAACCCCGTTGCTTCGCCCACTCGGATTGCCTGTGACAAATGCTGCTCGGCTTGTGTGAGGTCATTCCATTCAATCAGTATCCTACCTAATGAGACATGGGCGAAACCTTCCATCGGTGCGCCCGTGATACCTAAATCGTGCAGGGTGTCCAGCGCCTGCTGGCATAGTTCATACGCCTGCTGCATATTGCCGAGGAAGACGTTAATCAGGCACTGGTGGAACAGGGCGGTTAATCCTAACGGGGCATCGCCATCGCGTTCACAGTCCATCCGCGCTTCAGCCATCAGACGGTTCGCGCTCAGCAGGTCGCCGCTGACACTTTTCAGAAGCCCCAGCGCCACCTTCGTCGTGCGGTCAGGGTGGGGGATGTTTTCGGCCTCGGCTGTCAGTGCGTGTAAGCGTTTTGTGTCATAACGCTGGCTGGCGATCAGATAAGCCAGCACCAGCATTTCGCCCGTCGGCAGCGTTTGCTGCGCCTGCTGGACATATCCCAGCAGCGTCTCGGCATCATTCCAGCGTCCATTCAGCGCAAACGCCATGCCGAATTGCAGGCTCAGACGGGGCTGCTGCGCCACAAACTCCGCAGGGAAAGCATGATACCAATCGAGCAGCGTTTTCACTTCGCCGCGCCGCATGGTGCTGGTTGTGGGCTGGGTCATCAGCGCCGCCGCGTAATCAAAATCCTGCGCCGCCAGCGCACAGGTTATCGCCTCTTCCGGCAAATCAGCCTGCTCATACCACTGTGCCGCGCGCCGATAAAGCGCTGCCTGTGCCGTCGGATATTCGGCTAACAAACGCGCGCGCAGCAGGTCAGCGAACAAATGATGATAGCGGTACCAGTAGCGCTTCTGGTCCAGCGGGATAATGAATAGGTTGTGCTTCTCCAGGTATTCAATCATCGCCTGCCCATCGGCCTCCCCTGTGACGGCGCTGCACAAATCGCCGTTGAAGCGCTGAAGGATAGACGTTTGCAAAAGGAACAGGCGCACATTGTCCGGCTGATGGTTTAGAACTTCTTCAATCAGGTAATCGAGGACGAAGCGATGGTTGCCCACGAAGCTGCGCACAAAAGCCTGTTTATCGCTGCCTGTGGTTTGCAGCGCCACCGCCGCAAGCTGCAAACCTGCGATCCAGCCTTCGGTGCGTGTATCCAGCGCGCGAATAGACTCGGCAGACAGGTCGAGTCGCATCATCTGATTGAGGAAGCGGTCTGTATCTTCAGGCGAAAAACGCAGCGCCGCCGCACGCACTTCCAGCAGTTCATTGCGGGCGCGCAGCCGAGCCAGTGGCAGCGGCGGGTCGGCCCGCGTGAGCAGCACAAGGGTCATTTGCGGTGGCAGATGTTCCAGCAGAAAACCTAACGCGCTGTGAATGCTCTGGTTTTCGATGACATGATAATCGTCCAGCACCACAATCAGGCGTTGGCCCAGCGCCGCAAGCTGGTTGATGAGCAGCGGCAAAATGTTGTCTATCGCTGGTGGCTGAGGAGCTTGCAAGGCTGCTAAAAGTGTTTGCCCCACCTGTGGGAAGCTCACTTGGATGGCAGCAATCAGATAGGAAAAGAAGCGTGTCGGGTCGTTGTCGCCTTCTTCTACGGAGAACCATGCACTGTAGTCGCTGTGTTGGCTGCACCAGTCGGCAACCAGTGTGGTTTTGCCGAAGCCTGCTGCCGCTGCGATGAGCATCAGCCGGCATTCCAGACCGCCGTCCAGCGCCGCCAGCAGCGCCCCGCGCCTGACAAGTGCCGAGCGCAGGCGTGGAATATACAGCTTGGTAATCAGCAGCGAAGGATACTGCTCGAACATACAACCGCACCCCACACTATCTGCCATGAGCTTATTGAAGCCTTAAGCCCGGGCTACATATTCGGCATCTAAGCACAGACGCAAAATAACAAACCTACGGCGGCCACAACGTCCGTTATTCGCTCAACCCCTTGGGCGCTAGGTCACCGATTGAGGCTTCCAGTTCGGTTTCCTTACTGCTTAGCTGTGCCTCTCCTGTATGAGCAGGCATTGCTGTAGGAGGCAGTGGGGTGTCGAATGCGTAGTTCGGGTCAACCTTCTGCCGCTGCCATGTTGCACGCATTTCACGCCATGCCCCGACCAACGTGCGCGGTTCCGGTACATCATGGGCAATCTCGTGATACAGTTGCTTCAGGTTGTAACACGGGACTCCGGCATACATGTGATGTTCCATGTGCCAGTTCATGCGCCAATAGAGGAACTCAGCAATAGGCGGCAGAGTCATCGAACGCACGCTTTTGCGAAAGTCGGGCACATTTTCCATCAGGCCGCAGTGCTGCGGTAACCCCACCAAATAGGCTAACCAATTGGCGATGAACGGCGCGACGGGGATAATCAGGATCATGACCCAATAGCCTGTGACCAGCGAAACGAGGGTCACCGTCCCGTGAAACGCTAGTAAAAAGCGCGACCACCAGATCGACTTGCGATATTCTTCCGGTTGATCCTCGTGCAGCGCTTCAATCCATTCGTTGATCGGGATGTTGGGATCACCCACGCGTCCAAAAGCACCGAGGATCGTTACCCAGATGGTTGACAGCAGTCCGCCCTTGCCGAAGGTGCGGCCACGCTGCGTCAGCAGATTCACGGTCAAGAGCTGAAACACAAAAGTGGATCTTAAGCTGGGTTCAAGGGGCAGCAGATTCTCACGATCTCCCTCTGGATGCAGCGTGTAACGGTGGTGATAGGTGTGGCTGCTGGCATAGTCAAAGGGGTCCCACCAGCTTAATAAGCTAAAGAGGTAAAGGAATAATTTGTTGAGCCATTTGGTTTCAAACACCGAGCCGTGACCCAGTTCATGCGGCGCGACGCCAACAAAGAAACTGGCAACGGTGCCATGTAAAAAGAGCGCCACTACAAAGGCCAGCCATAGCTGCTGTGACCAGCAGAAAAACACTGCTGAACCAGTAAGGATATACAGCGCAAAGTGTCCCCCTGCCTGAAACCATGCCTGCCCATCGCTGCGTGCCGATAATGTTTTTAACGCCGCGCCGTCGATTTTTGTCCGGTACCATTTGACCTTAAGTGTCTTTCGTACCTCAGAGAGGGGTTGATAGCTGCTCATCTTTTAAACCTTTGCTGAATGAATAAACAATTTTTGTGGAACGGCTCTATAGTTTCCTTCCTCCGCGTGTGAGCAAAGAGATCAGCGCGCGAGCCAATTCCTTACCTAATATTTCATCTCTAAAACAGGACTGAATTCCAGTTTATTTCCTACCCCGAACGCCTGTACGATTCCCATTTCGTTGTTACGGGCGTTCAAGGTCTTGGCTGGTATAAGTTAAAGAGGGACAATCGCCCCTCTTTGCATCTGTTACTTCGGCGCCATTCTAATCGCGCCATCCAGCCTGATTGTCTCGCCGTTCAGCATTTCATTCTCCACAATCGCCTGCGCCAGTTGGGCGTATTCCTCCGGGCGTCCCAGGCGTGACGGGAACGGCACCTGCTGCCCCAGCGACAGGCGCGCGGGTTCCGGCAGCGCAGCCAGCAGCGGCGTGTCAAAAATGCCCGGCGCGATAGTCACGACGCGGATGCCATCGCGCGACAGGTCACGGGCGATGGGCAGCGTCATGCCCACAATCCCGCCTTTGGACGCCGAATACGCCGCCTGCCCAATCTGCCCATCATACGCCGCCACCGACGCCGTGTTGACGATCACGCCGCGTTCGCCGCCGGAGTTGGGCGCGTTGTTGACCATCGCCGTTGCCGCCAAGCGAATGACGTTGAATGTGCCGATCAGGTTGATCTTGATGACCATCTCGAAGACTTCCAGCGGATGTGGGCCGTTCTTGCCTGTCGTGCGCAGCGCCATGCCAATGCCCGCGCAGTTCACGACGATGTTCAGGCCGCCGAACACGGTGAGCGCCGTGTTGATGGCGTTCTGAATGTCGGCTTCGCTGGTAACGTCGGCCTTGGCGAAACCTGTCGCGCTGCCCAATTCTGCGGCCAATGTGCTGCCTCTGTCGCCGTCACGGTCTACGATGACCACGTTGGCCCCATGCGCCACAAATCGACGCACGCAGGCTTCTCCTAAACCGGACGCGCCGCCTGTGACGAGTGCGGTAGAGCCTTGTAACTGCATAGAAATAATCTCCTTTAGTTGAAGTGATCAGTTGTCAGTCGATACTGGCGCGAGTTCATGGATGTACACCCATAAGCACGACATCCCCTGCGTGTGCGCCGCCAGAATAAAAGTCACAGCTTTTCTCTCTTGGCGAACTACGTTGTACCCAACGCGATGGCCCGGTGGTTCAATCCGCATGGTGATCTTTTCTCTTGTATTATCTTGGCGCCCTTTGTGTCTTGGCGGTTCCAATGTATTTTCAGAGGAGATCATGGCGAAGAAATCACCGCCTATCTGATGCTAAATTTTGCCGAGTTCTTCGACGGAGAAGTCTAACGCAACAAAGTAGGAGTTGTCGATGAGCAGCAGTTTCACGGCGTGCGAACGTCCGTGTTCGTCTTCCTTGTCGGGTTCGCCTTCGATCAGCTTGTGTTCGACCTTGTGATGCTCAAACACCTTCGCCATACGCTCGGCCAGCGGGCGCGGCATCCGGCCCAGCAAACCGCCGCCGGACAGCAGCAGCTCATTCAGCGGCTGCGTCAGTTCAAGGTAATCGACAAAATGCCGCCAGTGACCAAACGTGCTGGCGTGCGCCTGCTCGATATCCAGAATCAGTTCGTGGACATTCTGCGGTTTGCCGCGAAAGAACACGGCGACAGGCGGGTAATTATACTGGTACAGCAGCGGGTGGTCATCCACAAACTTGAGCGTTTTGAACGCGCCCAGCGATGCCTGATGCTCAAACACGCCCAGCACGCGCACCACGTACTGCCCCTGCGGACGCAGCCCTTGTACTGCTTCGTCCAGCTTGGCCGTTTCGACAATCAATTGCAGTTCCTGTGGCACGCCGCCCATCTGTGCCGCCAGCAGCACGCCAAGGTCATTTTCATCGTTCAGTTGATTGAGCAGTTTTTCGCGTTTGGGCATGGGAAATCAGTCGTTGATTATTGGTCGATAATGATTAGATGCGCCTGCATGGGTTTCGTTACAAAAGGAAAGGCGAACGTCGCACTGTTGACGAGGTTCGCCCCTGAAAATCCAGTCATTTGAGATGAAGGGCCAACCCGTGAGTTCGCCCTGACACCTGTCTATTTGTCGTTGACGGCACGCAGGCGGCGTGAGATGAAGATGACGCCCACCAGACCAAAGCCCATCAGCACGATGAGACCGACGCCGTTGCGTCCACCGCCAACCACTTCGTCAAAGAAGCCGGTCTGCGGAAGCTGCCCGGTGGTGCCGCCGCTGCCTTCTGGCGTGGGGCTGGCAACGCCGCCGCCCGTGCCCAGTTCACCCGCCGTCGGGGTTGCGCCGAAAGCGATGGCCAGCGCCGTTGCCGTCTGCTGTACCGCTTCCAGACCGATGCCTTCCTGTGTTGGTGGGGATGGCAGACAGTTCAGCAATCGCTGTTTGGGTCGCTAAAGCGTTCGCTTCGGCGGTCTGCGTAAAGGCAAGCGCCGCCAGTTCCGTCGGGTCGAGCGTGGGCGTAGGAGTCGCGGTAAACGTCGGCGTAATCGTCGGACGCACTGGCGTATCCGTCGGTAGGAGGGCGATACGTGTTTGCTCTGCGTTGAATTCTTGAATCGCAATATTTGTTTGAGTAAGCTGCGCTTCCGTCGTCATATTGGCAATGACAATCGCCGTCGCCGTGTACTCAAGGTCAGTCGGGCCTTGATCGCGGGTCGCGAAGAAAAGGAGCGCGCCCAGCCCCACAAGGAACAGGACAATCATAATGACGGCGATCATGATGAAGCTGCGACTTGGGCCGCCGCCGCCTTCGCTGCCGCGTTCTTCCGGCTCATCACCCAGGTCAGGCAGATCACCGCTGTCGTTTTCGTCGCCGAAATCAGGCGAAAGATCGTCGCTCAGATCGTCGCTGGAGTCGGAGCCAAAGTCATCGTCAAAATTGAAATCGTCGTCGAAATCTCTGTTGGTCATGATTATCCCTTCCTAGCCAGTGGAAGCGCGGCACATTACGCTTTTCCAAAAAGTTCTAAGTTAGCCACAGGTACATTGACCTGCTCCCCTGTAAATAATTCCACAAGCGCACAGGGTACACGCAGACCATTGTCTAACAAAACAGGGGTTTTTGGCAAGTCGAGTATGCGACCTGCAAACCCCGGATACGGCTCGTTGGTCAACCGTACCGTACTGCCCTTGTGCAGCGTTTGCGCCACATCAGGAATACTGGGGCGCGCGTCTGCCCGCACGGAGATGTTCACAATCACTTCTGGCCGCCGCTTGTCGAGCCGATCCGGCATGGTGGCGTCCAGTGTCGCCTGCCTGCCGTTCATACTTTCCAGCAGCGAACCAATCGTATTGCCCATGCGCATCGCGCCAAAACCTTCGGTCAGCAGGATACCCACCTCGGCGCTCAACGCCATCTCGCGCAAATCTGCATCCATGCTGGGCGCGATCACCCCTGCAATGCCCTGGTCAGCGGCGATCATCAGCCCGGTTGCCTTCAGTGGGCGGCGGCTGACGACAATCGCGCCGCGAAACTGCATGTTCAACTGGTCGCCAAAGATCGACTCCAGACCGTCGGCGGGTTCAACGCGCAGCGTGCCAATCACGCGGCGATTGTTGCCCCATACCCCTTGCACCAGCGCGCCGATGGTTTCAATCGTCACGCCGTGCCCGGCATGGACATCAATCACCTGTCCCTGCACGCCTGCCTGCAAGTCCATAATCTCCGGCGTCTCTTGCAGAACGATACGCCCATCACCGATGTAAGCCACAATGCCCGTCACCGGCGACAGCAGGCGTTTCCCGCGATTCGCGTCTTTGCCTGCCAGTACATGGCCTGCTTCCACTGCCGCGCCCTGTTCCACCAGGATCAGGGACTCGGCGGCCTCCGCACGTCGCAGGCGGAAGAACTGCGCCACATCCAGAATGACATGACGTGAAGGTATTGTACCGCGTGCGACGACATCGCGCAGGTCAACACGCATCCCCGTTTGCACCTCAACGCTGCCAATCGCCCCTTCCGGGAGCATATATTCGCGTTGAATGAGGGTTACATCAATGGCGTGTCGTTGTACAGGGAATACCATAACTCACCTTAGGCACTTAAAGCAACGATTTTGCATTATTACATCCGAACTCGAATTTCGCATTACACTTTCGCTTACAGGTTCAAACTGCGGGTTACGCTGAACTGCGGCAGCGATGTTACCTTCTCCGCTTTTTGTCCCGCGTATCGTCGTCCAGCAGCGAGCGCAGGGCATCCTGTCCGCTGTCGTCGTCTTCGGGCAGCGGAACATCCTCACTCGACGCGGCAGCGGGTTGTGCTGCTTTGCCGCGCGCAGGTTTCTTTTCTTTGGGCTTTTTCTCAGCCTTGGGCGCTTTGCCGCGCTGGGGTTTGGCTGCTGGCTTTTCGACTTTTTCCTCAGCGACTTCCTCAAACCACGCCGGGTCGATGGCGATTGGCTCATCGCCCGTCATCTGGCTTACCCACGTCACAAACTGTTCGGCCCGCGCCCGTACATCAGCCGCCAGCGGCAGCGGACGCCCGCGCGCATCGAAAATCAGCCCGACCAGCCCGCCCTCGACGGTCACTTTTACGCTGCCTTTGCCGCCGATGTTGGTGCCGCCGGACGCACTGACGCTGACCTGCGCCTTTTGTCCAATCGGCAGCGGGTAGACCCACAGAGTGCCGCCTTCAACGGTGTGTTTGGAAGTGGTGCCGTCCGAGAGTTTGATGCTGACTTTCATGGCGGTTCTGCCAGCGCGCGGCAAACCGCTGATGCTGAACACCGTGCCGATTTTCTCCAGATTGCTGCCGTCGATAATCTGTACCACAGCTTCAGGATTGACCAGCGCCAACGGCCCCATCGTCGCCAGCAGGCCGAAAGGATCAGCTTGCAGCAGAGTGACGCCCGTAGGCTGCACCGCATCAATCATCAGCAGCGCGTTGTAGCCGGGATGTCCCGTGCGGGTTAAGCCAGAGCCTGCGCCAATCACCAGCCCGAAATCCGGCAGGGTGGCGCGGTTTTTGGTGCGTGCCGATTCGTTCCATGCCGGGCGTGACGCTTTAATCAGCGCTTGCACGCCTGCACGCAGCAGCCCGTGTTCCAGATACAGTTCGCGCAGCGTCTGCGGCACAGTTCCCGGACGCAGCGTTTTGTTGTACGCATAGTTGCTGATTTCAGTGCTGTTGGCATTAAACGGCAGCCAGCGCTTGACGGCTTCTACGCTGATCACGTTGAGCGCGGCGGCGGCTGAATGTCCCAGTCCGATGTCCGTGCGGATGCTGGTCGCCACTTCTCCGCCCAGTGAGGCGCACAGCGTACTCACAGCGCTGCCGACATCGACAGCCAGCACCCCGCGCGCCGTATTCCTGCCCAGCAGGTCAACGACGAGGTTATAGCTGTTGGCGGTAGGCAGCACCCCAAAGCGGCTCATGCGATTCAGTTCCTCGAAGCCTTCACCGCCTTTGGCTTTCTGACGGTTAAAGGCCAGAGCAAGCTGCGTCTGCGCGCTTTCAAGCTGCTCATCATCCAGCGAGGGGCGAATGTTGGGGGCGAAGAAAACGGTAGCTACACCCTCAAACAGCGCGCGGATTCGCTCAGCCAGCGCGCTGTTGCCTGCATAGAGCACGCCAGCACGTCGGGACTCATCCGTAACCATCAGTGCCAGCCGCACGACTTCTGCGTGGCGCAGCACGGGGCTTTGCGCGCCGTATTCAGTGCCCCCTGTGATGAAAATCAAATCGGGGCGGCTGAGGAGAATCGCATTCAACTGTTCTTCCTCAGAGCGTCGGTCCGCCAGGCTCAGGGTTTCCACGATGTTGATGTACGTTCCGGCGGCGGCACGCAAACCGCTGGCGATGCTGACATCCGGCATCAGGCCAATCAGCACCGTCCGCAGTGGCCGTCCGAGTGAGGCCGTCATGACAAAATGGTCAACGCCGGAACGATCTGCCTGCTCCGGGCTGATAATCTGCCCATCCGGGGCAAGGAAATTGCGTCCAGTGGTTTCGCTTAGCGCCGTCAGCACGCGGTTCAGCCCCACCGTCAGATTGTCAACGGGAAAGCCTGCGGTGCTTGGCCCTTCGCTGCGCGCCACCATACGATAAGCGCCGTCCACCAGGTCAATCAACACAGCGCGGGTATGTACGCTGCCAAAATCAGCGGCCAGAACTGAGCCAGAACGACTAACTGCCATGCTGCCTAGCTCCCTATAATCTGCGCCAGGATAAAGCTGATGCGCTCGCTGAATACCGTCAGACTGCTGATAATCGCCGCTGCATACAGCGCGCCGAAAGTGACGACGATGAAGCCCTGCCCAATCGTACCCAGCGAACGGACAACGATATTGTGCTGTGTACGTCCATCAGGCAGGCGTCGTGCCAGATACTGGAAATAGATCAGCGAACAAATCACGCCGATGAAAATAATCACGCCGTTGAGCAGGTCACCGCTGTTGATACTGCTGGTGGAATTGACGATAGGCAGCAGCGTTCCCGCGATTGCCCCCACCACTGCCACAGCCGTTCCCACACCGATCACAAAGGCCAGCGCCAGGTTGCCCAGCCCTGCGAAGCGCGCCGAGGCTTTGAGCAGCAGCAGGAAGGCCAGCAGTATGGGGATGATCCCTAAAATCACATTGCCCACATCGCCGGACATCAGCGTGCTGCGCAGCCAGGGCAAAATCACGCTCTCGGTAGTGATAACCGTGATATAACCTGCCGCCAGTCCCACGAACACATACACCGCCAGACGGTACAGGAAATTATCGCCCAGCACATAGCTGAAAACGCACAGTGTTAAAATAAAGCCTGCCAGTAAGCCGATTTGTTCAGCGTTCAACGAGTACGACTCCTTCTGAGCAAACCGCGAATGATATTAGCCAGATTTCCCAGCACAATCACCACCACAATGAACACCAGTCCCAGCGTCGTCGCGTACCACTGCTGATCGCGCGTCTGCTGTGCCGAAGCATCTTCGTTGAGCAGCGTTGAGACCTCAAGGCTGCTGGCCGCTGGCGTGGCCGTCGCGGGCGTAATAACCGGGCGCGTCGGGCGCAGCGTGGGCGTAATGTTCGCGGCTTCCGTCGTTTCCGCAGCAGCCTCGCCCTCTACTGTCGCTTCGCCGTCAGCGCTGGCTTCCGGTGTTGCTTCTGGCGTGTCCTGATTGAGGTCACTGCCGCGTGTCCGGCGCGCGGGTGCTGCCAGCTTAGGCGAGGGGGAAGCCTCAATCGTCACCAGTTCCCCCAGCACCCACCCTTCGGTACCCTCGGCGGTGCGCACGTTCAGCCACAAGCCGTCTTCGCTTATGCCGATCACTTCCAGACGCGTCCCCGGACGTGCCGAACTGACGCGCGCGGCATCGCGGCTGGGTTCTGCGCGAATATTAATCGAGTCGTTGACGCTGACGACGGCAAAGACCTGCACAGGCTCAATCGTCGGCGTGACTGTCGGCGTATCGGTTGGACGCGGCGTCGGCGTCGCGCTGGGCGTCACCGCTGTCGGTGACAGTTCTTCGCGTGTTGGGCTGGGTTCGAGCGTATTCGTCGCCACAGCCTGTTGCGTCGGCGTGACAATAATCACGCGGCGCGTTGCCGTCGCTTCAACCGTTGTTTCTGTGGTCGCTTCGGCGGTTGTGTCGATAATCGCTTCCTGCGTTGGCGTCGGCGCGACTTCGGTGGAGGTTTCAGGAGTGGGCGTTGCCGGGATGACGCTTTGTGCTGTCCAGCCTTCGAGCATCGCCCGATAGGTGTACGCATCGCCCGTACCCACTAACATCCCCTGTACGCCTGCTGACGCACTCGCGTTCAGATACGGCTGCGACAAGGGGGCTGATGCGTAATTGGTTCCGGCGAACAGCGGCGCGCTGGTCATCGGGGCAATCTGTTCTGCCCACGCGCGCAAATCCTCGGCGCGTTCCACAATCACCACAATCCCCGCAAAATTATCCAGCGAGGTCACATTTAAGCCTGTTGCATTGCCGTTGACATCGGTGGCCAGCGTGGGGCCAATATTTTGCGCCAGCGAGCTTAAGCCTACGATGTCAGCCGTAAGATAACGGGCAAGATAATAATCCTGATTGGCAGTCCCGCCGAAGGTGCGCAGCAGGTTTCCCGCGTGCAGCAGCCCCACCGGATTGCGACTGATAACCACGGGATGCGCGCCGCGTGACAGGATGTGGCGCAGCACAACATCGGTCATGCTGTCAAGTTCTGCCGCCGCTGTCGGCCCATACTCTACGGCCACCAGCACCAAATCGCCCGCATTCAGGCTGTTGATGCTGTCGTACAGCGCAAGCTGTGACGAACCGGAAGCAAACTGTACGGGGGGCAGCGTGCCGATGCGCGCACCATCAAAGACGAACGGCAGGACAATCACCGCGATCAGCAGCACAGAAATCAGCAGACGATCTACTTTGAGGCTGAAGCGGCGGCGTGGACGTACCGCTGGTTTGGCTTTCGTTTTCGCTGCGGTTTCCGCCGGCAGTTCTGATGCCCAATCGGTATAAGGTGCGTCACCATCGCCATGTGTGGCCGCCGTCCCGCCCGTAAGCTGGCGCAGCAGGGCAACACGATCCTGTTGTTCCTTGCTCAGAATGACGGTTCCCGCGATTCCGGGCGTGCCTGTTGGAATAACTGTCGGTGCCAGGGTTTCTGTACCGCCGGGCAGCACACCTGCCAGCGATGTGGAAGCGCGCGGCGCTGGCGCTGAAGCCGGAGCTTCCAGACTGCGTTCACGCAGCGCTTGCAAACGGTCTGAGAGTTCTTCCAGCGGGCGATCCTGCTGTTGGCGCATAATCGACGACGCCGAGACCTGCCCGACGGTGACTCCCAGATCGGCGAGAAGGTCAGAGGCACCCTCCCCGAATTCCGGGGCCATCGGCTGCGGCTTTTTCCTGCCAACATCGCCCAACGCGTCCTGATTAAGCAGCGTATCAAAATCAATATCATCGCCGCTCAGTTTCAGTTCGTCGGTCTTCGGCAGATCCATTTCGTCATCGCCGAAAGACGACATCAGCGCGTCAATATCCTGATACTGCGGCGCGGCTGGCTCACTGGGTTCTTCAGTCTCAAAGTCAGCGAAGATGTCATGCGCTTGCGCTGCGGGGAAAGGTTCTGGCAGTTCAGCTTCTTCCGTCAGCTCAGAAAGGGTGTCCAAATCACCCAATCCAGCCAGCCAATCGTCGGGTGCTGCCTGCTCGACAGGGGCGGCTTCCTCTGGCTGCGCGGCAAACCAATCGAATTCGTCGGCGGCAGGGGCAGGGGCTGCTGGCGTGCTGCTTAGTGCGGGTGCCCCTTCATCGTCATCAAAACCAAGGCTCGCCAGGAAATCATCAACAGAAGCGCTAGGCACAGCTTCCGCAGGTTCAGACTTTGACAGTCCCAAACCTGCCAGGAAGCCCGTATCCAGCGGCGCGGCGGCAGGCTGTTCAAAATCTTCATCTTCATCGGGCGGGAACAGGTCATCCTCCGGGAAGTCTTCCTGTTCCTGCGCGGGCTGCGCATCCCAGGGGGCAGGCTCCCATTCCGGCTGTTCAGCAGATTCATCGCCAAACAAATCATCCAGAGAGGGAACGTCTGGGCTGGCGGCGGCTGGCGGCTCAGGCTCGATGGCACTTCCCATATCGCTGAGCCAGTCGGGAACATCGTCCGCTGCCGAAACGCTGGCGGCAGGTTCCCATGAGGGCGGCTGATCATCGCCAAACAGATCATCCAGTGACGGGACATCCGCGCTCGCGGCAGCCTGTGGCTCCGGCGTTTCGTCGTCCATGCCGCTGAGCCAATCCGGGATGTCCCCGGCTGCGGGGCTGCTGGCAGCGGCGGGCGTTGGCGCACTGAACATGTCATCTGCGTCGCCCTTAAGCCAGTCAGGAACGTCATCATCCGGCGCTTCAAACGTGTCTTGCTGCGCTGCCGCAGGTGAACCAAAGTCGTCCACATCTGCGCCTTGCAGCCAGTCAGGCATGTCACCGCTTGCTTGTGCTTCTTTTGGGGCTTGCGGCGCGGCACTTTGCAGCCAATCAGGCGTCGAGGAGGGTTCCTCATCATCAGCCTCAGACATCTTGCCCATCGCGCTGGAGAGATCACTCATCCAATCCTCTGAGGACTTTTCGGGTTGGCTGGCGCGCTGCCACGACAAAGTACCCGTCAGCCCTGTCCGATTAGGCGTGGCGGGGGCATCCCCCTCATCGTTCTGCCACGCAAACCCCTCATCATCCGCTTCTCCCTGACTGCCGCTTTCATCGCCCGCGTCCTTCATCCACGAGAGTTGTCCGGTGAAACCTAAGGACTTCCCCCCCTGTTCAGCGGGACGCGAACCCCCAGACTGCTGCCAGGAAAACTGATCGTCATCCTGTGACGAATCATCCTTCTTCTCAGAGTCATCGTCGGGGTTCGTCAGCCAGGAAAAATCGTCGTCGTTGAATTTGTCATTCATACACAATCGACCTTATTCGCGATAGGAACGGTCTTGCCCGGTCAAAACACGCACGCCCGTAACTATCGTCGCCAGCGCAATGCCCAGCAGGATACCGCGTGCTCCTGCGCTGACAGGTACGGTAGCCAACCAGCTACGGAATTGGGCCAGCAGCGGCGCATCAAACACGCCGCGGGAGGCGATTTCGCCAAGCAGCACCAGCACCAGCACCGTGACAAACAAAATGCCTGTCCATGTGACACGACGGCGCATCATGCGGAAGGCGCCATACACCAGCGCAAACACCAGCAAACCGGACAGCGCTGATTCAATCGAGACCTGTACCGTCTCAAACAACACTGCACTGACACTAGGCTCGCCCGGCGTAGTGGGCATCCCACCTGTGCGCTCAAGAATGGAAACAATAATAACGGTCAGGAAACTCAGCAGGAGCACCAGGCTGTAGAGCAGCCCACGTTTGCGCCCTGTAATACGCCCCAAATGAACCGTGATCAGATTAAGCACACCCAACAGCACCGTCAACGCGACGGTGATGACCACAATTTGCAGGAACAGTGCCGAAAAAATCCCAAACAGGTTGCCATCGTTACCGCTGAGCAGCCCGATCAGGGTCAGCAGACCAAACCCCATGGCGATTGCCGACGGCAGTATCGCGCCGAAACGCACTTTCACTTAGCCGCCTCCTTGTACTAAACGCGTCACCTGTGCCAGTGCATCGCCGATCAACTGTCGGAAAGCTTCATTGCCGACGCTGAGGGTGCTGATGAAAATGAACAGGATCAACAGCCAGCGCATCACATCCATGATGGCTGCATGTGAACTGGCACGCGGGTCATCATCAAGATAGGCCCTGGCAGAAAATAATTCTTCCCCAATCAACGGCTGCGAGGCCAGCGCATAGGCGATAGCCTGCCCTTCCGGTTGGTCGCTGACCGCAATCAAGTCCTGGTCACGGCGCAAGGCTGTATCCGTAATGAGCGCGATTTCCATGCCGAAGCTGCCCGCCAGAATATTGGCGTGTACGTCGTCGTCCCGCAGCATCGAGGCTACGGCCACCGCGAACGCCAGTGACCGCGCGCCTGCCGGATACCAGCGCACGCTGCTGCTGCGATAACGTGACACCAGTTTTTGCGCGGCATAGGCACGGCGCAGTGTTCCCTGTGCCAGTGCTAAGGTGCTGGGGTCGCTCGTGGTCAAGATGGGAGAGGTGTCCCCAATCGCCGCCCGGCGTGCCACCTGATAAAAGAACTCGCTGCTGGCTAATGCCAGAACCGTGTTGCTCCCGCCGATACCTGCGCTGCCATAGGAGAGGTGAAGGGGATGGTTAGCTTCAATCGAAGCGCCGACGATGGGTGTCAGCATGGCATATGCCGGAATATTGCGCAGCGTAAATGCCTGCCGCCGCCGCCGCGTAAAAATCACGTTGACAACCAACGCCAACAGCAGGATAAGAATGGCACTGACCTGTGTGGTGCTGTCCACATTGCCCCCAGTCAAGTCACAAACGAAAAGTAGTCGTTAGTCTTCCAAAAACAATTCTTCTCGTAAACGTTGCAGTTCATCGGGTTCTTCCAGCGCTTGTGCGATGCTGCCTAACGCTTCCCGCGAAACCAATATGCTCAGCGCGGGTTGCAGCACCCATAATGCTTGCGCCCCCAATGCCCCAAACGGCTCTAGCACATCCAGAACGGCGCTAAAAATATTTTCCCAGCCATGTGCTTTGATCGTTCGCAGCCAAGCATATTTATCGTTCATTATGGCGAGTATAACACACGGCATTGAACCGCGAAACTCAACGGACGCCACTTTGGGACAAAAGTACGGAACTTTAACCGAAGGGCAAGACTACTGTGTCCTGCCCTTGCAAACTCTGTATTACTTGACCAGCTTCATGTTCAGTTTAAGTTCTACGCTGGCCAGTGCCTTGGAAATCGGGCAGTTCTGCTTCGAGACTTCCGCCAGTTCCAGGAACTTCGCTTCGTCTATGCCGGGGACATCCCCTTCACAGTCCAGCTCAATCAGCGTGATGGTCGGGCCTGCGCCCAGGTGAACTTTCGCCGACGTTTCGATGCGATTCGGCGGGAAACCTGCGTTGGTAAGCTGTGCCGACAGGAACATCGAGAAGCAGGCCGCGTGTGCTGCGCCGATGAGTTCTTCAGGGTTAGTGCCGGGTTCTTCTTCAAAACGAGTCTTGAAAGTATACGGCCCTTCTATAACGCCGCTGCCAACCTTGAACGTGCCGCTTCCTTCTCTCAGGGTGCCTTTCCAGATAGCATTTGCTGAACGTACAGGCATGGGTATTCTCTCCTCAAAATACGTGCGAACTCTGACGGGGTAATCTAGATCGTGTCTCTACCATAGCGTATTCAACACCGCTGTTTCAAATTTTCCTGCACGGTATCTTCGGTTATCCGCTACAATGAAAGCAGCGTTTCCATGACTCAATGGTCAGGTGGAAACTGTGCAGTAATTACGCTATTCTATAAGAAACTTTCGTTTAATGTTACAGGAAATGCTTTATGCGGCTCGCTGTTTTTTCCGATATTCACGGCAATCTCACCGCTTTTGAGGCGGCTATCGCGGATATGTTGTCCCTCGGCGGCGCAGACCAGACATGGGTGCTGGGCGATCTTTCGGCCTTTGGTTCGCGTCCGGCAGAGTGCGTGCGGCGCGTGCAGGCTATGAAGGACGCTGAAGGCTTCGGCAAACTGCACGTCATCGGCGGCAACACAGACCGCTACCTCGTCAACGGCTTGCGTTTCCGCAGCGCTTCCGCCAAGGATGAAGCCGAACTTAAAAAGATGGTGCAGACCTGGAAGGAACGCGACACGATTCTCAACTGGAACGTCGAACAGTTGAGCTTTGAAGACTACGACTATTTAAAGAAGATTCGCAATCGCGAAATCGCCGAACACGTCGAAGGTTACGGTTGGGTGGTCGGTTTTCACGGCGCGCCGGGCGATGACGAAAAATTCATCTGGCCGGACACGCCAGCCGAAGAAGTGCTGGACGCCATGCTTGACCGCGAGGGGCGGCTGGGCATTTGTGGCCATACCCATAAGCCGATGGATAGAGACTTCGGACGCTGGCGCATTGTGAACGTGGGCAGTGTCGGCTTATCATTCGAGACGCCGGGTTACGCCTCGTGGGGCTATTTCACCTTTGAAAATGATAAGGTCACCGTCGATATTCGCAGTGTGCCCTACGATCTTGATGCCGCCGTTGCCGATTTGCAGGCGGTGAACTATCCGCTGGTCGAGTGGGCGGTATCGCGCCTGCGTCCCAAAACGTAGAGATATTCGTGCGCACCTTATATATTGTGCCGACGCCTGTCGGCAACCTCGAAGACATCACATTGCGCGCGCTGCGTATCCTGCGTGAGGCCGCGCTGATTGCTGCCGAAGACACCCGCACAACGCGCGTACTCTTGCAGCATTTTGACATTCATACCCCTCTCACCAGCTATCATGAACACAACAAGCTGACGAAGCTGGAAGCGGTATTCGACGCGCTGGAAACCGGCGATGTCGCGCTGGTGTCCGATGCGGGCACACCGGGTATTTCTGATCCCGGTTATGAACTCATCAAGGAAGCCATCGGGCGCGGCTGTCGTATCGAGCCGCTGCCGGGCGCGACGGCCTTGATTCCGGCGTTGGTCGCGTCTGGTTTGCCGACAGACGGCTTTGTCTACCTTGGTTTTCTGCCGCGCAAGGATCGGGCGCTGCGCGATCTGCTGAAGGAATTACAGCACGAACGGCGCACGCTGGTATGTTATGAAAGTCCTAACCGCCTGACGGACTCGCTGGAAGTGATTGGCAGCGTGTTAGGGCAGCGTTCCGTGTGTGTCGCGCGCGAAGTGAGCAAGCTGTACGAGGAGTTTTAT
>JAXLWC010000064.1:0-33472 GCA_046328675.1 Anaerolineae bacterium
CAGTCGATGGATATCTCGCGCAAAGCTGAAGTGCGCAATCACATCGAGGAACTGTTTAACTCCATCCTCGCCGAAGAAAGCATGGTGCTCTCGCGTGCTGAGCGTCAGCGTTTGTTCGACGCCATTATCGCCGAAATTCTGGGTTTTGGCCCGC
This sequence comes from Anaerolineae bacterium, assembly GCA_046328675.1. Classification (GTDB taxonomy): domain Bacteria; phylum Chloroflexota; class Anaerolineae; order Aggregatilineales; family Phototrophicaceae; genus JACAER01. The sequence continues at coordinate 155 of JAXLWC010000064.1, forward strand.
TTGAACCGCTGCTGGCCGATGACACTATCACAGAAATCATGGTGAACGGCCCCAAGAATATCTTCGTCGAAAGAAAAGGCAATCTGGTGCGAGCCAATATTGCTTTCGAGAGCGACGAACATGTCTTGAAGGTCATTGACCGTATTGTGTCGCCCTTGGGACGCCGTATCGACGAAAGCTCGCCCATCGTGGACGCTCGTCTGCCCGATGGTTCCCGTGTGAATGCTATCATTCGTCCCCTGGCACTTTGCGGCCCCACCATCACCATCCGTAAATTCTCCAAGAAACCACTGGGCGTTGAAGACCTCATTCGCTTCGGTTCCTTGACACCAGAAATCGCTGAATTCCTGCGTGCGTGCATCATCGCCCGTCTGAACAGCGTCGTGGCTGGCGGTACAGGTTCCGGCAAAACCACGCTGTTGAACGTGCTTTCCGGTTTCATCCCCGCCGACGAACGTATCGTCACGGTAGAGAACGCGGCGGAACTGCAACTGCGACAGGAACACGTTGTCACACTGGAAAGTCGCCCCCCCAACATTGAAGGTAAGGGCGCGGTCACCATTCAGGACCTGGTCGTCAACTGCTTGCGTATGCGTCCTGATCGTATCGTCGTCGGTGAATGCCGCTCCGGCGAAGCGCTGGACATGCTTCAGGCCATGAACACCGGTCACGATGGCTCACTGACCACGCTCCACGCCAACAGCCCACGCGATACCATCGCCCGTCTGGAAGTGATGTGCCTGATGGCGGGTATGGATTTGCCTGTGCGCGCCATCCGTGAACAGATCGCCAGCGCTGTTGACCTGATCTGCCAGCAGTCGCGCTTACGTGATGGTTCACGCCGCGTCATGAACATCACCGAAGTGCAGGGCATGGAAGGCGAAATGATTACCATGTCTGATGTCTTCGAGTTTGAACAGACAGGTATTGAAGGCGGGAAAATCATCGGACGTATTCGTCCTACGGGTATTCGTCCCAAGTTTACAGACCGCATTGAAGACGCTGGTATTCACTTACCGCCCTCAGTCTTCGGTGTTGGGCAAAGCCGCCGGTAAGCAATTTGTAACGCTTCAGGAAGTGCGTACTGCTTGACGCACTTCCTCTTGTCACCATACAATGTGATGTAAGCAATTTCCGGTCAGTGACTGGTCAACAAACTATGAATGAAACACAGATCATTATTGTGATAGCTGCCGCCGCCATTGCCGCCATTGTGGTGGGCATTGGCATTTTTAGCGCCCGTTCCGAACAGAACCTTCTGGAAGAACGGCTTGGGCGCTATGAACAGGAAAATTATCAGTCCTTCCTGGAGCCAAGTGAGGGCGAACAGGAGAAGGAGGAAAAACCCAGCGCTATCGCCAATGCCGTCGAAGGCATCATTATGAATCGATCCTTCGGCCAAAAATGGCGAAGGCAGTTGGCCCGCGCAGATATTAAACTGACTGTTGCGGAATATGCGGCGCTGCACATCCTGGCTATGATCGGTTTCTTCGCCGCCGCCTACTTTGTGATTTTCAGCGGTCAGATGGTCATGTCTATTCTGGCCGCCTTTATCGGCTTCTTCGCGCCCCGTATCTGGGTATCGCGTGCCACCAGTACCCGTCTGATTAAATTTGAAGAACAACTCCCGGATACCCTGAGTCTGTGGGTAAACGCCCTGCGTTCTGGATACAGCGTGCTCCAGTCGATGGAGGCCATCGCAAGGGACTCTCCCGAACCTACGGCGACTGAATTCAAGCGCGTGGTACAGGAAGTGCAGTTGGGCATTGACATGGACGACGCTCTGGAACACCTGCTCAATCGCGTGGAAAGTGAAGACCTTGACCTCGTGGTCACAGCCGTCAACATTCAGCGTGAGGTCGGTGGTAACCTGGCCGAAATTCTGGAAGTGATCGGTACCACCATCCGCGAGCGTATCAAGCTGAAGGGCGAAATTCGTGTGCTTACGTCGCAGGGACGTATCACCGGCTACCTCCTTAGCTTCCTGCCGATTGGTCTGGCACTGTTCCTGAATGCGGCCAATCCCGGTTACATGGGGCAAATGTTTGAAAACCGCCTTTGTGGATGGCCCATGCTTGGTGCTGGTTTGGCGCTGATTGGTATCGGTACTGCCGTCATCCAGAAGATTATTGATATTGAGATGTAGTTAGGGCATAAGCTATGTTCGATAATCCCCTTATCCTTGGTGTCATCATCATCGTCGCTTTGGCGGTGATCGGTGTGCTGGTCTACATAGGTCTGCGTGAAGATCGCGGGCGTGACCCGTTGCAGGAACGTCTGGCGCAGTACGGCGAGCGCGATATTCCCGAATCGCTGGAAGACATCGAACTCTCGCTGTCCTTCCGTGATCGTGTATTGATGCCTGTCCTGCGTAAGTTCGCAGAGTTGACAACCCGTTTTACGCCGCAAAAGCAGCTTGAGCAGACCCGCCGGATGCTGGAATTGGCAGCCTCTACTCAAGACCCAACCATGTTCTTTGCGACGCGTATCATGATTACCATCGGTTTGACCATCGGCGCGATTGTATTATTCTTCGTGGTTTCGCCACAGCCGTTCGTGCAGGCTCTGGGCTTTACAGTGGGTGCCGCCGCTATTGGCTATGCCCTTCCCGTGATGTCTGTAAAAAGCAAGATTCGCCGTCGCCAGGATGGCATCATCAAGGCTCTGCCCGACGCGCTCGACCTGCTGGTCATCTGCGTGGAAGCGGGTCTCGGCTTCGATGCGGCGCTCGGCAAAGTCTATGAGAAGTGGGACAACGACCTGTCGATTGCCTTCGGGCGCGTCCTGCGTGAAATCCAGCTTGGCAAACTGCGTCGTGAGGCGCTGCGTGACATGTCGCTGCGTATGGATGTACCTGATGTGAACGCCTTTACAGCGGCCATCATTCAGGCTGACCAGCTTGGTGTGAGTATGGCGAAAATCCTGCGCGTGCAGTCAGATCAGATGCGTACCAAGCGTCGCCAGCGCGCACAGGAAAAAGCCCATCAGGCACCCGTCAAAATGATGATCCCGATGGTACTCCTGATCTTCCCGTCCATCTGGATTGTGCTCCTGGGTCCCGCCGTCATTCAGGTCATGAGCGTTTCTGGTAACGGCGCGTTCTAGGCTCTAGCGACATAGATTCCGATTTCCCACCCGGGAGGTGAGAGTTGTCGCTTTCGTTTCAGTCTGATCGTACTAATCCACAAGCCCGGAGCCGTTCCGGGCTTGTGCGTTTTACAGGACTTCGCCACCTGTTAAACGTTTGTCTTGACTTGATTTTCCCGCCGCGCTGCGCTGGTTGTGGCCGTGTGGATACGGTCTGGTGTGAAAGCTGCCAGGCAAAGCTTGAGGCGATCCCCGTCAATTGCTCCCTGAAAACCGATATTCCCCATCTCCAGTGGGTGGCCTCCACAGAGGTTCACCAGGGACTGCTGCGTGAAGCCGTGCAGGGGCTGAAGTACGGCAATGTGCCACAGCTAGGCGCTGAACTCGGTCTCCGGCTGGTCGCGTGCCTGGAGATGAAAGACTGGACGATTGACATGTTAATTCCTGTACCTTTGCATACGCAACGACTCAAGGAACGGGGGTATAATCAAGCTCAAATAGTATGTGAATATGTCGCAGCCCAAACGGGGCTTCCCTGTATTCCGCAGGCGCTTATCCGTGACCGCTATTCACATTCACAGGTTGGGCTTTCTCCTCAGGAACGGAAAGAGAACGTGGCAGACGCCTTCTCAGCAATCCCTGAACTGGTTTCTCATCACAACATTCTAATCATAGACGACGTGTGTACAACTGGCTCGACACTCAGTGCCTGTGCGCAGGCACTGTTAAAAGCGGGCGCACGGCAGGTCAGCGCCTTGACCGTGACTGCCGCGCGTGTCTGAACGCATCGTTTTTACACTACATTGGAGGAGTAGGTAATGGAACTCAAAATTCACGGTAATAATGTGCGGGTTACAGAGAATCTAGAGGAGTATGCCCGTAAAAAGATCGGGCGGCTTGACCGTTTCCTACCGAATATCACGGACATTTGGGTGGAACTCACCCATCAGGGAACCCGCAGCGGTGAAACGACTATCGTGCAAATCACCCTGCGCCATTCTCGCGGTGCCATCCTGCGTGCCGAAGAACGCCTGCGCGGTAACGACAACGAGGCGCTGCAAGCGGCCATAAACCTGGCCGTCGATAAGATGTATCGCCGTATTGAACGCTTCAAAGGCAAGAAAGATCGCAAGGGGCGTGAACGTTATACCGCGACGGTGGAGGAACTCGATCTGGCGGAAGAGCTGCCGGAAGAAGTCACCGAAACGGCAGAAGCGGCGGCTGTTTCGCCCTACGACGAATACGAAGAGGAAATCGTCCGTCGCAAGCAGGTCGCCGTCACCGTCATGAGCGAATTGGAAGCCGTCGAGCAAATGGAACTGCTGGGTCATGATTTCTTCATGTTCCACAACAAGGACACAAACGGGGTCAACGTCCTTTATCGCCGTAAGAGCGGCGGCTATGGGGTGCTCGTGCCGCAGATGGAACAACCGGGTTAACAAACGACAAGGGGCGAATCTGAAAAAGGGTTCGCCCCTTTTTATTTTCCTGCGTATTTCATCTGCTGCCCTGCCACAGCTTGCGCAGCAGCAGATACTTGCGCAGTTCGTACCAGCCCATCAGCGCGCTCAGGCGCAGCCCATGAAAGCCGTCACGGTAGCCTTTTAGCGTGAGGTAACGCCATTTGAACTGTCGTAAGGGTTGCAGGATGTAATTGCGCAGCTTGGGGCGCACGCCAGCATCGTACAGGATTTGTGCCTCATAGGCCGCATAGGCGCGCTGTTTCTGCATGAAATGGGGCAGGTCGCGGTAGTTGTAGTGCAGCAGGTTTTCCTTGAGCGTGCCTTCCTGGCCGTCGAGGATGACCACCTCGTGAACCTGCCGCGTCGGGTCGTAATGCGCGGCCCCCACCTTGAGCAGCCGCAGTTGGTAATCGGGATACCAGCCTGCCCACAGCGTCAGTTTGCCGAAAATGTAGTTGTGGCGCGGGATTTTCCACCCGGCATATCCCACTAGACCCATCGCCGTCTTTATCTCTCCCGCCAGCGCCGCTGTCACCCGTTCATCAGCATCGACAAACAATATCCACTCCGCATTTCCAACCGCTTTGATCGCGGCGTTGCGCTGGTTCGCATAATTGTCAAACGCGCGCTGAATCACCTCAGCGCCTGCGGCTTTGGCTTTGGTGACCGTTTCATCGGTGCTGAACGAGTCATACACCAGAATATGGTCAGCGAAGCGCAGGCTGGCGATGCATTCGCTGATGTGTGCGGCTTCATTCTTGGTCAGGATGATCGCGGTCAGGGTCATGGGTTCAATGCCATACGATAAATCGTCTGATAGGCTTCGCGCAGAGTAGGCTGGCTTTCGTGGCGCATTTTTTGCCACATACCAGCGGCAGTGATCAACCGTGCCAGCGTGAATTTCCAGGCAGGATGATGCTTGCGGTACAGCAGCAGGCGGCTTGTCCACAGGTTTATCAGGCTTTGCGGGCGAACCTGCGCAGTGCTTTGCCCGCCGAGGTGTACGACGTGCGCTGCGGGCACGCACAGCACGTCCCATCCGGCGCGGTGGATGCGCCACGCCCAGTCAATTTCTTCACAGTACATAAAGAATTGCTCGTCAAAGCCCTTTGTCTGTTCCACTGCTTCACGCTTCAGCATCATCGTCGCCCCCAGCGTGAAATCGACGGGGAAGGGCTGGCCAGCGTCATACAGCGCGCGCGGATAACGCCCGTTAAAACGCCCTTCGATGAGGCGTCCCGGCGTGGGGAAAAATTCCACCCACAACTGGCGCAGCCCCGGAAACCCGAACGCGCCATGCTGAAAGCTGCCATCGCCATACGACAGGCGCGCGCCCACCAGCCCAACGCGCGGTGAGGCCATCAACGCGTCATACAACGCGCGGGTTGCGCCGGGTTGGGTCACGGTGTCGGGGTTAAGCAGGTAAATAGCGTTCGGCGCATCGGCGCGGCTCATAATCTGCTGGATCGCGAGGTTGTTGGCTTTGCCGAAGCCCAGATTTTCCTGGCTGGCGGTCAGCTTCACTTGAGGGAACGCCGCCGCGACAGCCTCCGCCGTGCCATCGGACGAGGCGCTGTCCACCAGATAAACCTCAGCTTGCAGTCCGCTGCTGGCTAAGTCTGCGAACAGGCTGCGCAGCGTATCCAGCGCCAGTTGGCGCGTATTCCATGTCACAACGACAACCGCGATGTCCATCAACTGCCTAACTGCGCGAAGTCCAGCCCCGTGCTGTCAATGAACGTGTGGAAGTCGTCGAGCGTATCCGACTCCATCGGTAACAGCGCTTCCTGATCGATCAGCGCGCGCAGACTGCCCGCCAGCGCCGTATCATCAGCAATGGTTTCCAGCGCGGCAATCAGTTGCAGGCGGATGTCCAGCGGCACTTCCAGGGGAATCATCAGGATGTTGTAGGGAAATGCCACACTCGTTTCCAGCACGCGCAGATTGTCCAGCAGTTCGGCATAATCGCGGTCATCGAGCGTTCCGCTTGGTACGCTGGTCATGTCGCAGTCACCATCGGCCACCGCTTGCAGCAGCGTGGGAATATCCTCGTAGTCGGTGATGCTCTCAAATGCCGTCACCGGATTTAGCCCATCGGCGCTGAACACCAGCACAGGCGCAAGCCACGTTGCGAAATCGTTGTAGCTGATGCGGCAGTATTTGCTCTCGCGCAGCGAGAAGATGTTATCTGTGGTAATCGAACTGTTGACGACAATATCCACTGAGCTGCCGATTTCACCGTCACGTTCGGTCAGCAGCAAGGGAGTTCCACAGTTCTCAGCACGCGCGGCGGCATAGGTCACGCCGTCCAGCCATGCCACCGATACATCGCCGCTGCCTGAATCGCATAACGCCGCCAGCACCTCAGCATAGCGGTCACGAATCAGGATTTGGACGTTCAGTCCCTGCTCTGCCAGCGCGCCTTCAATGCGGGTCGCGGCGCTTGCCCCGCTCCGCGCCGAACCGGAATATACCACCATTTGCAGCGCACGGGTTTCGCTGCCGGGGGGAATAATCGTCGCCACAGGTGCCAGCGCGGTGGAATAAGGCGTCGGCGTCACCGTTGCCGTCGGCAGTACGCGCTGCGGTGTATCGTCGCGACGGCATCCGACGAGCATCAGCATCAACACCAGTGATATGGTGACATAAACCAGTCGCGACGTGTTCATCCTGTCCCCCTTATGGTGTAGCTTCAGGCGCAGTGTTTACCAGTTCAATCTCACGCGGTCCCACACGCATATTGTACACGCTGACTTCCACATCTTCATGAATTAGCCCTGCCCAGCAGTACTGCGGGTTGCGTCGTTCAATCAAGTCGGTCATGCGAATGCCGCCCCAGATTTCGCGGCTTTCGCCCGCTGGCAGATACAGATAGGTATTGCCATCGCTGCCCGTCACCGAAGTCAGCGTTTCTGCCGTGCCCAACGCCCAGCGCCAGGGATATGACGTGGTTGACGTGTCGCACTGTATCCCGACCACCCACGCGCCGGACTCGCCGTAGAAACCCAGCGCGCCCGCCAGTTGGTTCTGCTGATACACGGTGCCGGGCGGTGGCCCCGCCGTGCGAATGCCCACGTTGCTGTAATTCTCGACGGTGAGGCGGAAGGTCAGCACATCGCCAACGGGCATAGTGATGGCATTGGCCGCCAGATCGTCAGGGTCAACGGGCGCGTCAATCAGATCGCCAAGTCTATCGGCTGTGGAATAAAAGCGCTCTTCGTAAGGCACGACATCAAACACCACATCCACGCCCACCGACTGCGGCGCGATTTCTGCCTGTGGTTCGCCGCCTGTAGCAATCGTCAGCGTTGAGGTGCGGCGGATGCGCTGTCCCTCAAGGTCTTGCGCTTCCACCACCAGCGTATAAGTGCCGTCCGGCGGCGGGTCGAGACCCAAGTCAACGCCGCCTTCGTAGTCAAAGTTGTGCCGACCCGCTTCTCCGGGGCGTCGCCCGATGTCGCGTTCGGAGATATAAATCTTTTCGCCGTCGTCCGCCAGCAGATACACGATCAGTTCCGCCACATCCTTGGAGAGATAGACGTTGATTTCCGAATGGTCTTCAATGCCATCCTGATTGGGCGAGAACACCTGCGGCGACACGGTAAACGTCACAATATCCGGCAGCACCGCATCCCCATTTTCGATGTTCAGAATGCCGCTGCGTTCCTCGTTTTCGCCCGCACCCGCCGCGCGCAGATACCAGGTGTAGCGTCCGTTGGGGATCAGCCGCGAAATGACTTCTCCGCTAATCGTTTCCGAGGGCAGGGTGAACCCGCCGACAATGCCGCTGAACTCCACCTGATAATCGCCACGCGTGCGCGGTTCGCTATCACGGAAGATGTACTGGGTGCCGTCTTCACTTTCCATAATGATGGAAACATCAGCGCTGCGCGACAGGGTGTAGCGGAAGATGGTGATGTCATTATCGCCATCGGCGTTCGGGGTGATGGTGTCGCTCTGAAATTCAGCGCTGACAATCAACGGCTGTGGCGGCTGAAGCAGCAGCATTCCCACAGCGCCGACAATCACTAACGTCACCACAGCGGCGACGATAATCAGCAAAATTGGTAGTCGCATAGTCTGTTAACCTCAAAAACAAGTCTAACTTACATGCATGTGCGCAGACAAGGGGCGATACTTTGTCTCCCGACGCTGTGGACTGACACTGCTTTACGCAGGGGAAGCAATAAGGTAAAATGCGCACATTATCCCATGAAATATAAGGAAATCTTAATTGGCTACTGCCAAGAACGAGTTTTACGGAATCAAAAACGCAGAGCCGGATGATAGCGGCGTCATTCATCTTCCTGTGCTGCCCTTACGTGGAATGGTCATCTATCCCCACGTCATTACCCCGGTGATGGTCTCCACAGCGCAGTCCATTGCCGCGCTGGAAGCTGCCCGCAGCAGTGGTAAAACGGTGCTGGCGGTTGCCCAGCGTGACCCGGCAAAGACGCAGGTCGGCCTCAAGGATTTGCACAGCATCGGCACTGAAATCGCGCTGGGGCGGATGCTGCGCCTGGGGGAACAGAGCCGCAGCGTGCTGGCGCAGGGCCGTCAGCGCGTCGAAATCATTGAAATCACGCAGCAGAAGCCGTTTCTGATCGCCAAAGCGCGCCCCATTGAAGAAAAAGTCGTGAAGTCGCCTGAAACGGTTGCGCGGATGCAAACCGTGATTAATCTGTTCAAGCGCGCCGCCGATTTAAACTTCAACATTCCCGACGACGTGCTGGTTTATGTGCTGAACACCAGCGACCCCAGCCGCCTTGCCGATCAGGTCATTTCCACGCTGACGCTTCAGGTAGACGAGCGCCAGCAGGTGCTGGAAATGCTCGACCCGATGGAACGCCTGCAATACGTGGCCACGCTGCTCAGCCGCGAACTGAATATGCTGGAACTGAAAGACGAAATCAGCAGTCAGGTGCAGCAGGAGATGGATCGCGGACAGCGCGAAGTCTATCTGCGCGAACAGATGCGTGTCATCCAGTCCGAACTCGGTGAGGAAGACATCTATCAGCAGGAAATCAACGACATTCGCGACCAGATTATCGCCGCGCATCTGCCGCAGGAAATTCAGGAAAAGGCGCTGAAAGAACTGGGACGCCTGACGATGATGCCGCCGATGGCTCCCGAAATCGGCATTATCCGTACTTACATTGAATGGCTGACTTCGCTCCCCTGGAAAAAGGAGAGTGAAGACAACCTTGACATCAGCAACGCCGCGCGCGTTCTCGAATCCGATCACTACGGCTTGCCCAAAGTCAAAGATCGCATTCTGGAACACATCGCCGTGCGCAAGCTGGCCGCCGACAAGATGAAAAGCCCGATTCTGTGTTTTGTCGGGCCGCCCGGTGTCGGCAAGACCTCGCTCGGCAAAAGCATCGCGCGCGCACTGGGGCGCGAATTTGTGCGCGTCAGCCTCGGCGGCGTGCGTGACGAAGCCGAGATACGTGGACATCGCCGTACCTATATTGGCGCGCTGCCGGGGCGTATCGTCCAGACGATTCGCCGCGGCGGGACGATTAACCCCGTGTTCATGCTCGACGAAATTGATAAGCTGGGCGCGGACTTTCGCGGTGATCCTTCATCGGCGCTGCTGGAAGTGCTCGACCCGGAGCAGAACAACGCCTTCTCCGATCACTATCTCGAAGTGCCCTATGATTTGTCGAAGGTGCTGTTCATCACCACCGCCAACGACCTTGACCCGCTGCCGGATGCCCTGCTGGATCGTATGGAGACCATCGAGTTTTCCGGCTACACCGACGAGGAAAAGCTGGCGATTGCGCGCCGTTTCCTCATTCCCAAGCAGTTGGAAGCACACGGGCTGCAAAAGAGCAATCTGCAGTTCGATGTGCGCGCCTTGCAGACCATGATTCGCCAGTACACCTATGAGGCGGGCGTGCGCAACCTGGAACGCACCATCGCCAACGTCTGCCGCAAGGTCGCCCGCCTGATTGCTGAGGAAAAGCCTTACAGCAAACGCATCACCAGCAAGCGGCTGGAAGAACTGCTCGGCCCGCCGGAGTTCATCCCCATGCGTGCCAACGATGTCGATTCAGTGGGTGTGGCGACGGGATTGGCGTGGACGGCCAACGGCGGCGATACCTTGACCATCGAAGTCTCAGTGATGCCGGGCAAAGGCAACCTGCTGATGACCGGACAGCTTGGCGATGTCATGCAGGAATCGGCGCAGACCGCTTTGAGTTATATGCGTGCTCACGCCTCCGAGTATGAGGTGCCGCACGAGGACTTTGAAAACTTCGACGTGCATGTCCACCTGCCCGAAGGCTCGGTGCCCAAGGATGGCCCATCGGCAGGCGTGACGCTGGCGATTGCCATCATCTCTGCGTTTACCGAGCGCAAGATACGCAGCGACTTCGCCATGAGCGGCGAGATTACCCTGCGGGGTAAGGTGCTGCCTGTGGGGGCCATCAAAGAGAAACTGTTGGCGGCTCGGCGTGCGCAGATCAAAAACGTCATTCTCTGCAAGCACAACAAGAAAGACCTTGCCGACATCCCGGCGGAAGCGCTGCAAGACCTGAACATCGTCTTTGTCGATGATATGGAACAGGTGATTGACCGCGTGCTGCTGCCCCCGCCGCCGGAAGGCCGCAAGCGTGATTTGGAACGCCAGAGCGAAGAAAAATTACAGAGCGAAGTTGAGTCATGAACGGCGATGATGTTCAACAGTTAATCAAGGCAGGACGCAGCGCGCGGGTCGATTGGCTCTCGGAAGACGCCATTCACACCGCTATCGCTACGGTGTTGGTCGCGATGGCCAACACGCAGGGCGGCACGCTGGTCATTGGCATTTCGGCCAGCGGCGTGCTGGCGGGCGTGCGCGATGCCGAAAGCGCGATGGATCGCGTCTTGCAGGCTGCCTTAGCTGTTGAACCGCCGCTGATTATCCCCATGCCGCGTGCGGTGCGTGTCGGGCAAAAATCGGTGGTCATCGTCAACATCCCGCTGGGGATGCCGCATGTCTACGCGCTGGAAGGACGCTATCTGTATCGCAGCGACACCGACAATGCGCCCCTGAACCCGCGCGAACTGCGCCGCCTGATGATGGAACGTGGCGAACTGAGCTTCGAGACCGACGCCTCGCATGGGGCCAGCCTTGACGACATTGATTGGGAGAAAGCCGAGGCTTACGCTTCGAGCCTGCACGGCATTCGCGAAAGCGGCGTCAAACAGATTTTGCTGAAGCGCGGCTGTCTGGTGGAAGAACGCGGCAGATTGCGTCCGACCAACGCGGGCATTCTGCTCTTTGGCAAAGACCCACAGCGTTTTGTGCCCGGCGCGGAAATCATCGCCGTGCGTTTTGCGGGCGAAGCGATGGGCGATACCTTCACCCGTCAGGACATGGTCGGCACGCTCCCCGACCAGATCAGGCGCGCCGAGACCTTTCTGGTCGATCACCTGCGCAAAGGCGTCCAGCTTCGTCACACGATGGAACGCAAGGAAAGTTTTGAATATCCGCTGGAAGCCGCGCGCGAATTGATCGTCAACGCCGTCGCCCACCGCAACTATAACATCAGCGGCGACAGCATCCGCACCTTCATTTTCAGCAATCGTATGGAAGTTCACAGCCCCGGCGGCTTGCCCGGCCCTGTGACCATCGCCAACATCAAGGACGAACGCTTCTCGCGCAATCCGGCGATTGTGCAGGTGCTGGCCGACATGGGCTTTATCGAGCGCCTCGGCTATGGCGTGGATCGCGTCATCGAACTGATGAAGCAGCAGCATTTGCGCGCGCCTGATTTTCAGGAACGCGCGGGCGGTTTCTGCGTGGTGCTCTACAACGAGATTGAGCAGTACAAAGTAGAGACCCAGGAACCCATCGTCCCACAGTTCAACGGCAAATATCGCGGTGTGCCCATCAACCCGCGTCAGGAAGCCGCGCTGATCCATCTGCACAGCAACGGCAACACCCGCATCACCAACAGCGACCTGCAAGGTTTATGCCCCGATGTACACCCTGAAACCATTCGCCGTGACCTTGCCGACCTCGTCACTAAAAATATCCTTCAGAAAATGGGCGAAAAACGCGGCTCGTACTACGTCCTGATTTCGGGCTAAATACCCCTTCCTTCCTATCGTCCTCACCTTGCGTTTCATGTTACGATAAGTAGATGAGAACAATACAGCGCCTTCATTTACTGCTGCTCTGCCTTGCCCTTGCCAGTTGCAATCTGGGCACCAATACGCTCCCCAATGCGACGGTGGAGGTGATCGAAGTGTCATCCACGCCGCGCATCAGCCTGTCCTGTGAAGGGTTGGTGGATGCTGCCTTAGCTGCTGTAGGCGATTTATGCGGCGGTGTTGGCCGCAATCAGGTGTGTTACGGCAATCAGCGGCTCGACGTGGAATTTCAGGACAGCACAGCGGGAGTTTTCGACGCTGTGGGCGACATCACCAACCTGCTTGACCTGCATCGCATTAGCACCACGCCGCTGGATGAAAGCGCGCAGACCTGGGGCATCGCCGTTCTCAAAGCGCAAACGAATCTCCCCGACACGCTGCCGGGACAAAATGTGACATTCATCCTGTTCGGCGATACGTCTATTGAGGATGCATCGCCCGATATGCAGGCGGTATCATTCCAGACAGGCGTCGGCCAGTCCTCGTGTGTCGATGCGCCGCCCAACGCCATGCTGCTCCAGTCGCCGCAGGGCGAACAGGTCAGCATCAATGTCAACGGCGCGACGCTGACGTTAGGCTCCACGCTGTACATCACCGCCGTCAGCAATGGCGAGATGCTGGTGGCCACCCTCGAAGGCACAGGCATTGTGGCCGCACTGGGTTCAGCGCGCGTGGTGCAGCCCGGCGCGCAGGTGCGTCTGCCGCTTGGCGGGGATACAGGCTTGCAGGTGATTGGCCCGCCTTCGGAGCCTGAACCGTTTGACCTGATCAACATCCAGCGCGCCCCATTGACGCTGCTGCCGGAAGTCGTTGCCCTGCCGCAGCCTATCGCGCTCCCCGGTGGCGCAACCGTGACGCCGCCCTCTGTCGCGCCTGCTGTCATCACGCAGACCTCTACAATCACCTGTGTTCCGCGTACCGATTGGACAGGGACATACACGGTGCAGCGCGGCGACACGCTGTCCGCGATTGCCCGCCGCTACAACCTTACGCTCTCCGAATTGCAGAACGGCAACTGTATCACCGATGCCAACCTGATTAGCGTGGGGCAGGTGCTGGCTGTGCCTGTCTCAACCGCCCCTGTCGTCACCGCCGCCGGAACCAACGTCGTCTTTACCGTCGATGACAACAGCCTCAATCCGGGTGAATGTACTACCGTCCGCTGGAACGTCAGCGGCAGTAACACCGTTTACTTTGCCGATGAAAGCGTGACGCCGCAGGGCAGCCAGGAAGTGTGCCCATCGCAGTCCTCAACCTACACCTTGCTGATTGTGGACGCGGCAGGCAATCAAAGGCCGTATACCGTCTCGGTGACGGTGACAACCGCCGCCGCAGCGCTGCTGTGTCCGAATCAGTTCTGCGACGAAGGCGAAACCTACCAGACCTGCCCCGCAGACTGCCCGACAACCCCCGCGACCTGTGGCAACCAGATTTGCGAGCCGGGTGAAGGTCCCAATCTGTGCCCGCAGGACTGCTTGCAGCCCATCTGCGGCAACCAGATTTGTGAACCCAACGGCGGCGAAAACCTACAGACCTGCTCCCGTGACTGCGGCTAAAGCATAGAACACGGCGTATTCTCATGGTATCCTATCACAGACCGTTCACTGGAAATGGATATGATGAATTTGCGTCGTTTTCTTTTAGCTGCATTATTATGCGCCTCGGCCTGCAACGCTCTCGCTGCGCCCACCCCCACGCCGACAGCGACCTCAACAGCGACCTCTACGGCAAGCGCTACGGTGACTGACACGCCCACCATCACGGCAACCGCCACGCTCACCGGGACGCCCACTGCGTCACCCACCGCCACTTATACACCGTCAATCACCCCCACACCCAGCACCACGCCCACGCCCTCCATCACGCCTCAGGTGACCCCCATGACGCTGTTCGATAATTGGGAACTGCTGGACATTCCAACAGCGCTGTCCGACGGGATTGGCAGCCCACTCATCGCCTTCCTCAATCGCAATGACCGCGAGACGATTCGTAATCTCTCCACCGCGCAGCCGCAAACCGATATTGAAACGCTGTACTATGTCGCGCCTGATGGCAGCCTGCCGCGTACTGAAATCCTGCCGCTGACCTCGGCCACCAACAATCAGGTCTACATTTCAGCCAACGGTATGTCGATTGCCTATTTCCGTGAAGACCCGGCGCTGCTGAATACAGGCCTGTATATCATGGATTTGCGCTTGGGATTTACCGGGCGCATTCTGGCAATTCCGTCGTTGGTACAGCGTGGTTTCATCAGCGTGCCGTCATGGACGCCCGATGGCAGGCGGCTGGCGATAGCCTTAACAACGGGCTACGACCTGGACATTTTCAGCGTTCAGATTGATGGCACCGGCTGGACGAACTTAACTAACGCCGGGTCTTACGAATGGTATCCCTCGTGGTCACCGGATGGGCGCTATCTCATGTTCCTGTCTGATCGCAACCGCTGCCCAAGCTGGATTCCCGGTGTTCCCGGTGCTTGCGATGCGCTCGTTGACCCGCCGCCGACGACGGGAAATGTGTTCGTGCTGGACACCGTCAGCAGCGAAGTTATTCAGTTGAGCGATGAATGGGTCAGTGATCCGCCGCAGTGGATTAACGCAACACAGGTTGCTTTTGCCAGCGGGGACCCCCTGTTTGGCGATTCCGAACGCCGTTTGTGGTTGGCCGATGTGCGCACCCGGCAAACGCGCGAGGTGCATCTGACCAACGGTTCTGATGGCCCCTACCGTTTCTCAGCGTCGTGGTCGCCGGATGGGCGTATGGTGCTGTTCCAGAGTGCCAGCAGCACTTCGACGGAACTCATCATGATGACCACCGATGGCACGCTGATCGGACGCACCGGAGAACTGACGTTTCCGCGTTACAGTATGTCGGCGGTGTGGTCGTCGGACGGCACGCGCGTGGCGATTGGCGGCCTCGATGGGCAGTGCCCCTACGGCATTCTGGTCTATAACGAGACGTTCAACAACCTGCGCCGGGGAACGCCACCCCCAAGCATGTGCAATCCTACCTTTTCACCCGATGGCAATTGGCTGGCATTCACGGGCCTGATTTCCAACATCGACGGGCGCGTGGATATTTACGTGGGCAATAACACAGGCGGCGGCGCGGTGAATTTGACCAGCGACCTGCGTGGACAGATACGTCTGATTGGTTGGGTTGGAGGATAACGATGGATGCAGTGAAGTTCATTGCCCTCCATCTTGAGTTAGAGTGTATTGGATTCGACAGCGCCGGGGATTTGATTGCTTTACCCTGCGAGAATCCTGATACACTGCCCTTATTTTATGCGGCGCGTTACACTGCTGGAGAAGTGCGCTATTTTCGGCAAGGCTTAGCGGCTTCCCTGCGCAGCGCTTTGAACAGCCTCCCGTTGGAGGTTGTTCTGCATGATGAGCAGACCGTGTGTGACTTACTCACGAGTTCGGATACACACACAGGACGAAGCTACATTTTTCCCGACACGCTAAGCGCTGACGATTACCCCAACGCTGTGCAGCTAAACACGACGCACGCGGCGCTCGTCGCGCGCTTCAACCCTGAATTGCAGGTAGAGAACCGAACGGTATACGCGGTGATTGCCGCTGGCCAGATTGTATCCACCTGCGAGTCGTCGCGGGAAAACAACCAGGCAGGCGAGGCGTGGGTACAAACACTGCCTGACTACCGGGGACGTGGGTTTGCGCGTCAGGTGACGGCAGCATGGGCGCACGCGCTCCAGCGGCAGGGGAAAACTCCCTTCTACAGCCACAAGCATACCAATCTCGCGTCGCAGGGCGTAGCCCGCAGTCTTGGCCTGATGCAGTACATTGAGGATGCTGTTTATGCATAGCCAGAGTATCCCCAGCGGGTTATATTTGGCAGCAGGTTTTGGATACAACTCTGAGAGGTAAATATGACACAGTTGAAAGACCGCATCGCGGTAGTCACCGGCGGCAGTCGTGGTATCGGACGCGCGGTTGCGCTGGAACTTGGCAAACGCGGCGCGACAGTCGTCGTCAATTACAAAGGCAATGCCGCCGCTGCTGAAGAAGTCATCACCCAGATTAAAGCCAATGGTGGCGAGGGCATGGCTTATCAGGCGGATGTGGGCGATGAAGAACAGGCCAACGCCCTGATTAAAGCGGCTGTCGATGCTTACGGTAAGCTGGATATTCTGGTCAACAACGCGGGCACGACGCGCGATAACCTCATCATGATGATGAAAGCAGACGACTTCGACAGCGTGATCAGCACCAACCTGCGCAGCACATGGCTCTGCTCCAAGGCAGCGGTGCGCAGTATGATGCGTAAACGCTACGGGCGTATCATCAACATCGCCAGCGTCAGCGGCATCGTCGGGCAAGCCGGACAGACCAACTACAGCGCCAGCAAAGCGGGCATTATCGGTTTCACCAAGTCGCTGGCACGCGAAGTCGCCTCACGCAGCATCACAGTCAATGCCATCGCGCCGGGTTTCGTGCTGACGGATATGACCAGGGATTTGCCGCAGGAACTCACCAGCAAACTCAACGAACTGATTCCGCTGGGACGCTGGGGCAATCCCGAAGAAATCGGCTATTCCGCCGCGTTTCTGGCGTCTGATGATGCGGCTTATATCACCGGGCAGGTGCTGGTCATTGATGGCGGCATGGCCATGTAAACTGCGGCCTGTGCCGCGATTTGTGTTGAGTTCGTGTTCGGTCAGACCATAGCTGGCGGCAGCAGAGGAATAACAACGATGAGCTTTACGACTTTGCTTTATGAAGGTTCGGACTCTGTCGTGACGATTACGCTCAATCGTCCAGAGCGTTACAACGCGCTCAACGAAACCATGACCCAGGAGCTGCGTCAGGCGTTCCGCATGATTGCCGAAGACGCCGCAGTGCGCGCAGTACTGCTGACAGGAGCAGGCAAGGGCTTTTGCAGCGGCGCGGACTTGCTGGAGTTAGGCGAACATCCCGAAGTCTCGGTGGGTGACCATCTGCGTCACGGCTTGAATCTGCTGATTGGCGAGATGCAGGCGTTGGAGAAACCGATTGTCTGCGCGGTCAACGGCGCGGCAGCGGGCGCGGGTGGCAGTCTTGCGCTGGCCTGCGATTTTCGTGTCGCCTCGGATAAAGCCAGCTTCGTGTTTGCCGCTTTCGTCAATATCGGCCTGATCCCCGACGCAGGTTCTACCATCCTGCTGCCGCAGCTTGTGGGTGTCAGCCGCGCGTTGGAACTGGCGGTGCTGGCTGATGCGCAGAATCGCCTCGGCGCACAGCAGGCCTTTGACTGGGGGCTGGTGAATCGCGTTGTCCTGCACGACAGCTTAATGAGTGAAGCACACGCGCTGACGACACGCCTTTCGCACATGGCAACGCGGGCCGTCGGCGCAGCAAAACGCGCCATCTATACCGCCCACAGCCGCACACTGGCTGAGGCGATGGAATACGAAGCCCAGACACAGGACCTCATGGCCCAAACACAGGATCATCGTGAAGGGGTGATGGCGTTCATCGAGAAACGGCCAGCCCAGTTCAAAGGACAATAACTATCATGCCCTCGATTTTCACACGCATCATCAACAGAGAACTTCCCGCCGCCATCGTCTACGAAGACGATTTTGTGATTGGCTTCAAAGACATCAACCCTGTCGCTCCCGTTCACATCCTCATTGTGCCCAAAAAGGAAATCGCCTCTGTCAACGATGTGCAGGCTGAAGACGAGGCTGTGCTGGGGCGGCTGTTTCTGGCGGCGAAAAAGATTGCTCACGATCAGGGCATTGCCGAAAGCGGCTATCGTTTGCTGATGAACACGGGGCACGATGCCGGGCAGGAAGTATCACATCTGCACCTGCATCTGATTGGTGGGCGGCGTTTAGGCCCGATGGTTATGCGCCAGTCGTCGTAACCGCTTAAATATCAGGTAGAGGGTATCCGCGTGGATACCCTCTCTGTTTTTTGGTTTAGTGCTGCGCTTTAGGGGGTTGACTCGGGAGTGGCTTCGCTGGTTGGCGTGGTTTCTGTAGTGGCTTCACTCGTCGCCTCAACTGTCGCTTCGGTGGTCGCTTCAGTAGTCGCCTCGGCGGTGGCTTCCGGCGCAACTGTGGTGGGCGGTACGGTGGAGCCGGTCAGCGCGACGGCCTGAGCAATGGCCTGCTCAATGCTGGTAATATCAGCTGAGACCGTCGCCCCGTTGATCTGGACGAAAGGCGTTCCCGTAAAATCGGGAATGCTGCTGGCATCCGTTCTGGCCGCTTCCACAATCGTCGTGGGTACATCGCTGCGTAAACAGGCGTCGAACGTGCCGCGATCCATGCCAAGGTTGCTGATGCCCGTGCCCATACGCGCCGTTGTAAACGCCTGGTTGCCATAGCGCACCTGCCAGTCAAACAAGGCGTCGTGGAAGGGGAAGAAACCGCCCTGTTCCGCCGCGCACACTGCGGCCTTCGCAGCGCCTTCGCCATTGGCAATGCCGCCTGTGCCGTAAATCGGAACGTAAGTGAACGATGCTTCACCTGCGCGCACACGCTCCAGGATGCTGGGCAGCACATTCGCATGGAATTCCTGACAGTGGGGGCAGTCAAAGCTGGAATATTCCATAATTTGTGCGGGCGCGCTGGGGTTGCCAATGCGCGGGAACCCTTCCGCTGTACGGCTGAATTCCAAGCCTTCATAATTTGATAGGGCAGTGTCAGGGATAGGGGCCTCCGCTGGCAAGTTCGAGATGATAATCATCACCACAACAAAGACAGCGACGATAGCGATGCCCACAGCCGCCCAAATCTGGCGCTGGCGGCGCTGTTCGCGCTGGCGCTCTTTGCGGCGTTCAATTGTGCGCGAACGATTCCCCGCGCCTTTGCTTTCTTCTTTACCTTTACGCTTTGACTTATCTTCCATGAAATACTCCTCACGAAGCTAGACATTCTCTTTGTGAACTGGCGCAATAGTCTACAGTACAGCGCGCAAAACGCAAAGTGCCGTTGGTCATATCCGCAAATGACAATCGATTCCAAATTCGGTACAATCGGAAAAGACTATTTGACTTGGTGAAACGCTTTCTACGGCGTAGGATCGTCAATCCCCTATTAGGGAAAAGGTGCGGAAATGGCTAAAGTGGATAGCTTTGGAGCGCGCGGTACTTTTGATACCGGCAGCGGAGAAGCAGTCATCTATCGGTTAAGTAAACTGGCGCAGGCGGGGATCGGGCATATTGACATCCTTCCCTTCAGCATCAAAATCCTGTTGGAAAACGCCCTGCGCAACCTCGATAACTTTGAGGTCATGGAGGACGCGGTCAGATCACTGGCGAGCTGGGATGCCAAAGCCCCTGCACAGGTGGAGATTCCCTTCAAACCCGCACGCGTTATCCTTCAGGACTTCACGGGCGTCCCCTGTGTGGTGGATCTGGCTGCCCTGCGCAGTGCGATGGTGCGTGCCAACGGTGATCCTAAGAAAATTAATCCGAACATCCCCGTTGATCTGGTCATCGACCATTCGGTACAGGTGGACTTTTTCGGAACGTCGAACGCACTGCAGCTCAATGCGGAAAAGGAATTTGAGCGCAATCGCGAACGTTATGAGTTCCTGCACTGGGGACAGAAGGCGCTCAACAACTTTAAGGCCGTACCGCCCGCTACAGGCATCGTGCATCAGGTGAACCTCGAATTTCTGGCGAAGGTCGTCCAGTTGTTTGATGACGAACAGGGCGGCCAGGTCGCGCTCCCCGATTCGCTCGTCGGCACGGACAGCCATACCACGATGATTAACGGTCTCGGCGTGCTGGGCTGGGGTGTCGGCGGCATTGAAGCAGAAGCCGCCATGCTCAATCAGCCTATCTATATGCTCATGCCGGAAGTCATCGGCTTTAAGCTAACGGGCAAACTGCGCGAAGGCGCTACGGCTACCGACCTCGTGCTGGCCGTGACGCAAATGCTGCGTAAGAAGGGCGTAGTTGACAAGTTCGTCGAATTCTACGGCGTGGGTTTGAGCAGCCTCAGCCTCGCTGATCGCGCCACCATCGCTAACATGGCACCGGAATATGGCGCGACGATGGGCTTCTTCCCGGTAGACGCCGAAACGCTCAACTACATGCGCCGCACGGGACGCGACGAAAGCCTGGTGCAGCTTGTCGAGCGTTACACCAAGGAACAGGGCTTGTTCCGCACAGACGAAACGCCCGATCCTGTCTACACGGATACACTGTCGCTGGATTTGGAAGATGTCGAACCCAGCCTCGCGGGACCCAAGCGTCCGCAGGATCGTGTGCTGCTGCGCGAGATGAAGTCCAACTTCAACAAGGCACTGCGCGCACCTATCAAGGAACGCGGCTTCGAGCTTGACGAACAGTCCATCGCCCGCCGTACCACTGTGCAGGACAACGGTCACAGCGCCGAGGTCGGGCATGGTATCGTCGTGATTGCGGCCATCACAAGCTGCACCAACACCAGCAATCCGTCGGTGATGGTTGCTGCGGGTCTGCTGGCGAAGAAAGCCATCGAGAAGGGCTTGCGGGCACAGCCTTACGTCAAGACCAGCCTGGCCCCCGGTTCGCGCGTGGTAACGGAATATCTCAAGAAAGCCAAGCTGCTCTCATCTCTGGAGCAGTTGGGTTTCAATGTGGTCGGCTACGGCTGCACAACCTGTATCGGCAACAGCGGCCCGCTGCCCAATCAGGTGGCGCAGGCTGTCAACGACGGCAATCTCGTCGCGGCGGCAGTCCTCAGTGGCAACCGCAACTTTGAAGGGCGCATCAATCCGCTGGTCAAGGCGAACTATCTGGCATCGCCGCCGCTGGTGGTGGCCTATGCGCTGGCGGGCACGGTGGATATTGACCTTGCCAATGACCCGATTGGCACAGACAAGCAGGGCAATCCTGTCTATCTGCGCGACATCTGGCCGTCGCAGGAAGAAATTCAGCAGGCCGTGAGCAGCGCCCTGACTCCCGACCTGTTCAAGCAGCAGTATGGCAACGTCTACGATGGCAATCCTATGTGGAACGCTATCCCCAGCATCGGCGGCGATGTCTACAAGTGGGACAAAACCAGCACCTACGTCCAGGAACCGCCGTATTTCGAGGACTTCTCGATTACGCCTTCTCCGATTGAGGCTGTGAAGGGTGCGCGCGTGCTGGGCATGTTCGGCGACTCGATTACCACCGATCACATTTCGCCTGCGGGTGACATCGCGCTGGGCACGCCTGCCGCCGACTATCTGCTGGAACATGGCATCCAGAAGGATGACTTCAACACCTACGGCACCCGTCGCGGTAATCATGAAGTCATGATTCGCGGCACGTTCGCCAACATCCGCTTGAAGAACATGATGGTCGCGCCGGACGCCAGCGGAAAGCCGCGCGAAGGCGGCATCACCGTGTATCTGCCAACCAATGAAATCAACAGCATCTACGATGCGTCGATGAAATATCAGGCTAGTGGCACGCCGCTGGTGATTCTGGCGGGCAAGGAATACGGCACAGGCTCCAGCCGTGACTGGGCGGCGAAGGGCACAGCGCTGCTCGGCGTGAAGGCGGTCATCGCCGAATCGTTTGAGCGCATCCATCGCAGCAATCTGGCGATGATGGGCGTGCTGCCGCTGCAATTCCAGAACGGCGCGACGTGGCAGTCGTTGGGCTTGACCGGGCAGGAATTGTTCGACCTGATCGGCATCGACGACAATCTGCGTCCCTTGCAGGACGTGCTGGTCATCGCCAAAACCCCGGACGGCAGCGAGAAGTCGTTCACCGTGACCCTGCGGCTGAATACCCCCGTAGAAGTCGGCTATTACAAGAACGGCGGTATCCTGCAAACGGTACTGCGCAAGTTCATGGCTTAACCTCTTTTCCCCCTCTTCAGCGCTGAGGAGGGGGAATTATCCATACTCACGCTGGCCGTACCGGGTCTGGTTGGTCTGCTTTGGTTGTTGGCTTAGGTTGCAGGATGTGCGATTATCATGCCGTACACAGCGTCCAGCGTCACATTGTACCTATAGTTTCAACTCAAGAATTCTTCAAACAGGTTGGGTTTTAGAACGTTATTTTGATTCTGTATGGATTCCCGGCTCTGCCATGCGGTGGAGTGGTGTAGGCGACAAATGACGAGGTGTGCTTGGATACTCCTAAAGTAACGATTTATTCTGACGGCGGGTCAAAGCCGAACCCCGGCGCTGGCGGTTGGGGCGTGGTGTTGATTTATGGCACAGCAGAGAAGGAACTCAGCGGTGGCGAGAAGAACACCACCAACAATCGCATGGAACTGACGGCGGCCTGTGAAGCGCTGGAAGCCCTGAATCGCCCCTGCGAAGTGGAGTTTTACACCGACAGCAACTACGTCAAAAAAGGCATTAGCGAGTGGCTGGCGAACTGGGTCAAACGGGGCTGGCGCACCGCCTCTAACAAACCCGTCGAAAATCAGGATTTGTGGGAACGGCTCTACGATGCGACGCAGCGCCATCAAATCCACTGGAAATGGGTCAAGGGGCACGCCGGACACCAATACAATGAGCGCGTTGACCAACTGG
Source organism: Anaerolineae bacterium (assembly GCA_046328675.1). GTDB lineage: Bacteria > Chloroflexota > Anaerolineae > Aggregatilineales > Phototrophicaceae > JACAER01. Next base: position 23,328 of record JAXLWC010000064.1, read on the forward strand.
CAACCGCCGCCCGCGAACGACTTTCTGGTAAATAGCTCAGCGATACTGAGCCAATGTTGAGTAAGTGAAATCAAGCGGAGCATACTGCGATGGCTGTGATAGCAAACCGTGTAGCCCATCTGGGAACCAGCGTCTTTACCGAAATCAATGAACTGGCGCAGAAACATAATGCCGTCAATCTGGGGCAAGGCAAGCCGGATTTTGACGCGCCGCAGGATGTGGTGGCGCGGGCTGTCAGTGCCTTGCAGGATGGCGTGCATAACCAGTATGCGCCGGGCAGCGGTATCTCCACCCTGCGCAAAGCGGTTGCTGATCATGCCGGACGCTTTTACAACATGGACATTGATCCGGCGCAGGGCGTGGTAGTGACTGCCGGGGCGTCGGAGGGGCTGTTTGCCTCGATTCTGGCGCTGGTGGATGCGGGCGATGAAGTCATCATCATCGAGCCGTATTTTGACCTGTACCTGCCAGCCATCACCATGACGGGCGCAGTTCCGGTCTACGTCCCGCTGCATCCGCCACACTGGACCTTTGACCCTGACGAACTGCGCGCCGCCTTCACGCCCAAAACGCGCGTCCTGCTTATGAACACCCCGCAGAATCCAACCGGGCGCGTCTTCACCCGCGAAGAACTGACGATGATCGCGGAGTTGTGCATTGAACATGATGTCACCGTGATTTCCGACGAAGTCTACGAACACCTCCTGTTCGGCAGCGCGCGCCACATTCCTATCGCCACGCTGCCGGATATGTTTGAGCGCACCGTAACCATCAGCAGCGGCGGCAAAACCTTTAGCAGCACTGGTTGGAAGGTCGGCTGGGCATACGGACATCCTGAACTTATTCGCGGTGTCCTCGGCGCGCACCAGTTCATCACCTTTGCTGTGCATCACGCCTCGCAGGAAGCGATTGCCTACGCGCTGAATCTGTCGGGCACTTACTATGAGGAACTTCAGGCGATGTACGAAGGCAAGCGCCAGTTGATGATGGCGGCGCTCCGGCGCAGCGGCATGACGTTTGCCGAGCCGGAAGGCACCTACTTCGTCATGGCCGATTTCTCCGAGGTGTTCGACGGCACGCCAACGGAGTTCGCCAAGCATCTCATCACCGAGTATGGCGTAGGGGGTATCCCGCCGGAGTCCTTCTACTGCGACGAACACAAACATCTTGGCATGAACTATCTGCGCTTTGCCTTCTGCAAGAGCGACGACCTGCTGCGGGAGGCAGGCGAACGCTTGGCGAGGCTTAAACGGTGAGCCGTGGCGCCGCTTGAAATCCGTAGCTTAGATGACCTGTGCCACTAATGAACCTCTGGACTCACATCCCTAATTTCTCGTACACTACATGTACGCAGTTCCGTTAGGAAACAGAGGTTCAACTTATGGTAGCAAATCCCAAATCCGCCGACCCTGCGATGGAAGCCACCCCGCAGATTCATGACAACGTACTCGGTACGATGGGCAATACGCCGATGGTACGCCTGAGTCGTGTCACGCGCGGCGTGCGTGCGCAAATCATCGGCAAGGTCGAGTATTTTAATCCCGGCGGCAGCGTCAAGGATCGCATTGGCATCACCATCATTGAGGATGCCGAGCGCAAAGGGCTGCTCAAACCGGGGGGGACGATTGTCGAGTCTACATCAGGCAATACGGGTGTGGGGCTGGCAATCGCGGCGGCGGTGAAGGGTTATAAGTGCGTATTTGTCATGCCCGATAAAATGTCGGAGGAAAAAATCCGCGTGCTGCGTGCATATGGTGCGCGCGTCGTGATTACCCCGACCAACGTCGAGCCGGAAGACCCGCGCAGCTACTACAGCGTCGCCAAACAGATTGTCGCCGATACCCCCAACAGCATCCTCGCCAACCAGTATCACAACCCGGTGAATCCCCAGACGCATTACGAGTCCACTGGCCCGGAAATCTGGCGGCAGACTGCCGGACAGATTGACGTGTTCGTGGCGGGCATGGGCACGGGCGGCACGATCACGGGCGTCGGGCGCTACCTGAAGGAACAGAATCCGAAAGTCCAAATCGTCGGCATTGACCCGATTGGCTCCATCCTCAGCGATTATTTTTACAGCGGCAAGATGATCGAAGCCCACAGCTACAAAGTGGAAGGCATCGGCGAGGACTTCATCCCGTCAGTCTATGATTTCAACTACATCGACGACATCGTGAAGGTGAACGACAAGGAATCGCTGCTGATGACACGCCGCCTCGTGCGCGAGGAAGGCTTGTTTGTCGGCGGCTCCTGCGGCTCGGCGGTGGCGGGCGCGCTGCATTACGCGGCAGACCGTAACCTTGGCGAAGACAAGATGGTCGTCGTGCTGCTGCCGGACAGCGGCTCACGCTACCTCAGCAAAGTGTTCGACGACAACTGGATGCGCGAAAATCGTTTCCTGGAAAGCGAATGGGTGGAAACGCCCATCTCGGAAGTGCTGGAACGGCAGGGCAAGCGGGAATTGGTTGTGGCGCTGCATCATGCGCCCGTCGGCAACGTCATCGCGCGTATGAAGCAGGCGGATGTGTCGCAGCTTCCAGTGGTCGGTGAACGCGGCGAACTGAAGGGATTAGTGACCGAGGTCAGCCTGCTCAACTACATGCTGGGGCAGCCGGGCAGTGATGCCGCCCATGTGCCGATTGAACAGGCGGGCGTGATTAACCCCAACGTGCATACCCTCAGCCCGGAAATGCCTGTCGAAGCGGTGATGAGCGTTTTCAACACCACCAAAATCGCGCTGGTGACAGAAAACATCGCAGGCTCGCAGGACAAGAAGGTCGTCGGCATCCTGACGCAGATTGACCTGCTCGACTTCCTGACGAATCGCTAATCACAAGACTCTTGCCCAAAATAAGGGCAAAGGTGATGCTCCTGTAGGGACGTTCAACTGAACGTCCTTGCACTACTTTTTTGAACATGAGCCAATACCAAAAGCACATCGCCACGCCTACAGAAGGTTCTGGAAGCGTGACGATTTTGATTCTACCCTTCCAACGCCTGCCGCAAATCGTTAATCAAATCATCGACGTTCTCAATGCCCACGCTCAGGCGTACCAGCGCTTTTTCGACAGCAATCGGGCTGGCGGCGGTGCTGGCGTGCGTCATGCTGTAGGGATGCTCAATCAGACTTTCGACGCCGCCGAGACTTTCCGCCAGCGCGAACAGCTTTGTGCGGCTGACCATGCGCCGAGCCGCGTCGTCGTTATCGAGAATGATGCTGATCATGCCGCCGGTGTCCATCATCTGCCGCTTGGCAAGTTCATACTGTGGATGGCTTTCCAGTCCGGGATACAGCACCTGCTTCACCGCCGCGTGATCTTCCAGAAAGCGTGCGATTTTTAAGGCGTTGCTGCTGTGCCGTTCCATGCGCACGCCCAGCGTTTTGATGCCGCGCATCACGAGGAAGCAGTCCATCGGCCCCGGCACGCCGCCAACGGCATTTTGCAGAAACTTGAGATCGTTGTAGACATTTTCGTCGTTGACCACCAGCGCGCCGCCGACCACATCGCTGTGCCCGCCGAGATACTTGGTACTGCTGTGCATGACGATGTGCGCGCCAAGTTTCAGCGGCTGCTGGATAGCGGGGCTGGCGAAGGTGTTGTCAACCGCGATGAGCACGCCGGGCGGGGTGATGTCGGCAATCGCGCGGATGTCGGCCAGCGTCATCATCGGGTTGGTGGGCGATTCCAGCCACACCAGTTTGGTCTGCGCTGTGAAGGCCGCTTTGACGGCGTTCAGGTCGGTCAGGTCAACCCAGCTAAAGTTCAGGCCGAAGCGCGCGAAAATCCGCATAAACAGGCGGTACGTGCCGCCGTAGACATCGTTGCCGACGATGATGTGGTCGCCGGGATTAAACATGCGCAAAACGGTGTCGATGGCCGCTAATCCGCTGGAAAACGCCAGCCCATAGCTGCCACCTTCCAGCGCGGCCAGCAGTGATTCGAGCGCTGTGCGTGTCGGGTTGCCGCTGCGGCTGTATTCGTAGCCTTTGTGCTCTGCCGGGGCGCTTTGCACAAACGTCGATGTGAGGTAAACAGGCGTCATAATCGCGCCTGTGGTGGGGTCAGGTTCCTGACCTGCATGGATCGCCAGTGTATCAAGATGGAACTTTTCGTCCACAGTTTGCCTCTTTATCTATTGGATTTTCATGCTGCCGATAGTATAACATGCGCTTAATCATTCTTCTGGAAGGACATTCCATGCGCGTTCTTACGATTTTCGCGCTTATTTTCCTGATGGCGGCCTGCACCGCCGCACCTGCTGCTGGCCCTACCGCGACGCCGGGACTCACGGGCCGCGTGGACATCGTTTATCCGCCGAATGGCACGACGGTATATGCCGAGGCGTTGACCTTGCGCGGCACGGCGCAGGGTTTAGCCAGTAACAGTTTCATTCTGGAAGTCGTGGGCGTAGACGATGAAATCATCGCGCGCAGCACGGTCACAGTCACCGATGGCCAGTGGGCGGTGGAACTGCCGCACAACTACAGCGGCGAACCGATTGAAACCGCGATCTACGCGCTGCCGCCCGATGCCGATCTGACTTCCGAACTGCGCTACGATGTCGGAACCATCGTCCTCGCGGGGTTAAGTTATCGCCCCGAAGGCACATTCGGCACGATTACCTCACCCCCCAGCGGAAACACCGTCGGCGGCGAATTCGTCCCTGTCAGCGGCACGGCGTCCGGCCTGTTTGAGGGCACGCTGCTCGTAGGGATGTACGGCTCTGATGGGGCTGAAATCAGCCGCATCGTGCTCACCATTGATGATCAATTCTACAATCTTGTTCCCTGGACGGCTGAACTTCCCACCAATGGTTACACGGGAACGGCGGAGATTCGCGCTTTTTATCAGCAGGCGTCGGACGGCAAAGCGGAAATCATCGCCAGCGTACAGGTCACGGTGACGCCAGAAGCAGGCTAAAACATGCTGTGTAAACTGCGTTAGAAAATTCAAATCAGATTGGTGTTTTGCTGCTGGGCATCGCTGTGTTAAAAGGTCTATAATATTCTGAACACTCGTTCTGTTTGAGGCATTATGTTAAATCACCGTCGTAAATACTTTATTGCTGTTGCAGGCAACATTGGCGCAGGAAAGAGCACGTTGACCGGGATGCTGTCGCAAGCCTTTGGCTGGGAACCGTTTTATGAAGCCAACGCTGATAATCCCTATCTTGCCGACTTCTACGCGGATATGCAGCGCTGGAGCTTCCATTCGCAGGTGTTTTTCCTCGGCAAGCGGCTGGAACATCATAAGCAGCTTGTAGAGCATCATACCAGCGTGGTTCAGGATCGCACGGTCTACGAAGATGCCGAAATCTTCGCGCGCAATCTTTATCAACAGGGCACGCTGGCCGAACGCGATTACGATGTCTATCAGCGCCTGTATCATGCCATCAGCGCCTTTTTGCCGCCGCCCGATCTGGTGATTTATTTGCAGGGCAGCGTCGATAAACTGCTGGCGCACATCAGCAAACGTGGCCGCGATTATGAACGTAACATGGACCCTGACTATCTGGCGCGCCTGAACCGCCTTTATGATGACTGGATCGACAACTGGACAACCTGTCCCGTCGTGCGGGTGCCGATGGATCGCATCGACTTTTTGCAGCATCGCGCCGATTTTGAAGAAATCGTGCAGATGGTCGAGGAAGCGCTGGCCCCTCCGCTGCCCATCGCCTGAAAACACGCTGTCTTTTATGCTGAACACCGGCGGCAGGAATGCTGCCCACGCCAACAAATACACACCGGAAAGATGAAAATCTTACCGTTTCTCTAGGCTCTTCGTTGTACTCAAAGCGGTATCTCGGTGGTTCAAGCCTTCTTGGTCAAACTCTCGTGCATTACCTTGGCGTCCTGGGCGCCTTGGCGGTTCTCATTATTGCATTGACTCATTGCTCATTGTTCGTTGCTATTTTCTAGGGAGCATCGCCTCCCTTGTTTAATTCCGTCAGTTCCCAACGGGTAGTTTTTGTTCAGGATATACAATCTCAATGGACAAAACCCTTCGTTCGTGATAAAATCTTATTCATACTATTCATCAGATGAATCAGATTTATGTCCTCAATTGACCTCGGCTCAGAATTGTTGAACTATATTGTTGAGCAGGGTTTCCAACCCGGAGATCGCCTCCCCAGCATCAACGAACTCCAGGATGAGAGCAATCTCGGCATCAGCATCAGCAAAGTGCGCGAACAACTGGAAGTCGCCCGCGCGCTGGGGCTGGTCGAAGTGCGCTCCAAAACGGGCACACGCCTCAAAGTATATGATTTCGCCCCTGCCGTCCGTTTAAGTTTAATGTTCGCGCTGGCCACCGATCTCAGCAATTTTGAACTGTTCAGCCAGCTTCGTAATCATCTGGAGGTGGCCTTCTGGCATGAGGCCTGTGCCTCGCTGCAAGAGGAAGACAAAGCCTTCATGCGTTCCTGTATTCAGGCCGCGCGTGCCAAACTCAATGATCGCTGGATCCGCATCCCCAATCAGGAACACCGTGATTTTCACCTCACCGTCTTTAAACGGCTGGAGAATCCCTTTGTCATTGGCCTATTGGAAGCCTATTGGGATGCTTACAACGCCGCTGGCCTCAACCAGTATGCCGAATACGACTATTTGCAGGAAGTCTGGGACTATCACGAGCGAATTCTCGACGCGATATGTGCCAGTAATATCGACGCAGCACGCGACTTGTTTATCGAACATACACGCCTGCTCAATCATCAGCCGCGTGTCCAGAAGATGCAGGATAAAAGAGCGCTTACGGAGGTGGATGAATAGAGGTTAAAAGGTCAGATATTTGGCAACAGGTTTTATCCAGGACTAAATCAGAGAGGAGTAAACGCGCAACATGTGCGCTTTGAATATCAGTAATGAAGTACAGGCCGGAGCCGCAAGTTCTGGCAAAACGATTGTAAATGACTTTACAATCATGGCGGCGACAAAGAATGGTTCCGGCAGCCAGACTTCCAACAGTGTCATCGTCAAATCGCTGTTCCGCATGGGCATTCCTGTGAACGGCAAGAACCTGTTCCCCTCCAATATCAAGGGGCTGCCAACATGGTACAGCATCCGTGTGAGCAAGGATGGCTATACTGCGCGTCGTCCGCACAACGAAATTGCAGTTGTTTTTAATCAGGACACTGCGGCTGAAGATATTGCCAATCTACCCACGGGCGGCGTGTGCATTATCCCCGCTGACTGGAAGTGGGGGCAGAGTCGTCCTGACATCATCTACTATGAAATTCCGATCAAGGACATTATGTCCAAGACCGATATCCCCAGCGAACTGCGTGATCGCATCACCAACATGATCTATGTCGGCGCGGCAGCCCAGTTGTTTGGCATCCCACTGGACATCGTCTACGAAGCGCTGCTCGACAACTTTAACCGCAAGGAAAAAGCCGCCAAACTGAACTACAACGTTGCCGAGTTGGCCTACAACTGGACAGCCGAAAACATCCAGAAGCGCGACGCTTTCCGCTTCGAGAAGATGGACAAGACTCAGGGCAAAATCGTCATCAGCGGTAACGAAGCCGCCGCGCTGGGTTCCCTGTTCGGGGGTTTGACCGTCGCCGCCTGGTATCCCATCACGCCATCGACCAGCCTGATTGACGGCGTGCTCGACTACAAGCACCTGCGTAAAGACCCCACCACAGGCGAAGACACGGTTGCTATCGTGCAGGCCGAAGACGAACTTTCAGCCATCGGCATGATTGTCGGCGCAGGCTGGGCAGGCGCACGCGCCATGACCTCTACCAGCGGCCCCGGCATCAGCCTCATGGCAGAATTCACAGGCTTAGCCTACTTCGCCGAAATCCCCTGCGTCATCTGGGACATTACTCGTCTTGGCCCCAGCACGGGCCTGCCCACACGCACCAGCCAGGGTGATCTCCTGTTCGTCCACTTCCTCGGTCACGGCGATACGCGTCAGGTATGCCTGCTGCCTGCCACCGTCGAAGAATGCTTCGAGTTCGGCTGGCAGTCCTTTGACATCGCCGAGCAGTTCCAGACACCCGTGTTCGTCTTGAGCGATCTTGACCTTGGCATGAACAACTGGATGGGTGAACCCTTTGCTTACCCGACAACGCCGATTAATCGCGGCAAGACGCTGGACAAAATTCAGCTTGAGGAATTCTTCGCCAAGTACGGCGAGTGGTATCGCTACAAGGATTACGACGGCGATGGCGTCGGTTATCGCACAGTTCCCGGCACCGATCACCCGCGTGCAGCTTACTTCACGCGCGGCACGGGCCACACGGAACGCGCCACCTACAGCGAAAAGAGCAGCGATTGGGTCGCCAACATGCACCGCCTGCGTCATAAGCTGGAAGTCGCCCGCGACAAACTGCCTCAGCCTGTGATTGACTACAGCGCCGACAAGAAGATTGGCATTATTTCCTTCGGCACGAACGAACCTGCCATTCAGGAAGCGCGCGATTGGCTTGCCGCGAAGGGAACACAGACCAACTATCTGCGCGTGCGTGCGCTGCCCCTGGCTCACAGTGTGCATGACTTCATCAACAAGCATGACCAGGTCTACGTGATTGAAAACGACTTCGACGGTCAGCTCTGCCAGCTTATCCGCATGGAAATGACGGATACGCGCCACGTTGAATCGCTGGCGTTGGGTGACAGCCTGCCGATGACACCGGATTGGATTGTAAGCAAAATGGGGGAGAATAAATAACTATGGCACCGACATCAAAACCCGCTGGCAAAACAAATGCCGTAGGGCTTGAACGTACTGATTATAAGGGCGTGCAAAGTACGCTGTGCCCCGGCTGTGGTCATGACTCCATCTCGAACCAGATCATCAGCATGGCCTTTGAAATGGGCCTCAAGCCGCAGAATGTAGTGAAGTTCAGTGGTATCGGCTGCTCCAGCAAGACCCCTGCCTACTTCCTCGGCGGCTCACACGGCTTTAACTCGCTGCATGGCCGTATGCCCTCCATCGCGACGGGCGCTACCGTCGCCAACAACCAGCTTGTGGCCATTGGCGTCAGCGGTGACGGCGACACAGGCAGCATCGGCTTCGGCCAGTATAAGCACCTGATTCGCCGCAACGTCCCGATGGTGTACATCATCGAAAATAACGGTGTTTACGGGCTGACCAAAGGCCAGTTCTCGGCCACCTCCGACGAAGGCCAGAAGCTGAAGTACTACGGCGAAAATCAACTGCCCGCTATCGACCTGGCGCTGGAAGCCATCATCGGCGGCTGCACGTTCGTCGCCCGCAGCTTCTCCGGCGATGCCAAGCAGGTGCAAACCCTGCTCAAGGCCGCCATCGCCCATCGCGGGACTGCCGTCGTAGACATCATCAGCCCCTGCGTGACCTTCAACAACGATCCGCAGTCCAACAAGAGCTATGACTACGGCAAGAAGAACGAAATCGCCCTGCACGACATCGACTTCATTCAGGGGGGATATGTCCCTTCGCGTGAGGAAATTACCGTCGATTATGCCGAAGGCGAAGTCATCGAAGTCACGATGCATGACGGTTCATACATCCGCCTGAAGAAAGCCGGGCGTGACCACGATCCACGCAGTCGCAGCCGCGCCATTGCGCTGCTCGAAGAAGCGCAGCGTGAGCAAACCTTCATCACGGGCCTGCTATATTACGAAGAACCGCGTCTGCTGCTCAGCGAAACCCTCAACGTTCCCAAGTCAACTCCCTTGACCCACGTTGATGAAGCGCTGCTGCGTCCTTCCCATGAAGCCCTCGACAAGCTGAACAAGTCCTTCATGTAATTAAAAACCCATAAAAATAGGCTGAGGTCTCCCTCAGCCTATTGGTCTAAAAATCCACTCTCCTTTATACTGTCACATACGTAAGCTTTGTTTTTCCGCATTGATCCAATCAAGGAGTACACAAACATGAAAAAAGCGATGTTAATTGCTTTGGTCGTTTTCGCCGCGTTAACTCTGGGCGCTGTCGCCAGCGTTTTCGCGCAGGACGACGCCATTGAAATCGCTTATGGGGATGTTGTGGACGGCGAAATCTCCAATGACGAGTTTGAGGTGAATTATGTCTTCAGCGGCAGCGAAGACGATCTGGTCATGATCGAAATGTTCCCGGAACCGGGGACTTACGGCGTTGATCCTAAGCTGCAACTGAAAGACGATGACGGCGATGTTCTTTTTGAGAACGACG
>JAXLWC010000065.1:0-33430 GCA_046328675.1 Anaerolineae bacterium
GGCAACGTCGTGCTGGCGGCGCACAACGACATTTATGGCGAATACTTCCGCTACCTCGACACGATGCAGTTGGGTGACCAGTTCACCATTCAGACCGACACCCAGGTCTTTACATACACCGTCACCGGAACCGATATTGTGGCTCCGACTGACGTGAGCGTGATGGACAACCGCGACGGCGCGACGGTGACGCTGATTTCGTGTTATCCCTATGGCGAGAACACCCACCGTTACATCGTCTATGCCAATCGAGACGCTAGTTGAACGTTGTATAGTTGCGAAATTACCTGAAGACATCAATCCGGGAAACAATGAATGCCTCCCGCATGGATATGTTCGACATGCCGCTTAGAATTATAAATTAGGAGAATGTGACCCCATGTCAAGCCGTCGCCGTCGTAACAGTAACGCCAATATCCCACAGGAAACTCTGGATCGTGCGCGCCGCCAGGCTGAAGGTGGCGCTGAAGAAGAAAAACCCGCTGCCCCTGTGCGTGCGGAAGCCCCCGCGTCCCGCGCGCGCGCCAATGCTGCTCCCAGCGCGCGTCGCAGCAGCGTTCCCGGTGGGCAGACGGTGCGTAAACGTAAGAATGACGATAAAATGGATCCCAGCGTGGTGGCCGACATTCTGGCGCACCCGACGAAAGTTGTCACGGAACAGGAACTGCGCGAACATTACAGCTTCGTGGTCGCTGACCTGCGTAACATGGGGCTGCTGGCCCTTGGTCTGATGGTGGCACTGGTCATTCTGGCACAGATTCTGCCGAAATAATGTATTGTAAGCTGAGGCAACCTCGTTCGACTGAGAATTGGCGACTGTAAGTTATGGCAATCGACTGGACAAGCATTCCTTACTTTGCAGGTCTTGACAGCAGCAGCAGCAGGCTGATTGAGCAGGAAGCCCATCGACGCAGTTACAATGCCGGGGCGACCATTTTTGCCGAGGGGGAGGAATGCGCAGGGTTCCATGTCGTGCTGGATGGCCTGGTGCGCATTTATCGCGTTAACGCTGAGGGGCGGCTGCATACGCTGAGTCTGCTGCGCCCCCTTTCCACTTTTAACGAAGTGGCAGCGGTAGATGGCGGCGCGAATCCTTTCAACGCTGTCGCCGTGACCAATGCCGAAATCCTGCAAATCAGCCACAAATGTCTGCTGGATTTACTGTCGTCCCAGCGCGCGCTGCTGAGCAACTATGTGCAGGCGCTGGCACACATGAACCGTGAGTACATCGAACGTCTTGAAGACATGACCTTCCGCACGATTCCGTCACGTCTCGCCAAGCTCTTTTTGCATGAGGCGACTTACGGTGTGCAGATTGCCGAAACCCCCAGCCAACTAACGCAGGAAGAAATCGCCGCCGTGCTGGGGACGACGCGGGAGGTGGTCGGGCGCGCGCTGCGGGAACTGCTTAACGCTGGACTGCTGCGCAAGAAAGGGCGGCACGTCTATATCGCTGACCGCGACGGGCTGGAATATCTCGCGGACACCAACACCATACCGTTTACTGCACGCCAGCCGCAGTGTCCTGTGCCCCAAGTGCTGGAATGAACCTGGTGAACATCCCTTAGCCAGATTTGCTGTTTGCTGCGTCGCCGCCTTGTGCTTACTGTTTCTTGCCGCTTGTGATCGCGGCAGCATCACCGACCCCAGCCAGCTTCCCACCGCTGTTGACCCTGAAACCGCACCCACCGAATTTTTCCTGACGCAGAACGCGCCGCCCAGCGGGTTTTCCAGCGTCTCTTTCCCACAGATTGACGCCAACCTCAACCTGCTGGCAGGCTGGCGCTACGAAGTGACACTGGCGTTCAACGGCGTCTTTGCCAGTACCCCGCGTGAAACCAGTGCCGAAGCCAGCGCGCAGGTCTGGTTCAACCAGCTTGGTTCGGCGCGCCGTGTGCTGCTGCAAACGACGGGCGAACTCATCGGGCAGGAGGAAGATACCGCGTTTGAAGCGGTACGGCTCGGCCCCGACGCTTTTCTGGTGCGCAGCGGTGTGTGCCTGACCAACGCTGGCGATGATGCCGCCGCTGCCGCTGACCTCAGCGCCGGGGGACTCATCGGCGGTGTAACAAACGCTCAGCCAACGGGTATACATGCAATCATTAACGGCAACCTTGGCATGGAATCATGGCAGTACGGCTTTAGCAACGCTGACCTTGTGCTGCCCGCCATTCACACGGCGGAAGGCGGCAGTATCGCGATGGCCACGCAGGGGGAAATCTGGGTCGCGCCGAGCCAGAACGTCGTGGTGCGCTTTTATGTGACGCTGAATGTGGAGAACGCCATCATCTTTGACCGTCAGCTTCCCGTGACGGGGCAGGTGATTATCCGCTACGATTTGTTTGAGATGGGTGTTGCGCAGAATATCAGTATGCCGTTTGGCTGCTAGTACAAGTTCAAAGTAGTCAGTATTCAGTGATCAGTAAAATGTGATGCTGATTTTGCGCGCGACTCACTTGAGGATGTGTTTGGTATCCCTCGGTTCAGGATTGTACAGGCAGGCGCATGATAAATGTGCTGCCATGCTCCAATTCGCTGGTGGCGGAGACTGTGCCGCCGTGCAGTTCCACAATCTCCTTAACGATAGCCAGCCCTAAACCTGTGCCGCCTGTGCGGGTTTCCCGCGCGAGTTGACTGCGATAGAAGCGCTCGAAAACATGGGTCAAGTCTTCGGCGGCGATGCCTATTCCCTCGTCAGCCACCTCAAAGATAATATAATCGTCTTTGTACACGGTCTTTAACTCGATCTTTTTGTCTTCCGGCGTGTAGTGAATGGCATTGGAAATCAGGTTAATCAGCACACGCTCGATTTGCCTGTGATCCAAGCGCGTGTCGGGTAAAGAAACATCAACGGTCAGCGTAAGGTTCTGCTTTTTGCTGATGGCGATGGACTCGTAGGTATCAAAGACGCGCGCCACAATCTGGTTGAGGTTGGCGGGCTGAAGGTTCAGCACAATCTGACCCCGGTCAAACTGCGCCAGCGTGCGCAAATCCACCAGCAAATCATGCAGATGATCGACTTGATTTTCCAGCGCGCGGACATGCTCGTCCAGGCGTTCCGGTTTGTTCTTGAGCAGATAAAGGCGGGTTGTCAGCGCCGTAATCGGTGTTGCCAGATCGTGAAAGGCATCGGTGATGAAACGCGCCTTAAAGCGTTCAATCTCCTTGAGGTGGGTGATGTCGTGGGCGCTGACCAATACCCCAAGCCGTTCGGTTTCATCGGCTAACAGAACCGGGATGAACGCCAGATCAAGGTCGCGTTCTTCGCCGTCCTGCGCCGTGATTTGTGTGGACAAACGCGGCTGGCTCTGGCCGGAGAGGGCATTCATCAGGGCAGCGCCCACCGAGGCCCCCTGATCGTTGCCCTTGACCGCCCACAGGATTTGATCCAGCGACTCGGATACGCGCTCACCAAACAGCGCCACGAAGGCTGGATTGCGCGTGCGGATATGGCCGTTGGTGTCCGCCAGGGCAACCGCGTCCTTGGTATGATTCAGGATCAGTTCAATCTGATCTTTAGCACGACGAAGCTGCGCCGTGCGCTCCTCGACCATCTGCTGAAGCTGATCGGTGTACAGTTTCAACTCGGCTGCCAGACGGCGCTGTTCGGTGATGTCGCGGCTGTAAACGGCAAAGGCTTCCACCGGGCCGTCTGCTGAAATCATGGGGTAAACGCTGTTATCCCACCAGCCCCCGGAGGTTTCATCCTGCCAGCGCATGGCCTCCTGCGACTCTGCGGCGGCCTCAAAGTAGGAAATCCGCCGTTCTTTGAGATCAGGCGGCATGAGTTCAAAACAGTTTTCGCCCACCAGTTCCTCGACACTTTTGCCCAACGTGTCGGCAAAGGCTTTGTTCAGAGTCAGGAAGGTGCCAGTGCGCGTGATGAGAAAAGCCACATCCGTAGTCGCATCCAGCAGCGCGCGCAGACGCGTTTCGCTTTCACGCAGCGCATCTTCGGCCCGCCGCCGCGCGGTAATGTCCTGCACCGCGCCGTTGATTTCAATCAGTCGATTGGCTGCGTCGTCCCATACCGGATGCGCATAGACCCGTACCCAGCGCGTCTCGCTGCTTTTGTTCACGATGCGGATTTCTGCCACCGAACTTTGATTGCGGAGCAGGGTTTCCATGTTCACGGTATCACGTTCACGATCATCAGGATGGACAATCGAGCGCCAGCCGCCGATAACTTTGTATTCCTCCGGCGTGTAACCGGTGATGGTTTCAAACGCGCCTGTCAGCAGCGTATGGTCAAGTTCGCCGTTAAGCCCCACGCGCGAGGCAAAGGTGTAATCCGAGGTGACTGAGAGATGAAGCGAAATCGTGACTCACTTTCGCGCAGCGCGACCTCTGACTCTTCCCATTCAACGAGCCGTTCGTTGGCTACTTGCAGGGCTTTGCCTAGCTCAGCCTGCATCGTGAGCACCGAAATCAGGATATGTACGGTGGCATAACCGAACACAAGCCAGGGAGCAATCCCTTGCATCGGCAGCAGAACAGGAGGTTGATGGCCTGTGTGGATCATCAGGAACAGGACAAGCGTGTAAGTGAGGCTTGCCCCGGCGACCAGCAGACTGGCGCGGGCGCCCAGCAGCAGCACCGCCAGCGCGATAGCAATCAGGTACAGGCTGGCGCTGACGCTGGTTGCACCGCCCGACACGTAAACCACTGCCGAGACGATGCTCCAGGCAAAAATCACGCAGAATAGGCTGGCGAGACGCACCTGCCCCTGATGCAGCAGCCTGTATATCATCAGCAGAAAGAGCAGCGTGGTAAAGATCAGGAGTTCGCTGAGAATTTTGTTTTGTGCGAACAACGCGGCGAGAACACTGGCGACCAGCATATTCAGGGAGATCGCCCCAATGACGGTGTAAAGGACACGCGCCTGACGTGTCTTTTCATCATCTGTGGGGAAGACCGGCGGCAGCAGTGTTCGCCAGAGGTGACGCAGTGAAACCAGAAGCCTATCGAACGTCTGCATACAACCTGAGCCTGTTTCTCCGACTACTCCCCCAAAAATACGATTCTACTACATCCTTTGTAATTGGGGTGTTGAGATCGCGCGTAAAATTGAAAGCGCTCCCAATTTGTAGGGGAATCCACTCGCTGTACTGGCAGATGAGCGATGCTCGCTGCATTAGCAATAATCATCCATTCTAATAAGCCTATTTTTAAGTTAAGAATTATAACGAAAGCGGAGCCTGCTGCCAAAAATGGGGCACGCTGTGACCGTGTGCCCCGACTGCGTTTCAGGAGGGAATCTGTAGGGGATTGGGGTATTTCGTGCCCGGCATCAACCAGCGTCGAGAATCACCGTGCGCAGCGTGACCGATACGCGCCGCCCGCGCTTCAGCACTTGGCCGTCATAACTGTCCACGTAGCGCCCGACGATGCCATGTGTCCAGCGGTAGCGCGCGTCCCCCGCGAGCAGCAGCAGGCTGCCCGGTTCCAGCACCAGAGGCACATGACGTTTATCGCTCAGATTACGCAAATCCATGACGCAGCCTGAGCCTAAACTCAGCGAAATAATGGTGTCGCCAAAACACGGTTCACAGTCCACATGCGCGCCGATGCCCTGTCCTGGCAGATATTCGTTGACAATCACCTGCTCGGCAAGGGTAGGCAGATACCCATCACGCCGTATCCTGTCCGCGAGACGCGCCAGCCAGTCCGGCAGCGCCCCCAAGGCCATCGTGCGATCAATGCGGCGGTTGCGATAATCGTACTTGTAGCCGTAATGCTGCACGCGCCGCTTGAGTTCCGTCAGCCAGGTTTGAGCGTCAATCTGCCGCAGCAGTTCCGCCTGTTCATGCTCACTCAGATAATTCGCCTGATAGCGCAGACCGGGAATGCCAGAATTCATCGCCGCCTCCTTAAACTGATTAGCCCTCCTTATTGTAGCATGATTTAGAAATTATGTTCTATTTTAAATGCAAAAAACAGGATGTGCTGGAATGGCACATCCCGTTCATATTCCTACTGCGATTGCGTGAACATGCGATTTACTCGCGCATTTCACTCATGACTCCGCCGTTATGCTCGATGATTTTAGATGTGAGTTATCCGCCCGCAGCTAAAGGTGCGGGCTAGTCCAAAAGACTGTAAGCGCGCCATAGGAAGTATGTGTCCCGCAGCATGTGCTTACCGCTTTTCCCCTTGTTCGCCTCAACCTTTAGCTTAAAGCGAAAACCACCCAATTTGTCAGAACAAACTAGCATAACGCCTTACTCGTTACTCACCACTCACCGCTACAGCAGCGGCGCTTTTTCCATCTCCGGGTAGTCGCAGGCCAGTTCGCGCCAGGCGCGCCCCAGCCGCCGGAAGCCTTCTTCAATCTCCGGTGGTTTTTGTGCGCCGAAGTTGATGCGCAGGCGGTGACTGCCACCCACTGTCGTATAGAACACGCTGCCGATGGCATATGACACGCCCATTTCCACCGCCGAGACGTACAGTTCAGCAGCCGTCGGGCCGCTTTTGGGCAGTTCCACCCACAGGTACAAGCCCCCCTGCGGCATGTTCCAGCGCGTGCCGGGCGGGAAGAATTTTTCGGCTGCTTCCAGCGCGACCTTGCGCCGCCGTCTGAGTTCGCGGTTGTTGCGTTCCAACTGCTGCGCCAGCACACCGCGTTCCAGCAGCAGATGAATCGCGCGCTGGTTGAGCGTCGGCGTCGAAATATCGGCGGCCTGTTTGACGCGCACGATGCGCTCATAGTGTGAGCTGTCGCAAATCACATAGCCGATGCGGATGCCCGGCAGCATCATCTTGGTAAAGCCGCTGGCATGAATCACGACGCCCTGATCGTCCAGCGCTTTCAGCGGCGGCACGTTGTCGCCTTCAAAGCGCAGTTCGTGATACACGCCATCTTCCAGAATCGTGACGTGATAATCTGCTGCCAGATTCAACAGTTGGCGGCGGCGATGCAGCGGCATCACCTTGCCCGTCGGATTGTGGAACGAGGGCATTACGTAAATCAGCTTGGGCGCGTGGTCGATGATGAAGTTCTCCAGCATATCGAGCCGGATGCCATCGTCGTCCATCGGAATGCCCTGAAGCTGAACGCGGCGCGTGCGTGCGATGTCAATCATGCCCAGGTAAGTTGGGTTTTCAGTCACGAGAATGTCATTTTCACTCAGCAGCGCCTGAATGACCATGTCCAGCGCCTGCTGCGTTCCGCCCGTAATCAGCACGCTGTCGGTGCTGCACTGAATCCCCAGCGCGCTGACATAATCGCGCACCGCATGGCGCAGTGGCCCGTAACCTTCGGTCATCTCGTACATTACTGCTTTCGCGCCATCGCGATCCAACACCGTGTTGATGGCCTCGCGCAGCGCGTGCATCGGGTAAAAATCCACCGGCGGCGCGCCCTGGCTGAAGTTAATCACGCCCGGCTTGCGCGACATGCGCATCATCTCGCGCAGGGAGCGATCTGGCGTCGTTGGTGCTTCGTGGATGCGTGTGGCGGCAGGGCTGACAGGTTTTTCCTGTGGCGCGCTGCCGTTGCTGCCTTCGCGAGCGACGAAGGTGCCGCGTCCGGCATGAGCGCTCAAAAAGCCCTCTGAGCGCAGCTCGGCGTAAGCATTAACCACGCTGATGCGGCTGACGTTTAACTGGCGAGCCAGGTCACGGCTGGCGGGTAAGCGCGTCCCGGCGGGCAGAGTTCCGCTTTCAATCTGCATCCGAATGTGGCGAATCAACTGACGATAGATCGGCTCCTCGCCCTCCCGATCCAGGGGGACATTTAGGCTTGTAGCGTTTAACATGGGGTTTCTCTACTGCTGAACCATATAGAACCATTTTGGTCTAAAACCGCAGATAAATCAACCACTTGTTCGCTTATTATTGGGTAATCCTCAGGATTGTCCTCAGGGCGGCCTGTTGGCTGTCCACAGCCTCCGACGCGCACGCTTTGCAGGTGTGTACCTGCGAACCCTGAAGAACCCTTGTGATGAGTTAATCGCTCTCGTGGGTTGGATTGGCTTCTGGATGAATTAGCATTGTGCGCTATAATGAAAAAGTCGTTCTGTAAGGGCGTTTGCCCTGAACCCATGGAAAACCGTTATGTAAGCCGCCTCGAACACCCTCGATTTCTCATTGCACATTTTCATGTTCAATGTGGCGAGTGACCTTAGGACTGCGCCCGGAATTGAATCGTTGACTCGCTAACGATCTCCTTACGTTCGTTAAGCCAAACCGTGTGCGCTGCCCGATGTTCGAGGCTTTTTATTTGCCTGTATGCCTCCCTGTTGGGAGGTTGGGGCGGGAAACTTCTATTGGAGGAACGCAGAATGACACAAACTCATCCCGAAGGGATGCGGACGTTTAAAATCGTCTGGGTGGGGCAGTTTGCCTCGCTTATGGGCACGTCCATGACGCGCTTCGCCCTGCTCATCTGGGCCTATCAACAAAGCGGCAGCGCGACCACCCTGGCGCTGCTTGGCTTCTTCTCGTTTATCACGCTGGTGATTTTTAGCCCCTTTGCTGGTGTGCTGGTAGATCGTTTTGACCGACGCAAAGTGATGATCCTGGCCGATCTGGGCGCGGGCCTGATGACCATCGCCATACTGCTGCTGTACACGACCCACACGCTGCAAATCTGGCATTTGTATCTGGCGGAAGGGCTGACAGGCGCGTTTGAGGCTTTCCAGAATTCAGCCTATTCCTCGGCAATTTCGGTGCTGGTTCCGCGCCAGGAAATTGCCCGCGCCGCCGGAATGCGCTCACTGGCGTCCTCGATGTGCCAGATGATTGCGCCATTCCTGGGAGGGCTGCTGCTGACGGCCATCAACCTTCAGGGGGTGATGCTGATTGATGTGGCAACCTTTGTTATCGCCATGATTACCCTGTTCAGCGTCCGTTTTCCCCGGCCTGCGGTCTCAGCCGTCGGGGCTGCCGCTAAAGGCAACTTCTGGCACGAACTGCGCTTCGGCTTTCGTTATATCGCGCGGCACAAAGGTTTTCTTCGGCTGCTTATGATTTTCGCTGGCCACAATCTGCTCACCGGACTAACCTATAGCGGCACACTCCCAGCTATGATTCTGGCGCGGACGGGCGGCGATCAGGTCGCGCTGGGGGCGGTTCAGGGTGCATTGGGATTGGGCGGCGTAATCGGCGGGCTTCTGGTTAGTGCGAATTTCGCGCCGCGCAGGAAAATTCATGCGGTGCTGGGCTTTACCGCGCTGTCGTTTTTATTCGGCGATTTCCTCTTTGGTGTTGGGCGCTCGATTCCGGTGTGGGTCATCGCGGGTATGAGTGGGGCGGTGTTCAGCCCGTTCATCGCCAGCGCCAACGCGGCTATCTGGCAGTCGAAAGTGCCGCCGGATGTGCAAGGGCGGGTGCTCTCGATCAAGGACATGTTACAGCCCGTCAGTCTGCCCTTTGGTTATTTGTTCGGCGGCCTGCTGGCAGATCGGGTGTTTGAGCCGCTGATGGCTCAGGGAGGACTGCTTGCCGGGGGCTTTGGCTGGCTGGTCGGCACAGGTCCGGGCGCGGGCATGGGGCTGATGTTCATCTGCACCTGCACGCTGGGAACGCTGATTGCCCTCAGCGGCTATCTGTTCCGCGAGGTGCGCGAAATCGAGGAAGATACCTCAATGGACAAGGAAGTGTCGGTAACAGAATTTGCCTGATAAGCGGGGATTGTGCAGGGGCATTTAATTTTGCGTCCCTGCTTATTATTGCGATGATGTTCTACTTGCAATATCATAGGTTCATGTTTGTAACCAATTTCTGAAAAAGGGCAGCGTCATGGCTGGTTTTGATAACGATCTTGCCGATTTTGAAGCAAAAGTCGATCAGAATATAAAACTTCTTGCCTCCAAGAAGGTAGAAAGCCGCCGCGCCGCCGTGCTGTGGCTGGGCGAATCGGGGGAACCGCATGTCATTGAGCATCTGGTGAAGCTCTACCAGCGCGAAAAAGACCCCAGTGTCAAAAATGCGCTGGTCTACGCGCTGGGCAAGTTCCGTGCCTTACAGCAGGCGCTGGACAGCGGGCAGGATGACAAAGTGCTGATGCTGCTCAAGCGTGTTACCACAGAGGGCAAGCTGGGCAAGCGCCTGGGCATCCCCACGCGCACCCTGATGATGGTGATGCTGGGGCTGGTGATTTCGCTGGTCGTGCTGGTCGTCGGCGTCTTTGCGACGGGCGGTTTGTCCTTCGGTGGGGGAGACGGCGAAATCGTGGACGTGACCGAGGTGGCCGATGCCGGGAACAGCGATGTGCTGCCGCTGTCACAGTTGAAATCCGAAATCACGGCGCTGATCGGCAGAACCCGCGACAACCTGACAACGCTGCAAGCTCAGTATCAGGCGGCAGTCGATGGCACGTTCAGCGACAGTAACTGTATCGCCTTCTTCAATGAACTGACACCGTATGCCCTTTCCAGCGCTGACAGCGCCGCCTACAGCGGACTCAGCGCCATCGTAGACCGCCTCAATGCCGCCATCGACAGCTTCACCGCTGCCAAGAGTGTGCTGGATACCGCCTGCCTGGCTGCTACGCCCGCGCTTACCGCCCAGGACGCCAGCGCGCCGCTGCAAACCATCGCCACTGCGCAGTCCGATCTGGTCACGCTGGAACTGGACATGTCCGAAGTGCAGGACAGCGCCGCCGCTACTGAAGTCGCCACCGAAGCATCCAGCGAAACGCAGACCGAAGAACCGCCGACGGCCACGCCTGTTCCCGGCGCAGACCCCAGCGCTCATTTCGCGCCGCTGTCCTCGTTGATTGACGACATGACCACCGTGCGCGGGCCTGCCGTGCTGCTCTCGACCTATTGGTCAGACGTGCAAAGCTCCGGTACGACGGGCGGCTGCGGTCAGCCCGACCCGGAAATCCCGGACGATTACACTATTCCCGACGAAGCCGCCGCCGCTTCACCCGCCCTGCGCCAAACGGTGGATGCTGTTAACCTTGGCTTGCAGCTTCTGCGGGAAGGCTGGCGCGATTTCCGCACGGCTTGCGACACCAGCGCGCTGTCTTCTGGGCTGGCGCGTGGGCAAATCGCCGTCAGCGCCATTAATGCCGCCTTCGACAGCGCCCGCAACCAGTTGAACGCGCTGCGCAATGGATAGACCGGCTTTACTGCTGCGGCGCTTGGACGAGATCGGTCAGGCGCTCGCGGCCAGCGGACATGGACTCGCTCTGTTAGGACTCGGTTCCGTAGGCGTGGAGCGTGAACGGCTCGATGCCTACTCGGATTTGGATTTTTTCGTCATCGTGGAGCAGGGGCATAAGGCCGCCTATCTCAGCAGCCTCGACTGGCTGGCCGCTGCGCACCCTATCGCCTACGCCTTCCAGAATACCCGCGACGGCTACAAGCTGCTGTTTGCCGACGGTATCTTCTGCGAAAACGCCATCTTTGAACCGCAGGAACTGGCAGAAATTCCCTTTGCGCCGGGGCGCATCGTATGGCAGGCGGTGGGCTTCGATGCCTCGCTGCTGGCGCCGCGTGTTAAGCTGCCTACGCCCAAAACCGTCGAGTGGCTGCTGGGCGAAGCGATTACCAACCTCTACGTCGGCATGGGACGCTATCGGCGCGGCGAGAAGCTGTCGGCGCTGCGTTTTGTGCAGGGCTACGCGGTAGATCGGCTGGTGGAGTTGGCCGACCAGATCGAGGCCGAAAAACCCGCCTTCCGTGATCCGTATACCCCTGAACGGCGCTTTGAGCAGCGCTTCCCGGAGCTTACGACACATCTGCCGCGTTTCCTGCCGGGCTACGAGGCCACGCCGCAGGCCGCCGCTGCCATTGTGGAGTTTCTGGCGCAGCATTTTGAGGTCAACGCCGCGATGAAAGCCGCCATTCTGGAGCTGTGCGCGGAGGGCTGACGGCGGGGGATGGGGCGGGGTTTAAAAAACGGGCGGCACAAGGGCATTTGAGGGAGAAGACGAAGGTTTGAGGGAGCGATAATTCCGTTCCATCCCATTGTGTTGCAATGGGCGCAGTGAGGAGTAATCCTGTTTGATCTCGGCACGGTACAGCCCGAAAAACGTGATAGATATCCCAATGGGAAACGAAAGTTTGTGAAGGTTGGGAAAAGCTAACGAAAAGTTGTTAGTCGTTAGCTACAAACGGTGGAGAGCCGCACACACGGTTTCCCACTGCTCCTGGGCAATGTCGAGTGTGAGGGATACATAAGCTGTTCCCGTGGAGACAAGCGAGTGCTAATGAAATTGGTGACGGCGTCAGCACTTTGCTGGACGTTATCCTCTGCGTGCAGGATTGTATCTCCAACATAAAAAGTCATCCTCCAGAGCCTCACCAATCCAATTCCTTTCCCGATCAACATCGTACCATCCGCTGCTTCCCATGATGAGCACCCCCAGACTTTTTAACTCATCGACCAGCTTTAGAGCATCATCTGGTGGCATCAGAAATTCACTGCCTTTTAGGAAACTGGTGCGGGCTTGATATTTAACAAACAGTCTTATGAGAATGTCCAGATTCATACATGCACAGCCTTTCACGCCAAGATGTGCGCACTTATCGCTATAATATGCCAATCATCCATTGGAAGCATAGTGAGGATTTCCCACGCGATGACCAACGACCCACATAAGACGGTTTTCATCAGCTACCGCCGCAGCACCACAGCCGCCAGATACCCTCTAATATCCCTGCATCCAAAATCCCCACCCCAAATAAGGGTGAAATCCGCTTTATGGGTTACTATTGAGGCGATGTTGTTCCTTCCCCGTACTATTTCCCAAACAATATTCCCATAGGAGAATTCTTTGAGATGAAAAGCATTCATATCGCTGGCACTGACCTTGACGTTTCCGAAATCTCGCTGGGCTGTATGCGCATCTCCGGCATGAGCAGCGCCGAAATCTCGCACCTGATTCATACGGCGCTGGACGAAGGCGTGACCTTTTTTGACCATGCCGACATTTACGGCGGCGGCCAATCGGAAGCCCGCTTTGCCGAAGCGCTGGACATGAACCCGACGCTGCGCGCAAAAATGCACATCCAGAGCAAGTGCGGTATCCGCAAAGGCATGTTCGACTTTTCCAAAGAACATATTCTGAACGCGGTGGATGGCAGCTTAAAACGCCTGCGCACCGAGTATCTGGATGTGCTGCTGCTGCACCGCCCCGACGCGTTGGTCGAACCGGAAGAAGTGGCCGAAGCGTTCACGATTTTGCAGGACAGCGGCAAGGTCAAATATTTTGGCGTCAGCAATCAGAACCCGATGCAGATTGAACTGCTGACCAAATTCGTCAAGCAGAAGATCATCTTCAACCAACTGCAACTGAGCATCACCAACACGGGCATGATCGACGCGGGCATCACCGTCAACATGGAAATTGATGCGTCGATAGACCGCGACGGCAGCATTCTTGATTACTGCCGCCTGAAGGACATCACCGTTCAGCCCTGGTCGCCGTTCCAGTACGGCTTCTTTGAGGGCGTGTTCCTCGATAACCCCAAATTCCCGGAACTCAACGCCGTCATTGACCGCATGGCCGCCGAAAAGGGCGTGGCGAACACGGCGATTGCCATCGCCTGGCTGCTGCGCCACCCCGCGAAAATGCAGCCGATTGTGGGCACGACGAATGCGGCGCGGTTGAAGGATATGTGCAAGGCGTCGAATATTACGCTCACGCGGCAGGAATGGTACGAAATCTATCTGGCAGCAGGCAACATCCTGCCGTAAAAGGGCTGCGTTGAAGCGCCTGAAGGCGGTTGGGCGGTGATCGTGTGAAGCAGGGGCGCGATAGTCTGCGCCCCTACGAGGATGGCGATTTGCAGTCCTGAGACGAAGGCACGTAAAATGGGGAAAAGTCATCGGAGGTGGATATGCCTTTAGCGCCCGAAAAGACGATTGAAGATGTGGTCACAGATTTTCTCGCGTCTGCGCCCACGTTAGCCGAAATCGCCGCTTATCGCCTGCCCGAAACGCTGCAACTGCGCGCCCAGGAACTGCTCGAAAAGAATCGGGCAGGGAGCCTGTCTGACGATGAACGTGCCGAGATGGCGGAATTTCGTCAGATTGACCATCTGCTCACAGTGGTAAAGGCCAAAGCCAAACTGAGGCTGAAAGCGCAGTCATGAGCAAAACCTATATCAGCGCAGTGCTGCGCCGTGAGGTGATTGAACGTGCAGGTGGGTGCTGTGAATACTGCCTTTCGAGCACGGAAGATAGGTCGCTGGACTTTGCTATTGACCACATTATTGCAGAAAAACATGGCGGTTCAACAACAGCAGATAACCTCGGTTTAAGCTGCTACTGGTGTAACAGCTTCAAAGGCAGCGACCTCAGTTCTGTGGATTGGGAAGCGGATGCCGCAATCGTGCCTTTGTTTAATCCCCGTCAACAAAAATGGGAAGATCACTTTCGCCTGGATGGTCTGCGCATAGTACCCTCAACTGCAGTTGGTCGCGTCACAACTTTCCTTTTGCAGATGAACGCAGTAGAACGTATCAAGGAACGCCGGATATTGGTTGAACTTGGTGTGTACCCCTGCAAAAAGCCGGCCTAATCCTCTGCGTCCATCTGTCTATAGCAAGATTACGTGAGGGCTTAGCAGCGCTAAGCCCCTACGAGGATGGCAGCTTCACAGGCGATTGTTCGCCTTTTGCAAGCACTGCTAGCCGATGATGCGCGTCAGTGCCGCCCACTCTTCCAGCGTCAAGGTTTCGGCACGGCGGCGGGGGTCGATGCCTGCCTGTTCCAGCAGCGCCCCCGCTTCCTCGTGGCTCATGCCCAGCGCGCTCCCCACTGAGTTCTTCAACTGCTTACGCTTCTGACTGAAGCCTGCTTTGACCACCTTGAAGAAGGCTTCCATGCTTGGCACGTCCACAGGCGGCTTGTCGTAGGTGTCGATGACCACCACCGCGCTGTCCACGTCGGGGCGCGGCCAGAACACCGCCGGATTGAGCTTCATGGCGATGCGTGCCTTGCCGAAGACCTGCACGCTCACCGAGAGCAGGCTCATGTCGTCGGGTTTGGCAATCAGACGCTCAGCCACCTCCTGCTGAACCGTCAGCACCAGCCGACGCGGGCGGCGGTAGTTTTCCAGCAGGTGGGCGAGGATTTTACTGGTGATGTAGTAGGGCAGGTTGGCGACCACCACGAAAGGCTTCGGCCCGACCAGCTTGAGGACATCGGTTTGCAGGATGTCGGCGTAGACCACGTAAACGTTGTCGAAGATGCCGAGGCGGTCTTCCAACAAAGGCTGGAGGCGCTCGTCAATCTCCACGCTGATCACATGGCGCACACGCCTGGCCAGCACCTCGGTCAGCGCGCCTGTGCCCGGCCCGATTTCCAGCACCGTATCGTCGGGCATCAGGTCGGCGAGGTTCACGATTTTTTCCAGCGCGTTCGGGTCGTGGAGAAAGTTTTGTCCGAGGCTCTTTTTCGGCGGCACTTCGTAGTGCTCGGTGAGAATCTTGGGGTTGGTCATGAGGCGGTCTCCGTTACTAAACGACTGTCAGCGCTCAGCCGTCGGCAAATACGATAAGAAATACTGGGGGTTCTACGGCGTCGTGCCGCGCAGTGGACGCCATTCCGGCAGGATGTAGACCACGTCCGCAGGTACAGGCAGCACAAAGTACACGTCGATATAACGCGACCATGACACCCAGTCGGCATCGCTGTAACCGAGGTCAATCCAGTAGGGGCTGCTGCGGTCAGGGCCGGTGTCGGCGGCCAGCGCCGTGCCATAACCCGGCACGTACATCTGCGTGCCAAAGGGAATGAGGCTGGTCTCCACGCCGACGACACCGCGTTCCAGATGCGCGCCTGTGGCCGTCACATCGTCGCCGCCCAGCACTGCCGGATGATAGCTGGTGGCATAGAGCCGCAGGACGCGCCAGTACTGAATTGTACCATCCGGCGTATCGAGGCTGCGCACCACAATGTTCGTGCCATAGCTGATGACCGCATTCACAGGTTCCCAGATGATGGCATCTTCTTCTACTTCGCGGCTGATTTCCACGCCGTTCTCGTAGCGTACGCGGGTGGTGATCTGGCGCAGGCCAGTTTGCCCCGCCTGCGTCACCTGGCGCTGGTCAAGTTCCAGCGTGCTGTCTGCCTGAAAAACAGTGTCATAGGGCAGGGATTCCTGCTGTGTCAGCACTTCCTCGGTGACGCGGATAATACGCACGGACATGCCCGGCTGCAAGGCGCTGTCTTCGTCGGGTATGCTGTAATCCAGCCCAACGAGAATCACGCCAAGCTGCGTCAGCGCATCGGCAACGGTTGTGCCGTGTGTGCGGGTTTCCAGCGTCAAACCGTCGGCGATGATGGTTACGGGGACGGCACGCTGTACGGTGATGTCTAACTGCGCGCTGATGGGCGTGTTCAACGCGGGGGTAACGGCATCGGCAAGGTACAGCGTCACGCCAGAGGCGAACAGCGCTTCACCTACCGTCAGTTCGGTTGTTCGGATCGTCGTGGCAGCGTCGCCTTCGTGAATGGTGACGGGCAGGGCGCGGCGCACTTCGATGTGGCGCACAGGCTGCGTCCAGGCGGCGATGTCGTTCAAGCTGGCCTGCGTGCCGTCGATGAGGATGCGATCATCAGGGCTGAGGCTGGCCTGCTCCAGAATAGCGGCGGGCAGCGGCCGCGAGGTGTAGACGACGGTGGACTGCCCATCGACGGTCAGGACGACGGTGTGAGCAGGCAGGACGCGCACGACCATATCGCGGACGATGGGCGTTTCGCGTGCAGGCGAAACAATGTCCCCGTCGTTGAGCGTCACATTGACCTCATCCAGCAGAGCGCCGACAGTTCGCGCGCTGGTCGTCAAGGGGTACTCGGTGGAACCCATAACCAGGGTAACCGGGATGGCGTTGGCGAGCGTCAGCAGGACGCCGATGGCGACAGCCGACAGGGAGATTATCAGGCAGGCAAACAAGGTAAAGGTAAACCACAACCAGCGCGGTAAACGGCGGCTTGGTGGTCGAATAGGCTGGGTGTCGTCTGGGAGGAAGTGACCGTCCGGCTGCATAAACACTGCTCACGGGCGATAAGAAAAACGAAAGGTTGTTGTCAGTCTACTCAGGTCAGGCGCCCCTGCAACACCCGGGATATACTCCTTAGTGCTGCTGACTTCCGCCCCTGACACGGTTCGAAGGTCCCGCCGCGCAGGACCCAACCTGATGAGACTAACAACAACCCAGCTTTTTAAAATGTTTTCAAAAAACGCATATTTTCATATTTGTGTTACGCCCTAAAGTTTAATGGCAATGGGTTGTTTTGTCAAATGTGGGGTTGGCGAGAGGCATTCGACAAGGGGTAGATGGCCCGCAGCTAAAGGTGCGGGCTGCCTGAAAAAACGAGTTGAGGGGTGGACTGGTGTGACGATGGAGAGAGTCCTTCACACACGCCGTTGTGGGCGGCAACCGTTGAAATTGGCTCATGAGGGGAGCAAGTTTGAGCATACGGCTCAAGACCGGTTCACGGGGAGGCACGTTTGCGGCGAAAAAAGCGCTGTCTATAGGCGCTGTTCAACCTGCTTTGGAGTTGAACGAGTCTTTGGGACTTTTCAGCGGCTTCTTCGGTTCGGTGGGGTCTTTCTTAGGCTGCGTGCTGTCCATGTCGTCCGCCTTGAGTTTGGGTTCAGCAGACTTGACGACGCGCGGCAGGAAGGATTTGAGATCGACGCTGTAACCGGCTTTGGGGTTGATGGGGAAGGGGTCTACGGGGCCTTGTTTAGCCCCCATCATGCGTTGAATAGCCATTAATTCGTCGGAGGTGATGGTGGCCATCACGCCCTGTTCGTTGTCCTGTTCGTGCGTGCCAAAGGCGCGGTGAAAGGCGATACGCTGGAACTGCACGCTGGCCATGTTGGAGATCAGCAGCGCGCTGGGGTTATAGCCGTGCGGCAGCAGGTCATTGCGGCGGATGAGCAGAATGCTGATGGTGAGCAAACCGACGCCTGCCCACTGTAGGAGCGATAACTGTTCCTGAAGTACGATGCCTGCCAGCACCAGCGCTACGCCGATTTCAGCGATGGCGGTGACGGCAGTTTCGACGCTGCCGCGCAGTTTCACCCCGGCAAACATGGCGAGGCGCGAAAGGGCGGTTGAAACGCCTAACAAGGTAATCGGGAGCAGGGCACCTTCAAGCGTGTTCAGGGTCATCTGCGCGCCGACAGACAGCCAGACGACGGTGACGACTACGCCCATCGTTGTGAGGATGTAAAGCGCGCCTGTCGGGGCTGGCATCTCGTAAAGCACGTACTGGCTGAACATGAAGGTTCCAGCGAACATGAGCGCGCTGCCCAGCATCAGGCCGACGCCTAACCAGTTCATCGGTTTTGTGCCGAAGCCTGTGAGGATAATCAGGGCACAGACGGCAAGCAGAACGCGAATCAGCGTGCGGCGCTGGACGCGCTGGCCGCCCAGATGCGAGAGCAGCACCGCCATCGGCAGGTACATGCCATTAAGAAGCTGCACCAATGAAGCATCGAGGTAGGTCAAGCCGCCGTAGTAGAACAGCGAGCCGATGCCGTTGATAACACCGATGACCACACAGCCTAACAGCCCGGCAGGATAGATGTAGACATACCTGCGGAAAAAGATGAGGTACACCGTCCACATGAGGGCCACGGCGACAATCGTGCGCAGCGCCGCCACTCCGAAAGAATCTGCCCCCGCACTATAGGCCAATTTGCCAAAAATGGGTGCAAGCCCTAAGAAGAAGGGAGTTCCCAGCACGGGAATAAGTTCAACCAGAGAAAAGCGGTCTTCGTTTTTCATGTCAGCACTTCATGCGCTCGTTTGCGAACGATTGGCATGGCGACAAGCGGCAGTTCAACAATAAAGTCGCTGCCGGGACAAGCCTGTTCGTCATAACCAGGGCTTTCGACCCAAATGCGTCCACCATGCGCTTCAATAATGCCGCGCACAACCGTTAAGCCTAAGCCTAAGCCGCCGCCCTTGAAGGCTGTTTTGCTGCTGGAGTGGTTTTCGTGGGCACCGCCGCTGTGAAACTTCTCAAAAATAGCGGTAAGGTCGGCGCGATTGATGCCAATGCCAGTATCGCGGATGCTCAGCCGTACCTTACCCTGATGCGAATCGACGCTGACCCCGATATGAATCTGACCGCCATCCGGGGTGTACTTGATGGCATTACTCAGCAAATTAGTCATGGCGGAATACAGCAGTTCACTATCGCCGCGCATGGAGGTCGGCCAGCCATTCTGGGCGGTGTGGACGGTAATCTGGCGCTGCTGCAACGGGCCTTCATACAAAGCAACAGCGCGATAGACAACGTTCTGCAAATTGAGCGCGCCAATCGCCAGATCAATCTGGTTGGTCATGATGCGGCTGGCGGTGATGACTTCGTTGATCGTGCCGTGCAAACGCTGGATGCCGTCAATCAGCATCTTGATCATGTTCTTCAGGTTTTCGTCCTGAAAGGTGTCGCGGCGCGTGATGTCTTCCAACATGCGGCTGTAACCAAAGACGACGGCCAGCGGCGTGCGCAGTTCGTGGGCGGTCTTCTGGATGAAGGCTTCCTTCACTTTGTCCATACGCTGCAAGGCCATGTTATTTTCTTCCAGCTTGCGGATGTTTTCCTCTAGCTGGCGCACCATGTCCTGCATGACCACCACCTGCATTTCGGCGGTGCGTTCCTTGTCCAGCGCTTCTTTTTTGCCGCTGAGGTAAGCTTCGATTTCAAGGGGCAGCGCTTCAACGTCTACGGGTTTAGTCAGGTAGCCGCTGATGCCGACGGCCAGCGCCATCTCGCGATATTCGCCATAGCCCTGCGCGGTGAGGGCGACGATGGGCGTATGTTTAAAACGGGCGTCGGCGCGCAAGCGGGCGGTGATTTCGCGTCCACTGAGGTCGGGCAGGTTGATGTCTGTCAGGATTAAGTCGGGTGATTCCTGGCGCGCAAGATCAATTCCTTCGAGGCCGCGCTCAGCAATCACGACCTGATAACCCGCAAAACGCAGCGTGCGTTCCACCAACATGCGGCTGCTGGGATCATCTTCGATGTACAGAATTTTGCGCTTGCTGTTCAAATTCACATCCCTCTAGTCTTACAGTATATGACGCCCGCACACGTTTCCAAGTTAGGAAAGGGTAGTGAGTTGATACGGGTTTCGTATCAAACTCAGTAAACCAGCCGTCATTTGTCGAGTTTTTCCACGAGACTTTCGACAAATTCATCGTCCAGCGCTGAACCCTTGGGCAGCAGCATATCGACCATGCCCTCCAGACGCGCGCGTTCCTTGACGGTCAGTTCCTTGGCGGTGACGACGACGATGGGAATCTGGCTGGTCTGCGGATTGGAACGAACATACTCGATGACCGTAAAACCGTCAATTTCCGGCATCATCAGGTCGGTAATCACCAGATCGGGTTTGTGGCGAATAATCATCTCAATGCCTTCGCGCCCGTTGCTGGCAATCTGCACGTCGCAGTTACTGCGGCTCTTGAGCAGGCGCATAATCAGGCGGGCGGCTTCGGGCGTGTCTTCGATGATGACCACGCGCTTGAGCTGGCTCATCTGATTGACCGCCGCGAGCAAACCATCTTCCGGCAGGACAGGTGCGTTGAACTTGTCGGTGAGATCAACCAACTGCTGCCAGTGATCGCCCAGAATTTCCTTTTCAACGGGCAGGGTGTGACCGGAGCAGTTGAGGACTACCACGTCGTCAGGCTTGATATGGCCGCGATGCACGAGCTTGAACAAGCCCGCGAAGGTGATGCCTGTCGCGGGTTCAACGGAAATGCCATCGTAACGGGCGGCGATGCGAATGGCGTTGAAGGCTTCGTCGTCGCTGGCAGAGACAAAACGCCCACCGAATTCCTGTACGTAGTCGTAGAGCAGTTCGTAGGCGCGTCCGGGGTTGCCCGTTGCCAGCGTGGTGATGATAGTCATGGGATTTTCGATAGGCGTAGCGACCCGCTGACCACGCTCAAAGGCTTCGACCATTGGCGCACAGCCGGCGGCCTGAACGACGCCCATCGCTGGCATTTTGTCCACAAGGCCGAAGTCGAACATTTCGCGGAAGCCTTTGCCGACGCCGATAGGCCCCATGCCGCCGCTGACGCCCTGCAAGAACCAATCGGGAGAACGCCAGCGTTTGCCGTCTTCCAATTCGTTGCCAAGCTGCTCGGCGATTTCGTAGGACATGGTTTTCATGGCTTCGATAGCGGCGACGCTTTTGATGCCCCGATCCAGAAAGACGCCTTTGGTCTTGGCGAATTTGGCGGCGAGTTCTTTGGTCTGGTCGTAGTTGCCCGTGGTTTTAATGACTTCCGCGCCGTAGAGGGCGGCTTCGCGCATCTTCTCGTTGGGGGCAAGGCTGGGGAAGAAGGCCCACAGCTTGATGCCCGCACGCGCGCAGTACGCGGCGTAAGCGATGGCGACGTTACCCGTGCTGGCGACGACCAACTCTTTCACGCCGATTTCACGCAGGGCGGAAATGGCGACGGTGGCCTGACGATCCTTGAAACTGCCTGTCGGCCCCTGACGCTCATCCTTGATATACAGATGTTTAAGTCCGAGCGTCGCAGCCAAAGCCTGTGACTTGATCAGCGGCGTCCCGCCTTCACCCATCGTCACGACGCCATTGGGATTCATGATGGGCAGCACTTCGTGGTAACGCCATAACGAGGCGCGGCGGCGCGGTAGATCACCTACCCATTCCTTGACGTTGATTTGACCAAGATCGTAACGGGCTTCGAGGATATTCTCGCCACACTGCGGACAGCCGACCAGCGAACTGTTCAGGGGGATACGCGTGTGACAATTGATGCATTCAAGTTCGAGATGTTTGGGCATACTTCCACTCAAATAAAG
Source organism: Anaerolineae bacterium (assembly GCA_046328675.1). GTDB lineage: Bacteria > Chloroflexota > Anaerolineae > Aggregatilineales > Phototrophicaceae > JACAER01. Next base: position 21,760 of record JAXLWC010000065.1, read on the forward strand.
AAGCAAGGTGATCCAACTTCCAGATCACCTTGATTGTACCTTAAGAGAAAGAACAGCAGGATAGAGATTTTGATTCAATTTACAGACAACAGGCGAGAAGGGTATCCCGCCTGTCAACATTAAGCCCCGTTTTCGCCGGACAAATCCGCGCGCACGCCGCTGATGAAGTTCTCGAAGGTTTCCGCCGTAATATCGGTCTTGGAGAGCACGCGCACGCCGGAGAGCAACTGCTGCTCGTCGGCGTTGATGGATCTGCCCGTGACCACCATGATCGGAATGCCGGAGGTTTCGGGGTTGAGCGCAGTCTGTCCAACACGGCGAAGCCATCTGGCAGGCATCCGCAGGCGTCAAGGATGATGAGGCGGCGGCGTGCACCATTGAGATGCCTTCGCTGGCGTTGGTCAGAGAAGACACGGTAGTTGCCATGCTGATCGAGCAGTTGGGTGAGCAGACGCACGCTGTCCGGCTGATCGTCGATAATCAGGATGCGTTCGCAGTGCTTTCCTGTTCGGCAGAGAGCACGGCTCGCGTCAATCGCTCCGGCAGGAAGGGCCGACGCAGGAAGGTGTGCGCGCCCGCCTGATAAGCGTTCACTGTCATCGGCCAGAGAGGCGACGACGACCGGATGTCGGCGCGTCATCGCGATCCTCGAGGCGCTGCAACAATCCCAGCCTGCGCCGTTGGCGAAATTACCTGGCGAGGATGAGGGTGGCGCAAACCGCCGGCCATCATCGCCTCGGCCATGAAGGGGTTGTCACCGTTGAAGACCTCGAAGCCGTCACGCTGCAAGATGACGGTAGCCACGGCCCGAACGGGCGGTGGTGTGGTCTACCATGTCGGGATTGTCTTCGATGAGGCACCTGACGGTGCCGAGCACTTGGGCTGACTGCGTGGGGTACGCGGGAGGTCGCTGCTGGTGGCCGGGGCATGCGGCTGTGCGTTCCCGTGCCGTTGACCGGAGCCGCGACGGACTTCATTTCGTCGGTGCTCTTTTCCGGCTGGCATTGGCTCGATGGGGATGGTGATACTGAAGACAGAGCCATCGTTGACTCGGTGAACGGACGGTAATGATCCCTCCCTGCATCCTCGACAAGAGATTTTCGAGATGGGCAAGCCGAGACCTGTACCACCTGCGGTACGTGTCAGCGACGAGTCGACCTGACGGAAGCGCTCAACAGCAGCGGCAGGTCTTTGTCGGCGATACCATACCATGCTCGCGACACTACCTGTACCATCTTGCAGGCCTGTTACGGCGTCGATGATTTCATAGGCGCTGATGGTGACGGAACCCTGCGGTGTGAACTTGATGGCGTTGCTCAAGAGATTGTTCAGCACCTGGCGCGTGCGGAACTCATCCCCGTAGACTTTGGGTACGGGCGACATCGGCCATGATGCTGATGTGTGACTTGTCGTACCATTATGCAACCCAGACCCATTGACTTGACGCCGTCGATCAGCGGCTTCGATTTCAAGCAGTCCAGCTTGAGAGCTTTGTTGGCGGCAATCTTGGCCTGATCGAGAATGTCGTTAATCAAGCCGAAAGCGGGGCGCCGACCGGTGTGATGGTGTTGAGGTCCTGCTCCTGCATTTCGGTCAGCGGGCCGTCGATGCCTTGAGCATCACGCGGCTGAAGCCGATGATGGAGCGGCGGGTGTACGCAGCCGGCTCATGTTGCCAGGAAGTCGCTCTTGAGGCGGTCTGCCCCGCGAAGCTGGTCGTTGGCGCGGCGCACCTGATCGAACAACTGGGCGTTCTGGATGATGGCCGAGAGCGAACCGGAGAGCGCGAGCATCAACTGCTGCGTATCCATATCGTAGGCGTTGGGGCGTTCGCTTTCGACGACGATCATACCGACGAGACGATTGGCGACAGACAGGGGGACGATGATCACCGAACGGGCAACCGTGTCGATGGGGATGTACTGGCTGATGGAGCGCTGATTATGCTCATCGACGTTGGGAATAATCATCGGCTGCAAGTCGGCAGCTTTCATGCTGACAAGATTGGCGTTATCGCCGACGGGGACTTCGGCAATTTCGCTGAGCGGCGTGCTGGAACCTGCTACATACATCGGCTGCAAAATGCGCACGGTGTTGGTACGGCGGTCTTCAAATTCCTGCGGCACGTAAACCGTCACGGCAAGCGCGGGAAGGTCTTCTCGCAGGCGTTCGGCAACGGTGCGCAGCGAGTCACGCAGAGTATTACCGGATGCGGCGGAAGTCGTCAGCTCGAAGAGGAAGGACATTTCCGTCGCGCGCTGCTGTGCTTCGTCGTAGAGGCTGGCGTTGTCGATAGCCACTGAAATCTGCGCGGCCAGCGTGGTAAGCGCGCCGATGTCTTCCTCGCTGAAGGCGTTGGGCAGGTTGGACTGCACGTCCAAAGCACCGACGACGCGTTCCTTAATCAGCAGCGGCAGCGCCATTTCAGAACGGGTGAGAGGCAGATAAGGATTCGGCTTGTGGACAACGGAGGGATCAGCGGTGTCCGAGACGATCACCACTTCACCATTTTCCGTCACGCGACCAATAACGCTGCGAGAACCCTTCTTAAGTTTGTGATCGACGGCTAACAGTTGTTTACCGACTTCACCCGTGCTGGCACGCAGGACGGCGTAGTCGTTGTTTTCGTCCAGCAGGAAAATTTGAACGTGGTCATAACCGAACTGTTCGCGGATGAGATCAACGAGGCGTGGGAACAGTTCGTTCAGGTCGAGGATGCGGCTGGCGTCCTGGCTGACGACGGCGGAGGTCAAGAGCTGGCGGGCGCGGCGTTCGGTTTGCTGGAGCAAGCGGGCGGCTTCAAGGGCGATGGAGGCTTGTTCAGCAAAAGCCTGGAACGTGCGCAGTTCACGATCAGAGTGTTTGTGGACGCTGCTGGAACTCAGCCAGATAGCACCGATGGGGCGCTTCAACACACGCAGCGGCAGAATAGCGACGGACTGTGCGCCGAGACTTTCGATGCTGGCGCGTTCTTCCGGCGTCAGGTCAGGGTGAATGCTAGTATCGTCAATGGTGCAGATCGTGGTCGAAGATAGCTGTGACCACGCCGGGAACTGGTCTGCCGTGAGCGTCATACCCTGCAAGTCGATAGGATTGGCTCCCTGCCAGGTGGTGACGACCTGTACACGCGCGCTGGGGGATTCCCAGCTTTCGCCGATGAGCATGACGACGAAGGCTTGATCAATATGTTTGCCGATCAGGTCTTCGATTACGATGTCCAGGATGTCGTTGGGTGTGGCGACTTCTTTGGCGGCCAAGGCACGGGTTGCGCGGTACAGCACTGTGGTTTCTTCCAGCGTGCTGCGGGTTTGCTCGATCAGGTAGCGGTTGTCAACGGCGGTGGCCGCCTGATCACGCAGCGATTCGAGACCGCGTACCACGTCGTCGGAGATGGTGCGGGCATCGGTGTAGGCGATCATCAGCCAGCCAAGCGGTACTTCCGAACGCAGGCGGGTACGGACAGGGGTTGCCGCCAGCGCGTTAAGTTCAAGCTCGCGGAACATGGTGCGGGCTTCCTCGTTCAACCGGGTATCGGTCTGAACATTGTCGATGCACACCGTGAGGCGGTTATCGAGAAGATTTTCCATCAGGTACAGGTAAGGAATGGGCTTCTGGATAAAGCGCGACAGGCGCAGCGTCGAGAGGTCTTCTTCCATCATGATGATGTAGGCATCATCAGGCTGCTGGATAAGCATTTGCTCCAGCACGACATCCAACACGTCGTCGAGTTCGCCCGCTTCGGAGAGGGCGCGCGTGGTTTCGTAGAGGGCCACCGTTTCGCGCAGGTTTTCCTGAAGCGTATTTTCCAGCGAACGCAGCGCGCTAATGTCCTGGAAGGCGGCGACGATGCCGATGACCTGCCCCTTGGCATCCCGAATGGGGGCGGCGTTGACCAGCAGATCGACGTGGAGGTCGTCACGGATGACGGCCACATCGTCGGCGTTGACCAGACTGTCCTGGGTCATGGCCTGATAGATGGGCAGTTCATCATTGGGGTAGTGGAGTTCGGTACCTGTACGATACAGGTCGTATTCCAGCGCGGTGAAAGGCTGGGCGGCGTTCAGCGGACGGCCCAGCAGTTCCTCAACGCGGTCATTGAACAGCACAGGTTTGTAATCGTCAGGGTCCAGCACCAGCACGCCCGCAGGCATCGTTTGCAGAATGGCGCGCAACTGCTGACGTTCGTCCTCGACGGCGCGGAAGAGGTTACGGTTTTCAACGGCGATGGTGATCTGTGCGGCCAAGGTATTGACGAACTGTTCGTCACGCTCGTCCAGATCGGGGGTCGAGAGCGCGCGCCCGATCATCAGCGCGCCGATGACCTGGCCGCTGGCGGTGATGGGGCGGGCGATGTGCCTGCCGAGGTAGGTTTGCACGTCCTGCGGATTGTAGGAAGCGAAGGCTGCATAACTCAGCGAGTCGTTGACGACGACGGTGCGGTTCAAGCGTACCGCATCGACAACGGAGTGTTCGCCTGTGAGCAAGTCGAGATGTGCGGCATAACCGACGGCGGTCTGCGTGGCGCTGACGCCGGGCGCACGCCACGTCAGGCGTTCAAGGCTGTTGCCTTCGGACTTGAGCATCAGCAGCCAGCGGTCATAACCGGCCTGTTCACTGACGCGGGCCACGACATCGCTGATGTTACGCTCGAATTCGCTACCGATGCGTGTGGCTAACTGACCGACTTCCGCGAGGGCGAGGGCACGCTGCGCTTCCAACTGCGCACGGCGGGCTTCCATCTGGGCTTCTTCAAACAGCAGCTTGTTTTCGACGGCGATGGCGACCTGGTCACTGATGGCCTGCGTAAAGCGCAGATACTGCTGATCGAAGGCGTTTTCCTGATCGCTGACGCAGACCATAGCGCCGAGCCATTTCTGACGCGATTGCAGCGGCGATATGAGGGCGCAGACGGCTTCGTAGCCATCGAGGGCCGCGCGAACCCAGCGGCGGGCGGAGGGGTCGAGGTTCAGGTTGGGATAGTAGGCGGCTCCCTTGGCCATCAGCGTCAGACGACCAAGCGGCGCGTTTTCACGGTCAACGCGGTTGTTGACCGAGATCATAGCCTGTTCGCCGGGACTGCGCCCCCAGACATAAACACGGCGCAGATACTGGGCATCGGGGCTTGGCTCTGGTTCGGCCAGCAGGATGACGATGTGGCTGATGTGTGTGGAAAGCACGACCTGACCGCTGCTGACATCACCGCTGACCAGCGGATTGCCCAGATTTTCGGCGGCGGCGGCGTAGACATGCTCGAATTCCTGCGCGCGGGTGATGGCCTGTGTCGCTTCATAGAGGCGCTGTGTCTGGTCAAGCGCTTCCGCCGTCTGATTGAGCAGGCGCTTGTTCCACAACACCGTGCTCATCTGACCTGTCAAGGCGCGGTAGACTTCGTATTCGGTGTCGGTGAGTTCACGTTCCTCACGGTTCATGACGTAGAACAGGGCGATGGGCTGCGAACCACTGAACAGCGGGAAGATGGTGTTAAAGCGAACGCCGCGCTCACGCAGCCATTTGACCTGCGGCGTGACATCTTCTTCGCCGGGGTTATAGTCCATGACGTTCATCGGCTCACGGTCACGCAGCGAGGAACCTGTGGGGATGTCGATGGGGTGGGGAATGTTGGCCGGGAAAACTTTACCCGTCCGCGATTCGGCCACGATACGTCCCTGGGTCGGCCAGCCTGTCTCGTCCAGTTCGCCTTCAAGGACGATCAGGGCGAAGTTGAAGCTGGGGTCGCTGCTGGTACGCACGGCGGCGTAGACCAGGTCCTGCAATGTTTGTGCGGTGTTGATGATACGGCTGGCGGCGTAGAGGTCTTCGTTACGCGCCAGGGCTTCTTCGGTTTCCTGATTGAGCAGACGGTTGTCGATGGCTGTACCCGCCTGATCGATGATGCTGGCGTAGGTGCGTCCGTCCTGTTCGCTGAATTCTCGCGGCTCAGGGAACTCGAAGGTCAGCACGCCGCTCCACTCACCGCGCATGTTCAGCGGGAGCATGACGACGGCGCGCGCCTGCATACGCTGGAAGATGCCACGCAGGGCAAAGTCCAGACGGCTGTCAATCTGGGTATCATTGACCAGTGAGACGCGATCCTGATGAATTTCGCGCAGCAGTTGATGGTCATCAGCGCGCAGGCGCAAGGCGGTGAAGTTTTCATCGCCTGCATCACGCTGACCAACGGCATAGTCGGCAATCACTTCCAACCACTGAGCGCCATCACTCTGGTATGAGCCATCGACGCGGTCAAACGTCCAGATTTGGCCGCCGACACAGTCCGGCATAACGGTGCGAATGATGGCCTCAAGGATGTCAGCGAGGGTGTTGGCTTCGTTAAGGAAACGGCCCATCTGGTAGAGCATGGATGTTTCCAGCAGGGTATTCTGCGTTTCCTGGAACAAGCGCGCGTTTTCAATGGCCAGCGCCACACGTTCCGCAACAGCACGCAGCACCGCCTGATCGCCTTCGGTAAAGGCTTGTCCGTCCGGCGCAGCGGCGGCAAGTTTACCGATGACCTCACCACGAATCGAAATTTCGGCGTTAAGGTAGGTATCGGTGCTTTCCTCGTCCATCGCTTCGTCTGGCTTGGTATCGACATCCATCAGGTTATAGCGATAGTAATTGCCGAGCGCGATTTTCTTTTCGGCTTCCTGCCAGGCGGCACGGGTAAGCTGACGGGTAAGGACTTCAATCTGCGCCTGATTCTGCGCCTTTTCCCGCAGCAGTTCGGCTTTGTTAATGGCAATCGCCAGTTGGTCGGCGATAAGTTCAAACGAAGGCATGTCATCCTGGTGGAAGACATCGGGCTGCGAACTTTGAATGTCTAATACGCCAAGGACGCGGTTGGCGAGGAACAGCGGCACGCCAAGTTCAGCGCGAGTTTTGGGCAGCAGCGGATTGGGCATGTGTGTGGTGTTCGGCTGGTGAGTGTCATTGACGAAGACCGCACGCCCGCTGGCCGCCACTGTGCCTACGATACTGCGCGCGCCAACGGGATGGCGCATTCCCAGTTCCAGAAGCTGTTTACCACGTTCGCCGTAGCTGTAGTAAAGCACCGCGTTCACACTGGCGGCGTCCGTCAGGTAAACCTGCGCGTGGTAGAACTCCAGATAATCGCAGATCATGCCCAGCGCGGTATTGACCAGAGCCTCTACGTCGTAGGCTTTGGCGGTTTCACGGCTGATGCGCGCGGCGATTTCCAGGTTGCGCATACGACGCGAAACCTGTTTGTTGGTGGCGGTGGACATCTCACGCACGAACGACGACATATTTTGCAGCACGTCAATGATCTGCCCGATTTCGTCGTCTTCTTCACCGCCGGAGACAATCGCGCCGCCAGAACGTTCCTTGATGCCTGTGCCCTGCACCATTTGCTGGGCGATACGGTTAGAGCTTTTAAGACGAAGCAGAGCATTTCCCAGAAGCCCATCAATCAGGCGAATGGCGAAATAACCCATCAGGAGCGTGACGAGGAAAGAGAACACGGCGAAGGCGTGGACGCCCAACAGGGCAGAGACAAAATCGTACACCAGCACCACGCGCCAGCCTAAGCCCAACGCCTGCGTGTTCAAGCGCTGCGCCGAGATCAAATCGAGTCGATTGAGGGTTAAGCTGATGTTTACCGGATTGACGCGCAGGTATTCGACCAGATCAGGGGCGAGCAAGCCGGGGATGTCGGGGTTATTGCTAGGGGAGTCGGCTTCGGCGTTGGCCCCGTTGGCCGGGAAGTTAAAGTTGGCCGTCTGGTTAACGCTGTCGGCGAGGGCACGGTTGCGCGCTTCGACCAGCAAAACGCGCCCACTGGTGCGCAAATCCGGGGTGCTGGCGGCATTGTTGACCAGGCTCAGGATGCGATCAAGGCGAATCTCAAGTTGAATCGTGCCGATGCTGTCACCACCCGCCAGCTCATCAAAGACCGGAACGTAGAACTGAAGGATAGGCTGCGCCGGGTTGGCCAGAGTGATTTCGCTGTCGGTGCTTTCGGTACGCAGCGATGGAGGGCCGATGACAATCTGCCCTTCGGACGCGGCGAGGGCACGGATGTAGCCCACGTCGTCTGTCCACTTGCTGCGGTTATCGTCGCCAGCGTCTGTCGGAATGGAGGACAGATAGGTTTCGGCGTAGCGATTGATTTCACCGAAAACCACGCCGCTGCGCGTCAGATAACGTATCGCCAGATAACCATCGTGGGCGTTAATCACATCCGCAAAAAGCTGAAGCATCTGCTGCTGGGTAAGCTGCATCTCTGGCGTGCGTTCTGACGGCTCGGCAATTTCGGCAAACTGATGCACTGCCGAACTGCGCGCCAGTTCAAGGGCGCTTTGAGCAGGCACAGACAATTCATTGTCCAGCGCCTCGGTCAAACGCACCAGCACCAGCGTATTGGCCTGTTCCAGATTTTGATAGCCCGCGAATTCAATCGCCGCAAAAAGTACAGCCCCCAGCACCGCGAAAAAGAACAGGATGCGTGGCCGCACATAATTGAGAACTCGTGCCTGAAAGAGGTTGTTTCGAGAGCTTGAAAGCGCCATTTAAACGTCTACCTCGTATACCTGTCTTCGGGTATGGGGTTACTCAACGCCGTCATGGTCGACATTACCGTTTGTGCCATTGGTTTTGTTCGTCGGCGTGCGAATTTCAATAAATTTCTCATTGGTGGCTGATTTATCGGGCGCTTTCTGTTCGCCGCCCGCCCACTGCATCCGAATGCTGACTTCCGGCGCACGCAGGGCCTGACCCACTTCACGCAGGGCAGTCTGCAAGATTTCGTTGATGTCCTGTTTGGAGGTGAGCTTGGCGCTGATGGTGTTGACCATACGTTCACGCTCGGCTGCGACCTGGCTCTGCTGGAAGAGACGGGCGTTTTCCATGTTGATGGCGAGGCGGTTCACCAGTTCCTGTGCCAGCAGCACTTTATCTTCGCCGAAGTCCTGAAGTGGGAGTTCCCATTCTGCCGCGCCTAAGACCTGACCACGTAGAGTCAGGGGCACGGCGATGGCAATGGTGCCGCGCTCGGTGGGTTTGCCGATCATGGTGCGGTTGTTGGCGATGGCCGCGCGGCGCAAATCAGAGGTGTCAATGTTGGTGCGCGTGCCGTATTCGCTGGAAATTTCGCGAACACGTTCCAACTGCATGTAATCTTCCCAGTCGCGCAGGGTTTGCTGGCGTTTGCTGCGGTCAATTTCCGCCAGGCTGCGCAAGCTTTCCTGATAGAGAATGGCGTTTTCAATGGCGACGGCAATCTGGTCAGCCATTGTCTGGAGCACGCCGACTTCGTCAATGGGGAAGGCGTCCGGCTTTTTGCTTTGCACGTCCAGCGCGCCGATGATTTTATCGCCGACGCGCAGGGGAATGGCTAATTCGGAACGGGTATCGGGCAGGAATTCATTGCGGCGGTGGACATCGCTGGAGGCGGTATCGCGGGCGACGACGTAATCACCCTGCTCGGTCACACGACCAATCACGCTCAGGCTGCCGACGGCGAGGCGGTGCCCGCGTTCAAGCAGTTTGGCGCCAGGTTCGCCCGTACTGGCGCGCAGTACCGCGTATTTACTGTCAACATCAATAAGGAAGATTTGGGCGTGATAGATGTTGGGGAAGTACTGCACGATGAGTTCGACGACGCGATCCATCAGCGTCTGGATGTCACGCTGGGTCGCGGCGAAGCGGCTGATTTCCTGCGTGGCCTGAATATCACGACTGCGGGCGGCGATGCGCTGTTCCAGGCCAGCAATCAGCGCTTTGACCTGTTCACGCATTTCAATCAGGCTCAAGGCGACCTGCCCAAATTCGTCACCACGTTCGGCGGCAGCAATCGGCTCATCAAAGCTGCCTTTGCTGATGGCGCGTAATGCCTGACGGATGTTTTGCAGGGGTGAGGCGAAGAACTGGGCGAAGATGGCTACCAGCAGGGCGCTCAGCACGGGGCCAGCGATGGCAAGCACGAATACATAATTGCCGAGGATAAGCCCCGCCAGTGTGTTGCCGAAGGTGGCATCGACAGGTACTTCGACAATCAGGGCGAGGTCGCTGTTGTTGCCTACGCGTACATCAACGTAGTAGCCGAGCACGCGCTGTTCACGGAGGACGCGCACTGTCGAGCCGTCGGGATAATTCTCGACAACCTCTGTCTGGTAAGTGTACTCTTCAATGCTGCCACGCTCACGCAGACCATCACGGGCGCGCTGCACGGCATTGGTCGCCGCCGAGTCTTCGGCACGGGTACGTCCGTCGCCGGGGACAAAGATGATGTTGTCGGCGGTGTTACGGCGGATAACATAACTGAACAGCGGCACAAAGTCGGGATTGGTGCGCAAAATAGGCACAATCACCTGCGAGGTGTAAACGGTGGCGATCATATAGCCCGCAGGGATACCCTGCGTGTCGGTGACGACCTGGACGATGTCAATACGCGCGGTGCCCTGTTCCGAGACGACGATGTCCTGACTGCGACCCAGCAGGCGTGCGTTTTCTGCCGCCTGAAATTCTTCCGAGTCGGATTCGTTCTGGCGGTTTTCGATGGCGCTGGGGGGCAGACTGCGTCCGGCACCTGCGACCAGATAACCATCAAGGGTGAGCAGACGAATGCCCGAAAATAATCCGGTAGACATCAGGCTTGTGTCGAGCAGGTCATTGACGCCCTCAGCCGCCTCAAGCCGCAGTTCCGGTTCAACGGTGATGTCACGCAGGATGTTGACCAGCACGTCAACACGCACAGGATCATGGACGTAGCTGTCGAGCGTTACCTGAGCGTTATTCAGCGCGTCGATGAGTTCCGTGCGCTGGTCTTCGCTCTCGCCAATGGTAAAGGTCTGAAGGTTCGCGGTATCGACAGTTCGCAGATTCGCCAGAAGCAGCAGGCCAATAAGCACGACAAGCACCATGACTGTCGCCACCAGCGCGCCCAGTTTGACCCAGATCGGCCATGAGATAGGATTAAGGAAGCGTAAAATTGTTTTCATACGCCGCTCCCACTGCCACACAGGAATCGACAGATAGTGGATGGATTCTTTTTATTATAACAGTGCCTTGTGCAAAAGATGGTTAAGTAAAGCAAACCATTCCTCAATCACTTTGTAATGCGCCTAGTGCGCACCCGAACTGTTGTCGCCGGATTTTCCGTTATGCCCATTGGTTGATGGCACGCTGGGTTCGATGTTCTGCGGCTGCACGTAAATCCGCGTGAAAATTGCGCCCAACGCTTCGTTAAAGGTTTCGGCGGCCATGTCGAGCAGGGTGTTGACATTGTTGGCGCTGATGAGCTGGTTACCGGCTTCGTTGGCTTTACGTTCACGCAGCGCCTGCGCTTGTGTTTGTTCCAGCAGACGGGTGTTATCCAGCGCCAGCGCGAGACGATCAGCGACGCTTTGCGCAAGGTCGATCTGCCGCTGACTCAAGGGACGATCCTGCGGCAGGGCGAAAGACATCGCGCCGAGGGTCTGGTCACCGATTTTGATAGGCACGCTGATGATCTGTTCGGCGGATTCTCTGGTCACATGGAGTTCGCCAAGCTGTAACGCGGGGCGCATGACATCGGGCAGATCATTGGCGGGCATAGGCAGTTCGATTTCGGGGTTCACGTCGAAGCCGAAGGACTCTTGACCACGCCGCTGGAGATAACGATCCCAGACGGTGCTAACCCCCTGCAAGCTGCGGCGTTCACGCTTCAGCAGTTG